>NZ_BEWL01000001.1 GCF_002723915.1 Gluconobacter albidus
CGTCAGCAAACTGGCTACAGTGCTACAGAAACAGCCGTTTATTATGCTGACGCATTATCTTTGCGCTGATGATGTATCTGCTGAACATAAAGAAAAATGGATCATATGATCCCTTTCTTTGTTTGTTGGTTATTGCTTTGGGATAGATTGTTCGTCTATCCTTTCTTGGTCACTGATTCCAGTAATATGTTTTATTTCTAAGTCTGTCCGTGTGTTTTGTTATTAAATCATTATGTTCGTCTGCATAGTTGGATAATTCACGAAAGAACTTTGTTGATGATATTGGCTTGGATGACTGATGAAATGTCTTAATGAATTCAGCATATAATAGATACATCGCCTTCCCGTCTTTTGGTGATATGGATTTTGGCTTATCATCCATATCCATAAACCAGTGTTGTAACGGTGATATGTATTTGTTTTCGTTTATGTTATCCATCGTCAAACCTAACAAGTTAGGGTGGCGCTTGAATACACATTCTTCTTTAGGATTAACGTTACACCACAACTTGAACCAGTCGATTTCATTAAATTTTGGGTTCATCCAAGGTGATTCATATCCCCCTACGTCACCATAATTGATAATTGGAAAACGTCTTGCGCCTGTGTCATCTTTAATCAAATCCGCAAGTGATTCATTCGTACAACCAATGAAGGTAACATTGTTTGGAACGTTCAATGACGCATTCGTTCCCATTGGTCTATATTGAATGTCTTTTCTTGATATCGCATTTTTAATAATGTTGTTTTCAGTTTTGTTTGAACCAATCATTTCATCACAGAACAACACATAGTTGTTTGTTGATAATGCAACATTTCTATCATCACCAACTTGCGTAAAGTTTGCTTCGGTGAAAAGGCCAGTAATTGGTTTCAACAGGTAGTCATTTACGAAGCGTGATTTACCGCAGTTTTGTTTTCCTGTGAAAATTGGCATCATGTGATTATCAACATTGAAGCCCGTCATCTTACGTTTGGCCTGCCATATGAAATGGTATAAAACAGCAGCCACATAATCAGGGTTGTCGTTCGATATAATACGCGCCGCGTCCAGAAACGCCGTGTAATCTTTAAATCCGCCCTTCGACATCATCAATGGCTGGATAACTTCTAAACGCTTTTCTTGGGTCGTATCGTTCATATGTGAAATTATATTTCTTTGGATATAATCATATGGACGCCATTCTTTAGGATAATCGTTTTCAATGATTTCATTCTGAATGTTGGTTGCGATATCCGATACGAACATAATTTTCGCATTATTACTTGCGCGAAGAATTAATTCCATTTCCACATCATCGTTGTCTGATATGTCATGTGGCTTATTTTTTAAGCCACCCTGAATGTCGATATCAATCCCGTTTAATGAAAAATATGTTTTTATAAATTCAGGAAGCGTTTTCGCTTCTATCGCCTTTGTTTTGTTTTTGATCAACTGCTTCTTTGCGTTTTTAATATCAATGGCAGATATTTCTTTATACTTCGAAACTGCATCTGTTATTTCTTTTATGTTGTCAGGATATTGGCGATACAACATCAAAACCATATCACTGGCCAACATTTTAACATTTTCAACTTCTTTGTATAACTTATATATTTCATTAAAATCTATTTTTGTATTCATTCTTTAATCCTATTTCTGAAATCAGGTCATAAAAAAAACCCATTGTGAATGGACCCGATCAAAGGATTCACAATGGGTTTTCAAATTTAAAAATAGAAAAAAGATATAGATTATAAGTATAAAACGGATAATCAAATCACCATTGTTGAAACGGTAATTTGATCGGGTCCGTTTCGTACAAATGTATTTATAACATTAACGTAGTTATAAACTATATTGTTAATAAAAACAAGATATTTTTAATTCGTTTTTAATATGCATCGCTAGTTTTTTAACACCACAGTTAATCGGATTTCTTCCCTGATAAATAGTTTTATCAAATTTATTTTGGGAAAAGAAAATGAAGACACAAAATTTCAATCAAGACCACACACTAGGCAAAGATGCCGAATGGGCTGCCATTATACATATGGGCGAATATCATCTTAACGCTTTAGAATACATCACCATCCATGACACCAAGAAACAACAGAAGACAGGTGATGTAACCTTTACCTTCAAGAATGGTGATGTTCGCACATATGATATGAAATTCGGACGCAAGAAGTACAAAAGCTTCTATGCAGAAATCTGGTCCAATTACGGATACAAACCGGGATGGCTTGTCACCGAAAACGTGGATTATATCGTTCAGACGTTTGGTGACAATGATTTCTATATAACCATTGATTTTGACAAATTACGTTCCAGTCTAAACCTTCGATATAATGCATCCCATGCTGATATAAGATATGCAGAAGTAAATTGTAATTACCCCATGTCCAACCAGAATAACGTAAGTTATACAGGTATGACGTTAAACACCGGCCAGACCATCAATATCCCTTGGTCAGCCATGAAGCCGTTCATAACCAGTGTTCAGGAACTGGTTGATGGAAAGCTTGTCCAGAAGTCATTCACCGACTTCCTATTGGCCTAACCGCCATAACGACCAACGCAGAAGGCCGGGGCTTATCACCCTGGCCTTCTTTTCTTCATCTACCCCCCTGCCCTGCCCTTCAGACGCGATGACAGCCCGCAGGATCAGCAGACAGCCCAATTCCCTACATTGGATCACTTCATATGCGCCGTAAGCCGATATCTGGCCCGTACAGGCATATATTATTGGGGAAAGCACAAACCATAGTCAAAAATAATATAAGCATGATGAAGCAATTACGGGCTTTGTATTGACCTAAATAAAACATTTTTATTTCAAGAAACGATCTGATATCTTAACGTCAATGGAAACGAATGTCCGTTTCTTTCAACCGATATGGATTCAAAACATGGATACATAAAATTATGATTGGATAATGTATGACCTATAAATCATTAAACAAACAAATTAACGTCATACCTGCCGTTGTATCAACGGCGGTACATATAACGCCACCACATATAACAAAAATCATCAATGAATCATCATATGCAACTTTTGATTCATTAATTAATGGTATTGTTTACGGTGGATATCATGATGATAATATAAACGATATTGCATTATATTATGCGATGAAAACATATGGCGATTCCATACCAAAACCAACGCAAACACAAATTGATTCTTATAAAAACAAACGTGTGGTTGAATTTGCGACAAATACATTTAAATTCAAAAACACGCCATTCATATGCGATGATGAACAACAATATAAAACCCGTTGCATTCTTATGTTTTGGAATTATAAATTTTCGTCAATGTATCCAAACGATGTGTTTTTGAACATGGTCGATTATCAAACAAACCAATTTGTTCGATCAAAATCGAAAACCGTTTTCGGACAAAATCGAACAATATGTGATGTATTACGGGTGTTTTTTGATAATCATGTTCCCGGAATGGATGGTGATTATCTTACCCATATGAAACATGTTCCACAAATCATGGATACATTTTCCACCAATCCTGACCAATTCTGGCGGATACGGGCTGCAATGTATGGATCGAATAAAATCCGTGACGTGTTGGTTCATGACAAACATTGTGATGTTCGTAAAGCCGTTGCACGATATGGGAATGATTCACATCGTCAAAAATTATCCAGTGATCGTGCAAAATCGGTCCAGTGTGTGGTGTATCAAACAACCACGGATGAACAATTACGCGATTTGATATTCCAAAATCAAAAAATAACCAGATCAAACCAAACGTTTATTCAAACCGTGATCCAATATGGAACCAACGACAAACATATCGCCAAATGCAAATTGTTTGAAAAATGACCAATATGACCGGGATTAATCCCGGTCATATTCATTCATATCATGTTCCTGACCAGCGTTCTTGATACGTCCCACCCTACCGACGACACAACGTGTTTGTGAACGCTTTACGTAACCGTATTTTTCAAACATAAAACAGGCATACTTTTTTTGCTGCCCAAAAACATCAAAAAAAGCATTTATTTTCAATGGCTTGATAGGGATTCCTGTTGACGCAATTTTCCGTCACAAAAAGTGAGTTCAGATTTCCGGGGAAACGCCTATTTCTGTTCCAGACCGGCGTTAACGACAAGACTGTCACGAAAGTTTCCATAAATTGATGTCAGACGACTCATCGTCTTCCCAGGCAGCGAGACCCGGCGGTATCCAGCGTGTCATGAGCAATCTGGGCGTTCTTCTGGGGGGGCGCGCCGTGAACGCTCCGTTGAGCCTTCTTCACATCTGGCTTGCGACCCATCTGCTGGGCAGCTACGGCTTTGGGCTCGTTGCGATGATGTATGCCTTCGCGCGGACGATGGGTGATATCGTTGACTTCCAGTCCTGGCAGACCGTTCTGCATTACGGTCTGAAACCCCTGACGCAGGGGGACCGTAGCAGTTTCCAGAAAATCGTCTCCTTCAGCCTTCTTCTGGACACTTCGGGAGGGCTTCTGGGCTTTGGTGGCGGCGTTCTCATCAGTCTTCTGGCCATGAAATTTCTGGGATGGCCACCCCAGATCCATATCATCGGCGTCGTCTACTGCGTTTCCATTCTCTTTATGGCGTCCGCGACCGCGACCGGTCTGCTGCGGGTGTTCGACCGCTACGATCTGCTGGCCGTTCAGGGAACCGTCGCCACCATCGTCCGGGTCATCGGAACGGCCTCGATGGCTCTGGGCTGGGCTTCGGTGACAGTACTCGCCAGCGTCTGGATTGCCGCCGAAGCCGCCGCCTGGGGCACGATCTTCTTCATGGCAGCCCGGGAAATGTATCGCCGCGACCTGATCCGCGGACTTTTTCAGGAAATGCGCGGCATTATCCCCGAACTCCTGAGCGGACAGTTTTTTCGCACCTATCCCGGGATCTGGCGTTTTGCGCTGAACACGAACCTCAACTCCACGCTTGCCCTTGCCTTCGGACATATCGGCACGCTCGTGGTCGGCGCATTCGTTGGTCCGACCAGCGCGGGTTATTACCGGATTGCAAGCCAGATCGCCGCGGGAATCGCAAAACCCGCCACGCTGATCCAGACGACCGTTTATCCGGAAATGGCCCGGCTATGGCGTGATCGGGCCATGAACCGCCTGTATCGCATGACGGGACAGATCGCCCTGATGGCCGGGGGAATCGGGACGGGCCTGCTCCTGCTGACACTGTTCGCAGGACGCCCGCTGCTTCAGCTTTACATCGGACACACCGGAGCAACGGAAGCCCTTCCCGTCACGCTGTGGCTGCTCGCCGCCGAAGTCGTGACTGTCTGGGGCCTGCCACTGGAACCGCTTCTGTTTACGACAAATCGTTCTGGCGCCGCGATCGGCGCACGCATTCTCGAATGCCTGTTCTTTCTCCCGGCACTCGTCATGATGGTCCGCCAGTACGGGCTGAGTGGGGTGGGGCCGGCGACGTTCTGCGGCGTGACATTACTGATCACGATTCAGCTGGTCCTCGTGATCCGCGCGGCCCGCAGCCCCGATGGGCTTGCAGCATGAAGGTGGCCTTCCCCCTCATCGGCCAGCGCCACCAGACCCTGCACGCCCTGCCCGTTGCTCTGGAGATTTCTGCGCGCCATCCAGACGTGGCGGTCCATGTGTCCTGCCTGACCGTCAGCCATCTCGAACTGGCCAGCTCCCTCGCAACCCTCTATCCTGAGGCGCGCGTCCAGTTCGATCTGCTGCCCATCTCCCAGAAACTCCGCCGTCGCATCGAAAAGCATGGCCTGCGGGTGGTGGACCGGCTGATCGGACTGTTCGCATCCCGGCATTATTTCCGGGGGTTTGACGCCATCATCGTGCCGGAAGCGACGTCCCTGCAACTTCGCCGCATGGGAGTACGACGTCCGAAGATGATCTGGACGGGACATGGGGCCGGAGATCGGGCCATCGGATTTGCCAGCCATCTTGGCAGGTTCGATTTCCTTCTGGTTCCCGGACGCAAGGTGGAACAGCGCATGCTGGAAAAAGGGATCATCCGTCCCGGCGCCTATCACCGTGGCACCTATGCCAAATTTGATCTCGTGAGGCGCATGGATGCAAAGCGGCCGAAGCTTTTTAATAACAACCGGCCCACAGTCCTGTATAATCCGCATTTCGTACGCCGTCTGTCTTCCTGGCCCGGAATGGGACATCAGATTCTGAAGTTCTTTGCCGGACAGGACCGCTATAACCTTGTTTTCGCGCCTCATTTCCGTCTTTTCGACAACCGTCGCGAGGAAGGCGAGGCATTGCAGCGTCAGTATGGGCATCTCCCGCACATGCTGATCGACCCCGGAAGCCACCGGAGCATCGACATGACCTATACGATGGGGGCAGACCTCTATCTGGGGGATGTCAGCAGTCAGGTGGCCGAATTCATGATCCGCCCACGTCCTTGTCTGTTTCTCAATGCCCACCACGTAAAATGGCACGGAGATCCGGATTATCAGTTCTGGACGCTGGGGCCGGTGACAGAAAATGTGTTGGATCTGGGCGACAGGATCAAGAATGCCTTCGAAACGCATCCTCGTTTTCTTGAGGCGCAGCGCCAATATGTATTAGAGACATTCGAAACACTGGGTGATGAACCCACTGCTCCCGCTGCGGCGGACGCAATCGTCGATTTTCTGAAAAGGGCTGCCTGATGTCAGGTGATCCAAACGGAGCTAGTCCAGGTTTGACCGAGGCCAACCAGAACCCAACCGCCAATCCCGTCCCGACGCCCAGCCGATCCGGTCTGGAACGACGTTACGGAGATTTCCCCAGCTTTGCAGCCGCACTCGACTACGCGGCGCAGGGTGAGAGCGGATTTAACATCTATTCCGGCCGGGGACAGCTTCTCGAAGCTCTGCCTTACCGTGTGCTTCGCGACCAGGCGCGCTCCATGGCCTGTCGTCTGCTGGGTCTTGGCCTCACGCCCGGCGACCGTGTTGCGATCGTTGCGGAAAGCGACGGCGATTTCGCCCGGATTTTCTTTGGCTGCCAGTATGCCGGCCTCGTTCCGGCGCCACTTCCCCTCCCTGTCGCCTTTGGCGGCAAGGACGGCTATGTGGCGACCCTGCGTGGCATGATCCAGAGCGCTGCGGCCCGTGCCGTCGTGGTGCCCGATGTGATCGGAAGCTGGACCGGCGACATCGTGGAGGGGCTGGATCTGGTGTTCGGCGGCTCTCCTGCCGATCTTAACCGACATGCCGAGGCCCGTGTAGAGCTGCCGGAAATCTCCCCGACGGCCCTGTCCTATCTCCAGTTCTCCTCGGGGAGCACGCGCTTTCCGATGGGTGTTTCGGTCACGCAGGCGGCCGGAATGGCCAACGCCCGCGCCATTGCCCGGGACGGCCTTCACGTTCATCCGGCCGAAGACCCGCGTGATGACCGCTGCGTCTCGTGGCTGCCGCTCTATCACGACATGGGTCTTGTCGGCTTCTTCCTGACGCCCCTGACCTGCCAGCTTTCCGTGGACCTGCTGCCGACCCGTGAGTTCGCCCGCCGTCCACATGTCTGGCTGGACCTGATCTCGCGCAATCGCGGGACGATCGCCTACAGCCCGTCTTTTGGCTACGAACTCTGCTCCCGCCGTAGCGGTCAGGCCGATCTGGACCTGTCGTGCTGGCGCATCGCCGGCATCGGCGGCGACATGATCCGCCATCATATCCTTGAGGGCTTTGCAGAGCGTTTTGCGTCCAACGGGTTCCGGGCCAGCGCTTTTGTTGCAAGTTACGGCATGGCGGAAGCGACCCTCGCCATCAGCTTCGCACCGCTCGACACCGGCATCCAGACCGATACCATTGATCTGCGCCGTCTCGAGAAGGATGGCATTGCCGAGCCTTCCAACGACCCGTCCCACCCGCTGCGGACGTTTGTACTGTGTGGTGCAGCTCTGCCCGATCACCAGATCGAGGTCCGGAATGCAGCAGGCCATGATCTGGCGGACCGCCAGGTCGGAACCGTCTATGTCCGTGGACCAAGCCTGATGTGCGGTTATTTCCGCCGCCCTGACGAGACCGGAGAAGTTCTCGATGCAGATGGCTGGCTGAATACCGGCGACCTTGGCTATCACCTCAATGGTCAGATCGTCGTGACAGGACGCGCCAAGGACCTGATCATCATCAATGGCCGCAATATCTGGCCGCAGGATCTGGAATGGTCCGCCGAAAGCGAAATTCCGACCCTGCGTTCGCGTGACGTGGCCGTGTTCTCCGTGGATGGCGAGGAAGGCGAAAAAATCGTAGCCCTCGTCCAGTGTCGCGCGAGCGAGGATGCGAGCCGCAACCAGCTTCGTGACGAGGTTACGAGTCTGTTCCGTCGTCAGCACGGGGTGGATGTCGACGTCATCCTCGTTCCGCCCCGTACGCTGCCCCAGACATCCTCCGGCAAGCTGACCCGTGCCAGGGCCAAGACCATGCTGCTCTCCGGGCAGTTTGACCAGCAGCCCGAAACCACGTCTTCGGCCGCCTGAATCCTGTCCGTTCCCGATTGCCAGACTGCCTGAAAAGACAGAGGGCTGGCGAACGGGACGGGTTTGGAGCATAAGGCTTGCCCAAGATTGCACAGACATCGAGAGTTGAAGTCCATGACTGACAGCGTCACCGACATTTCCGCAATGATCATTGAGAAACTGCTTGCCAACCCGAAAGTTCCCCGGGACATCGATGGCAACAGCAAGATTGTCGAAGATCTTGCCTTTGACAGCCTGGCCGTCATGAATTTCGTTATGGAAATCGAAGACGAAATCGACGTCTCCGTCCCTCTCGACAAACTGGCTGATATCCGTACCATCAATGATCTGGCCGGCTGCCTGCATGCGCTGAAGGTCGCCCAGGCGTGATCGATATTTTCGCCAAACATGCGGGACTGCGCGAAGCTTATGGCGCCCTGACGGCGACGTCACCGCGCAATCCGTTCGAAGTCGTGATCGAGCGGCCGGTTTCCGCCAGCGTCGGCATCATCGAAGGCCGCGAAACGCTCCTGTTCGGGACCAACAACTATCTTGGTCTCAGCCAGTCGAAAAAAGCCATCAAAGCCGCCGTGGAAACGGCGGAGACGATGGGCGTCGGCACGACGGGCTCGCGCATCGCAAACGGCACTTTTGGACTGCATCGCAAGCTGGAAGCCCGCCTGGCCGAATTCTTCCGTCGCAAGCACTGCATGGTGTTCTCCACCGGATATCAGGCCAATCTCGGCACGATTTCGGCGCTTGTGAACAAGGATGACATCCTGCTGCTCGATGCGGACAGCCATGCCAGCATCTATGACGGCGCAAAACTGTCGGGCGCACAGGTCATCCGCTTCCGCCACAACGATCCGGTCGATCTGGAGAAGCGCCTGGCGCGCCTGAAGGATCATCCGGGCGCAAAGCTGATCGTCGCCGAGGGCATCTATTCCATGACGGGCAATGTTGCCCCGCTGGATAAATTCGTCGACATCAAGACGCGCCACGGCGCCTATCTGATGGCTGACGAAGCCCATTCGTTCGGCGTCATGGGCGCGAATGGCCGTGGCGTTGCGGAAGTTCAAGGCTGCGAGGACGGAATCGACTTCGTGGTCGGCACCTTCTCCAAGTCGCTTGGCACCGTCGGCGGCTACTGCGTCACAAACCACGATGGCGTGGACCTGATGCGTCTGTGCTCACGGCCTTACATGTTCACGGCGTCTCTTCCCCCCGAGATCATTGCCGCCACCATGGCAGCACTCGAGGACATGCAGGAGCGTCCGGAACTGCGGACGAAGCTGCAGGACAATGCGGCGCGTCTGCATGCCGGGCTTCAGAAAGCCGGCCTCAAGACCGGCGAACATGTTTCCCCAGTCGTCGCGGTGACGCTTGAGACCGTGGATCAGGCCGTGGCCTTCTGGAACGCGCTTCTGGAAAACGGCGTCTATGTGAACCTCTCGCTGCCGCCGGCAACGCCTGACAACCGGCCCCTGCTGCGCTGTTCGGTCATGGCCGCCCATTCGCCTGAGGAAATCGACCGCGCGGTTGTTGTCTTCGGCGAAGTCGCCAGACATTTTGGGCTGTAATTCATAAAAAAGGGGGATCCGATGGATCCCCCTTTTTTATGCTTTCGGGCGGCCCAACAGCTTTCGGGCACGCCACAGAAGCCGTGGCAGCATCACGAGCGGATGCCGTCTCTCAAAGGGCGACAACTTCATGTCAAAGCCCGTATGGCGCTGTATTTTCCAAGCAAGATAGGACGCGCCGTTTTCAAAGGTGAAAGCTGCTTTCAGCAGCCTGGCGACGTTCCGCGGACGACCGGATGTCTGTACCAGCGCCCAGCGACGGGCGGCTTTTCGACGCAGGGCCGCGCTCAGAACAGGCTCTAGGATATCGCCATAAACGGAGAACTGAAGCCCTCCCTTTGCCCATCCCAGCGGCAACAGGGCCGCATAACGCACCTCCTGTCCTTCCAGAATGCTGTTGCCGCGCCCTTTCTTTTCAACCCGAAGTTCGGACGCATAGGTATGGGCGAACAGGGTTTTCCAGAACTCCAGCGCCGTCATGGAAGGCGCCCCCAGAAGAGCAGCCCAGCATGACGCCGTCGTCACACATCCCGCAATGAGAGTGAGAAGACTGTCCGCACTCTCCGGTCCGCGCACCCAGACCAGCCGGACCGGCTGGCAGAAACGGGCCCAGATCGTCGTGTCCAAGGCTCCAAGAGTGGTGCGGGCAGCGAACTGCTCACGGGAGAGCACTGCGATCTTTGCACGCAGAACGCGGTCCTGATACCGGAATTCCGAATACCGCACATTGGGCGGCAGCACGAGGTTTCCGGTCCGGGCGATCAGTCCGCCTGAAAATCCTTCTGCATTTTCGGTGACAATATAGAAGTCAAGAATGCCATCCGGATCGGCATTGCGCAGAAGCGAGCCGTAAAACAGCACGCCAAGAGGCAGTTCGGGGCAGGCACGGGCTAAAGCATCAGCGAAGGCGCTGACACCCGGATCGACAGGAGTGGTCAGTTCAGCGATCAGGCGCTGTTCGAGCGCATCAGGCATGAAGGAACCGGAAGCTGGGCGCACGCTCCAGTCTCAATACGCCATCCGGCGCGGCACTGAAAACCTCTCCGTCGAGTACGAAATCGCTTTCCGTTACCAGTGTCATATCGTCCGTACGACCACTGACATAATCGGGGTGACGACGCAGCCAGCGTGGCGCACGACCGCACAAAAGCGCCCATGTGGCCCGCAAAAGACTGTCAGGCTGTGCGCCGACATCCAGATACCGAAGCCCCTCCACATTGGGTTCGGCATCCCAGAACGGCCAGATCCCGCGTGACAGGCACGACAGCCCCGTCACCAGAAACATGAAGCTCTGCCCGTCATAGACATGTCCGCCTGTTTCGATCCGCAGCGGATCTCCCCGGAGCCAGGCTTCGCGGCTTTTGCGGAACATGAGACTGACGAACGTGGTCAGAAGGGTGATCCCTACGGCCAGATCATGCGGTGCAAAACGCAGCACCGTTGGCGAATGGGCGATGCGGACGGCCCGCGCAAATCCGGCACATCCCCCGAAAAGCCCGAGGACGGGCATGCGGTCGGTTCCGGGCCAGGACAGGCGAACCGGCGTGCGGATGCTGGAGCGCAGGGCGCCTGCCTTCAGGCGGCGGATTGCGTCCATGCCACGCAGACCAAACCCCACGTCGCTGGCAATCAGGTTCGTGTTACCAGACGCCAGAACCACGATATCTGGCAGGCGGTCTGCGGGATAAGCGCGCGCAATAGCGGTCAGGGCTGTGCTGACCGTCCCGTCTCCGCCATCAATAATGATGGTGTCGATCCCCCGCTCGCAAAGCTGGCGGACATGGTCAGTGGTCCCTTCCCGGCTGTCGGAGGGAACGAAATCCTTCCCCAGAAGGGCCTGGGCCTCGACAGCAAAACTGGAACCGTTCCGGCGGTTTCTCCGGCTACGGGCATTATGGATCAAGGCTATGCGCACTGGGGAGGCAATCTTCATATGGCGTTCGGCTATGCGGGCGGGTCTAGCACGGCTATGATGGAACTGCCAGAACGGCACATTCCGGCAGTCCCGGGCGCCGGTTCATGGCGTGGATACTGACAAGGCCTCTTTCTGATCATGACCCCTGACCTGCCCGCAGATCCCCTCGCATCGCGGCCCACGTCCCCTGTCACAACGCCTCATGTCACATTGGCCCATATTTCAGACCCGCATTTGCCCCCGCCGCCCGTTCACTGGCGCGCTGCGCTCAACAAGCGCGCCCTGAGCCTCCTGTCCTGGAAGAAACACCGCCAGTACGTCCATCTTGCGCAGACCTGCGCGGCCCTAGTGAAGGATATCGGACACACCGGCGTGGATACGATCCTCGTGAGCGGGGATCTGACCAATTTCGGGACGCCTGACGAATTTGCCGAGGCCGCCCGCTGGCTGGAAGCGCTGCCCGCTCCGGCCCTTGTGATCCCCGGCAATCATGACTGCATGGTCCGGCAACCAGCTTCCGTGGGGCTGAGCCAGTGGGAACACTGGTCCGCGCGGCAATACCCGTATGTGCGCATCCAGAACGGCATTGCGATTGTCGGTGTCAATTCCGGCATACCCACAGCGCCCTTCATGGCGTATGGCCGCGTCGGCCGCAGGCAGCGGGAGCGCCTCGAAGCCCTGCTGGAGCACCTTGGACAGGAGGGACTGTGCCGGGTCGTGATGATCCACCATCCGCCGAAGCGCGGCCTCGTCCCCTGGCGCAAATCCCTGCTGGACCATCGTGAGGTTGCCGCCCTCCTGCGGCGGACCGGAGCGGAGATCGTCCTGCATGGTCATTCCCATGATGCGACGCTGACCCATATCGCCGGAACGGACATTCCCCTGCTGGGCGTGGCCTCGGCCTCCCTTACGGATGAACGCCCTCACCGGCAGGCCTGCTGGAATCATCTGACAATCCACCCATATGAAGGGGGCTGGCACATTGATCTGGCCCGTCACCGGCTGGATGGTTCGGTCAGCGAACGGGCCTCTTGGAAACGGTCCAGGCAAGAACGCTCCGGGCGGAAACAGGCAGGAAGGACAGACGCGTGAAACAGCGGGCCCATATTCTGGACCGCTATCTGTTGACACAGATGGCGCCGCCGTTTGCGATCGCGCTTCTGGCGATGCTGGTCGCCCTGCTTCTCGAGCGCCTGCTGTCGCTTTTCGATTATCTCGCCTCCGCAGGCAGTTCACTTGCGACCTGCATTGCGCTTCTGACCGATCTGCTGCCTCATTATTTTGGCATCGCCCTGCCTGCGGCGCTGTGCATCGCAGTGTTCCTCACCGTTCGCGGCATGAGTGACAACAACGAAATCGACGCCCTGCAGGCCGGTCGCGTCTCGCTCATGCGGATCAGCCGTCCCTTCATGATCGTCGGCCTGCTTCTTGGGGCGGCAAGCGTGTTCCTGTACGGCTATATCCAGCCCGTTGCCCGGTATGACTATCGCGCGGGCTTCTATTTCGCGGAACATACCGGCTGGGCGCCCCATCTTCAGGCCGGAATGTTCGCCTCCACCTCCAGCAAAGCCGTCATGACCGCAGACAGCGTCAGCCATGCCGGCACCCGACTCAGACGGGTCTTTATCCGCGAAGTCAGTGCCAGTGGCGTCGCCCACATCATCACGGCACAGACCGGCGCGCTGACCATTTCGGAAAAGACGCGCAGCACGCGCCTCGACCTGTGGAACGGAGAAATCGTGGACGATCCGTTTCAGGCTACCCATCCCCACAAGCCGACGGTCACGCATTTCGAGCATGTTGTCCGCGTCATCGACCGGCCAGACAAGGAAACCGCTTTCCGCTCACGCGGAGCGGACGAACGTGAACTGACGCTGCTCGAACTGGCCCATGATCTGCGCTACGGCCTGCCGGGTATCGAATACCGTACGCTCCGGGCTGAAATGGACTTCCGCATGGCCCGCGCCATCGCCATTCCCTTCATTCCTCCACTGGCGGTCGCGCTGGCCATCAGCGCACGACGGCGCAAATCCGTCTGGGGTCTGATCGCAGTTGCCGTCATCCTGATCGGGTTTGACCAGACCCTGATGTTCGGTCACAGCCTCGCCTCAACGGGCCGTCTGCCGATCTGGCTGGCAATCTGGGTGCCTGAAGCGCTGTTCTGTCTGGGCTGTCTCGCGGCCCTGCTGCGTCGGTCCCGCGGTTCCTGGCGCCGTCGCCTGCTGAAACGGGCTGTAGCATGAGCGGCTCCCAGTCTTCCATGCCGCGCTTCGTGCTCATCAAGGCGCTTAACCGGGCCCTGCTGGGCCGGTTCGTACTGTGCGGTGTCGTGCTCGTCTCCCTGCTGGAAATTCTGGCCCTCATGGAGAAGACGACGCCGATCCTGAACCGGCATCTCGGGATCCGGGGGATCCTGACATTTGCGTTCCTGCATCTGCCGGCGCTGAGCATCGACATCCTGCCTTTGGCCTTCATGGTTGGCGCGCTTTTTCTCCTCACGCAGATGACGCTGTCGAGCGAAATTTCCGCCCTGCGTGCGGCCGGACTTTCGACACCTGCGCTGTATCGCCTGCTTCTGCCCGCCGTCCTGGTTGTCGGTCTCTGCGGAACCTGCGCCCAGTACTGGCTGGTCCCCGCCTGTGAAAATGCCCTCACCACATGGTGGAACAGGACAGACCCTCTGGCCGGGCAGGACGGACAGCCTGAAGACGACATTTTGTGGTTTCGCGCAGGGCCAACGCTGGTGCGGATCGGACAGATCGCCCAGGGCGGATATTTCCTGCGGGATGTGACAATCTATCACCGTGATGCCACAGGACTACTGACCGGAACCGAACATACGAATACCCTGACCTATACACAGGGCCGGTGGCACCCGGATGGGGCCCAGGATCTTTCCCTTTCCGAAGACAAGTCGTTCGTGAATGTCACAAGAGGCGACAGCACCTTCATCATCCCCGCCACCCCGTCCACCATCATGACGCTGTCCCAGAACGGGGCTTTCGTCACCCCGGGTCAGATCAGCGCCATTCTGCACAGGGGCGCTCCTGCAAGTCTGCCACGGGCCACATACCGTATGGCCCTCTTTGGCGGCATGATTTTACCGCTTGAAATTGCAGTAATGCTTCTATTGACGCTGCCGGTGATCTATATCCCTCCTCGGGCAGGACTTCGAAATCCGCTTCCGGTGTATGTTCTTGGCGCCGGAATGGGCTTCGTCATCCTGCAGGGAATGATTTCCGCACTTGGAAACGCAGGCACGCTGCCAGCACCGCTGGCTGTCAGCGTCGGGCCGCTGCTTGGCGCCCTTCTGGGTTTGACCTGGATCCTGCGGATGGAGGAACGATGAGCACTTTCACTGCACCGTGGCGCAACATGTCCGCCATCCGGACTGGCCGCAGCTTTGATCTGGGGAAGATGAACCTCTCCCAGCTCTGGTTCGCCTATCTGACCTATCCGACGATCCTGCTCTATTTCGCCCTGATCACGGGCGCTGCCTGGGCGGCCATACATTTCTCGACCAGTCTGTGGATGACGCTCATCCCCGTCCCCGTCGTGATCGTGGTCTACCCGCTGGCCTGGTATGCGATCCACCGTTTCATCCTTCACGGACGCTGGCTCTATCGCAACCACTGGACCGCCTCCCTGTGGAAGCGCATCCATTTCGACCATCATCAGGACCCGCATCTTCTGGACGTTCTGTTCGGCTCCCCGCTGAACACAGTGCCGACGATGGCCATCATCACGATGCCGATCGGTGGTCTGATCGCAGGGTGGAGCGGTGCGTTTTGCGCCCTTTCGACCGCGCTGATCATGACCTGCATCTATGAATTCTTCCACTGCATCCAGCATCTGGCCTACAAGCCACGCTGGAAATGGGTAGCGGACATCAAGCAGCTGCACGTCCTGCATCATTTCCATGACGAAGACGGCAATTACGGTATCACGAACTATGTGCCTGACCGTCTGTTCAGCAGCTTCTACCGTGAAGCGCGCGACCGGCCCCGCAGCAAGCATGTGTTCAATCTCGGCTACGACATTGAAGAAGCACACCGCTATCCGTGGGTCATGGACCTGACCGGCTCGCCGCCGAAAGATCGCCCGGACGGGGCCCGCCCGGCCGCATCCCGCACGACACCAGACCGTAACCGCGCGGCATGAGCTTTCCGGTTCTGGTCCTCGCCGGCTCCCGGGACGGCGAGAATGATGTTCTCGCAAAACTCGGGCGGGTTTCTCACAAGGCGCTTCTTCCCGTCGCAGGTCAGCCCATGCTGGCCCGCGTGCTCAACACCATCGTCCGCACGCCCGGCCTCGGCCCTGTTACGATCAGCATCGAAAAACCGGACTGCATCAGGGACCTCGCAGGCAATGCCACGATCCTGCGCTCCGCCTCTTCTCCAAGCGAAAGCGTTGCCGAAGCCATAGAACGGATTGGCACGCCCTGCCTGGTGACGACGGCCGATCATGCGCTCCTGCGGCCGGAATGGATCCAGGAATTTCTCGCCAAGGCACAGGGCTGCGATCTGGCGGCTGGTGTCGCACTCCGCGCGACGGTTGAGCGTGACGTTCCCGGTACGAAACGCACCTACATCCACCTGTCGGACATGAGTTTTTCAGGTTGCAACCTGTTCCTGATCGGCACCCCAAAAGGCCGGAACGTCATCGAATTGTGGAAGCGCCTTCAGCAGAACCGCAAGCGCCCGCTCCGGATGGCTCTGACGCTGGGCCTCGGCACGCTGCTGCGCGCCGTGACGCGCACGCTCAACTCCACAGCCCTGTGCCGTCGCATCCAGACACTTACCGGAGCCAATGTCCGGCTGGTGACATTGTCGGACGGCCGTGCAGCGGTCGATGTGGACAAACCCTCCGACCTGACGCTGGCTGAACAGATTCTGGCCCAGACGACCCCATGAAAATCGCCTACATCATCAATTCGCTCGAATGTGGCGGCGCACAGCTTCCCATTCCGGATATCGTATCCGTGCTGAAAGCACGCGGCGGAGAGGTGACCGTCTTCGCGCTGGCCCGCAAGGACGGCCTCGCCATTCCGTTGCTCGAAGCCGCAGGCATTCCCGTCCGCGTCCGTGAAGGCACGACGCGCGACCATATCGTGGCATATCGCTGGCTGCGCGACGAGATGGAGGCGTTTCAGCCTGACCTGATCTGGACGTCGCTGAGCCGCGCCACGCTTCTGGGACAACTCGTCGCCCTGCGCCGCAAGACCCCGACGGTCCACTGGCAGCATTGCGGACGCCTCAAGAAGGCGAATGCGTTTCTTCTCCGGCTGTGCCGTCCCTACACCACGCTCTGGGTCGCAGACTCCCAGTCTGTCATCACCTTCGCTGCAAAAGAGCTCGGCCTCAACGATAATTTCGTGGCTTGGCCCATTTTCCGCGCTGATCCGGATGCGCCCATCGCAACACCATGGAGAGAGGGCGAAATCGTACGCGTCGGCTCACTGGGAAGACTGAATCCGGTCAAGGCCTATGACATCCTCTGCGAGGCTGTGGCCCTGCTGAAGGATCACCCCGACCTGCCACCGTTTCGTCTTCAGATTGCAGGCGACGGCCCTCTGCACGCCGCGCTACAGGCCCGCATCACGGCTGGCAATCTGCCGATTGATCTTCCGGGCTATACGTCAAAGCCCATGGATTTCCTGAAAACCCTGCACCTCTACGTCCAGTCGTCGCACTGGGAAGGGATGTGTGTCGCAGGGCATGAAGCCATGACCTGCGGACTGCCGGTTGTCGCAACTCCTGCCGGGGAGCTGCCATCAAGCATTCTCGACAGAGAGACGGGACGCATCGTGCCATTCGACAATGCCCCGGCCCTCGCAGCCGCTCTGGCGGACCTGATCGGCAGACCCGCCGATCTGGCAGCAATGGGCGAACGCTCCCGCAAACGGGTTCTGGAACGCTTCGGGCCGGAAGCCTTCACCCGCAATGGGAACGCCGTACTGGATCGCATTCCGGGCTTCTGAACACCCGGAATGCGTGTTCGTCAGGCGCCGAAAATCCGGCGCTTCATGTTCAGAAGGTCCCGTTTCGGGCCAAGTCCGATTTTCTTGACGTCGATCAGCGTCACCTGCCCGGCTGCAGAGAGCGTGTGCATGCCGTCCGGAAAGCGTCGGCGCAGGGTGGCTGGAATGGAAACCGTAAGCCCGGGCGTGACTTTCGGCAGTTCACGCTCCAGCCCCTCAATTTCCAGCAGCCGAATGCCCCGCCCATAGGTGCCCTGACAGTCCTGCGTCGGCAGGATGATCTTTCCATCCATCACGACCGGCGTCCCCGCCGGACGTGCTCCCGCACGGTCGTTCAGGAAAAGTCCGAGGTTTTTCCATGGCCCCGTCAGCGTATCGGCCACGGAAATGTTCAGCAGACTCTGACGTTCGACCTTGCTGCCCGCAGGAGTCCAGAACATCCACCAGCGACCGGCATAATGAAGAGGGGTTGCGTCGATTGCCGCTTCGGGGAAATCGAACGCTTCGACCCGCTCCCATTCCCGCGGGAACGACTTCGCACGGTAGAGCGAGAGACGCCCTGAAGCGCTTGCTTCGGGCAACATAAAAACCTCGCCCTCATGCTCGAACACGAATGGGTAAGACAGGTGCCAGGGCTCTTCCAGAACGCTCTCGCGCGACAGCATCCGCCCCGTACCGTCATAGATCAGAACGTCGATCGTGCCTTTCGGATGCCGATAATCGAAGGCTTCGGCAAAGACATGCAGCTTTCCATCCCGCCACAGGCCGAAAGGGTCCGCCAGAAAACGATGGTCTCCGATGTCAGGCAGTGTCGTGATGGGAAAACCGTTCAGGCTGGCCGCTTCGACAAGCTCCGCCAGAGGCGCATGAACGATGGCGCATCGCCAGTGATCCGTCCGCAGAAACGGCATGAGGCACTCCTTCCGCAAAAATACAGCTTCAAAAAATATCTGCCGGGGCAGACGTAGAGCGCAGATCGGGGCAGGATGGAACCATGAGTGAGGCTCTTTCCGCAATTCCCGCAGACATCACCTGCGGTCTGCCCGAAACGCAACTGGCCATCCGGCGCGCCGTTCTCGGCCTGTGCCGGACGATGAACTGGGCGGCCATCAATGAATTTTCCCTTCCCGCCGCAGGCCGTCGCGCAGACGTGATGGCGCTTCTGCCCGACCACTCCCTGACCTGTATCGAGATCAAGTCCGGCCTGCGCGATTTTCAGACCGATCAGAAATGGCCCGAATACCGCGACTGGTCCGACCGTCTGTTTTTCGCTGTGGATGATGCTTTTCCCGTGGCGCTTATCCCCCCGGACGTGGGTCTGATCGTCGTCAGCGTCAGCGCCGTCCCCCCTGCCCTGCGCGATGGCGTTCTGGCAGAATGCACGATCATCCGCGAACCCGCGCTCCACAGACTCGCTCCTGCCCGGAGGCGGACGCTGCTGCATCTGTTCGCGACAACAGCCGCCAGCCGTCTCATGAGCCTTGAAGACCCCGCCATCACCTCATCCCTCCGCGCCGCACGACGCGCTGAATAGGACTGTTCCATGACCTTTGATCCGATTGCCGTCCGCCTAGAAGCCGCCCGCAGCGTCGTCCGCGACGCAGCCCAGCTGGCCCTCTCCCTGCGCCCGGCCCCCGGTGGCCCGAGCGGAACTCTCAAGGGACGGCAGGACTATCTGACCGAAGCGGACGGCGCCGTCGAAGCCCTCGTCAGCCGCCGCATTCAGGAGCTTTTCCCCGAAGACGGTTTTCAGGGCGAAGAAAACGGCGCCACCCGCCAGGGCCGCTTCCGCTGGGTCGTGGACCCGATCGACGGCACATCGAACTACGCCCGTGGCCGGGACCGCTGGTGTGTCTCCCTCGGCCTTCTGGAAGGCGACGAACCTGTTGCGGGTGTGATTGAAGCCCCGGCGCTGGGTGAAGTCTTCACGGCCAGCAAAGGCAAGGGCGCGTTCCTGAACGGCAAGCCCATCAAGACGTCTCCCATCACCAACACGCAGGAGGCCATGATCGAGATGGGCTGGTCTTCCCGCGTTCCGGCCGAAACTTTCAACGAAAAGATCGCTGCCATCATGGCGCTGGGTGCCATGCCGCGCTCGGGCGGGTCCGGCGCGCTGGCTCTGGCGGATGTGGCGTGCGGTCGCTCTGACGGCTATCTGGAAATTGTCATCCAGCTCTGGGATGTGGCCGCCGCACTGGCCATTCTCGCGGAGTCCGGCGCGGCCGTCTCGCCCTTCCTCCAGACTGGCGGCCTGACGGGCGGGGCGACAATCCTTGCAGCCGCACCCGGCGTGGCACAGGCTCTTTCAGCCGCCGTTGACGTGGAAATCTGACATCTCCCTCCCCCCGCACTCGTGATTTGGCCGTATTTGGCGCATAGTGCGGGAAACATCTTTTCGATGACTGCAGAAGGTATCTTCCATGACCCTGTCCGGTCTCCTGCGTACCACCACGCTCGTCGCTTCGGGCTGCATTGCCCTGTCGGCCTGCTCCGACGCACCCCAGACCACTGCCAGCCAGCAGCAGCTTATCGTTGATCGCGCCACACTGGCTGTTCAGGATCTCTTCGCGGGGACCACCCCCCAGTCGCGCTCGCAGAAACTCCTCGCGGAAGCGAAGGCCGTCATGGTCTGCCCGTCCGTGCTGAACATGTCATTCGGGATCGGCGGCTCCGGCGGTCGCTGCCTGCTGCTCAGCCGCGATGCCCGCGGGTCCTGGTCCGATCCGGCTTTCTATCGCCTGAGCACGGCGTCGCTGGGATTACAGGTCGGCGTCCAGAGCGCTGAAACCATCCTGTTCATCATGTCCCAGCGCGGCATTCAGGCCATTCTGGACAGCCAGTTCAAGTTTGATGCCTCCGCCTCCGCCTCTTTCGCCAGCATTGGCACGGGTCTGGAAAACAGTACGGCCGGCGCGCACAACACCGACATTTACGCCGCTCAGAAAAACGAGGGTCTCTATGCCGGTGCGGCTCTGGGCGGCTCGAAACTGACCGTCGATAGCGGTGCAAACCGCGCCTATTACAACCAGACGGTCGGTCCCGAGGACATCGTCGTGACGATGCGCGTCAACAACCCGTCTGCCGACCCGCTACGCCGCGCCCTGATGTCGGTTGCCCAGACTCCGGCAGCTTCCACGGTCTCGTCCCGTGTGACGCAGGCGGCCACTACAGCCCGTAACACGGCCGCGCAGGACGTTGTGGGCAACAGCCCCTATCCCACGACCTATGATGCCTCCCGCCCCTATTCGGCGCAGGCCGCAGGTGTCCAGAGCCAGAGCCTTGCCCCGCTGAAGCACTGATACGCCGTCCCGTCCTCTTGTATGGAGGGCGGGACTTCAGTCCGGGTTCTGCGGTGTCGCAGTCAGATGTGCGCGATAGGCGCGGATATTTTTATCCTGATCGGCAAGGGTCTCGGCGAAATTATGCCCGCCCGATCCTGTCGCCACGAAATACAGCATTTTGCCATCAGCCGGGTGCGCCGCCGCATCCAGAGAACTCTGCCCGGGTGAGCAGATGGGTCCAGGGGGCAATCCGGCCTGAAGATAGGTATTATACGGCCCCGGCGTTTGCAGGTCCTCATGCGTCAGAGGCGCATCAAGCGTTCCCACACCGTTGCTGAGCCCGTAGATCACGCTGGGGTCCGTCTGCAGCCGCATTCCCAGCTTCAGACGGTTCAGGAACACACGCGCCACCATGGGCCGCTCGGACGGTACTGCCGTCTCACGCTCGATCAGGGATGCCAGAACCAGCAACTCCTGCGGAGACTGGATCAGTCCGTCCAGCGCCTCGACATTGCGCCCGTCCCATGCTGCGGCCAGCCTGGTCGCCATCATTTTCTGCAATTTTTCGGCCAAGGTCTGACGCGACGTGCCCCAGACATAGGAGACAGTTTGCGGAAAAACCGTCCCTTCCGCCAATGCCGGTAGATCACCACTCAGGGCCGGGGCCTTGTCCAGAATAGCTGTAATTTTAAGCGCCGTCAGTCCCTCAGGCACTGTTACCTGGTGGGAAACAGGCTTGCCGTGACGCAGGATCTCAAGAACATGCGCGACCGAGACGCGAGAGGGAAACTGGAGTTCCGCCGCATGAATCTGGCCGTTGCGATGTGTCAGGAAAGCGGCAATCCGGAAAAAAGTACCGGAGGCCCAGGTCGGGGAAAGAATCCCATTATCCTGAAGGGCTTTTGTCACACGGGCATTGTTGCCGTGCGGGATAACGAAAGTCTTTTGGTCCTGTAGCGGACCGGGATCGGTGTAATGACCATATCCCGCGACCAGTCCGGCCACGAGGAGCAGCGGCGCTCCGAAGAGCGCCAGCTTGCGGCCAGCCTTTGGAGGAAGAACGAGCTTCCGCGGTTCCTCGCCGTCAGACTGACCTTCAGACATGGAAAACGAACCCTTCCTCAGTCCTTGAAGCGCTTGAGGATGATGCTCGCATTCGTCCCGCCAAAGCCGAAGCTGTTGGACAGGGCGACGTCGATCCTGCGCTGCTGGGCGACATGCGCCACGCGGTCGATCACGCTTTCACGCGCGGGGTTGTCCAGGTTCAACGTGGGCGGCACGACGCCGTCACGGATGGCCTGAAGGCAGAAAATCGCCTCAACCGCACCGGCCGCCCCCAGAAGATGGCCAATGGCCGACTTCGTGGAGGACATGACCAGACGCTTGGCGTCTTCGCCGAAGAAGCGCTCGACTGCATCCAGCTCAAGGTCATCCGCCATGGTGGAGGTGCCGTGGGCGTTAACGTAGTCGATATCGGCCGTGGTCAGGCCTCCGCTGTTGCGCAGCGCGGCCTTCATGGCACGGAACGCACCTTCATGGCCTTCAGCCGGAGCCGTAATGTGATGGGCATCACCGGACATGCCGTAGCCGCCGATTTCACCATAGATTTTCGCGCCACGGCGTTTGGCAT
This sequence comes from Gluconobacter albidus, assembly GCF_002723915.1. Taxonomy (GTDB): domain Bacteria; phylum Pseudomonadota; class Alphaproteobacteria; order Acetobacterales; family Acetobacteraceae; genus Gluconobacter; species Gluconobacter albidus. The sequence goes on from NZ_BEWL01000001.1 coordinate 22,820, forward strand.
GCTCAAGTTCCTCAAGCACGACTACACCGGCACCCTCACCCATGATGAAGCCGTCGCGGTCCTTGTCCCAGGGCCGCGAGGCCTTGGTCGGATCATCGTTCGAAGCGGTGGACAGCGCACGTGCCGAGCAGAACCCGGCAATGCCGAGCGAGCAGATCGCAGCTTCCGCACCGCCGGCAATCATGACATCCGCATCACCATACTGGATGAGACGCGAGGCGTCGCCGATGGCGTGAACGCCCGTCGCGCAGGCCGTCACGACCGCATGGTTCGGTCCCTTGAAGCCGTAACGGATCGAAAGATGACCGGAAATCAGATTGATCAGGGCCGAGGGAATAAAGAACGGCGACAGACGGCGGGCCTTGCCGCTCGAAACCGTCAGGGAGCCGTCATAAATCGTCTGAAGACCGCCGATCCCCGAGCCGATCATCACGCCCGTGGCGCAGCGATCGTCCTCGTCCTCAGGCTTCCAGCCTGAATCCTCGACAGCCTGAATGGCTGCGGCAAGGCCCAGATGGATGAAGCGATCCATCTTCTTCTGGTCCTTGACCGGCACCCAGTCGGACAACGTGAGACCACCTTCCGCCGTCGGGCCATCCGGAACCTGTCCGGCGACCTGGGCAGGAAGTTCGGAGGGATCGAAATGCGTGATCCGGCCAATGCCGGACTGCCCTTCGATCAGCCGCTTCCAGGTCAGTTCCGCGCCCACAGCCAGTGGGCTGACAACACCGATACCGGTTACGACGACACGCCGCCCGTTAGTTGCAGTCCCGCTCATCGATGCCTCTTGTCTCACGTTATGTCCGGGTCTTGCAGCCGGGCCTCATGACAGGACCCGGCTGGTCTTCCACCCCTGAAGGGGGTGGGAATCCGGGGCCGAAAAACCGTCCCCGGTCAGCTTGAGGACTGGCCTCAGGCTGCTTTCTGCTTTTCGATGTAGTCGATGGCATCCTTGACGGTTGCGATCTTCTCGGCTGCATCTTCCGGGATCTCGACGGAGAAGGCTTCTTCGAAAGCCATGACCAGCTCGACCGTGTCGAGGCTGTCTGCGCCCAGATCGTCGATGAACGACGCGTCCGGCGTTACCTTGCTTTCGTCCACACCGAGGTGCTCGACAACGATCTTCTTTACCTTGTCAGCAATGTCGCTCATCTGTTCGTTCCTTATGCCCATCCGGGACCCTGTTGCCCGTCCGGTGCGTTACATCAAAACTCGTACTGCCGCCTGCCAGTCCGGAAGCCCAGTGGTTCCTCCAGAGCAGGGCCGCCCCCGTTGAAGGGGAGGCGTTGCCACCGGAAGAACCGGACATCAGCCTTCAGCAGGCCGGGCAAAGCAGCGCGCGATTAGCATGCTTTAACCAAAAAGGCCAAGCATTCACACCATCGCCATGCCACCATTGACATGCAGGGTCGTACCCGTGACCCATGCTGCCTCTTCGGAAGCCAGATATACCACTGCGGACGCCACGTCACCAGTATTCCCCATCCGACCGAGCGGAATGGAGCCAACCAGCTTTTCGCGGACCGCTTCCGGCAGCACATCCGTCATCGGCGTTTCGATGAAACCGGGTGCCACGACATTGACCGTGACACCACGCGGACCGGCTTCCTGCGCCAGAGATTTGCTCATACCCACGATACCGGCCTTGGCGGCGGCGTAGTTGGCCTGACCGGCATTGCCCGTCGTTCCCACCACGGAGGCGATCGAAATGATCCGCCCCGCACGACGGCGCAGCATGCCCTTGAGCGCAGCGCGGGCCAGACGGAACGGGCTTTCCAGATCGACGGTCAGAACCTGCGACCAGTCGCTGTCCTTCATGCGGATGGCCAGCGTATCGCGCGTCAGACCGGCATTGTTGACCAGAATGTCCAGCGGAGCGCCCGCAGCGGCTTCGGCCTTGGCCACGAGACCGTCGGCTTCGGCGGGATCGGACAGGTTGGCGACGGCGATATGGGCGCGCTCGCCCAGGCTGTCGGCCAGTTCCTGAAGAGCCGCTTCGCGCGTGCCGCTGAGCACGACCGTCGCGCCCTGCGCGTGAAGCTGGCGGGCGATCGCGGCACCAATGCCGCCTGATGCGCCCGTTACGAGGGCCGTCTTGCCGGTAAGAGAGAACATGATCGGTTGTCCTTAAAGGGTCTTGAGCAGGGCTTCGATTTCGGCAGGCGTTCCGGCATTGCTTGCGGCCAACTCGGGAGCGATACGACGTGCCAGACCGCACAGGACCTTGCCCGCACCAAGCTCGTGCATGTTCGTCACACCCATTGCCACCATCGCCTGCACGCTCTCGCGCCAGCGCACGGTGCCCGTCACCTGCTTCACGAGAAGTTCGCGAATGGTTGCCGGATCGGTCACTTTGGCTGCCGTGACATTGGCAATGACGGGAACGGACGGTGCGTTCAGTGTCGCGGTCGCCAGTGCATCTTCCATCTCGCGTGCGGCAGGCGCCATCAGCGACGAATGGAAAGGTGCGGAGACCGGCAGCTTCACGGCGCGCTTGATGCCATGTTCCTTGGCCACGGTAATGGCACGGTCGATTGCGCTCATCACACCGGACACAACGATCTGACCACCGCCATTGTCGTTGGCGATTTCCAGCGTCTCGCCTTGGGAGGCCTCGTCACAGATCGCACGGGCCTGAGACGCATCCACACCCAGAAGAGCCGCCATACCGCCCTCCCCGGCCGGAACGGCGCGCTGCATGGCCTGCCCACGCAGACGCAGCAGACGCGCACCCTCCGCAATCCCAAGCGTGCCAGCAGCGGCCAGCGCGGAATACTCACCCAGCGAATGCCCAGCCAGCAGAGCCGCCTTGTCCGCCAGTTTGAAGCCGCCTTCGCTTTCCAGAGCACGCACGGCAGCCAGCGAGACCGCGAAGAGAGCGGGCTGGGCGTTTTCGGTCCGTGTCAGTTCATCCGCATCACCAGCGAACATCAGGCGCGACAGATGATCACCAAGCGCCTCATCCACTTCCTGAAAAACGGCGCGCGAGGATGCAAAAGCCTCGTGAAGGGCCTGCCCCATCCCGACGGATTGGCTCCCCTGTCCCGGAAAGACGAACGCGTGAACCGACATGGATCCCCCTGCTGGCAGTGAATTTAAGGTTTTGCGTGATGCGTCCTCACGGTCCATCTGTCAAATCCCGCGTCAGTTTTTACGCTTGAGCGTAAAAAATTCATCAGTCGGAATCTTCACGCGGATCATGGAAAACGGCCTGTCGGAGCGGAACACGGTTCCGTCCTGATAATCCTGCGGGCGGAGAATGAATGTATAGGGCACGACACCCTGATTATCGACCAGAAGCCTCGGCGTTCCGTTTTCCACGGCTTCAAAACGCGCTCCAGGGGCGACATCAACCTTCAACCGGTGCGCATCAGGCGCCAGAAAGGCGAGAATCACGCCAAAAAAATCGCGGATTGCGGCATTGATCTGGCCAAGCCACCCCGCAGCCTCTTCTTTCGTAAAAGACGGCGTCGGGAGAGGATCGACCTCGATCGCCAGCTCAAGCTGGACCTTCCGGTTGGACGGCAAGGTCAGCAGAACCGGAGGATTTTCCGCCAGAAGGGCCTCTGAACGCGGGAAGTGCATCTCCCGGTCCTGACCAGTGAAAAGCGGAATATCGCCCTCTTTGGCATGCAGCACGACCCGCGCTTCGGACGGCACGGCATGGTCGGGCAAAATATCCCCCAGAAAGTGCAGAGACAGATTTTTCCCCGCCTTCTCCGGCAGGCGGTCAAACCGGTCATAGACCCGGTAAATACCCTTGTAGCTCCCGACACGCATGGCGTGCTGGCCGGTAACGGTGACAGTTTCTTCCGGTTCGGCAGAAACGCTGGAAAACGGTGCGGCCAGAAGAACTGCGAGCAATCTCATACTGATGCCAGTTTTTTTCAAGCCCCTTCCCCTCCCGCTCTGTCAGATCTTCATGACAAACGATGACTATCCGATCTTCTGCATCACAATCAGGACCTGTGGCAACCGGACGGGATTGTCCATGTATTCGATCAGGCGGAACAGTCCGCCCCATGCCTTGATGATGTAATTTCGCGGGATGATCGCCTCGCCATAATGCGACTGGGGCTGAGGAGGTTTCGAGGACGCCGCGTGAAGGAAGCGCCCGGCCTCGAATTCCGCATTCGCACGCGCTTCATCCGTGAAACTGTCGGCACAGGCCTCATGCCAGGGATGCTCCAGACGGATGCCGGAGACGCGTTTAAGCCTCTGTTCGGCGCAGAAGGCGATGAACCGACGGCTCTGCGTTGTCATGACAAGAATCCCGCCTGGTCTGAGCAGACGGTGAAACTCCCTGATCCAGTGCCCCGCAAGGAACTCGTCGAGATGCGAAAACACCGACCATGACGTAATCAGGTCAAAGCTTTCCGATGTCAGAAGCATGGGCGGCACGAGATCGCAGCCCAGAAAATTCAGCGCGGGATTGCTGCGCCGCGCAGCCATGAGAAAACGGTCCGTGGTTTCCGCGCCATACAGGTTGGAAGGCCGGATATCCTTCATGAACAGCCGGGCAATGCGCCCCCAGCCACACCCAAAATCCAGCAGCCGCGTCTCGGGACGGACCGGACGCCCGGCATAGGCGCAGTACGCCTTGATTTCCCGGAAGAAGACGTGCGCCTCATGGACGGAAATTTCCCCATGATGTCCATGGATTTCCCGCTGAAGATCATCCGGCGGAAAGGTTGGCATCCTCACACCGTGAATTTCAGGAATACGGACGGACGACACCAGAACCTGAAGCCATTCCTCGTCGCTGATGCCGCCGAATGTCTCGAAGACGGCGCTAATGCTTTCAGAATGGCTCATTAATTCCCGCCGAAGCCGTGTCGTAACGTTTATTTAACGCATTCTTGCAGTCCCGGAAATACATGACCAGAGCCGCTTCAGGAAAATCGCAACCCTGCCTTCATCTCCAGTCGGCGTCGGCCCCGTCTGACACAATTCCGTGTAACTTTTGGAAAACAGGCGGTTTTTTGTGGAATCGCAAAAATAAAGAACGGATGGTTTGCGCCGTCATGGCATTCACATGCGGATGACGGACAATCGAAGGATCTTTTTTCAATGTCCCTTTCTGGAAAAGTAGCTGCCGTCACGGGTGCCGCCCAAGGTATCGGCAAGGCCATTGCACTTCGTCTGGCCAAGGATGGCGCGGACGTCATTCTGCTGGACGTCAAACAGGACATTCTCGCCCAGACCGCCAAGGAAGTTGAAGCGCTTGGACGTCGTGCAGTCGCGCTTACGGCCGATATCAGCAACCGCGACCAGTTCGCCACAACCCTGCGCGAAGCCGCGGAGACGCTGGGCGGGCTGGACATTATGGTCAACAACGCCGGAATCTGTCAGGTCAAACCGGTTCTGGAGATCGAGCCTGCGGAGATCGAAAAGATCTTCAGCATCAACGTGCAGGGCGTGTTGTGGGGCATTCAGGCCGCTGCGAAAATTTTCAAGGAAAAAGGCACGAAGGGCAAAATCATTAATGCCTGTTCGATTGCCGGACATGAAGGCTACCCGCTTCTGGGCGCCTATTCGGCAACAAAGTTCGCCGTCCGCGCCCTGACGCAGTCCGCTGCCAAGGAACTGGCTTCTTCGGGGATTACGGTCAATTCCTACTGCCCGGGCATTGTCGGAACCGATATGTGGGTCACGATCGACCAGCGCATGGCCGAGATTACCGGCACGGAAGTCGGCGCGACCTACAAGAAATATGTCGAGGGAATCGCTCTCGGACGGGTGGAGACCGCCGATGATGTCGCGGGTTTCGTCGCCTATCTCTCCAGCAGCGACGCCGATTACATGACCGGTCAGTCCGTCCTGATCGATGGTGGCCTCGTCTTCCGCTGAGGCCAGAAAAAAAGGGGGCCGGTTTCCCGCGCCCCCTGATGTATCAGCGCCCGATCAGACGGCCGCGCTGCCAGGCTTCAGCCGCGCCTTCAGGATCCTGCCCGTCAACGGAAATGACATAATCCAGGGCGCTCATGACCTTGTTGCCCAGCATCATTTCCGAAAGTTCATCCAGCAGATCGCTGTCTGCCTGACGTGCTACATCTTCACGCAAAATCATGCGGGCAGACATCTCGCTCCCCAGCAGACGCGACGGGTCTTCGAGCACGGTCAGCAGATCGGTATGGAACACTGCATGCGGCTGCGTTGCGACCACCAGCGGTTTCTCCCCGGCGTCGCGGGCTTTTTCAAGCCGCTCGATCAGAGCGCCCTCACCGATGGTTTCAATGGACAGGACCGAAAGCGCCGGAAGCTGCTTGAGCGCCTCTTCCAGAGCCTGACGGCTGTCATCGGTTACGATGATCCGGTCCACATCTGTTGCAGTCAGGGTCCCGACGGCGCCCAGAGACGTCAGGGCTGCAAAGCTGACGACAGGCTGATACAGATCACCCAGAACCCGGCGACCCGGCCCGGCAAGGTTTTCATCCCGTGGGAACCAGGCGGAGACGAGAAGATCGACTTCCCCCTGATCCAGGGCCTCTTCGACGTCATCGGGGTCCAGATCGACGTACTCGACCTCGACCTCGTAGGCCTCAAGCACGCGCGCGACCGCGCTGGCACATCCCGCATGCAACGAGGTGTACAGATGGCCGATCGTCATTTGTGTCATGAGAATGGGTCCGTCAGGCAGAAAATTGAAACGTGAGACCGTGATTAGGCCCCACGTTCCAGTTTGTCACGACCTTACCAGATCTTTACGCGCTGATCCGGTGCCAGATAGAGCTTCTGGCCCGGCTTCACGTCGAACGCATCGTACCAGGCATCAATGTTGTGAGCCGGGATGTTGACGCGGGTCACGGCCGGGGCGTGTTCGTTCGACAGCACCTGCTGACGCAGCGCATCCGGACGATCCTTTTCACGCCAGACCTGAGCCCAGCCGAAGAAAACACGCTGGTCACCCGTCAGACCATGCACAACCGGCGCAGGCTGACCATGCAGCGAGTCATGATAGGCCTGAAGACCAAGGTTCAAGCCGCCGGAATCCGCGATGTTTTCGCCCATGGTCATCTTGCCGTTCACAAATACGCCCGGCAGGACTTCCTGTGCATCGTACTGCGCACCCAGACGGTCAGCCAGCTTCTGGAACGCCTCCGTGGATGCCTTGCTCCACCAGTCGCTCAGACGGCCATGTTCGTCATAATGACGGCCCTGATCGTCGAAGCCGTGGCTCATTTCATGACCGATCACGCCACCGATACCGCCGTAATTGACGGCAGGATCGCCCTTCGGGTCGAAGAATGGCGGCTGGAGAATGGCAGCCGGGAACACGATCTCGTTCATGGTCGGATCGTTGTAGGCGTTCACCGTCTGCGGCGTCATACCCCATTCGTCGCGGTCCACCGGCTTGTCGAGCTTGTCCAGATCGTGCTGCCAGCTGAACGCCGCACCACGCACGGCATTGCCGTAGACGTCGCCCTTGCGGATGTCGAGCTTGCTGTAATCCCACCACTTCTTCGGATAACCGACCTGAATGGCGAAATGGTCGAGCTTGTTCAGAGCGGCCCTGCGGGTCGGCTCGTCCATCCAGCTGTTGTGTTCGAGACGATCATGGAAGGACGCCTTCACTTTCTGCACCAGATCCGTGATCTGCGCCTGTGCGGAAGGCGGGAAGTAGCGCGCGACATATTCGCGGCCCAGTGCCCAGCCCAGTGCACCGTTCGTCACGCGCACGGCACGCTTCCAGCGCGGAGACTGCTGCGCCACGCCCGACAGCGTATGGCTGTTGAAGTCGAAGGACGCATCATAGAACGTGCTGGACAGATAACCGGCCGCATTGTCCCCGAGATGGAACGCCAGCCACGCGCGCAGCGTCGCAGGGTCTGCAGCCTTGAGAACTGCCGTCATCGCCTTGATACCGGCGGGCTCGCGCACGTCGATCTTGCGGCTTTCCAGCCCCTCTGCGGGCAATCCGGCGCTGGTCAGGCACGTGACCCAGTCGAAGTCCGGCGCAAGCTTCTGAAGCTCGGACACCGGCATCGGGTTGTAGATCTTGAGCGGATCGCGGGTCTGGTCGCGCGGCACTTCAACCTTGGCCAGAGCCGTTTCGAGATCGACCACCGCCTGCGCGTTCTTCGCAGCATCCGGCCAGCCCTCAAGCGTCAGCATCTTGGCGACATAGGCCTGATAGGCCTTCTTCTTGTCCGCCAGCTTGGGATTTGTGTAGTAGCTCGTGTCCGGAAGACCGAGGCCGCCGCTCACACCGATGCTCATGCCCTGATCGAGCATCAGCATGTAGCGTTCCGGGTCCTTCTGGTCCTGCTCCACACCGATCTGGAAAGTGGAGAACATCATGGATTTCAGGGACGCACCGAACGCTGCGGCAAGAGACTTGCCATCATTCACGTTCCGAATCGTTTCAAGATCAGCTGCGAGCGGCTTGCCACCCAGACGATCCACGGCCTTCTGGTCCAGGAAGCTGGCGTAATAGGTGCCGATCTTGCCCATGTCGTCCGTGGGCTGCTGGGCAACCTTCTTCGCGGCCTCGTCCAGAATGGTCTTCTGACGCGACAGGGAGAGTTCATACAGGATACGGAACGGGCCGTAGCTGCTCATGTCTCCGGGGATCTTGAGGTTCTTGAGATAAGTGCCGTTGGCGTATTCGAAGAAATTGTTTCCCGGCTGAACGGCACGGTCCATTCCGGCTTCGTCAAAACCCCAGCCCGCGTTGTAACCGGCAGCCTGTGCGCCGGAGACCATCAGACCCGCGGCAAGGGCGACAAGGCTGGCACCATGTTTCAGAGTATGTCGCGACGTAAGGAATCGTTTCACAATGTACCTCATTCCAGAGTGGTGCCCCTAGAATGAGGTATAAAGTATCATTTCGTCAAAAGGACAAAATGCCCGCGCTGCGCTCAGTGGGCCTTGCGGGCTTTTTTGATCTTTGCGCCCGTGCCTTCCGGTGTCACGGCAGCTGCGACCGGGTAATCGAAGACAACAACTTTTTCGAGATACGGCCCGGCAAATTCCTTGAAGGCCTCATGGGCGGGATCAATGAACGCCACGTCTGTCACGACAGGTTTGCCGACGTAATAATTCCGGTCTCCTTCGGAGCGGAACGTCACAAGAAATGCCTGCTGAAGGCCGGCATCCGCCCCTTCTCCACTGTTCTGGAAGCCGGTTTCGATGCTGGCGACAACCGGTTTGCCGTCCGCACGACGGCTGTCCTGCGCGAGATGCAGGAAACGTCCCGACACTTCGGCACGCTGGGCCGTTGTGGAATCCTTGGTGTAGCGGAACATCACCATGTGCCGGACCGGCCCGACATGCCAGTCCGGCGCGGTGAACTGCGCGTAACCGACCTGCTTGGCCAACTGTTGCGCGGACAGGGTGGCGGGGCTCACCGTATCGGTTTTGACCGGACCGGACGATGCGATCGGCAGGGAATAGGGATCCGCTTTCGCTGTCGGAAACTGATACAGCCCGGCGGCACAGAGGGACAGGGTTGCGCCGTAGACGGCACGACGGGAGAAAATGGCGGAAACGGTCATCGAAATCTCCGGACGCAGGCGAAAGAATCAGGTGCCTTTCATGGCACAGACGCCCGGTTTCGTCTTCTTTTTTCCAGTTTCCGGATGTTGCGTGGAAGTCCTCAGGCCTGAACCTGCCTCCTGAAGACTTTCCGGCGCCACTGGATCAACCGGTAGACCAGCGAAGATGCCAGCTTCTGCCAGCGCGAATGCGGCGTAAAGCCGATCGTCTTGAAAATCATCGCCGTCACGCGGTCGATATGTTTGGGCTGATAGAAGCCCATTGCCTTGGACATATAGGCCGCAATGCAGCGCTGATGGTCATAAGCCATGCCTGGCGGCTCGTTGGTCGTGTGATAGGCCGAGGCCAGTTCGTCGTCCTCGCTCTCCGTCACACGACCCAGCGCAATGCGCGTCCGCGCCCAGACGCTTAGTTTCTCGCGCTTCAGATACCGGTGCATGTGATCGTAGAACAGCTTGAAATGCCGGTACTCGTCCGCTGCGATCTGCTTGCAGATGGCCTTGAGCAATGGCTCGTCCGTCGCGTCCGCGAGTGCCGTATAAAAGGACGACGTACCGGTTTCGACCATACAGCGCGCAATCAGCTCGCCCGTGCGGGAGCCGCGGATGGAAGCGTCCACATCGGCGTCGATCTTGTACGATGCGCGATAGCGGTCGAACGCCTTTTCATAGTTCCAGGACGGATCGGCCAGCATGGCCCAGCGGCCAAGAGCATCACCGTGCTGCACTTCCTCGACCGCCCAGTTCGCGGCAGCCGCGCTGAAATCCGGGTCTCCGACGAAGACGCGACGCAGATATTCGGCATAGTCGAGACCGTTTTTTTCCACCACGGAAGCGGCCTTAACGAGGGGGATGATCTCGGGGTCCACGCGGGACGGATCAAAGGAGTTCCAGTCCATCTGATCAATATGCCAGTGTTTCATTCTGCAACCTCGTCCGTTTTCCGGCTCACCAATAGTGACGATCAGATGACACGGTGGGACAATTTTGGGTAGGTGTGATGCAGCAACCCTTGGAGATTGATCCGTGACGGCCACCCATACGCCCCACCCAGACGTCCGCCACGACTGGACCCGCGACGAAGTCGAAGCCCTTATCAGCCTGCCTTTCCCGGAGCTGATGTACCGTGCGCAGACCCTGCACCGTCGCTACTTCGACCCCACGAAAGTGCAGATTTCCACGCTTCTTTCGATCAAGACGGGCGGCTGCCCGGAAGACTGTGCCTATTGTCCGCAGAGCGCGCTTCACGAAAAAAGTGTCAAGGCCGAGCGCCTGATGGCCGTGGAATCCGTTCTGAAGGAAGCACGCGCTGCCAAGAAAGCCGGTGCGGGCCGATTCTGCATGGGAGCCGCCTGGCGCACGCCGAAGGATCATGACCTCGAAACCGTCTGCGAGATGATCGAAGGCGTGAAGTCGCTGGGGCTGGAGACCTGCGTGACGCTCGGCATGCTCGATGCGCAGCAGACGGAGCGCCTGAAGACGGCGGGGCTGGATTATTACAACCACAATCTCGACACGTCCGAAGAGTTTTACGGCTCCATCATTTCCACCCGCACCTACCAGCAGCGTCTCGACACGCTTTCGAACGTGCGCGACGCAGGCATCAATGTCTGCTGTGGTGGAATCGTGGGCATGGGTGAAGACCTGTCCGACCGTGCCGGTCTGTTGATGACGCTCGCCAACCTGCCCAAGCACCCCGAGAGCGTGCCCATCAACCTGCTTGTCCGCGTTGAAGGCACCCCGCTGGGCGAGGCCGAAGCCGTCGATCCCATCACCTTCGTCCGCATCATTGCAACGGCGCGTATCATGATGCCGGAAAGTCATGTCCGCCTTGCCGCAGGGCGCGAAAACATGACCGACGAAGCCCATGCACTGTGCTTCCTCGCGGGTGCGAACTCGATCTTCTGTGGCGAGAAACTCCTGACCACGCCGAACCCGGCTGAACACCGTGATCGCCAACTCCTCTCCGCGCTTGGAATGTCACCCATGGTGCAGTCCGAAGCCGAGATGGGCACGATGCGTCCGGCCGTGACGGAAGAAGCCGTCTGCGAGATGGCCGCGTCCTGATCTCAGCCGAGGCACAAGAAGGGGAAGGACCTGAAAGGGTGCTTCCCCTTTTTTATGCTTGGCCTTTGACGGCTTCTTCCCTAAACCCACGCCCTTTGCCCAAACCGGAAGAAAGCAGAACCAATGACGACGCCCGGACACAACCAGACCAAAATCCGCGTCGGTATTGATTTCGGCACCACCAACAGCGTGGTCGTAATTGCGGATGAAAACGGCAATACCCACCCTGCCCGCTTCGTCTTTACGGACCACGCCACCAGCGAAACCTGCCGCACCCTGCTTTGTCTGTGGATGGATCAGGACGGACGACGCCGCGTCATGAAAGACGCGATCGGGCTGGACGCCATCGAGGCCTATCTCGACGATCCGGCCGAGAGCCGTCTCATCATGTCCATGAAAACCTACCTTGCGCAGGGATCCTTTCGCGAAACGCGGGTTTTCAGCAGTGTCATGACGCTCGAAGCCCTGATCGCCCGTTTCCTCACGTCGCTGATGGACAAGGCCGGGCTGAACCCATCCGATGTGAGTGCCACGATCGGCCGCCCAGTGCGGTTTGCGGGCGAACTGGCCGATGATTCGCTCGGCGTTGCTCGTCTGCGCGAGAGCTTTCTGGAAGCAGGTTTCCCCGAACCGAATATCGTGCTCGAACCCGAGGGCGCGGGCTGGCGCTTCATGCAACGCCTCGACCGCCCGGCGACCGTTCTTGTTGGCGATTTCGGTGGCGGCACCAGCGATTTCTCGATCATGCGCTTTGACCCGCAGGCCCGTCAGCGCGTCACGACACTGGGCCATTCGGGCGTTGGTATCGCAGGCGACCAGTTCGACTACCGCATCATCAGCCATGCCGTTGCCCCGGCACTGGGCCGGGATGCGACCTATCGCGTCATGGGCGGACAGCCCCTGCCCGTCCCGGCCGAATGGTTCGCAAGCCTTGGCCGCTGGCATCGCCTGTCCCTGATGCGCACGCCTCAGACGCTGCGCGACATCGCAGACGTCGCCAAGACATCGTCCGAGCCGGAAAAGCTGCGGAGCCTGCTACGACTGATCGAGGATCAGGAAGGCCAGAATCTTTATCGTGCGGTTGGCCAGGCCAAAAGCGACCTGTCGCGTCAGGACAGTACCGTCCTGCGCTTCGTCCATCGCGATCTGAAAATCGAAGAGACCATCACCCGTGCCGATTTCGAAAGCTGGATCGCCCCCGACCTGGAACGTCTGGACGGCGCCATCGAAGATTCCATGCGCCAGACCGGTCTGGGACCAGACGATATCGACCGGGTCTTCCTGACCGGGGGCACCTCTTTCGTCCCCGCGGTCCGCAACCTGTTCGACCGGCGTTTCGGTGCGGAACGCGTGGACGGAGGATCGGAGTTCGTGTCCGTTGCCGAAGGGCTGGCTCTGATTGAACGTGAGCGCCACCTGAGCTGAACCTGCCTCTATACTGTCAAAAGATACCCCTGTCCGGGACGATACAAAATAGACCCGGAATCAGTACAATATATTGTACTTTTTTATTTAGTGAAGAAAGTTCCGGATTATGTGATTGGGAATTTTCTTCATTACGGATTTTATCTTTCCTTGGAGAACCAGAAACGCACCATGGGATTCCCTGAGCGTTCTGCTTTCACAGACCAGATTTACAGTCATGCATCATGCAGCCCATGATCGCAGGAAAGAAAAGCAGACATGTCTCGCCCGCGTTTTTTGAAAATACTCCTGCAGATCAATATCCTTTCAGTATTCACCACACTTCCACTAACCGTTCATGCACAGGGCACGGCGCCAGTGCTTCAGCAGGCTCCGCACCAGCCAATGGTACGCCTGCTGCCGTCAACCTCAGCCGGCGTTTCGCATCCGGCCAGCACAGCACAGCACACAGCCACCGGAAAGTCTCATCCGGCCGCCCCTTCCGCCGACCACCTGGGCGCGATCTTCGATACGGAAAGCATTTCCTCACTCCTCAACCGCAACAACGATGCCCTGCGCCGCAGTGACCTGACGGCCGGTTATTACGTTCCGGCCGAAGCCTTCGGCCATCTCGTGCCCCAGCTTTCGCCTTACCGGAACTGGCTGGCGGAGCGCGGCTTCAGCTTTGAATTCTCCTACAAGGGAGAGTCGATGGCGAATGTCGGGGGCGGCATCAGCAAGGGGATGTCCTACGCCCATGAACTGACCTTCAACACGCGCTGGGATCTCGGGCGACTGCTGGGGCTGGATGGCTGGATCCTGCACGCCGTAATGATGGAACGTGCGGGCCGTCAGATCTCCTACGACCATGTCGGGGAGCATCGCATCCTGCTGAGCGAAGTCTACAGCCTTTCGGGCCATGCCGCCGCGCATCTGGCAGATATCTACGTTGAGAAGTCGTTCTTCAACAACCGCGTCAACATCAATATCGGTCGCATCACGCTGACGCATACCTATGCGACGTCGGTGCTGCTCTGCACGTTCATGGTGCAGTGTTCCGCGCCGCCTGCAATCAAGGCCGATGAAGGCTGGAGCGTCTATCCGAAAGCCACATGGGGCGGCACGCTGCGAATCAAGCCCACCCGCGACCTGACGTTGCGCACCGGCGTCTACAAGGTCGGCCCGTTGACGGAAAATCCGAGCGGCTGGGCCTGGGGCAGTGAAACCTCCACAGGCGTCATGCTTCCCATCGAGCTGACCTGGGAGCCCTTTATCGGTAAAGATAATCTGCCAGGTCATTACAAACTTGGCTTCGGACACGACACCTCCCCCTATGCCGACCGTCTGGGGACAATTCCGGCAATGTTCGCGCATGACGTATTTCACGATGCCAACAAACCCCGGGATACATTTTATATCGAGGCCGACCAGATGGTTTATCGCAAGGGTGGCCAGCATCAGATGGCGGGCGGATACGTTCTTGCGGGCTAATGGCGGGCGGATACGTTCTTGCGGGCTATGTGCACAATACGCCCAGCGTCTCGACATTCTCCGATCAGGTCTATGTTGGGGCCTCGCTTCTGGGTATTATTCCACGCAGACCGTTCGACCGTTTCGGCGTGATGTATTCCTACTACCAGATGAGCCCCGCCATTACGCTGGGGCAGCGCCTGAGACAGCTTGCAGGCATGTCCATGGGCGCGTTCGTCAACGGCCCGCAGACCCATTCCGCCATTCTGGAAGCCTATTACGGTATTCCCATCCATCCCGGCCTCGTGGTGCAGCCTGAGTTCGAATACATGATGCGCCCCGGCGAAACGTCCATCATTCCAAATGCAACACTGATCGGACTCAAGGTTCTTGGAAACCTATAATAATAAATCACAGATAACCGATCTGTTATTTGTGATTTAACAGGAACGTTATCTCCGGATGCCGGAATTACCCGTTCGTGATTTTGGCATAAATATTTATTTACATAACCTCACAGCAGACAAGGATCGCTGACAGAGGATTTTCCAAATGAAAACGTTGCTCGCTTCTTTTCTGGTTCTCGGGTTTCTGGGTGGAACGGCACTCGCACAGGTCCCCAAGGTCGAAAACGCTGCCATCACCGTCCCTTCGGACGGAAAAGCTCCGGTCACACAAATTGCAGACACCAGAAACAGCGAGACCTGCACTCAGGTCTGGGTCAACACGGTGACCCATGTCTATCATGTACAGGGCAGCTTCTGGTACGGCGCCACGGCCCACGGAACCTATATGTGCGAAGACGACGCCAAGCGGGCCGGCAATACCCGCGGCCAGTTCTGAGCGTTCAGGGGGTTTCTGCCGAACCGCTCTCTTCCGCCTTCTTGGCCTCCACCTGCTGGCTGGCGCTTTCCTGCTGCCGCAGGGCTGCGGCCTGACGCGGATGGCCCGCGGCCTCTGCAGCATCGGCTGCCAGCGTGAGCGCACGACGCATCCCGCGATAATCCAGAGCATCCCGACGGCTTTTCACGACCGAGAGTGCTCCGTCAGAGGCGAGTTCGGGCTGGTCTTGCAACAGCTCCAGACGGGCCAGGAGTTCCTGCCGGTCAACGCTCGCGCCATTTTCATGAAAAGCCGCCAGATCGTTTACGCGTTGCGCCAGAACAGCGTCCCGCTTCTGGTCTGCGGCAATCAGGCCGGACAGATACAGAGCTCTTTCGCGAATGCCCATATCAGGGGATTGCAACGCGCGATCCACGGCCTGTGACGCGAACATCATGTCATGCAGTCTGTACAGGGCAGCCGCACGGATCACCGCCAGATCGGACGTATCAGAGACATTGCGCAGGCTTAGCGCGGTCTCGGTTTCGCCAAGGCTCTGGAGGGCCTTCCGGGGCTTGTCCTGTACCAGGAGCACCGTCGCGAGATTGAAGCCGGCTTCATGAATGGCGACGGCATCGTCCCGCATCAACGCACGGTCCATGGCCGTCCGGTACTGTGCCTCGGCCTGAGCCGCCTGACCGATACCGTAGACGGTCTTTCCCGTATCCATGGCGTCCTCATAAGGCTGATCGGGCTTTGCGCCTTTTGTGGCATTGGAAGAAGAGCAACCGTCCAGCGTCAGGACGATCAGAGCCGTACAGGCCAGAAGACCGCGCTTCATGGGCGCACTGCCTGTGCCGGAAGACGATGGGAAGGCTCCTGCTTCGCCCCCCCGCCGCCCAGCAGCCACAGGCCCCGGAGCTGATCCGTCAGCTTGCGCAGACTGCTCGCGCTCGCTTCGGCCTGCGCCAGCAGGGCCGGAAGCTGGGCGGTCGCGGTGTTGGCATGTCCTATGGTCTGCTGGATCTGAGGCATGCTCTGACGCAGACCCGCAGTCGCGGCCCGCGCGTTGTCCATCGTTCCATCCACCTTGGTCATGACTCCCCCGACCTGTTTTTCAATGGGCTTCAGATCCGCAATGACGGTATCGAGATGTGCCAGGGCCGCATTGGCTTTGTCCAGAACGTCATCTTTCACCAGCAGGCCGCCGATCGTGCCCTGCCCCTTGCGCATATCGGTCATCATGTCGTTCACCTGCGCCGTGATGAGCTGGACGTTATTCATCGCCGGCACCAGCTTGCTGCGCAGATCCATGACGGTCTGGGTAATCACATCTGCCGGGTTCGCCTCTACCGTGGCCTGAAGGACCGCATAGTCCCAGTCCAGCGGCTTGCCCTTACCCCGCCCGAGTTCGATGTAACTCGCCCCCGCCACGATCAGGCGATGGCGGATGACGGCCGTACTGTCCTGACGGATGAAATTTGCGAATTGCGGGTCCAGGTCCCCTTCCGCATACATCCGGCCCGTTTCATTAAGCTTGAGGCGCCGGATTTCACCGGCGTGGACGCCCATGACTTCGATATCGTTGCCGATCGCAAGCCCTGCCACGCCGCTTTCGGGTAGAATGAAATGCAGCTTCTTTTCCGGTGTCAGCCACTGACGCAGGAATCCGGCCTCTACGACCGCAACCGCGAACATGACGATCGCAGCAAGGACAAGCAGCCCGACCCATTCATCCGCATAGCGGTTCTGAAAGAGCGGGCGGGCGGTCTCGGTCTGGCGCAGGCGGAACATCAGGAACCTCGCATCGAAAACAGTCCATCATCGTACAGTCTCAGGCGGATCGTGGCATCGGACGCATAATCTCCCCACCCGCTTTCATCCGGAGCCATCCACACCACCGCGCAGCCACGGTCCCGCAGATCGGTCACAAGAGACAGAAACGCATTCATCCGGCTAGCGGAAACCCCTTCCATCGGGTGTTCCAGCAGCAGGAGCGCCGGTTCCCCCAGCATGGCCCGCACACAGGCCGCGCGCTGCCGGTCCATCGCCGACAGGCGTCCCGGTGGCACCACCGGCAGGCCCGGCAGACCCAGCGTGACCGCCAGATGCACGGCCTGTGCCTGAAGTTTTTCGATGGGCGTGCGCGTGTGATGAAGCTGCGGCCACAGGATATTCATATGCGTCCCATACAGGTCCACCCATCCTCCCGTAACCACGATCCGTCCGATCCGTCCCCGCAATGCGTTGGCGCGCCGCTCGTCCAGATCGGCCCAGTCCATGCCCATGCAACGCACATGGCCGTCATCAAGCGGAATAAGACCCACGCACATATCGGCGAACAGTGCCGCCTGCCCCATGTCCCGACACTCGATCAGCGCGCACTCGCCGGGGTTGAGACGCAGATTATAGCGGCTCGACACCAAGCCGCTCTCATCAAACCGTGGACGCGCGTCCACTAATTCGAGCCGGGCTTCCAGCGCATCGGACAGGACGTCGTCGTTTTCAGCCATCGAAACACACGCTGAAAACGACATTGATGACCATGATCGACAGCATTCCGCGTGCAAACCCGCGCGGAAGCATGCTTGCCAGATCGTCTTCGGTGGTCACATCCATGCCCGAGAGGCATGAACAGACGCCCACCGCATAGCCGCTGAAAACGAACTTCGCCGGAATCACGAAATAGTCGATCGGTTTTACGCTCCCCGCGACCTGATCCATGAACGCCCAGATCGGCATCGTGATCGCATCTTCCACGCGGCAGACTGCATAACCCACGACAAGCGCCGTCAGGCTGAAGATGATGCCCAGCGTAAAGCCGCTGATCGTCATGGCGAGACTGCGCGGCACAAGAAACGAAATAAAGGGATCGACCCCCATTCCGGTCATGGCGCGCATCTGACCGCCAGTCGTGAGGGTTCCGAGTTCGGTCAGCATCAACATCCCCGAACGCCCCAACAGGATCACGCCCACCAGAACCGGCGCGATTTCACGCACAAGAACAGTGGACAGGATGGACCCCGTCATCTGTGCCATACCTGCAAAGCCGAGCCAGTAGACAGTCTGCGCCACGATTCCGAAACCTGTCAGCGCCGCCGTCACCAGAGTACTCAGCAGGCCTCCGCCCACAGCCTGATGCAGGGATGCCCAGAATTCGATCCGCACCGTCCGCCGCCATGTCGTCAGGCGGGTCGCCTCCCGCATGATTCCCCAGCCGGCCCCGATCATCATCAGCGTGAAACGCATCTGCGTGCGGGAAAAATATCCCAGATGGACCAGCATGGTCCGGACCATCGTGATCCGGTCGAGATTGCGCAGTCCTTTCATCGGCGGCCAGCCAGAATGAAGCTGCGGGTAATGCCGCTATTGGGAAGGTAGAACATCCCGCGGGCCCGGAAGAGAAAATGCTCCCGCAGGATCAGATAGGCCTGTTCGGACACCTGGATCGTCCCGGCATCCGGTGCGCTCCCGGTCAGGAGTTCGGCCCCGTTGAGCGCATCGCCCCAGATGTTGAAGACGGAGGGCGCCTCGCCCAGTTCGGAGGCCATGACAGATCCCACATCCATCCCGATCCGGAACACGGGGTCCAGATCCGCCGCCGCCAGAGACGACAGGCAGGCCTCACGGATCGACACCGCCGCATCCGCAAGACGCACGGCGGCAGACGGGTCCGGCGTCTGCGAGCAGCCGCCCACGAGAACGAGCCTGTTGCTTACCACCTGCACGGAGAACAGCCCGCTGTCGCGGGCGATTTTCTGGATTTCAATACTGAGCGTGCGGATAACGGTCATGGCGCGCGTGATGCTGTCGCGATCCGGCGCGTAAGGGTCTACGAAGGAAATGACCATGACCGGAACCTGCGGGTAGAACCCGGCCGCAACCGGCTCTTCCGCCGTGGGCGACGGCTCCAGCAGGAAGCCTTCGCCAAAGCGCGTCTCGTATTTCTCGGCCGCGACCGCAAAGCCGGACGTGCCGTCGGCCGCCGCATCGAAAGGCTTGGCAAAGCGCAGGGCGACCACGGAGCCGACAATGGCAATGATATGCTCCATCGTCTCCGGCTGCCCCGGATCTTCCAGAACAATGGCGCCGACCGTCCGGTGAGCATTGCGGACCGGCTGGAACAGCAGTGTGCTGGCGCCCACGGCCCGCATGATGACGCGCTGGAAGTTCTGCGTCCGCTCGTCCTGCGAGGCATCCGCGATCGACAGTGTATGTCCTTCGTCCAGAGCCTCGAACAGCTTGCCGTTTTCGCGGCGGCTGATTTCGATGCCCGTGCTGTGAACATCGCGCGATGGATCGAACGCATCCTCACACAACAGACGGTCGCCATCCGGCAGCAGCCGCCACAGGCTGGCGCGACGCGCGCTGGTCCGCGCGGTCAGGGCTTCCGTCAGGATCGGCACTTCATGAGCGGGATCGAACAGATCCGGCGTGCTGGCGATTTCCAGTAGTGAGGCATTTTCCGCCCTGATCTGCTCCCGGCCCCGCTGGATCCGCTTTCGCAGACGCTCCACATGCCGCCCCTGCGCCACCAGCGCAAACGCCAGAACGGAAGCCAGCATGACGATCAGCAGTGAAAACCCGATATTCTGTCGCCGCGCCGTCTGCGCGAAATCGGCGAAATCACTTTCGGGTGCATTCAGCAGCAGAACCCACTGCCGGTGTACGAACGGCAGTTCAGAGGCAATCGTAACGTAGTTCTTCCCCCGCGCATGCACCACGCCCGTTCCCGGCCCTTCGATGCGATACCGGTTGAGCGCCTGCGTGAAGACCGGCTGTGTCTTGGGATCAAGGAAGACATTCCCCGGATCGAAAGTCTTGGGGTCCTGTCCGGGGGCCAGATTATGCCCGGCGATGATCCGGCCATGCATGTCCACGATCACGGCCTGCCCGCTGCGCCCGACCTGAAGCTTGTTCAGAAACGACGTGAGCTGATTCAGCGAGACATTGATTGCAAAGACCGATTTGTGCCCGTCATGCCCGTCATAGGCGAGCGACGCCGTAATGATGAACTGACGCGTGGAAACAAAGGCGTAAGGATCCGTCCAGTGAAGCTGACGGCCCGGATCGTTCTGATGCTTGACGGCCTTGGCGAACCATGGACGCACCACAACATTGTAGCCGTCAGCCGGGTCCGCCGCCTCTCCCGTAATATTGCCGTCACGATCCGTATAGACGTGGTGATAGACCTGTTTGCCATCGTCGGTCTGGAAATGGGTCTGCTCGAAACCGTCCTTTCCATGCCGCGTGATCATCCAGAACTGCCCCTGATCGTTCGCAATATAGAAGCTGTCCACCTGAGGCGCATGGGCCAGAATGGAGCGTCCGTAGAGCATGAACGTAGAAGGGGTAGTATTCGTCAGCGGATCGCGGAACATGTCCCGCGCGATCATGGCGCCGACGGAGGCCGGAGCCAGATAGTCGCTCACTTCCTGCGTCACATAGCGCTGCTGGCTGCGCAGAAGATCGTTGGACAGCGCAATCGCGCCCCTGCGGGTCGTCTGGTAATTGTGAAGACTGATGCCCGTGATCGCGGCAATGACCAGCAGAACGCCCACGAACGGCCCCAGGATCTGAAAGATCCGGCGACGATCACTGGCGGGGCTCTGCGTCGGGTCCACGATTTCTGCGGCTGACAAGGTCTTTCCTCTCCGGACAGGCACGGGGTCGCGGAACAGGACCATACTGCCGCGATGGGTCAATATCCTCCGAGTATTGCGAGACTGCAACCCGCCGTCACGGACTGAAACAGCCCCATTCCCGAAAATACCCTCACTTTCCCGAACTGGCGGTTTACAGGGTTCGTCGTTATGGTCAGACGTTTTTCCGGCAGGATGGTTTTGCTGGAAGCTGTCGGAACTGCGGTCTGTCCCATGAATCACTCTCTATCCCACCGCGCCGTCCTGTCCTTCACAGGGGCGGACCGGACCAGCTTTCTTCAGGGCCTCATCACCAATGACGCCCACGCCCTCACGCCCGCGACCTCTGTCTGGAGTGCGCTTCTGACGCCGCAGGGCCGCTGGCTGAGCGAATTTTTTCTTTATGACGCATCCGACCGCATTCTGATGGATTGTGCGGACGACCATGCCGACATGCTCGTCAAACGCCTCTCCCGCTTCCGTCTCCGCGCGGACGTGCAGATCGAAAAAACAGATCTGCACGTGGTCACTGGCGCAGAGAACCGACCCTTTCCAGTCGATGCGATCACGCATGCCCCGGACCCGCGCTATGATGGCGCGGGCTGGCGGGCCATCGTCACCGGAACCGGGCAAGGCGGTGAAACACCTGTCGAATTTCTGGAGCGCCGCCTCACGATGGGCCTGCCGGACGTGATGGATTTCGAAAGCGAGCAGACACTGGCGCTTGAAGCGGACATGGACCTTCTGAACGGCGTCTCATGGAAAAAAGGCTGCTACATGGGGCAGGAACTGACCGCCCGCACCCATTACCGTGGCCTTGTCAAACGTCGCCTGTTGCCCGTTGTCCTGTCGGACGGAACGTTTTCCGATGAAGGCGGAACGATCATCGCGGGAGAGCGCGAGGTTGGAGACATCCGCTCGCGCAGCGGCAACCGGGCGCTCGCTATGCTGCGGCGGGACGCATGGTCGTCCCCCGAACTGACCTGCAACGGACAACCGCTTTCTGTCGTCTGGCCCGCCTGGTTCTCACCGGAAATGCGTTGAGGAGATGCGTTCGTGACCTATATTGCCCCTGCCCCGTCCACTGTCGATGACATCATCGCTCAAGTGAAATTCGATGCGAACGGCCTGATTTCAGCCCTTGCGCAGGCGCCGGACGGCGTGGTGCTGATGCTCGCCTGGATGAACGCGGACGCCCTGCGCGAGACGCTTCTGACCGGTCGTGTCTGTTACTGGTCCCGCAGCCGCCAGAAGCTCTGGCGCAAGGGCGAGACTTCGGGCCAGCAGCAGAAACTGATCGAAGCGCGGCTCGACTGTGACATGGACGCCGTTCTCATGATCGTCGATCAGACCGGCGTGGCCTGTCACACCGGTCGCCGGAGCTGTTTCTATCACGGCGTCACGCCGGACGGGCTGCGTGACACGTCGCAGCCCGAAATCAGCGCCGAAGAGCTTTACGGCCGCTGAGCAGCCTGACCGGACAGGGTCCAGCCCGGCACGAGGAACGTGGCCGGGCAGCCATTCTGGTCGTCTGGTGAAGACAGATAAGCGCCCTCATAAGGGAAGCGCGACAGCTTCTTCGGGTCCAGCGTGAACCAGAGCTGCGTCAGGACCATCTGTCCATTATGCGCGGGCTCGCAGCGGACCTGAAGAGCGCGGCTGTCCCGAACATTCATCAGACGCGCGAAAGTGGCCAGCATGTCATCTCGGTTGACCTGAAAGCCCACCTGCTGCGACAGCCACAGTCCGAATGCCGACGCCGCAAGCCGGTCCCGCATCTGCATGGACGTGACGAAAAAATGGTCTGCATCATAGCCGAAGCAACGGGCATGTTTGGTGTATTCATGCACATAAAGCGGCTTTTTCAGATGTGGCACGACGCCCCGCAGTGCCTCCACCGTCGTTGGCAGAAGCTGCGGCGGGGTGTCGTTATGGTCATAGAGATCGCAACCCTTCGACCACCATTCCTGCACCGGCACACCCTGCGCTTCCAGACTGTGCGGTTCTGAAGCCCACAGCCCGTGCAGACCGATCGAGATCCGATGCGTCTGGTCCCACTCGCACCCGCCGCCGGTAGCGCAGAACCCCGGCTGCCAGGTCAGAGCCAGAGTATCGTGCCGGAAATCGGTATGGGCCGTGGGCGTGAGCGAAGGCCCCGTCGGAACCTGCGAGACGCAGCCTCCCAGCAGGAAAAGAGCAACAAGAACGGAACGCTTCACGCGGATAGCCCCCTGGCATGATGGGTCAGATGGTCCGCAATGAAACTCTGCACGAACCAGTAGGAATGGTCATAGGCGGCATGGCGACGCAGTTCGAGAGCCTGTTTGCCCTCCTTCGCGGCCCCCTCCAGAGCGTCGGGGCACAGATCCGCCAGATACTGGTCCATCAGCCCCTGATCAACGAGGATAGTGGAAGGGTGTGTGTGCCCTGACCGCAGAAGAAGCGTGGGATCGCAGCTCTGCCATTTCGCCGGATCGCCGCCGAAATACGCATCGAACGCCTTCTGGCCCCACGGAATGGTGCTCGGATGGCAGATCGGTGCGAAGGCCGAAACCGTCTTCCAGCGACCGGGATATTTCAGCGCCTGAATCAGCGCGCCCATACCTCCCATTGAATGCCCCATGATGCCGCGTCGGGTGCCATCCAGTGCATAAAGCCGCTCGGTCAGCGCGGGCAGTTCCTCCCCGATATAGGTTTCCATACGATAGTGACGGCTCCACGGAGCGGACGTGGCGTCGATATAAAACCCTGCCCCCGACCCCAGATCGTAGACATCATCCTCACCTTCGATCCCCGTATGGCGTGGGGAGGTGTCGGGAGCGACCAGCGCGATGCCGTGTTCGGCGGCAAAACGCAGGGCATTAGCCTTGATGAGGAACGTCTCCTGCGTGGCCGTCAGTCCGGCGAGCACATGAATGACTGGAACTTTCTGCCCCGCCAGCGCCTCTTTCGGTAGAAATACTCCAAACGTTGCAGGCACGCCGAGCGCATCCGAATGATGCCGCACGAACCGCAGGGAGCCGTCGAAACAGGCGTGATGCGCCAGAACCTCGAGACCCGGAACGTCGCCCGACGCTTCAACATCCGACATGCTCAGTACTCCACGACGGTACGAATACTCTCGCCCCGGCTCATCATGTCGAAGCCCAGATTGATGTCCGCCAGCTTCAGCTTGTGCGTGATGAGGGAGTCGATGTTGATCCGGCCGTCCATGTACCAGTCCACGATTTTCGGCACATCGGTCCGCCCGCGTGCACCACCAAAGGCCGAGCCGATCCAGCGGCGTCCCGTCACGAGCTGGAACGGCCGCGTGCTGATTTCCTGTCCGGCACCGGCGACACCAATGACGCACGACACGCCCCAGCCGCGATGCGCGCTCTCCAGCGCCTGACGCATCAGGGTCGGATTGCCGACACACTCGAACGTGTAGTCCAGACCACCGCCCGTCATCTCAATCAGATGTCCGACGAGATCGGCGTTCGGACCCAGTTCTTTCGGGTTCACGAAGTCCGTCATGCCGAACTGGCGCGCAATCGCCTCGCGCTCGGGGTTGATGTCAATGCCGATGATCCGGTTCGCCCCGACCATTTTGGCACCCTGAATGACATTGAGCCCGATGCCACCGAGTCCGAAAACGCCAACCGTCGCTCCGGCCTCGACCTGAGCCGTAAACAGCACGGCCCCGATACCCGTCGTCACGCCGCATCCGATGTAACAGACCTTGTCGAATGGCGCGTCAGAACGGATTTTCGCCAGTGCAATCTCCGGTAGCACCGTAAAATTCGCGAAGGTCGAGCAGCCCATATAGTGATGGATCGGCTGTCCCTTGTAAGAGAAACGAGAGGTGCCATCCGG
Source organism: Gluconobacter albidus (assembly GCF_002723915.1). Taxonomy (GTDB): domain Bacteria; phylum Pseudomonadota; class Alphaproteobacteria; order Acetobacterales; family Acetobacteraceae; genus Gluconobacter; species Gluconobacter albidus. Next base: position 47,577 of record NZ_BEWL01000001.1, read on the forward strand.
CATCAGCCCCTTACCCTGCGTACTGCGAATGGCCGTACACAGATTGGTCTTGCGCGACAGGCAGGACGGACATTCCCGGCACTCGGGCGTATAGAGCGGAATGACATGATCGCCGGGCTTGAGATGCTTCACCCCGGCCCCGACCTCCCGAACGATGCCCGCTCCTTCATGGCCCAGAATGGCCGGGAACAGACCTTCAGGGTCCTGACCGGACAGCGTGTATTTGTCGGTATGGCATAGCCCTGTGGCCATAATCTCGACCAGAACTTCCCCGTCGCGTGGGCCTTCAAGCTGAACCGTATCGATTTCCAGCGGCCGACCGGCCTCAAACGCAATAGCTGCGGTCACGTCCATAACATCACTCTCCTCTGAAGCAGTGGAGACAGGGTGTCGTATCGGAAGGCATGGCGGCAAGAGGTGCGGCTGCAAAAGAAAGTAAAAAGACAGACACCCTTTGCTGTTGGCCGGACAGACTGTTCGCCGCTACGCTCACCATGGACTTGTCTGCGTATTCCGCCCATCCGAGGAGACAGCCGTTTGATCGTCAACCGTCCACATGGACTGGCCATTCTTTTCCGGGAATCCCTTCCCCCGCTGTTCATCCTGACGCTGTGGGATTTCGTGGTGGTCATCCTGTTCCAGATCTATCATCAGGACTGGATGGAGCAGCCCTCCCTGCCGATTTCCCTGATGGGTACGGCGCTGGCCATCTTCCTGAGCATGCGCAACAACGCCGCCTATAACCGCTGGTGGGAAGGCCGCACCCTGTGGGGCGCGATCACCAACAACTGCCGCTCCTTCGGTCGTGAAGCCGCAACGCTACTGGGAGGACGCCCGGACCTGGCCCGCGCCATGGCCGCGTATCCGCACGTTCTGCGCGCCGCCCTCAGAGGCGACCCGCCCAATGAGGACACCAAGCGCCTCCTGTCACCCGAATTGTACGAGAAGGTCTTTTCCTGCTCGAACACCGCCAACATGCTGCTCTACCAGATCGGCCTTGGCGTGCGGGATGAAGTGGAGCTCAAGGGAATCGACGGCGCTGTTCACGGCACGGTGGACCGCATCCTGTCCGATATCGCCAACGCGCAGGGCGGCCTTGAGCGCATCAAGAACACGCCCCTGCCCGCGCAGTATTCCATGCTGCCCGAAATCGCGACGCATCTGTTCTGCATCATCCTGCCGCTCTCCGCCGTACAGACCCTCGGCTGGATCACGCCGCTGGGCTCAAGCATCATCGGCATGCTGTTCCAGATGCTCGACCGCAGCGGCCGTGACCTTCAGGAGCCATTTATAAAGAGTGTTCACGCCCTGCCCATGCTCACCATGGCGCGCACGATCGAGCGCGACCTGCTCCAGCCAATCGGCGATACACCGCCCCCGGCCATTCAGGCCAGCAACGGCGTCCAACCCTGAGACGGCAGTAAAAAGCACTCCGGGAACGAAAATACCTCTTGCGATCAGACAAGACAGCAAGGGGTTTTTCTGCTATGAACTGGGCCTATGAACACGTTCAAAAGCCCCCAGAAGGGCGGCATGACCGATGAAATGGCTCGTGTCGCAGCCAACAACACGGCCCGCCAGACCGATCCCGAGCAGGATGCTGACCCTTTCCACGAAGGTGACTCCATTGTCTACGCCGCTCATGGCGTTGGACGCGTGGAAAAGATCGGTATGGTCGAAGTCGCCGATACCGTGATCGAGATGATCCAGATCTCTTTCCCCGGCAACCAGATGATGCTGCGGATCCCCCTCGCCAAGGCCCGCAAGGCCGGTCTGCGCAAGATCGTTACGCGCGATATCGTCGACAAGGCGATGACCGTCATCAAGGGCAAGCCGCATGTCAGTAAGGGCATGTGGGCCCGTCGCGCCGTGGCCTATCAGGAAAAGATCAACTCCGGTGACCTGATCCAGATTGCCGAAGTGCTGCGTGACCTGCGCCGCAATGTTGACAGCCTCGATGGCAGTTTCTCGGAGCGCAAACTGTTCGAAGCTGCGCAGGAGCGCTTCGTGGCCGAGGTTGCGGTTCTGGAAAACGTCGATCCGGCGCAGGTTCTGGAAAATCTGACCAAGACGATGAAGGCCGCCTGAAAAGCGGCCTGGGATGCGGTTTGAAAAGCCTGCATTTCTTCAATATGGATCAGGATGTGGTTTTCTTCGCATCCCGGACGGGGTTTCTCGCGTTGGCGACACGAGAAACCTTTTCCGTGATGTGTTTTCAGTCACGGTTTCAAACCTGCATTCCAAAGGAGAGGTGAGGCCATATGCCTGCCCCTTACAAAGACCGTTTCGCCGGCAAGAAAGTCCTCGTCACCGGGGCATCCCAGGGAATTGGCGAGGCCACCGCGCTTCGTTTTGCCGAAGAAGGCGCGCAGGTCGCCCTCAACGGCCGCAAGGAAGACAAGCTGATCGCCGTCCGCGACAAGCTGCCCAAGGTTTCTGGCGGAGAACACCCGATCGCCACGGGTGACATTTCCAAGGAAGACGACGTCAAACGCCTGGTCGCCGACAGCATCAAGGCCATGGGTGGTCTGGACGTTCTGGTCTGCAACGCAGGCTATCAGATCCCGTCTCCTTCCGAAGACATCAAGCTCGAAGATTTTGAAGGTGTGATGGCGGTCAACGTCACAGGTGTGATGCTGCCGTGCCGCGAAGTCATCCGCTACTGGCTGGAAAATGGCATCGAGGGCGCGATCATCGTGAACTCCTCCGTTCACCAGATCATCCCCAAACCGCATTATCTTGGCTATTCTGCCTCCAAAGGTGCTGTTGGCAACATCGTCCGGACGCTGGCGCTGGAATATGCCGGTCGTGGTATCCGGGTGAATGCTGTGGCACCAGGCGCCATCGTAACGCCGATCAACATGTCGTGGATCAACGATCCGAAGCAGTACAAGGCCGTTTCAAGCCATATCCCGATGAAGCGTCCCGGTGAAAGCCGCGAAATCGCGGATGCCATCACCTTCCTTGCCGCCGAGGACAGCACCTACATCACGGGCCAGACCCTGTATGTTGACGGTGGCCTGACCCTCTACGGCGACTTTGAAAAGAACTGGTCCTCGTAATCCAGATGCCTTCTTCCCTGACCGTCCTGCTGATCGAAGACGATTTCCTCATCCGGACCTGTCTGGCGGAATTCCTGCTGGACAACGGCCTGACAATCAGGGAAGCGGATCATTGTGCCGAGGCGCGCGCCATCATCGACGCGGAGCCGAAGCTCGATGCCCTTGTGGCTGACATGACCCTTCCGGACGGGGACGGCATGACCCTTGTCCATCCGGCCCGCCAACGCTGGCCGGACCTTCCGGTCATTTATATCAGCGGCCATGGAGATCTGCGCCGGGGCGAAACCTCCGGTGACCCGGCCCGGGACCGTTTCATCTCAAAGCCTTATACGCTAGCCAGTATTCTGGAGGCTCTTGAGGACATGACATCAGCGGCCTCGGACTAGGAGATCCATATGTCCGACAGTCTGGACAGACCCGTTCTCGAAAAGTCATCCCCGAAGATCGAGGACATCCAGTCTGACCCGTCGGACCGCCTGAAACGGGCACAGGACGCCATGATGCGTGGCGCCCCGGAAGAAGCACTTGCCATAGCGCGCCCTACCCCTGATGGAACGCCCGAAATTCCGGCCCTGCATTATGTTCGGGCGCGGGCATATTTTCATCTTCGCCGCTATCAGGACTGCGCAGTTGAGCTTGAGCGGGCCAGCACGAATGCAGGGCCTCATGCCATCTCCCTGCTGCTGGACGAAGCCGTCTCCATGCGACGGCGGGACGATCTTCTCCCTCTCCTGAAAATCTGTCGCAAACGCAAACCTGACGACTTCCGCCTGATGAACGCCGGGGCGGCGGTGCTGATCCAGCTTGCGCGGTTTGATGAGGCCGAACTTCTTCTGCGCCTGAGCCTGCAACGCTGCCCCGAAGAGCCCAATACCCTTAATCTGCTCGCCTTGCTCCTGACGGAAACAGGTCGCTTCGAAGGCGCGCTTTCGGTCATGGCCGGTCTGCGAGACGCGGATCCGCAGGACTGGGAGCCGCTCTGCAACATGGCCTGTATCCTCAGCAGCATGGGCCGGATGGAAGAAGCCGCCAATCTGTACCGACAGGCCGTTCCCATGGCGCCCCAGAACGCGCGCCTGCGCCTGAACCATTCCATCACCATGCTCAAGAGCGGCCGCATGGCTCAGGGGTGGGTCGAGCATGAATGGCGTTTCGGACTGCCCGGCCATACCAGCATGCCGCTGGATCGCCTGCTGCCCAACATTTCTCCATCACTGGACCTGAGGGGCAAGCGCGTTCTCATCACGCAGGAGGAAGGTCTGGGCGATACGCTTATGTATCTGCGCTACATCCCGCCCCTCGCCCGCACGGGCGCCATCATTCATATCTGGGGCACGGAAACGCTGGCTGCGATCTGCGAACGCGTGGCCGGGGCCTCGGAAGTGCAGTTCGGTGGTGAGACGCCCGACTATGACTATCACTGCCCGTTTATCAGCCTGCCCCGCGCCTTTTCGGGAACGCCGGACGCAATGGGGGCGCCCGTCCCCTATCTCAGCGCCGATCGCCGGAAGGCCGAAGCATGGCGCCAGCAGTTTCAGGACGATCACAAGCTGAGGGTCGGGCTGGTCTGGGCCGGTGCCGCACGCCCCGAAGATACGGCGGCTCTTATGGTGGATCGTCAGCGCTCCATGCCGCTCTCGGAGCTTGCACCTCTGGCAGGGATCGAAGGTGCGAGCTTCTATTCCCTTCAGAAAGATACACCGGCCGAACAGATCCCGGATTTTCCGGCCCCGCTGGTGAACGTTATGCCAGATTGTCATACGATGGACGACACGGCGGCCCTAATGGTGAACCTCGACATCATCGTCTCGGTCGATACGTCAGCCGTTCATCTGGCCGGAGGGCTGGGCAAGCCCGTCATTATGATGGACCGCATCAACAACTGCTGGCGCTGGCTGCACGGACGGGATGACACCCCCTGGTATCCACAGATGCGGATCGTCCGCCAGACCCGGTTTCAGGACTGGTCGGACGTCGTGGAACGGGTCCAGCGGCTTCTCGAAGACGCCGTCGCTGCCCGGAGACCCGGACCTCAGTAACTGTAGCCATAGGACAGGCCGATGCTCGACCCCGGATCGTTTTCCGGCGTCGTAAAGCCCGTGACCTGCCCCCCGGTTCCGACCGTCGTATTGAATTTCAGCCGTTTCGTCAGGTCGATCTGTACCTGAGCCTGTGTGCCCGAGCCGGATGTCGCCTGTTTGGCACCCACATAGACGCCCTTCATGACGTATTTTCCCGCCTCGACACTGGTGCCCCCATTGTCGACACCACTGCCCCCGCCGACCGCCAGACGATCCAGCCCCAGCAGGTTCTGAACCTTGCTCAGCGGATCAAATGCCGAGCCACCCGCAAGCTGCACCACCGCTGCGCCCAGCTCCGCAAGCTGCGTCGTAGACAGCGAATGCGTGTCTGTTCCGAACAGCAGGATAGACAGGACCTGATCGCGCGGCAGGCTGGGCGAGGAGACGAAATCCAGTTTCGGTGCGCTGGCGTAGCCCGTCACCAGAAGGCTTGCGAGCGTGCCGCTGGCATTGCGGTCCGCCCGGAAATCCAGCGTCGGATCGAGCTTGTGGTTTACGCCCGAGCCGTTGAACGCCACCCGCCCGTTCGTGAAGTTGAGGTTGATCCCGCCCAGATTGAAATTGCCGCGCTTGAGATCGAAGCCTCCGCTGATCAGAGGCTCCGCACTCGTACCGCGCACCCGCAACCTTCCCTGCATTTCGGCGAACACACCGTGACCGCGCACGAAAAACTCGCCGGGCGAAATCACGTCCACACCCAATCCGATGACCAGGCTCGATCCCGTCCCGGAAGCCGGCTTCTGCCCCGGACGGATCACGTCGAGCTGGGGCACGGAAGCGGGCATGGAATTCGGAATATTGACTGTCGCGTTGGGAATATTGACTTTCCCGTCCACATCCAGCCGTGTCGTGGCCTGACCGTGGATATGCAGATCGGTATTGATCGTGGCGGTCAGCAGTTCGCTGGATACAGGACGGGCCTTGTCGAATGTGATGTGCAGATCAACGGGAAGGTCGGGCCGGAAGGCTCCGACAGTGCCGTCGAGCGTGATCGTGCCAGGCCCTGCATGGGCGATGATGTGGTTGACGTTGATCGTATCCCCCGAGGCAACGAGTGCCCCGTTGATCCGGCTGAGATGCACGCCCTGCGCATAGTTGTCGAAAGAGGCGTTTTCCAGCCCGATCTGGCCTGATGCCCGCGGCTGCGCGGCTGTTCCTGCGACGTTGAGGTTGATGCCGATTTTCCCGGCCACAGCCATGCCGTTCGCGCCCAGAACGGCATTTGCAACCGACAGATCGACATGACCCGTGGTTGCAAGGGTGATCGCACCCGTTTTGGAAAGCGGCGCGGTTCCGTGGACGGCCAGCGCGACGGACGGGCCTGCACCAAACGTTGCATCCACCTTCGCGGAATGTCCCGCAAGGCCGAGATTCGCCAGAATCTGCGCCGCTGGAAGGGATGCCGCCGGACCGGTCTTCATCCGCAGATCACGCCCGTTCAGCGAGACCGTTCCGGTCGGAGCATCCAGCGTGCCGCCCAGTTTCGCCGCAAGCGAGATCGTGCCGGTGGCTGACAGATCTGGCGCGAAAGGTTTTGCGATGGCGGGTGTGAGGTGATCCAGACGCGCCGTGAGCGCAAGTGCGGGCTTGAACGTGCCCGCAATATCGACCGTTGCGGGCGCTACACCCTGAGGTGCGAGGGTCGCCACCAGGTGATCCACACCCATCGTATCGCCAAACGACACCACCGCAGGGCGGCTCAGACGCAGGCTCTCTCCCTTGACCAGAGCCGCCAGTCGCCCGAGGCGCACCGTCTTTTCGGGGACGTTCAGGACAAGTGCGGTGTCGATATTGGCCGGGGCATCCATCACGTTCTGGAAGGCCGCGTTCAGCGCGACCGCCATTGCGGTCTGGGGCCCCTTGATCGTGGCATGTGCCCTGCCCGTCATGGCCTGATAGCGCAGCCCGGCGAGATCCAGCACCAGCGAGGGTTCGGGTGCATCAATCGGGTTCGCGATGGTTCCGCTGACCTTGAGAGACTGGACGGCGGCCTGCGCCATCCCCAGCATTCCGTCCAGTCCGAGCTTCACGACAGGCGGCGCGCCCTCGGTCTCCGTCGTGTGCAGTCCCAACGTCAGATGGCCGGAAATCGCCTGCCCGATCAGGCGGCGGAAATCGCCCAGATTGCGGATCGAGACGTCCAGATCGCCGAGCGGCACTTTCGCCCCTTTGGGGAGGCGCAGCTTGCCTTTGCCGCTCAGGCTGTTCCAGTCCAGCGTGTTGAGATCCAGATGATACGCACCTGCGTCATCCTGATGAAACGCGGTATCAAGCACCAGCGGCGCATGATCGAGCGTCCCCTTGGCCGTCAGAACGCCTGCCGGATGAGACGGCAGATGCTGGACATCGGCATGAAGCGCCACGGGGCCTTTCGCCACGTCTTTCGTGCCGAATTCCCCGCTCAGATCGGCCTTGACCGCCAGATCGTCCGTCGGACCATCGGCCGTGGCGGTCAGCGTCGTGTTGCCAAGGATGGCCGGGCTGGCCTTTGCAAGGTCCGGAAGCTGAACAGAAGCCTTCGTCTGCATCCGGTTGCCATGCGCCATGTCGATCACGGACGACACCAGCAGATGCAGCGCCGCCCCATCCAGCGCGAAGCTTTTCAGCGTCAGGATATTGGCCGGAGATTTCGCCAGATCGAGCGAGAATGTGCCATTTTTTCCGACCAGATTCAGGGCCTGTGGCTGCCCGCCCGTGATCGCAAGCGTTCCCGTGCTTTTCAGCGTCAGGTCATCCTGTTTTGTCACCGGCATGGCAAAATCGGCATGCAGCCCGGCTGTGCCGCTGAGATCCGTACTGCCCATCGCCGCCAGCGGGTGCAGATCCGGCAAAGCAAGATCCAGCTGGCCTTTCGCAGCAGGCTTCAGATCCGCCGTTGCGCTCGCGTGCAGAAGCGGATGATCCAGCTTGGCCACGACCGGGACGGAAGCCGCGAGCGGATGTGCCAGAACGTCCAGCGTCAGCGGCGCGGACGCCAGAAGCGTGGGCTGTGAACCCGGAATGCGCAAACCATCCAGCACAGCCGCCAAATGGGCGGTCGTGTCCTCCGGCCGTGCGCCTTCCACACCGTCAAACCGCGCATGCAGATGCCCGATCCCGGCCCCTGCTGCGGTCAGGGCGTCGATATCCAGCACCCCCTGACCGTTCGGCGCCATGAGCGGACCATGCAGATCCGTGTCCAGCGCGATGCTGTTCCACGCAATGCCCGGACGCAGCGTCATGGACGGCGCATACGCCTTCACATGCAGGTCCGCAACCATGCTCAGCAGGTTCATCGTTCCGCTGGCGACGGCCTTCACCGGCCCCGCACCCAGACCGAAATCCAGCACCGCCGCCGTGCGCGGTCCGTTGAGATTCAGATGCAGATCCAGCGGATCAAGCTGCGGCATCTGGCCCAGCGTGGTGGCGAAGCCGTTTTCGCCTTCCTGATATCGCACGCCCAACGCGATACGATCCCTGGGCGTCTGGACATTGAGGGCCAGATTTGCCGGCTGATCCAGTCGCTTCAGGGCCAGTGCGATGTCCATGACCGGGAGCGTGCGCATCGTCACACCGTCCAGAAACGGCGCGATGCTGTGGATATGGGCGTGTCCGTCCGCCGAGAAGACGGTCGGGGTGACAGTATAATCCGGGCTGACTTCCAGCCGCCCGACATGCAGCGATGCCAGATCGACCCGCAGATGCAGCTTTGACGGCGCAGTACTGGCGGGTGTGGGCTGCGCGGGTGTGGTGTCCGGAGACGACACCATCTTGCGCAGAACGGCCACACGTGATGCGCTCAGACTGGTAATTTTCGCATCCAGATGCACCAGCGACAGCGGCGACCAGCGCAGGTCCGCGTTGTCCAGTTCGATCCAGGGGCCTCTCTCATCCTTGATGAGGAGTTTCGTCACCGCGAGATGTTGCGGCAGAAAGCCCGAAAGCCCCGAAATCTCGACCATGCCCCCTGTCAGCGGGCCAATCTTCCGCTCGATCAGCCGCTGGCCGGCCGACAGGTTGATCCCGATCAGAACCCCCGTGACCGCCACGGCCACCAGCCCCGCAGGGACGATGACCAGACCGGCCGCGACACGGAGAAGAACTTTGCGAACCCGCATCAGAACGTCTCCCCGAGGCCGAAATACAGTTCCCATTTATCGCCCTGCGGCGGCCGGTTCATCGGAAGCGCCACGTCAACGCGGATCGGACCGATCGGCGTGAAATATCGCACCCCACCACCATATCCGACCCGGAGCGTTCCCTGCCCCGGCCGCGATCCTGTCCCGACCTGCCCGGCATCCACAAAGCCGGCAAAACCCAGATTCATTGGTAGACGCTGACGGAATTCGACACTGCCCGCATCCATGGACGTCCCGCCGATCGCATATTTTGTGCGGCCGTATTGCGGCCCCACGCCCTGATAGCGGAAGCCGCGCACCGTTGCCGGGCCACCGGCATAGAGCCGCTGATCGGGCGGGATCTGATAGGTCGACGCGCCCTGCACGGAACCGACGATACCCCTGACTGCAATCACGCTGCGGCCGGGTCTGGAAATCCCGAGATGGTGCAGATCGAAATAGGTCGAAGCCTGTGCGGAGAGAAGCGTGAAGAACGTCGATCCGCTTTCCAGCGATTCCGAGGGGGTGATGGATAGCGATGCCCGCACGCCGTGCGTGGCCGGGTCGATCGGATTGGACAGGCGCGTATTGTCGAATGTCGCGTTCAGGGGGGCTGCGACAATGAAATAGCTGCGTGTGTCGCCAAACTGTTTGATCTGTTCCTGCTCGCCCATCAGGCTGCCCGAGAGGTTCCAGTATTTCCCCACATGCCGGTTCAACCCGGCCCGCGCGATGATGGCGGTCTGGTGGTACGAATAGAGAAGCTGACGCACCCCTTCGAGGCGCACGCTCAGGTTCTGTCCCTTCGACAGGAAATCCGGCTTCATGAAATCCGCATAGACATCATAGCCCAGCCCCTGTTGTGCGGAGCCACCAAGCCCCGTGACCAGAGCCGTCAGTTTCAGCTGTTCGGCATCACCAAACAGATTGTGATGCGTCCAGCTTGCGCCCAGACGGCCGCCGAGATCGGTCGAATATCCGACTTCGGCCGACAGCGTCCGCCGCTTGGCCTCCTTGAAGCTGAATTCGATGGGCATGGCCTGAAGAATACCCGGCATCAGGGTGCGACTGGGCGGCAGGGTAATGATGGGCGGGGCATTGCGAACCTGCACGGACGCGAACACCCCCGTACTCACCAGATCCTGACGCGCGGCCTCGATCCGTGACGGACGATACAGCTCGCCTTCCTTGAGTTCCAGCCGGTTGCGCAGGAAGCTCTGGTTGGTGTGAACCAGTCCTGTCATCCCGATCGGACCGATCACGACCCGCGGCCCGCGCTGGACGCGGAACACGATGTCGAGTTTCTGTGCCTGGGGTTCCAGATAGGCCAGGGGCGTCGAGACGCTTGCGGTCGCGTAGCCGTCTTCCTGAAGCTGGTTGAGCAGCGTGTTCTGTGCGGCCAGCACGGTTTCCGCCACCGCAGGCTGCCCAGCAGAGAGGTTGAACGCCTTGCGCTCATCCGGCGTGAGACTGACGGGCCGGGACTGCTCGACGGCCTGTGCGAACGTTACCGGGGCACTCGCCGCAGGTGTTGGCACCTGAGTGTCTTTGGACGCGGGAGCCTTCGCGGTGGGGGTCTTTGCAGCAGGGGTCTTTACGACCGCAGCTGCTGCCTGAGGATCTGCTGCGTCAACCTTTTCGGGCGGTGCAAGCAGCGCGATGCTTCCCAGACTGAAGCGCGGCCCGAGCGTGGTGGAAATCGTGATGGCGACTTTCTGGTTTTTCTCCACCGCCTTGAGAACATCCGGCAGGGAGGGATCCTTGCCGTCCACGAGCCGCGTCCCGACCTTGACGCTGATCTGCACGGATCCTGCATAATATCCCTGCGATTCCAGCGCGATATTCACACGGTCATAATCGCTGCGGATGCGCCCGGCGAGCGCATAGGCTCCGACGGAATGGGACGTCTGGAGCGACTGAAGCTGGGACGATGCGCTGATCGCGGCATCCAGCTCCGGATGCTTCGTCGGTGTCAGGGTCACGGTATAGGGAATGGCGGGATCGGAGGTGCCATCCGAAACCGGCTGAGCGGTCGCAGGTGCTTTGGATGCCTTCGCATGCAGGGGCACCGGCGCGCAGAACACCGTTACGACACCCAGCATGCAGGACATCGAAGCGACTGACACAGAATAAGAAACTGAGCGGCGGCCTGACTTCACCGTGCGTCCTGAAAAATCTGTCTTGAGAGCATTTCCGGCCTTGTGAAAGCCGGATACGGGCGGGCAGACCGAACGACAGGGCTGCTATGTCCGAGGAACCTTGCACGGCGCTCCCTGTCAAGCCCTCTCCCGCTGGGACACGCCGGAAAAACGCTCCGTACCGACTAACACAAATGAAGGCCGCGGAGACAAACAAGATTGTGTCGTCCCTTCGAAAACCGTATCACTCAGCACCCATGTCCAATCGTGATGCCCAGACCCCGAACGGCCGACGCGGTCACAACCGTCCCGTCGTGGATGGAAATGCCGCCTTTCCGGCTTTGCAGCCAACAACGTCCACATCGCTCTACAGCCGTCTGCGCTGTGCGCTGCGCCTGTCCCTCGTCCTGATCTGGACGTTCTGGGCGTGCAGTCTGCAGGCTCTTCTGGTGCGGTTACCCGGACGACTGAAAATCATGATGCCGCGCATTTACTGGAGAGGCGTGTGCCGGATTCTGGGCATCAAGACAAAAGTCATCGGCCGCAGCGCGGGTGGCGTACGGACCGCAAGGGACGTCCGTAACGGCGAACGCCCGGTCGTGTTCGTCGCCAATCACTGTTCCTGGCTGGACATCGCCATCATTGGCAGCGAACTTCCCGTCGTGTTCGTGGCCAAGGGCGAAGTCGGCAAATGGCCACTCATCGGTACGGCGTCACGTCTGGGCCGCACCATTTTCGTCAGCCGCAACCGTCAGGATACCGGCCGCGAACTTCAGGAAATGGCCGCGCATCTGTGGGACGGCGACGATATCGTGCTCTTCCCCGAAGGCACGTCGTCGGACGGCTCACGCGTTCTACCGTTCCTGTCCTCGTTCTTCGCGGTCGCCAAGCCCGGACGCCTGGAGAAGGTGGGCCTGCCCAAGGCACCGCCTGTCCTGATCCAGCCGGTTTCCGTGGTTTATGACAGCCTTGAAGGGCTGCCGGTCGGTCGCGGACGACGGAATGTGTTCTCCTGGTACGGCGACATGGATCTTGCGCCGCATCTGTGGTCCTTCGGGCAGTGGCGCTCCATGGGGGCGTCCCTTATGTTGCACGAGCCCATCACACCGGATGGCTTCCTGTCCCGCAAAGACCTCTCGCGCGCGACCTTCGAAGCCGTCAACAGCGGTGCGGCAGACCTCCGCCGGGGTCGACCGAAAGCTGTGAAAGCCTGAAATGCGCTCCATAGCGGGGACTGACATCAGGTTTGTCTTGACTTGAAGCCCGCTCCCACGTCACTTTCGGATCATGACACGGCGGCAACCCGGCCTTCGTGTCCGGAGGTGGTATTACCCATTCAGGACCGTCTGATCATCCGTCGGCCCCTTGCGTTCGGCATGCCGTTTCCCGGGACAGGCTTGACCCCGAGGATGCCTGCCCCGATGTGTGTGCCTGAATCTGCCATTCCCGGACCGAAACTTTGACCACCACCCCGAATTTCCCAGCCATGCCCGCTTCTTCCGACCCCATGCCCACCGTGCAGGCACCGCGCGGCCTTCATGTCATCACATGGGGCTGCCAGATGAACGTGTATGACAGCGCGCGCATGGCCGATGTCCTGCGCCCGCTGGGCTATGGACCGGTCGAGCGCCCCGAAGACGCGGACATGGTCATTCTCAACACCTGTCACATCCGCGAGCGGGCGACGGAGAAGGTTTTTTCCGAGCTCGGACGCCTTCGCAAGATCCGCGACGAGCGCATCGGAAACGGTCAGGATCGCACCATCATCGCTGTTGCCGGGTGCGTGGCGCAGGCCGAGGGAGAGGTCATCCTCTCTCGCGCGCCTTACGTGGATCTGGTGCTCGGTCCGCAGACCTATCACAAGCTGCCCGAAATGGTGGCCCGCGCCGCCCGTGCCGGTGGCGCCGTGATCGAGACGGACTTCCCGGTCGAGCAAAAATTCGATTTCCTGCCCACGGATGCGGCGCCGCAGACGCAGGGCAATCTCACGGCATTCCTCACCATTCAGGAAGGCTGCGACAAGTTCTGCTCCTTCTGCGTGGTACCCTATACCCGTGGCGCGGAGACGAGCCGCCCGGTTGCTTCAGTTCTCGCCGAGGCTCGTCGGATGGCTGAAAGCGGCGTCCGCGAGATCACGCTGCTCGGGCAGAACGTCAACGCCTATCACGGTGATGACGGTGAAGGCGGAAGTGCCACGCTGGCGGGGCTGGTCGAACAGCTCGCGCAGATCCCGGGTCTGGGCCGCATCCGCTACATGACGTCCCATCCCCGCGACGTGGACCAGAGCCTGATCGACGCGCACCGGGACAACCCGGCCCTCATGCCGTTCCTGCATCTCCCGGTGCAGAGCGGCTCGGACCGGATCCTCAAGGCCATGAACCGCGGCCATACGGCGGATGAATACCGCGAGAGCGTTCGAAAGCTGCGTGAGGCCCGGCCGGATCTGGCCCTGTCTTCCGATTTCATCGTCGGTCATCCCGGCGAGACGGAGGAAGATTTCGAAGCGACCATGCAGCTCGTGCGCGATATCGGTTTCGCCATGGCTTACAGCTTCAAATATTCCCCCCGTCCAGGCACACCCGCCGCCGGTCAGCCGATGCAGGTACCTGAGGACGTGAAGGATCGCCGTCTGGCCGAGTTGCAGGCGCTTCTGCGCGAACAGCAGGACGCTTTCAATGCCGACATGGTCGGGACGGTGCAGGAAATCCTGGTGACGAACCGGGGCCGCAAGCCCGGGCAGATTGCCGGGCGTTCGCCTTATCTGCAACCCGTTCACTTCGACGGCCCCGACCATCTGATCGGCTCCACCGTCAAGGTCGCCATCACCACACGCCGCACCAATTCCCTGGGCGGTACCCTGATCCGGGAGACAGCCTCCGCTTGCTGACAACGCACCCGACCCGTCCCGTCGCCACCAGCAGTGGCTCCGAAGGCAACCGCACCGTTGCCCTGCGTTTTAACGACAACATCCTGCTCCAGCGCCTGCTGGGAGACCATGACCGGCATCTTGTCCGGCTGGAGGAAGGGTTCAACGTCAAGCTGTCCTGTCGCGGCAACAAGATTGCCATCTCTGGCGAAACGGACTCGGTCGGGCGCGCACAGGCGGCCATCATCGCCCTGTACAACCAGCTCGAACAGGGCGGCACGATTGATGCCTCGCAGGTCGATGGCGTCATTCGCCTGACCGCCCTCCCCAGCCGTCCGGAGCGTCCGGTCGATACACGACAGGCCCGTCCGGCTGCTGCGCAGGAGCCTCCTCCGCGCGGCAATGGCCAGCGCCGTCCGGAAAAGGGTTATGGCAAACCGCAGACGCTGCCCGCCACTCCGTTCGGGGATCTGCCCGCCATCCGGACCAAGCGCGGCGTCATCGCGCCGCGTTCGCACGGTCAGGCTGCCTATATGGAAATGCTGGCCAATACCGACATGGTGTTTGGCATTGGCCCGGCGGGCACTGGCAAGACCTATCTCGCAGTGGCGCAGGCCGTCGGCATGCTGCTCGCCGGACAGGTGGACCGGATCGTACTGTCCCGCCCGGCCGTGGAGGCTGGAGAGCGCCTCGGCTTCCTGCCTGGCGACATGCGCGAAAAAATCGACCCTTATCTGCGCCCGCTTTACGACGCCCTGCATGACATGATGCCGGGCGATCAGGTGGTGCGCCGCATGGGGACGGGTGAGATCGAAGTGGCGCCACTCGCTTTCATGCGCGGACGCACGCTCGCTCATTCCTACGTCATTCTGGACGAAGCCCAGAATACGACCGCAGCCCAGATGAAGATGTTCCTCACCCGCATGGGCGAAGGCACACGCATGGCCATTACGGGCGATCTAAGTCAGATCGACCTGCCAAATGGTGTATCATCCGGTCTGCGCGAAGCGG
This sequence comes from Gluconobacter albidus, assembly GCF_002723915.1. GTDB lineage: Bacteria > Pseudomonadota > Alphaproteobacteria > Acetobacterales > Acetobacteraceae > Gluconobacter > Gluconobacter albidus. The sequence continues at coordinate 62,832 of NZ_BEWL01000001.1, forward strand.
TCGAGACCCTCGAAGGCATCAAGGGAATCGGCATAACGCGTTTTTCTTCCGAAGATGTGGTGCGCCATCCGCTGGTTGCCCGTATCGTCGATGCTTATGAACAGAAAGCGCCAGCCCCCCGGGACGTCTTCCGGAACAGGCTGCGCCGGGAAAACAATGGAACCTCCAAGTCGACACGCCGGCACTGACATCATCATCGAGGACGCGCGCTGGCGCGCCTCGGTGCCGGGAACGGAGCGCGCAATCCGGCGCGCTCTCGTCGCGGTCGCCCGCCAGGGTGGCCCCGATTTCACACAGTCTCCGGCCCCTTCGATCCTTCTGGCAACGGACAGGATCGTCAAGCGCCTCAATGCGCGCTTCCGGGACAAGAACAAGCCCACGAACGTCCTGACGTTCGAGCCACTTTCGCCGGAGCATGGCGGAGATATCGTGCTGGGCTATGAGACCGTCCGCCGGGAAGCAGACGCCGCACGACGCTCACTGAAGGCGCATCTGTCGCATCTTGTTGTGCATGGCGCGCTGCATCTTGCCGGTTATGATCATCACCACCCCGGTGAAGCCAGGGAAATGGAGGGGATCGAGACCCGGACGCTGCGCTCCCTCGGCTTTGGCGATCCATGGCAGCAGGGCAACGGGCAGATGGCGGGGAGTGTCCGGATATGAGTGACGATACAAACGACCGCTCATCGGAAGAGTCGGGCAAAAGCCGCTCGTCGCGCGGACTTTTCGGACTTTTCAACCGTCGCAACCGCGATCAGGGCCTGCGCGAATCCATCGCGACCCTCGTTCACGAAGCCAGCCAGCCGACCGAGGATTCCAGCGACGAGCCTGAACTCGACCGGCAGGAACGCGCCCTCATCATGAACGTGCTGCGCCTGCGCGACATCACGGCTGATGACGTCATGATCCCACGCGCAGACATTATTGCCATGCCCGAGGCTCTCCCGTTCAGTGAAGCGCTGGACCTGATGCGTCGGGAAAACCACTCCCGCCTTCCAGTCTATCGCGACCAGCTCGACGACATCGCAGGCATGATCCATGTGAAGGATCTGATCGCCTATGTCGGCGAGCCGGAAGCCTTCGACATCCGTCCGCTTCTGCGTCAGCCCCTGATGATCGCACCAACGATCCCCGTGCTGGACCTGCTGCTCCAGATGCGTCAGCGCCAGATGCACATGGCCCTCGTCATTGACGAATATGGCAGCATCGACGGGCTCGTGACGATCGAAGATCTGATCGAAACCATCGTCGGCGATATTTCGGACGAGCATGACGATCCGGTGACGACCATGTGGGTGGAGCGTCCGGACGGTTCTTTCGATATCGACGCCCGCCTTCCGGTCCGGCAGCTTGAAGAACGGCTTGGCGCCGTCCTGACGGAGGCCGAACGGGAGGCCGAAATCGAGACGGTGGGGGGGCTGGTGTTCCGTCTGGCCGAACATGTTCCTGCCCGGGATGAGGTTCTGACCCATGAAAGCGGCCTCGAATTCCGCGTTCTGGACGCCGACGCCCGGCATATCCGCGCCCTGCGCATGAGGGTTCCGGAAGGCTGGGAAAACAAGCCTCTTCCCGCTCTCAAGACACAGGAAGACGATCGGGGCTCTTGACGGAGCCCCCCGTTCGTCGTTCGAGTATCACCATCGTTTCCAGCGGAGCCCCGTTCATGCCTGCCGCCCAGCTTCTCGGCCGCCGTACCCTTCTCGCATCCGGAATGGCTCTCATAGCCACTGCGGCCGCGCCCTTCGCCCACGCGGACGACGTACCCGCCAACGATCAGCGCATGGGGCCACGCTTCATCGGCTCGCCGGATGCGAAGGTCATAGTGGACGAATGGTTCTCCCTGACCTGTTCGCACTGCGCGCATTTCTCGCGGGAGATTTTTCCGCAGGTTCGCAAGAACCTCATCGACACGGGAAAGATCCGCTATCGGTTCCATGATTTCCCGATTGATCAGGTTGCATTGCTGGCCGCCATGGTGGCCCGCTCCCTGCCGGCGGACCAATACGCAGCCTTTGTAACGGATCTGCTCGACCATCAGGACGAATGGGCTTTCGCACAGAACATTGACCCGGTTGCCGAACTGAAGAAACGCGCGGCCCTGTTCGGGGTGAACGCAGCAGCATTCGACCGGATCAACGCCGATAATGCCCTGCGTGAAGCCATTATCAACAAACAGGATCACGACGGCGCTTTCCTCCAGATCCCGGGCACGCCATATTTCCGCATCAATGATGTTCCCGCGCCCACCGTGGTCGGGAGCTATGATGATTTCGCCAAAGCAGTCGCAAAGGCCTCCTGAATGACCCGTCTTTCCCTTTCCCGCCGCTTTTTCGTCTCTGCCGCCCCGGCCCTCGCCGTTGCGGGAACCGCCGTCGGTACGGCCCGTGCCGCCGATGCAACTTCGAGCGACGCCCGACTGAGCCCGCGTATTCTTGGCAACCCGAACGCCAAGGTTCTGGTGCAGGAATGGTTCTCGCTCACCTGCACGCATTGTGCGCATTTCGCGACGGAAGAATTCCCCAAGATCAAGGAAAAGCTGATCGACACGGGAAAGATCCGCTATCAGTTCCATGATTTCTGCGGTGATCGTGTTGGCCTGACGGCGGCCATGGTGGCCCGCTCCCTGCCCGAAGAACGTTACGTTCCCTTTATCGAGGCCCTGTTCTCCAGCCAGATGCAGTGGGCTTTCGCCGCAGGCGGCGACCCGATGCAGCGCCTTCAGCAGATGTCTGCTCTCGCCGGTGTCTCCGCAGCCCAGTTCGACGCCATCAGCAAGGACAATGCCTTCGCCGAGGCGCTGTTCGATCAGGTCAAGAAGGACGCGGACACATACAACATCCAGGGTACGCCGTATTTCCGCTTCAACAATACGCATTACGACCAGGACCCTGAAACTTACGAAAAATTCGCCGATCTCGTCGCCAAGGCGTCCTGATCCGCCAACCTTAGGACCAGTATTTCCATACCCTGATGTCGAGCCGTACCACGACGATCGACCGCCTGAGCATCGGCGGTTTCAAGAGTTTCGCCGATGAGGTGCGTCTCGATATCCTTCCGGGTCTGACGGGGATCATCGGGCCAAACGGCTGCGGCAAGTCCAATGTCGTCGAAGGCCTGCGATGGGCGATGGGCGAAACCTCCGCCCGCGCCCTGCGGGGCGGAGAGCTTGATGATCTGATCTTTGCTGGTACGGGCGCACGCTCGGCCCGCAATATCGCACAGGTCACGCTGCATCTCAGCAATGCGGCAGGTCTGGCGCCCTCGCCGTTTCAGGACGCGGAGGAGCTGGAAATCAGCCGCCGCGCCGAACGCGGATCGGGCAGCGAATACCGCATCAACGGTCGCGTCATGCGCGCGCGTGACGTTCAGACCCTGTTTGCCGATCTGGCTTCCGGCGCACGAAGCTCCGCGATCATCAGCCAGAACCGCGTCGGCCAACTCATCGCCGCCAAGCCCGAGGAACGGCGCCTGCTGCTTGAAGAAGCTGCAGGCATCACAGGTCTGCACGCCAGACGCCACGACGCCGAACTCAAACTCCGCCAGACCGAAGCCAACCTCTCCCGCGCCGAAGACCTGCGTCTGCAACTTGAAGAGCGGCTTGCGAGCCTCGAAGGCCAGACGGTTCAGGCCCGGAAATACCGTGAGCTTTCGGAAAAGATCCGCGAGACGGAAACCGCGCTGCACGCCCTGCTTCATGCCCGCGCCAATCTGGCCGTACAGCGCAGCCGGGACGATCTGGCCAAGGCGCGCGAGGATCTGAAGAAAGCCGAACTTGCCGCCGAAACCGCGGCCATCGCCGAGTTCGAAGCCCGCAAGGCCGCCCCGCAGGCGCGCGAGGAAACGGACCGTCTGCGCAGTACGCTTGAACGCCTGAAAGTCCAGTCCGAGACCCTGAGACAGGATCTCGACCGCGCCCGGCAGACTGAAGCCGAAACACGCCTGCGCCTCGAACAGGCAGAAGGCGATCTGGCCCGAAGTGATGCCAGCCTGACGGCGGACCAGACTGCGCGAGGCATCGCAGTCGGGGAATGTACGGACCTTGAATCCGAGATGGCGGCCCTGCCGCAACTCCGTTCAGCCTGTAGCGCCGAATGCGAGCGCCTTGATGTGCTCGAAAAGGAGCAGGCGCTCACGCTGGAAGACGCGACCCGTCTGCGGGATGCCGAAGCCATCCGCAGGGATGCGATGATGGAAGGGCTCGATGCCCTGACGCTGCGGCTCGATGCGGAAGCCAGCGCGCTCGACGCAGTTCAGGCCGAAATTACAGCGCTGGACGCGGCCACACCTGATGATGCAACGCTGACTGGGCTGCGCCGGAATGTCGCCTCGATGCAGGAACAGTCCCAAGCCGACAGCCGCAGGGAACAGGACTGCATAACGGCTCTGCAGGACGCGCGGCTGAAAGCGGAACTGGATGGACAGGCGCTGACGGATGGCAGAAATCGCCTTCAGGCGCTGGAAGCCACGGAAGCCGATCTGGACAGACGCCTTCAGACGACACAGGCCCAGATCACGCAGGACCGGACCACGCGTGAGACTGCCCGGGCCGGGCTCCTGACCGAAGCATCCCGCACGGATCTTGAAAAAACCCGCGCCGTCACGGCACAGGCCCAGAGCGACGCCCACGCTCAGGAAGCACAGGCAAGGCAGGAGCAGGAACGCCTCGGCACGATCTGGCTGGAAGCCCGTGCGGCGGCCGAGGAAGGCGCACAGCGCCATAAAACGCTGCTCCGCGCCGTCGAGCAGAGCCGCCACACACGCGATCAGGCGCGCCAGAAAGTGCAGCTCGCCGCAACGGCGGAGGCTACGGCCCGAACCGCTCTCGTTCCTGAGCAGACGGTTCAGGACGTCCGCGATACCGTGACGCAGGCTGAAGACCGCCTGACAACCCTTCAGCAGTCTCTTGCGGACGCGGACGCCACCCTCACGACCGCCCGTGAGCGGGAAGCACAGACCAGCCAGGCGCTTTCCGCGCTGGAGACATTGATCCTGCGCGCGCAGGGCGAATGTGAAGGGCTGGAGCAGAGCCTCAATGCCGTGGCCGCACAGCCCGACCCACTCGAAGATGTGCTGGACATTCCCGCAGATATGGCGCGGGCCGTCGCGGCAGTTCTGGCAGACGGGCTAGATGCCTCTCTTGCTCCGGACAGTGTTCCAGCCGATCGGCGCTGGCGGCCGCTGGAGCGGCTTGCGCCCGCAGAACTGCAAAACTGCGTCCGGCTTTCGACGCTTGTTCAGGCGCCTGAAGCACTGCAGCGCTGTCTGGACGCCGCATTCCTGCTGGATAACGACGCTGCGGGGCCCGAACTGCAAAAGACCCTCCATCCGGGGCAGGTTCTGGTGTGTCGCAGCGGGGCGCTCTGGCGCTGGGACGGCTTTATCCGCTCGGCCGACGCCCCGGATTCCGGTGCGGCACGGCTGGAGCAGCGTCGCCGCTTGGCGGACGCCCGCGCGCTGCTTCAGTCCCATCTTGCGTCACAGCCCGCACTGGAAGAAAGTTGTGCCGCAACCTTGCAAGCCCGCGAGCGGGCGGAGGTGGCTCTCACCGCCCTGCGACAGGAACGCGCGACACTCGAACCCCAACTGGCCGAAGCCCGGACCGTCTCGTCGCGGATGGAACAGAAAGCGGCCCTTGCGCTCGCCCACTGGGAACAGGCCAGCGAACGCCTGAAAGACGCGGAAGGCGCGCTGACAGCCGCACAGACCAGCGTCACGCAGACAGAAGCCGAACTGGCCGCCCATCCCGATCCCGAGAACCTTCAGGCGCAGGCCCGAAACAGCACAAAGGATGCCGAAGCCGCCCGCGAAACGCTCCGGGTGGCGGGAATGAGACTTCAGGACGCCCGGAATGCCGCCGATACCGCCGCCCGGACGCTGGATCAGGCTCTTCTGCGCCACGACACCACGCTGGCGCGTCTGCGGGACCTGGATGAAGCCATAGCGCGGCTGGAAGCGGAACAGGCCCGTCTTGCAGAACAGCGTGCCTCTCTTCAACAGCAGGAAAACCGTCCTGACATTTTCGCCCTGAGGACCGCCGCCGAAACGTCGCAGCAGGTTTTCGATCTGGCACGCTCTGCGGCGGATACAGCGACACAAGCCGCGCGAAATAGCCGTGAAGACGCCCAGCGTTTGACCCGCGAACTCCAGACGCTGGACCAGACTGCCGCAACGACCCTCGCCCGCCGCTCCGCACTGCAACCCCGTCAGACGGAGCTTCAGGCCCTCGTCACCCGTCTGCGGGACGACCATGCGAAACGGATGGCCGAACTGGCGGAGCGTCCTGAACCCGTACGGCTGGAACAGGCGGTTCAGGACGCCACGGCTCCTCTCCATGCAACGCGGCATCTTCTGGAAATTGCCCGCACCGAAAGCGCGCGCCTTTCCCTCGAAGACGTTCGCCTTACCGGCGCCCTGACTGCGATCCGTGCCAGACTTGAAGGACTGGGAACCCAGATCGCGGCCGGAGAAGCCAGCCTTGCGCATCTGCGGGGCCGGCGGGACGAACTGCACAACAGCTTCCAGACCGTCAGTGCAGTTCCTGCCGAACTGGAGCGGAAACTCGCCGGCCACGACCAGATCCTGACGGATGCCCAGAGCGCTTACGATGCGGCACGGGCCGCTGATGAGGCCGCTGGAGCAGCCGGGCTTGAAGCACAGGAGCAGCGCCGCAACGCCGATCTGGCGCTGGCCGCGGGGCGCGAGGCAATCGCACGCCTGACCGAGCGCGCGGAGCAGGCCGTTGCCGCCCGTGAGCGCCTGCTGGCCGACAGCGAACCGCCAGAAGGCGGCGCACAAGGCGCAGCCTATCCGTCCGACCTGTCTGAACAGGCCGAGACCGCGACCCGCCGGCGCCTCTCTCGCTTGACGCGCGAGCGCGAAGACCTTGGTGCGGTCAATCTGCGGGCCGAAGCCGAATTCGAGGAAGCCCGCGAGACGGCGGAAACCATTGCCCGCGAACATGCGGAGTTGACGGCTGCCATCAACAGGCTGCGCGGCGGGATCGGCACGATCAACCGCGAGGGACGCGAGCGCCTTCTGGCAGTCTTTTCGGAAGTGGACCGGCATTTCCAGTCCCTGTTCGCCCGGATGTTCGGCGGCGGACGCGCCCATCTGGGTATGGTCGGCAGCGATGATCCGCTGGAAGCCGGGCTGGAAATTTTCGCGCAGCCTCCGGGCAAGAAGCTCTCCACGCTGTCCCTGCTGTCGGGTGGCGAACAGGCCCTGACCGCACTTTCACTGATCTTTGCAACCTTCCGATGCAATCCGGCCCCGATCTGCGTGCTCGATGAAGTCGATGCCCCGCTTGATGATGCCAATGTGGAGCGGTTCTGCTCTTTGCTGTCCGACATGACCAGGGAAGCCGGAACGCGGTTTCTGGTGGTGACGCATCATCAGCTGACAATGGCGCATATGGATCGTCTTTATGGTGTCACGATGCAGGAGCGTGGTGTAAGCCGGGTGCTGTCAGTCGATCTGGGGCGCGCAGCCGCGTTGATGGACGGCTGAGGTCAATTTTCTCAAACAGATAAATTGACCTTGGACCGTTCTGGCCCTTTGATAGAAGGAAAACCAGAAAGCACGCGCCATCTTCGTTGATCCTCCCCTTCCCGACCCCGTCATGACGCGAATCCGTGAACACGGCATCCGCGTGGTGGGGGACGTGCATGGCGATCTGAACGCTTTCCGGCATGCAACGGCGACGGAACGCTTCGTCATCCAGCTCGGAGACCTCGTCGATCACGGACCTGACAGCGCGGGCGTGATGGAGCTGATGCTTGATCTTCTGGAACAGCAGCGCGGGCTTTTCATTCTCGGCAATCATGACCGCAAACTCGGTCGTGCCCTTGAAGGCCGCCGTCTGAGACGCGATCCTCCGCTTGAGGAAACCCTGCGCCAGATTTCGCTGCCTGAGTACGAAGGTCTCCCCGAACGCATTTACAGGGCGATCGACCAGGCCCCGACCTGGCTGCGGATCGGACGCTCCCTGTTTGTGCATGGCGGTTTTCACACTGCCATGCTGTCCCACTCTTCCGTGCCGGGTCTGGGCGAGATGTCCGCGCCTTTGTCCCGCGCCCTTTTTGGAGAAACCACCGGCCGCATGCAGCCGGATGGCTATCCCGAACGCCGCCTGACCTGGATCAACCGCATCCCCGAAGGGATGACGGTCTATGTCGGCCATGACCGCCGCTCGACCGACGGACGCCCCTGGCGCCGGACGGGACGCCTGGGGGGCACGGCCGTCTTTACCGATCTTGGTGCCGGAAAAGGCGGCCATCTTGCATGGATTGATCTGAATGAGCCCTGAGCCTGTGTCTTCCACATCCCGCACTCCCGATCCCGCTCTGGCTGAACTCGAACGCCTGCGCGGCAGCATCGACAATATCGACGCTGCCCTGATCCACATGCTTGCGGAACGCTTCCGCTGCACGCAGGAAGTCGGACAGCTCAAGGCCCGTGCCCATCTTCCGCCTGCAGACCCGTCCCGCGAAACACGGCAGATCGAACGCCTGCGCCAGCTTGCTCGCGATGCTCATCTCGATCCTGACTTTGCCGAAAAATTTCTGGCCTTCGTCATTCACGAAGTCATCCGCCATCACGAAGCCATCGCCGCCAGCGCGCGCAGGGCTTCGGAAGGCTGATGGCCCAAAGCGGGTGATCCGGAACTGATGCCCTTGCGCCGCCTTCTGCTTCTGCGCCATGCGGAAGCCGTCCCGCATGTCCTGACGGAAGGTGGCGACCGTAGCCGCGCCCTGACGTCCAGAGGACGCGAACAGGCCGCAAGCATCGGCAGACAGCTTGCGTCGCGCGATCTGTCCGATCCGATACAGATCCTTTGCAGCCCCGCCACCCGCACCCGACAGACGGCTCAGGGTGTGCTGGATGCACTGGATCAGATGCCTGCATTCACGATCGAAGACAGTCTCTATGCGGCAACCCCGGACACGCTTTACGGCCTCGTACATGCCACATCCGAAGCGGTACGAACGCTTCTGATCGTCGGGCATAACCCGACCATTGGCGAGTTCGCCTGCGACCTTCTCGGCCCGGCCCTTCAGAGCACGCACTTCTCGGCTATTTATCGGGGGTATCCGCTCGCGGGCCTGACGATTCTCGATATTCCGGGAGAGTGGCTGGACGTCCGTCCGTCGACCATTCAACCGGCCACACTCCTTCTTCCCTGAAAGATCCGTCCAGAGGGGCTCTCTGGACATAAAAAACCTTTCGGAGATAAAACAGAACAACATCCTTACATTTCAGGCGGGTTATCTTCTGCATGTCCGAAAATCGTTCCGCGACCCTTTGCCTCAATGGCCTCAGCCGCCAGTTTCCGCTGCTGGAAGCGACGATCGGTCCGGACGTCATGGACATGCGCGCCCTGTCCCAGAAAACGGGCGTGTTTTCCTTCGATCCCGGACTGGGCAGCACCGCCACCTGCACCAGCGCCATCAGCTATATTGACGGCGACAAAGGCGTCCTCCTGCATCGCGGCTATCCGATCGAAGATCTGGCCCTCAACGCGAGCTTCACGGAAACCGCCTATCTGCTGCTTTATGGCGAACTGCCAACGGCCACGCAGTATCAGACCTTCAGCAAAGACATGAACACCCACCGGCTGCTCAACGAGCAGATCCGGAACTTCTTCAACGGCTTCCGCCGCGACGCGCATCCCATGGCGATCCTGTGCGGGACCGTCGGCGCTCTATCCGCATTCCATCATGACGGACTGGACATCTCCCAGCCCGAGGCGCGGGATCTTTCCGCCCGGCGTCTGATCGCCAAGGTTCCGACCATCGCAGCCTGGGCCTATAAATACTCCATCGGCGAGCCGTTTATCTATCCCGATGAGGAGATGTCCTTCTCTGAGAACTTCCTGCACATGCTGTTTGCCCGGCCCGGTAACCATTACCGCGTCAATCCGGTTCTGGCGCGTGCGATGGATCGCATCCTGCTGCTGCATGCCGACCATGAGCAGAACGCTTCCACGACGACGGTGCGGCTTGTCGGCTCGACCGGCGCGAACCCTTACGCCTGCATTGCGGCAGGCATAGCCGCCCTCTGGGGGCCTGCACATGGCGGCGCGAACGAGGCGGCTCTGGGGATGCTGGAATCCATCGGAAGCCGCGACGGCATTCCGGCATTCCTCAATGAAGTCAAGAACCGCAATTCCGGCGTGCGCCTGATGGGCTTCGGCCATCGCGTCTACAAGAATTTCGACCCGCGGGCGAAAATCCTTCAGGCGACCTGCCATGAAGTCATTGAAGAGCTGGGCCTCAAGCGCGACCCGCTTCTGGATCTGGCGATGGAGCTGGAGCGTGTGGCGACCGAGGACGACTATTTCGTCAGCCGTCGCCTTTATCCGAATGTGGATTTTTATTCCGGGCTGATCCTCAAGGCTCTGGGCATTCCCAAAAGCATGTTCACCGTCCTGTTCGCTGTCGCGCGGACGGTTGGCTGGGTCAGTCAATGGAAGGAAATGATCGAGGAACCATCCGTTCGCATCAGCCGCCCCCGGCAGCTTTATATCGGTGCGGCGGAGCGGAGTTTCATCCCGATGAGCGAGAGGAGCTGAGGCTCCTCTTCAAACTTCAGCAGTCGCAGCCCGGCGTCTGGCCTCTGGCCTGACGGACGACGTGGTGGTCGATCCATTCCGCCACGAGGCGACGGGCTTCCTTGACGGAAGATTCGGGGTGATGGATGCGGTACAGCGTCGTGCAGGCGGCGAAGGCCTGCATGTCCGGCTGACCGACCTCCCGCAGTTCCTGATAGGCCGTCACAACAGCGCGTTCGCATTTCCGGCCGATCCGGCTGGTCTCTATGCTCACTTCTGATCCTGCCGTAAATGAGAATGAATATCGATACCTCTCCCTAGAACTCCCGAGCCTCCCATGCAAGCAGGAAGATCGGAACAGCCTGTGACACTGACAGGCAGCGGATAAAATTCACACAGTCCAAAAGCGGGCGATATTGCCCCTACCCTTCCCGGCGACAGGCCGGTAAACCACGAGAAAACGACGTCAGCGGAGACAAGCATGACCCAGTTCGCCGAGAGCCCGATGGCGGGCCGCACCCAGTGGGACCGCGACGCGGCCCTCGCCACGGCCCGTATCCTGCTTGAGATCAAGGCCATCAACTTCCGCCCGGAAGACCCCTACACCCTGACGTCAGGCTGGAAGTCCCCGGTCTATATCGACTGCCGCAAGATCATTTTCTTCCCGCGTGCGCGCACCAAGATCATGGAACTGGCCGTTGAAAAGATCGGCCGCCATATCGGCTATGAAAGCATCGACGCCGTCGTGGGTGGCGAAACCGCCGGTATTCCGTTCGCCGCCTGGATCGCGGACCGGATGATGACGCCGATGGCCTATGTCCGCAAAAAGCCCAAGGGCTTTGGTCGCAACGCGCAGATCGAAGGCGATGTGCCCGAAGGCATGCGTACCCTGCTGGTCGAAGACCTGACGACGGACGGCGCGTCCAAGATCCGATTCGCAAATGCCCTGCGTGATGCGGGTGCCATCGTGAACCACACCTTCGTTGTCTTCTTCTATGGCGTCTTCCCCGGTGCTCACAAAACGCTGGCGGATATGGACATTTCTCTCCATGCGCTGTGCACCTGGTGGGACGTGCTGGAAGCCTGTGCGGGGGCGAACTACTTCTCTGAAAAAGACAGCGCCGAAGTCCGCCGCTTCCTCGAAGATCCGTGTGGCTGGTCGAAGAAGCATGGCGGTGTGAGCAGCGCGGAAGAGGCGCTGGCTCTCAAGGCCAAAGCTGAAGCCTGATGGAGACTGGCGCATCCGTGCCAGCAGGCCGGAGTCTGGTTTTTGACTCCGGCATCGGGGGGATGGGCGTCGTGCAGGCCCTGCGCGCCCTCCTTCCCGCCCTTCATATCGACTACCTCGCCGATACGGCGCTCTTTCCCTACGGCGAACAGCCGGACGACCTGCTGACAGCGCGTATCGTCAATCTGTTGGTCGCGGCCTGCGACAATCTACGCCCCGATGTGTTGGTTATTGCATGCAATACCGCCAGTACGATCGCCCTCCCCGCCCTGCGTGAACGACTCAACATCCCGGTGGTCGGATGCGTCCCCCCGATCCGCTGGGCCGGGCGTGTTTCAGAAAGCCGCGTCATCGGCCTGCTTTCGACCTCCGCCACCGCACGGCGCCCCTATACACTCCGGCTGCATCAGGAGTTCGCTGCGGATTGCCGTCTGATTACCCATGGCGCGCGCAGACTGGCCGATCTGGCGGAACGTGCTTTTCTGGGTGAGGTCATTGCGGATGCGGACATTCAGCACGAACTGGACTGCCTATTCGGACAGCCTCATGGCAGCGAGATTGATACGGTCGGGCTCGGCTGCACCCACTATACATTTCTGATGGACGCCTTCGAACGCATGTCGCCATCCGGGGTGCGCTGGCTGGACCCGGCTTCCGCCGTTGCCCGACAGGTCGGAACTGTCCTTCAAACGCTGTCTCACGGAGCAGAAACAGCGCAGAAAGGCCGTTTCCTGATGACCCGGCTGCCGCATACAGCGCCGGGGCTTGAAGCCGCCGCCGCAAGGCTCGGCTTCAGAGGGTGGGAGTTGCTCACCGCTCCCATTCCGCTCATGACAGCGGCAAACTGAAAAGCCCCCGCCCGATCAGGCAGGGGCTAACACGCTTCAGCGGGCGCGGTCGACGGTGTACTGGACCGTCTCTGCCATCAGACGCCGCAATTCACTGTCCGGGAAAATGGACAGCGCTTCGACGGCTTCGGCGGCGTAAACCCGTGCACGGGCAATAGTCGTGGCAATGGCACCTGTCTTCTCGATCAGGGCCAGCGCATGTGGCAGGTCAGCGTCCGTCTGCTCGCCCTTTTCAATGACACGCTCCCAGAAAGCACAGTCTTCGGGAGAGCCGGCTTCATAGGCTGCCAGAACCGGCAGCGTGATCTTGCCCTCCCGCATGTCGTCGCCAACGGTCTTGCCCAGAACCTGCTGATCGGCAGCATAATCGAGCGCGTCGTCAACGAGCTGGAACGCCATGCCCAGATTGGTCCCGAAACGGTCCAGTGCGACTTCTTCCGCTTCGGGGCGATCGGCAACGACCGCGCCGACGCGACAGGCCGCTGCGAACAGAGCCGCCGTTTTGCCGTGAATGACTTCCAGATACCGCTCAACCGGTGTGGAGAGATCGTTCTGCGTCACCATCTGAAGGACTTCGCCCTCGGCAATCGTCGCCGAAGCATCGGACAGGATCGCCATGACCTTGAGCGAGCCATCGGCCGTCATGAGCTGGAACGAGCGTGCGAACAGGAAGTCGCCCACCAGAACGGACGCCTTGTTGCCAAAAACTGCATTGGCCGACGCCAGCCCACGACGCAGATTGCTTTCATCGACCACGTCATCGTGAAGCAGCGTTGCGGTGTGGATGAACTCCACACAGGCTGCCAGTCCGACATGACGCTGATTTTCAGGAGTCGACTGATAGCCACACAGGCGGGAGGCGGCGAGCGTCAGCAGTGGCCGCAGGCGCTTGCCACCCGCTGCAACAAGATGGGCGCCAAGCTGCGGAATGAGCGGAACCGGGCTCTCCATCCGCGCGATAATGGCGCGGTTGCAGGCCTGCATGTCCTGTTCCAGATAGGCGGACAGAGCGGAAAGGGCGCTCTCGCTCCCTGCATCCCTGAGCACAGCTTTATCAACGGTCGCAGAAACGTCCGGTGCGGCAGAATCCAAGGGTCATTACTCCAGTTCCCGCAACGGCTCCGGGGGCTGGCCCAGGAGCGCACGGGCACGATATGATGTGGCGTAGCCCGTTCTTTCTCTCCTGTCGCGACAAGAACGAACGGACCATGTAACGCCGGACGACAGGTTGGAAAGACCATATGAGCGGCAGCAGGAAGACGGTCAACCCATTGCCCCCTCCGAACATCTTTTCCGGTCATGCATTTTCCGGTCCTGGTCCGGCCCGCGAAGAAGGATCGCTGCTGGGAGGGCGTGTGCGCTACGACCAGTTCACCGAAGGTTACAGGACGGGTCTGGAACCTGTTCTCATGGCGGCCTCCATTCCGGCAAAAACTGGCGAAACAGTTCTGGAAGCCGGTTGCGGGGCGGGAGCAGCCCTGCTGTGCCTCACCGCGCGCCTTCCGGGGGTTCGTGGAGTCGGGCTGGAATCCGATCCGGAAACTCTGGCACTGGCCGAGCGCAATATCCGCGCCAATGCTGATCCCGACGGTGAAACGCGGATTCAGGTGGTCCACGCCCATCTGCCCGACATCCCCAAAAACCTGCGCGCCCTCACACCAACCGCCAATGGTCGTTTTCATCATGTGATGGCCAATCCGCCCTGGCATAGCGCGCACGGTACGCCTTCTCCCGACAGCCGACGCCGCCTCGCCCTGAGTGCGGAGACGACCGCACCGGAAGACTGGGCCCGCGCTCTGACGAAATGGGTTCTTCCGGGCGGAACGCTGACATTCGTCCTGTCAGTCGCCAGCGCGGACAGGATCTGCCGGACTTTACTGGAAAATGGGTGTGGTTCGATCCAGCTTTATCCTTTCTGGCCACGAGCGGGCCGCGAAGCAAAGCTGGTTCTGGTCCGCGCCGTCTATGGCGGACGGGGAATTTTCCGGCTTCGGGCCGGACTGGTTCTGCATGAGACGGACGGGCGTTTCACCGCTGCTGCAGAGCGTGTTCTGAGAGACGGAGAAGCCCTGCCTGAAAGTCAGAACCTCTCCAGACCCTGTTTTTAGCTGAAAACGTTGCCTTCAAACGCTTCTTCCCATGTGCCGGAGGTGGAGGCACGGGAATATTCGGTCGAACGGTTTTCGAAGAAGTTGGCGTGTTCGACGGCGTTGAGCATGTCATCAATCCACGGCAGCGGATTGCTTTCCTGCCCATAGATCGGGTCCAGACCAAGCTGTGTCAGGCGGCGATCGGCGATGAAGCGGATATACGCCTTCACGTCGTTGGACGACATACCCTCAACCGGCCCCATCTCGAACGCCAGATCAATGAACGCATCTTCGTGCTCGACCGTCGTGCGGCAGACCTGTGTGAGTTCCTCGCGGAAATCGGCTGTCCACAGTTCCGGGTTTTCGCGGATGAACGTCCGGAACAGGCGGATCATGGACAGGCAGTGCAGCGTCTCGTCACGCACCGACCAGGACACGATCTGCCCCATGCCCTTGAGCTTGTTGAATCGCGGGAAGTTCAGCAGGATCGCGAAGGACGCGAAAAGCTGAAGTCCTTCCATGAACGCCCCGAAAGCCGCCATCGTCTTGGCGATTTCACGCTTGTTGTCGATGTTGAACGACTGCATGAAATCGTATTTGTCCTTCATCTCCTTGTACTTCAGGAAAGCCGAATACTCAGTCTCGGGCATTCCGATGGTATCAAGAAGATGGGAATACGCAGCGATGTGGATCGTCTCGATGTTCGAAAACGACGACAGCATCATCAGCACTTCGGTCGGTTTGAAAACCTGACTGTAGTACTTCATGTACGCGGAATTCACTTCCACGTCGGCCTGCGTGAAGAAGCGGAAAATCTGCGTCACCAGATGCTGTTCTGCTGCCGTCAGCGTCCGGTGCCAGTCCTTCACGTCATCGGCCAGCGGCACTTCCTCGGGCAGCCAGTGGACGCGCTGCTGGGTCAGCCAGGCGTCATAGGCCCAGGGGTAGCGGAAGGGCTTGTAGACCGGGTTGGCGGTCATCAGGTCGAAATGCTGCTCGGCCTGATGACCGGTCGTCGGGGTCGTGTCGCTCATGATCTCGTCCTTTCGCATCCCACCATTACTGGCAGGACAGGCACTCTTCGTAATCGCCGCTGCTCATCTCGCCGCGCGGGGCGGCCTGAGCCGTGGCTTCGTATTTTTCGTCTTCCAGAATGTCGCTCTTCACCGCCAGCGTGGACACCGCATCGGCGCGTTGCACGGACAGGGAGCGGCAGTAGTAAAGGGATTTCAGGCCCTTCTTCCACGCCTGGAAATGAATCTGATGCAGATCGCGCTTGTGAACGTCGGCCGGCAGGAACAGGTTTACTGACTGCGCCTGACAGATGAACGGTGCACGGTCGGCGGCATGTTCCACAACCCAGCGCTGGTCGAGCTCGAACGCCGTCTTGAACACGTCCTTCTCGTCCTGCGTCAGGAAGTCGAGGTTCTGCACGGAGCCCTTGTTCAGCGTGATTGCAGACCAGACTTCGTCCGTATCGTAACCGCGCTCTTCCAGAATCGTCTTCAGATGGCGGTTGCGCACCGAGAACGAGCCCGAAAGCGTCTTCTGCAGGAACACGTTTGCGCTGATCGGCTCGATTCCGGGGCTGGCATTGCCCGTGATGATGGAAATCGAGGCCGTCGGGGCGATGGCGAGCTTGTGCGAGAAGCGCTCCATGAAGCCGTATTCCTCGGCATCCGGGCACGGACCACGCACTTCCGCCAGATGCTTTGACGCGGCATCGGCCTGCTTGCGGATATATTCGAAAATCTTCCGGTTCCAGACCTTCGCCATCACGGACTCGAACGGAATCATCCGGGCCTGCAGGAAGGAATGGAAGCCCATCACGCCCAAGCCCACAGAACGCTCACGCGCGGCGGCATATTTGGCGCGCGCCATGTCATCGGGAGCGCGGTCGATGAAATCCTGCAGCACGTTGTCGAGGAACAGCATGACGTCTTCGATGAACTGCGGATCATCCTTCCACTCGTCCCAAGTCTCGAGATTGAGCGAGGACAGGCAGCACACGGCCGTACGATTCTTGCCATGATGGTCGATACCGGTCGGCAGCGTGATCTCGGCACAAAGATTGGAGGTTTTCACCTCCAGTCCGGCCAGCTTGTGATGCTCCGGACGGGCGCGGTTCACATGGTCGGAATAGATGATGTAGGGCTCGCCCTGCTCCATCCGGGCCGTCAGAATGCGGATCCACAGACCCCGCGCCGACACCTTGCGGATCGTGCTGTGATCCTTCGGCGAGAGCAGCGCCCATTCCTCGTCTGCCTCGACCGCACGCATGAACGCATCCGTCACGAGTACGCCGTGATGGAGGTTCAGCGCCTTGCGGTTCGGATCGCCGCCCGTCGGACGGCGCATCTCGACGAATTCTTCCACTTCCGGATGCCAGACCGGCAGATACACCGCCGCCGAGCCGCGACGGAGCGAGCCCTGCGAGATCGCCAGCGTCAGGCTGTCCATCACGCGGATGAAGGGAATGACGCCGGACGTCTTGCCATTGCGGCCGATGTTTTCGCCGATGGAGCGCAGATTGCCCCAGTAAGACCCGATGCCGCCGCCCTTGGACGCCAGCCAGACGTTCTCGTTCCACAATCCCACGATTCCCGAAAGGCTGTCTTCAGCCTCGTTCAGGAAGCAGGAAATCGGCAGTCCGCGCTCGGTTCCGCCATTGGACAGAACGGGCGTCGCGGGCATGAACCAGTGGCGGGAAATATAGTCATAAATCCGCTGCGCATGGCCCGCATCCGCACCGTAATAGGACGCCACACGCGCGAAAAGCGACTGATAGTCCTCGCCCGGCAGCAGGTATCGGTTGTTCAGAGTCGCCTTGCCGAAATCCGTCAGCAGGGAATCGCGCGAACGATCCACCCGCACGGCGTGATGACCCGGAAGCTGCACGACATCGTCGAACATGTCCCCGAAATCGGCATCGGCCGAAAGAGGTGCTTCTCCAATGGGATGGTCAACAGGCGGACGCACATCATGGGCACGATCGGCCTTGTCGGACACGTCCATCGTCACGTCATGAAGGGTCATTCGTTGTCTCCGCCGGGCATCTATTTCTGGTATCTCGAGCACTCATTTCCATCACTCCGAACCCGATCGCAAGCACGAAGTTCGCTTGCAAAATCGGACGAGCTGTGAATTTGAACCATCCCATATCTAGGGAAGGAATTCGTTAATTCCCCTAGATATAGTACTGATCGCAGAAAACCGCCCCTAAGCGTTGTTATCCCAAGAGTTTTCCCCCGGGGCATTTTCCCGGTGTGTGATACCGGTCACAGAATTGGGAAATTTCGTGAACATCGCGTCGGGCAACGATCCGGACAACACCGCGTTTGGGGATCCAAGCCCACAAAACGAAAGAGCGCATCATGACCATCAAAAAGACAGCTTCGGCACACTGGACCGGCGGTCTCAAGGACGGCAAAGGCACCATTTCCACCCAGAGCGGCGCCCTGCACGAGCAGCCTTATGGCTTCAATACGCGCTTTGAAGACAAGCCCGGCACGAACCCCGAAGAACTGCTCGGTGCGGCTCATGCAGGCTGTTTCACCATGGCGCTGTCCATGATGCTCGAACAGGCCGGTTTCAAAGCCGAATCACTGGAAACGAAAGCGATCGTCTCGCTCGACAAGTCCGGCGAAGGCTTTGCCATCACCCAGTCTCACCTGACGCTGCGCGGCAAGGTCCCCGGAGCCTCCGAGACGCAGTTCCTTGAGATTGCGAACAAGGCCAAGGAAGGTTGTCCGCTATCACAGGTCATCAAGGCCAAGATTACGCTGGACGCCACGTTCGAAGGCTGAGGCGCCGGCTGGCGGGGGTCTAGCGACCCCAGCCACACTGGGCGTGATCGCGCAGCAGATGATCGGCCAGCACACAGGCCATCATCGCCTCGGCTACGGGAACGGCCCGGATACCAATGCAGGGATCGTGACGCCCTTTTGTCATCACCTCGACAGACTCGCCATCGCGGGTGATGCTCGGAACGGGTGTAAGGATTGAACTGGTCGGCTTGATCGCAAAGCGCGCCACGATAGGCTGTCCCGTTGAGATACCGCCCAGAATGCCACCGGCATGATTGGACGCAAACTGCGGGCCCGGCGCGATCGGATCGGCGTTCTGCTCGCCACGAAGGGCTGCCACGGCAAAACCATCCCCGATCTCGACACCTTTGACGCCGTTGATCCCCATCATGGCGCCTGCCAGATCGACATCCAGCTTGCCATAGACCGGCGCACCGAGTCCGGCTGGCAGACCTTCCGCAACGACTTCAACGGTCGCACCGATGGACGAACCATCCTTTCGAACGGAATCGAGCAGCGCCTCCCAGGACGCCACGGAGTCCGCATCCGGGCACCACAGCGGATTGCGCTCAACCTCGTCCCAGTCCCAGCGGGAGGGGTCGATGGTCTGCCCTCCAATGCCCGTCAGGGCGGCACGGATCTTCACGCTCTCGCCCACCAGTGTCTTCAGCAGTACGCGCGCCACGGCTCCTGCGGCAACCCGCATGGCCGTCTCCCGCGCCGAGGAGCGCCCGCCCCCGCGATAATCGCGGATGCCGTATTTCATGTCATAGGCGATGTCGGCATGACCGGGGCGATAGCGGGTTGCAATATCGCCGTAATCCTTCGACCGCTGATCGGTATTTTCGATCATCAGCGAAATGGGGGTGCCAGTCGTCTGGCCTTCAAACACGCCCGACAGGATCCGGACCTGATCCGCCTCCCGGCGCTGCGTGGTAAAGCGGGACTGCCCCGGACGACGACGATCAAGCCAGGGCTGGATGTCCTCTTCGGACAGCTTCAGGCGGGGTGGGCAGCCATCAATGACGCAGCCGATGGCCGGCCCGTGGCTTTCACCCCAGGTGGTGACGCGAAAGAGCTTCCCGAAGCTGTTGTCCGACATGTCAGTTCCCGGAGCCGACCGCTGCGATGTCCGGAGCGTCCGGGTTCTTCATGCCGACCGTGTGGTAGCCGCAGTCCACATGATGGATCTCGCCCGTCACGCCGCTGGACAGATCGGAGAGCAGGTACATGCCCGAACCGCCGACATCCTTGAGCGTCACGTTGCGCTCCATCGGAGCGTTGAGCTGGTTCCAGCGCAGGATGTAGCGGAAATCGCTTATCCCGTTGGCGGCCAGCGTCATGATCGGACCGGCAGAGATACCGTTGACGCGGATATCGTCGCGGCCCAGATCGGCAGCCATGTAGCGCACCGAGGCTTCCAGAGCCGCCTTGGCCACACCCATCACATTATAGTGCGGCATGACGCGCTCGGCGCCGAGATAGGTCATGCTCAGGAAGGACCCGCCCGGATTCATCATGGCAGACGCACGACGTGCGACGGCGACGAAGGAATAACAGGAGATGTCCATGGCCTGCAGGAAGGCATCGCGCGGCGTGTCGATATAGCGGCCGCGGAGATACTGCTTGTCCGCAAAAGCGATGGCATGGAGCACGAAGTCAATCTTACCCCAGACCTTCTCGATCTCGTCGAACGTGGTGTTGATGGCGTCGTCATCGCTGACGTCACAGGAGATGACGAGTTCAGACCCGACACTCTCGGCCAGCGGACGAACGCGCTTGCCCAGGGCCTCGCCCTGATAGGTGAAAGCAAGTTCCGCACCCTGTGCCGCACAGGCGCTGGCAATGGCCCAGGCAATGGAGTGCTTGTTGGCAACACCCATGATCACACCGCGCTTGCCCTTCATGAGGGTTCCGGTCACGGGTGCCGGGATATTGTCTTCCGTTTCAGACATGGTGATTTCCTGAATCGCGTTGGCGTATTGAGGGTCGTGGTTGCACAAGCGTCCGTTACAGACAAGACTTTGCGACGATTGCCCGGTTTTTTGCCTTCTGACGGGACATTAAGGCATCACTCCGACACTGAGGAATTTCCTCCCATGCGCTCGAAATCCGCTCATACTTCCATCGGCCCGTTCGATTTTTCCGAACGCCATTCCATTCTCATTCACGCCCTGCCCGGCACCATCCTGAACTGCGTCCGGCACTACCGTCTGGATGAGGATGCTCTCATCCGCCCAGCCCTTTACCTGCGTGGACTGCCTGCCCGACTGCTGCGAAGCCCATCAGCACCGCCTCTTGAGCTCCAAGACTTCACCCTGCTGTCGGAGACCGATCGCAGTCTGGCCTATGGGCTGAAAGGGGCCTTCTGGCAGACGGATTACGGACTGCATCGTTTTGACACACCTATGGCGTTTCTCGGTGACAGGGATGCGTCTGTTGCAACCCTGATCCTGTCTTTCGTGACAGAGCCGGCCACGAAGGGTCGAATGCGCCTCGTCACGCAAACACATGTCCTGTGTCCCACGCCCCATGTCTGGCGTCGTTTCCTGCCCTACTGGCTCGTGATCCGCCCCGTCAGCGGTCTGCTGCGGCGTCGCATGCTGTCCCAGATCAAGGCGCGATGCGAGCGCGGCGTATAAACTGGCTGGATAGCTGGCCGGATGGCTGGAACGGTCCAGCCGCGTTATGATCCCGGCACTGGCGAGCGGGACGACATCGTTCCTGCCACGCCAATCTTGTTTCAAGGATTCTCCGATGTCCGACCTCCCCCTGATTGATCTGAAGGCTGATCCCTTCGCCCTGTTCGCTGCCTGGATGTCAGATGCGGAAGCTGCCGAACCGAACGACCCCAACGCAATGGCCGTGGCCACATCCACGTCTGACGGGCACCCGTCCGTGCGGATGCTGTTACTCAAGGGCGTGGATGACAGGGGCTTTGTTTTCTATACCAATCTGGACAGCCGCAAGGGCGGCGAACTGCGCGCCAACCCGCACGCGGCCCTGCTGTTTCACTGGAAATCCATCCGCCGTCAGGTCCGGATCGAAGGCCCGGTCGAAGCCGTTACGGCCGCCGAAGCCGATGCCTATTTCGCAAGCCGTTCCCGCATGTCGCGCCTCGGCGCCATTGCCTCAGACCAGTCGCGCCCGCTCGACGAACGCAGCACGTTCGAGGAACGCCTGAAGGCCGCAGACGAAAAATACGGAGACGGCCCGATCCCCCGTCCTGACAACTGGTCGGGTTTCCGCGTTCTGCCCCAGGCCATCGAATTCTGGCAGGACCGTCCCTATCGCCTGCATGATCGTGCCGTGTGGACGCGTGATGGAAACCAATGGAACGTCACACGACTTTATCCGTAAATACATCATAACGACGTCACAAAATTACGGCCGGGGAGCCTTCACCCATGCTTATCGATATCAAGAACATCCTTCTCCCCCTGAACGGCACCTATGAGCTGGACGCCGTCATGTCGGTCGCGCTGGATTTCGCGCGCCGGTTCGACGCTCATCTTTCCGCTGTCGTGGTCGGTTCGGATCCGTCCGAAGTCGCAACGCTGGCCGGTGAAGGCATCTCGGCGGGCATGGTCAATGAAATGATCGATACCGCCATAACCGAAGCGCAGCACCGGGCCATCAAGATCCGCAGGGCTTTCGACGCTTTTGTCCACGAGCATGGCATCCGTCGCATCGAGCCTTCGAAAATCGGCTCCTCGGCCGGAGAAGGCGTCAGCGCAAGCCTCGACGTCCTCAACGGAACGGAGCACGACTCCCTGACATGGCGCTCCCGTCTGGCCGACATGACGCTGGTTCCGAATCTTGCCAAGGACGGCGACCCGCGCGCCTCCGAAACGCTCCATGCCATCCTGTTCGACAGCGGACGTCCTCTGCTGATCGCACCGCCGACCCCGCCGAAGACGGTCGGCAGGCGGATCGCCATCGCCTGGAACGGAACGCCCGAAGCCTCGCTGGCCCTGCGTTGCATCCTGCCCTGGGCCCACAAGGCCGAAGCCGTGCAGGTCCTGACCTGTCAGGACTATCAGCGTCGCGGTCCGGGTGCGGACGAGGTCGTGACCTATCTGCGGATGCACGGTATTTCCGCCACATCCCGCGAGTTCGAAGCCGTGAACCGGGACATCGGCGTGGGCCTGCTTCAGGCTGCCACGGAGTTCAATGCCGACATGCTCGGTATGGGCGCCTACTCCCATTCGCGTCTGCGCCAGATGATTCTGGGCGGCGTTACCCGTCACATTCTGGAGCACGCCCAGATCACGGTTCTCATGAGCCGCTGAACACGCCTGTTGCCACTTTTTGCCTGCTGACCTGAAGGAACCGTTCCATGTCCCTGCCCCGCCTCCTCTGCGCCACCTGCCTGACCCTCACGCTGGCAGGCACCGCGCTGGCTCCCGCATCGGCCATGGACACGCAGGCCCTACCGGAGGCGGGTAGCTTCACCCTTCAGGAACCGCAGGCGCGCCTCAAATTACGCCTCGTTCCCGGCAGCACGCTTGCTGCCGGCTATCGCAGCCCGTTCTATGAGCGCAACCCCGCGACCGGCGCCATGACCCTGCGAACGGATGCGCTTCAGCCGTCCATTCGCGGCCAGACGGCCCCCGCGACTGTTCTGCGCGAAGGCACGGCATGGTATTTCCAGCAGACGCCGGCGGCCATGACTGCCACTCTGCACATCGACACATGGCCCAGTAATCAGCGCGTCATTATCGGCCGGATCCAGAGCGCGCATGCGCCGGTCGTGCAGCTGGTCGCGGATGGCAAGCGTTCGCAGGTCATTGCTGTCATTCATAATGGAACCGAAACACATCGCGTCGTTGCTGGAACCATCTATCCCGATCGCAGCATCAGCTACGGCCTCTCTTCCCGTCCCGACGGAACACTGCTTGTCGTCGTGAATGGAACCCGCAATGTGTTTGCCATGCCCGCGGCCGCAACCGCCCCCGCCATGTGGTTCGAAGCCGTCGCGGGACAGACCGGCTGGCACATGCCCTGCCACAGCGATTCAGCACGTGTGACCTTCACGTCTCTTGAGATGAATCATCCGGCAACCTGATGGCTCTGCCTGTCGAAATGCCCTGTCTTTGCCCCCTGTAACGTCGCGTGCTACCCGACGCGACATGACCCTGTCTCCACGCCTGCTCCGCCTGTGGCTTGGGATCTGCCTGCGCTCCACGCGCTGGCAGGTCAGCGGCTCTCCCCGTGCGGTCGAAACACTGCTCACGCCCGAAAACGGGGTCGTGGTCGCCTTCTGGCACCGGTCCCTTGCGCTCAGCCCGGCGCTCTGGTTCTGGGCCCGCCCATTGCAGCCACGGCTGGCACTCCGCTTTCTGGTCTCTCGCAATCCGGATGGTGTGCTGATCGCAAAGATCGTCCGCTCCTGGGGCATCATGGGCATTCATGGTTCCTCTAGCAAAAAGGGAAAGGACAAGGGCGGAGCAGCGGCTCTTCGAACGGCTCTGAAAGAGATCCGGAACGGATCAATCGTTGGCATCACCCCTGACGGCCCGCGTGGACCAGCCGAACAGGTCCAACCCGGGGCCATCGTCCTGTCGCGCCTTGCCGGATGTGCTGTAGTGCCCCTCGGCATGGCCTGCACCAGTCTGCGTCTGCCCTCATGGGACGGTCTGGCCTTCCCGCTTCCCTTCGGGCGCGGCGCGCTCATCATGGGCGAGCCGCTGTTCCAGCCCGACGCCCCGACCCTCCAGACCGCTCTGAACACTCTCTCCAGCCGCGCTGAAAGCAGCGTGCGACACCGTCAGTCCAGCGTGAGCGACCGTCTGTGGCGCATGACCGGAACCCTGCTTGCTCCGGCCCTGACCGTCATGCTTCGAGTCCGGCTGCACAAGGGGCGGGAACTCCCTGACCGCCTGCGCGAGCGTATGGGGCTCGGGAGAGCACACCGCCCCGCAGGCCGGATTCTCTGGCTCCACGCCGCCAGTGTTGGCGAAACCCTCTGTGCCCTGCCGATGGCCGAAGCCCTGCTGGACGCCAGACCGGAGCTGACACTTCTTTTCACAACCGCCACAGTCACGGGCAGCGAAATCGTCGCGCGGCACCCGCTCTCCGGACAACGGATTCTCCATCGCTTCATTCCCCATGACGTTCCCCGCTGGCTGAGGCGCTTCCTCAACCTCTGGCAGCCCGAGGGCGCCATTTTCGTTGAAAGCGAACTCTGGCCGGGCATCATCGCAGCCTGTTCGGAGCGGGACATTCCTGTCATGCTCGTCAACGGACGTTTGTCGGACCGCTCTTCACGACGCTGGAACCGGCTGCACGGCCCCGCACGACGCATGATGTCACGCCTCTCCTGGGTGGCTGCCCGGGGGCCTGAAGATGCAGCCCGTTTCCGTACGCTTGGAGCCTCTCCGGTTTACGAGGACGGCGATCTC
Source organism: Gluconobacter albidus (assembly GCF_002723915.1). Lineage (GTDB taxonomy): Bacteria > Pseudomonadota > Alphaproteobacteria > Acetobacterales > Acetobacteraceae > Gluconobacter > Gluconobacter albidus. The sequence goes on from NZ_BEWL01000001.1 coordinate 87,757, forward strand.
AAACAGGATGCGCCCGCGCTTCCCTATGACGAGGCGGAATATGACCGTCTCAAGTCCCTGCTGACAGAACGCCCGATCTTTGTTGCGGCATCCACTCATCCCGGAGAAGAGGAACTCGTCCTTCAGGCCGCAGAAAGCGCCCGGAAATCCCAGCCCGACCTGCTGACCATCCTTGTCCCGCGCCATCCCGCCCGTGGCGCGGAACTGGCAGAACGCTTCAGCCTCCCGCGCCGCTCCGCAGGAGAGGACCCAACACCACAGACTCCTGTCTGGCTGGCCGACACGCTCGGCGAACTTGGCCTGTTCTACAGACTGGCGAACCGCTGTTTTCTGGGCAATTCCCTGACCGGAAAAGGCGGAGGTCACAATCCGTTCGAACCATTGCGTCTGGGGGTTCCAACGGCCACAGGCCCGAAAATGGAGAACTGGCGGGAGGCAATGGCCACGGTTTCTGATACCATCCACACCGTGAACGATGTGGAGTGTCTGACACGATGGCTCGAATCCCCTCTCCCACCCGTCAGGACCAAGGGATTACAGCGCTCGGTCGTGAGCGTTCTGCGAGACCGCATCCTCAGAACGGTTGAACGATGAGAGGTCGCCCGCCCCGTTTCTGGCTCCATCCCACGCGCAGTCTTGCCGCCCGCCTCCTCAGGCCGTTTTCTTTCATCGCCACGACCCTTACCCGCCGCCGCCTCAGACGGCCCACATTTCATGCTCCTGTTCCGGTCCTGTGCTGCGGCAACATCACCACCGGAGGGACAGGCAAAACCCCGCTCGCCCTCGACCTCGTGCAGCGCCTCAGGGACCGTGGCCATCACCCCCACATCCTGAGCCGGGGTCACGGCGGACGCGAACGCGGCCCCATCGACGTCAACCCCGGACGCAGCACCGCCCGTGAAGTGGGCGACGAACCCCTCCTCCTCGCACAGTCCGCGCCGACCTGGATTGGCGCAAACCGGGCCGAGACCGCCCGTCTTGCCATTGGTCAGGGGGCGGACTGCCTTGTCATGGACGACGGTTTGCAGAACGCAACGCTGCACAAGAACGTCTCCATTCTGGTCGTGGACGGCATCACGGGCTTCGGCAACGGATGCGTTCTTCCCGCAGGTCCGCTCCGCGAACCTCTTTCAGACGCTCTGTCCCGCGCCCAGGCCATCGTTGTCATCGGAGACGACAGGCACAACCTGCTCCCGACTTTCCCCCGCCATCTTCTGACCGCGCAGGCCAGACTGGTGCCGGGCCCCGAAATCCGCACCCTTCAGGGACGGCGGATCGTGGCTTTCGCTGGGATCGGACGCCCGGAAAAATTTTTCGACATGCTGCGGGACGCTGGCGTCACGCCCATCCGCTCACTCCCGTTCCCCGATCATCATGTCTATACGGCCCGCGATTTTCAGCGCCTTGAAGCCCTCAGCCGGGAATCGGGCACCACACTGGTCACAACCGCCAAGGATGCCGTGAAACTGCCTTTCCCATTCCGCACGCAGGTTAAAGTCATCAGGGTTGAGCTGCTCTGGACCGATCCGAAAGCCCCCGAACGCCTTCTCGATCTACTGTTCAGCGCTCCATGACGTCTTTTTTGTACCGTGCGGAAACCCTGCTGGTCCGCAGCCTTCTGGCGCTCATCCGCGCCCTTCCCGCAGCTGCGGCCTCGAACCTTGGAGGCATTGTCGCCCGCACGATCGGGCCACCGCTGCCCGTCTCGAAAATAGCGGACCGGAACCTGCAACTTGCCATGCCCGAACTCGACGCCCCGGCCCGGCGACGTATCGTGCGGGACTGCTGGGAAAATCTGGGCCGGACGGTTGGCGAATTCCCCCATATCGCCCGCCTGCCCCACAACACGCCTTCCGGTGCGGGATGGAGCGTTGAAGGCGCGGAGAATCTTGAAACCGCGAAGGCATCGGGGCGGCCGGTCATTTTCTTTTCAGGGCATATCGGCAACTGGGAACTCATGCCGCCGGTTGTCGCCCGATACGGCATGCCGTTCGCATCTTTCTACCGGGCTGCCAGCAACCCCGGCGTCGACAGCCTGATCCATAGCCTGCGTCAGGAGGCTATGGGGCAGGACGTACCAATGTTTCCTAAAGGGGCCAAAGGCGCACGTTCGGCCCTGAAATACCTGTCCAGAGGCGGGCATCTGGGTGTTCTGGGCGACCAGAAAATGAATGACGGGATTGAAGCCCGCCTCTTCGGGCGTCCCGCCATGACAGCGTCCGCCGCCGCAGTCTTCGCACTGAGGCATGACGCCCTGATTGTCACAGGCCATGTGCGCCGTGACGGACCTGCCAGACTCGTGCTGGTGGTGGATGCACCTTTTTTGCCTGAAAAGACGGATGATCGCGCAAAAGACGTCCTCGCCCTGACGCAGCTTTTCAACGACCGTCTCGAGTCCTGGATCCGCGAAATTCCGGGGGCTTGGCTTTGGTTGCACCGCCGCTGGGACAAGGCGCTGTACCGGAATATGACAACACCCTGTTGAGCTATGCATTTAGAGCATGGCAGATTTGCCACAGTGGGGATGGTTTGTGTCGCAAAACCTTCTTCAGACGTTATTAAAGATTGTGAAACGTCCCTTTTGAACCCTAGCCTGAACTCATCACCACGACCCGGGTGCCCTGCCCGGCTTTTTGATGAGGACTCCCTGATGGCGCAGGTGGCTCACCTTCACGACCTTTCTCACAGCCGCAGCGCGAGCAATATCGTGCCCCTGCGACAGGGCCTGCTGCCGCGTCACCGCGAATATCTGCTGCGCTGGCTTGAAGCAGGACAGCGGATGGGCGTTTTCGATGCCGAAATTGCGGATGCCTCTCACGACGCCATCAATGTGGACGGAAGTGCACCTGTTGATCATGTTCTGGTCTGGGTCCGTGAAAATCCCGATCCTGCTTACATGCTGCGGCCGCAGGGCATGCGCTGGGTGCTGATCGACCAGATCCGCGGTCATGAACTGGGCAGTTATGCCAGCTTCGAACTTGCCCTGCACGTCATCCGCCCGGTCCTGCCGCTGGCCGAGACCTGCGCCGCCTGAACCTGCGCCCGGGTTTTCTCGACCAGACACAAAAAAAAGCGCGCCCCTCAAAAGAGCAAGCGCGCTTTTTCTTTTGAAAATAAAGAACCTCAGCTCGGACGGATCGCCACGTCCCGGGAAGCCGGAACCACAATTCGTGCACCACCGCCACGCTGGATCTGGTAGATCGCCAGTGCCCGCGTCACGTGTCCGTCCGGACGCAGACGGAACAGTCCGTCCACACCCATATAGCCATCCGGCCGCGTCAGGGCATCGACCGTAACGCCGCTCTGACGGATCAGGCTGCCCGCCAGAGCCGCAGCGTCATAAGCGAAATCGCTGACGGGTGACGGAGCCTGTTTATAGAGAGCCCGATACTGCGCGACATATCCCAGCCGGTCATGCGCGTCGGGCGCTGCATACCAGGCGCCATGCAGCGCCCCGAGCTTGCCGTCAAACGCCTTCCAAAGCGCGGGCCCCATGATCTGGACCTGCGACGAATCGATATGGTCGGTTTGAAGCGCTGTGATGATCCGTCCGAGTTCGAGCCCCGTATCGGCCAGCACCAGAGCATCAAACGGCGGCGGAGCGATGGGAGCAGGCTGTACCGCAGGTGCTGGGCCAGCTGCTGCTGTGCCGGAGGAAGAAGCAGAGTCCGGAGCCGTCTCACCCGTCGGATCAATCGCGGAAGGACCGGACGATGCCTCCGCAACCACAGGCGCAGCAGGCTGACGGGCGTCAATGGCGGAGAGCGACTTCAGCCCATCCTCGATATTCTGTGCATCCATCGTATGGAACACGATCTGCGGATCCCTCAGCCCGGCATCCCGGCAGGCCCGCGCAAGCCCGTCACCCATGGCATGTCCGAAAGCATTATCCGGCAGGAAAGCCGCGAAAGTCTTGCGACCCGTTGCGCGAGCTGCATCCACCATCCGACGCACCTGCTGCTCCGGCGTCAGGCCCATGACCCACACGCCCGGACGGGCCTGTGTCGAGTCGCTGGTGAACGCAAGCTCTGGCTTGCCCGCATTGACCGCAAGTGGTGCTGCGGCGGCAGTCTCGGTGGCGGTCAATGGCCCCAGCAGAATGGCGTCACCTCGTGCAAGGGCATCGCGTACGGCCTGCTCCGTTCCACCGGGGCCATTGGTGTCATGCACGTCCAGCGCGGGCGATCCCTTGGCGGCCAGAGCCAGTTTCGCCGCGTCGCGCATCCGCGTGCCATAGGACGCATTGCGGCCCGTCAGCGGCAGGATCAGCCCGACATCATGGGCGCCAGGCCCCGCAGAAACACCCGGAATACCGCCCACACCCGGCACGGAAGATGACCCGCCACCCGAGCAGGCAGCAAGGGTCAGGAAGGTTCCTGCGGCAAGGCCGGTGCTTACACCCTTGCGCAGACGGCTCAAGGGGCGACAATACGTCCCTGAGTTTGTCACCGAGGATGCAGATGTCCGAAAAGTCATGTTCCGCTGAAACTCCCTTGAGCGATGCGGCTGAAACGTTACCGGCCGCCCCCCTGCCAGCGCAGGGCCAGGCCGAAGGTGGATGTCTGATATTGGTTGCAACGCCAATCGGCAACCTGGCCGATATCAGCGAACGCGCAATCGAAGTCCTCGGCACCGTGGATGCAATCCTATGCGAGGATACGCGCGTCACGGCGAAGCTCCTTCTGTCGCGCAATATTGCCACACAGACCCGAACACTGCACGATCATAACGAACAGGACCGCACTCCGTTCCTGATCGAAAAGCTTCAGCAGGGCGCACGTTATGCCGTTGTCTCGGACGCGGGCACGCCTCTGGTGTCCGACCCCGGATACCGGCTGGTCCGTGCGGCCATCGCGGCTGGCATCCACGTCACGGCCATTCCCGGCCCGAACGCCGTCATCACGGCCCTGACGCTCTCGGGTCTACCGCCTTTGCCCTTCATGTTCCTGGGCTTTCCGGCACCTCGCAGCGAAGCCCGCAAGACCGGTTTCGCGGCCCTGCGCGCGGCCGAACAGGCCGGACTGCACTCAACCTTGATCTGGTACGAAGCCCCGCATCGCCTGATCGAAAGCCTCGAAGACCTGATTGACGTTTTCGGCCCTGAACGCGAAGCCGCCGTGGGACGCGAACTCACCAAGCGGTTTGAAGAAATGGTGCGCGGCAGCCTGATCGAGGTTCTGGAGCATTTCCGCACGAAGGCCCCGCGCGGCGAGATCACGCTCCTCATCGGCCCGTCTGCCGAAGATGACAGTGGAGCCGCCGATCTGGACACGCATCTGCGTGAAGCTCTCACGAGCCATTCGGTCAAGGACGCGGCCACGCTGGTGGCCGGAATTGTCAAACTTCCAAAGCGCACGGTCTATGCCCGCGCGCTGGAACTCTCACGCGAACTGAAGGACTGAAATCCTCAGTCCGCTTTGGGCAACACAAACAGGGACTGCGATACGGTCCCGCCCAGATGCACATCGGACAGCGCAATCGTTGTCGTACGCCCCTGTGCGTCCACCACGCTCCATCCCAGCAGAGCCAGCGGCGCATCGGAGAACACAAGCGTCAGGCTGCCTTCCCCGGCGCTCTGCGTGCGAACGAGCTGAACCCGGATCTGCCCGTCCCGATGCTCGAATCCCGTCACCGTCACATCGCCTGAGAGCTTGAACTCAGGGCGCAGCAGCAGGCCAAGCGGCGTGCGGTCGAGCGGGAGGGTCGTGACCTGATCGACACTGCGGTCCTGAAACACCACGCGCCCGTCATTGGCAACCAGCAGAAGCGGGCTTGGCTTGTCATAATCGAAGCGCATCCGACCGGGCCGATCCAGCGTCGCCGTTCCCGCCGTCACGCTGCCATCCGCCGCCGTCTGACGGAAGCGCGCCTGAAGCGTGGTGACCTTGCCCAGCGTGTCCTCGATCCGGGACACCCAGCCCTGATCCGCAGGGCGAAGCTGCACAGGAGCCGTCTGTGCAAAGGCCACGCAAGGCAGGGCTGAAGGGAGCAGCGCCGCCAGAACAGCCGCGCGGAAAAAGGAACGGTTCATCATGTCTCAGGAACTGCCAATCAGTACGCCGGTTGCAAAAACAAGAGCGCCACCCAGGAAAACCTGAACCATGGCCGAGCCAAACGGTGTGTCCTGATACCGCCAGCGCACCCAGGAAATCAGCAGAAGCTCAATCGCCACGGCAATAATCGAAACGCCAAAGGCCAGACGGAAATCCGGCACCAGAAACGGCAGCGTATGGCCGATGCCACCGCCAAACGTCATGGCACCACAGATCAGCCCGCGCAGAAGTGGCGCGCCCCGTCCTGACAGCTTGCCGTCATCGGCCAGCCCTTCTGCCAGCCCCATGGAAATCCCGGCCCCGAGAGACGCTGCAAGCCCGACCAGAAAAGCCGCATGGGGGCTGTGCGTTGCAAACGCTGCTGCAAAAACGGGCGCCAGCGTCGAGACGGAGCCGTCCATAAGCCCGACCAGACCCGGCTGGACGATCCGCAGCACGAAATCGCGGCGGCTGTGTTCGTCTTCGCGATCCCGGGAATTGTCATTCAGATGCGCGTCTTCAAGGCGTCGCGCTTCGCGCTGATGCCGGTCTTCTTCCGTCGCCAGATCGCCCAGCAGCTTGCGGATTTCGGCATCATTGGTCTGTCCGGCGGCCTGACGGTAAAACCTTGCCGCCTGTCGCTCCATGTCGGCAGCCTGCGCCCGGATCGCCTCAATTCCGCGATTCTGCATCTGCCAGGCCGATTTGCGGGACGGAAAGCCCTGCACATCCTGCCGCCGGACCAGCGGAATGTGATTGCCAAAACGCCGGACGAACAGGTCGATCAGTGCGCGGCGGTGATGGTTTTCCTCTTCCGCCATATCCTGGAAAATAGCGGCGCTGTCGGGATAGTCTTCCGCCAGCATCTGGCCGAAATCCGCGTAAATATGACCATCCTCTTCTTCGCTGGCGATCGCCAGTGCAAGGATTTCGCGTTCGGTCAGCTCGGAAAGTTTCGTCACGTAGGCAGCAGGTCCTGTCTCATAAAAATCAGATGGCGGCTTCGGTAAAGAGCGGCTTCACGCTCTGCCCCCAGGCACCATTATACAGATCCAGCCAGTGCTGCGCCTGATTCGGACCAGCATCGGCAATCAGATGCAGCGGATCGAGATAGCTGGCCTCGTTCCGCACGCGCGCCCGCAGCCCCTGCTCCGCAAGCTGGACCACGCGCTTGGCCAACGGCTTCAGCCCACCCGGAAATGCAGCATCCAGCCCCAGACGCGGCACGTCGGCCCGAAGCTGCTGATAGGCGCTCCAGGGCTGTTCGCGCACCAGCTTTTCCGCAGCTTCCAGCGTTGCCGGATCGTATAGCAGGCCGACCCACAGGGCCGATTGCGCCACCATCATCTCCAGCTTACCCGCATCCGCGCCACGCATTTCAAGGAACTGCTTGAGGCGCACGTCCGGGAAGACCGTCGTCAGATGGTCTTCAAAATCCCCAACCGTCGGTGTCAGGCCCTTCAGCGGTTCCTGAATGTCGCCAGCCAGCCAGCGACGGAACGAGCAGCCTGCCACGTCGAGGTTCTTTCCGTCGCGGGAGACGAAATACATCGGCACGTCCAGCGCCCAGTCCACATACTGCTCAAAGCCGAACCCGTCCCCGAAGAACACCGAAGGCTGCCCCGAACGCTGGTTGTCCGTATCGGTCCAGATCCGCGCACGGTTGGACAGAAGCCCGTTGGCCTTGCCCTCAACGAACGGGGAGTTCGCAAACAGCGCGGTGGCCAGCGGCTGAAGCGCGAGCGATACGCGCATTTTGCGCGCCATATCGGCTTCGTCGCTGAAATCGAGATTGACCTGAACCGTGCAGGTCCGCGTCATCATATCGAGGCCAAGCGTGCCAACTTTCGGCATGTAGTTGCGCATGATCGCATAGCGGCTCTTGGGCATCCACGGCATTGCGTCGCGCGACCAGAGCGGCTGAAAGCCGAACGGCAGGAAGCCCAGCCCCAGTTCTGCAGCCGGACCACGGACCTGATCATAATGCTCCTGCATCTCCGCTTCCGTTTCCTGAAGCGACACGACCGGCGCACCCGAAAGCTCGAACTGTCCGGCCGGTTCAAGCGAAATTGCCCGACCAGCCTGTGCGTTCTGCCCTTTCAATCCGATCAGGTTTTCGCCGTCCATGATCGGCGACCAATCCGGCCCCTGAAGCTTTTCCAGCAATGCCCCGATTCCACGCGGCGCGTAAGGCGGCGGCGACAGAGGATCGCGTCCGTCAACATCGTGCGGAAGAATGAAGCCGAATTTTTCGTGCTCGGTCCCGATCTTCCATTCAGATTTCGGCTTGCAACCCCGTGAGATCGCCTCGACGAGCTGCGCCCGGCTTTCGATCGACGCAGTATTGGACGTGCCGGGATTGGACATGACGTTTGGCCTCGGTCTGAATTCGTTGTTCGATAATGATTGAACTGTAGCATGTCCGACGGTTCTGTCACCCTCAGGCATCGCCCTCGGCTCCCGCCGCAAGACGGGCCAGCCCCGCGCACACGGCCGTTTCCGCCCGTAGCACGAGCGGCCCCAGACTGAGCGCATGAACGGCGCTATGCCGCCGGAGCATCTCCACTTCGGCATCAGAAAATCCGCCCTCCGGCCCGATCAGCAGAGCAGCGGCCCGCAAGCCCGCCTCCTCGCCGGGACGGCGCTCCAGCGCGGCAAACAGCGGGCGATCTTCAGGCCACTCCGCCAGCACGACACGCAGCGTCTCAGGCTGCAAAATTTCAGGAACATCCAGTCGTTCACACTGTTCGGCCGCTTCCGTCGCAATCACCCCCAGCCGCTCCAGATTGAGCCGGTGCGTATTGGTGCGCTCCGTCACGACGGGTCGAAAACGCGTCACTCCGAGTTCCGTGCCCATGCGGATCACGAGCTCTGTCGCATCCCGCTTGAGCGGCGCAAACAGCAGTTCCACGCCCTGCGTCGGCATGGGTTCCCGCTCGCGGTGTTGCAGCAGGATGCTTCCACGGTCTTTCTTCAGAGCCGCAATCTCGGCACTCCACTCCCCGTCGCGCTCGTTAAACACATGCACGGGACTTCCCACGCCCTGACGCATGACGTTGCCCAGATAATGCGCCTGCCCCGGTAGAAGCGGCACAGTCTGGCCTTCCACGAAAGCTGTTTCAGACGCAGGCACATAAAGACGGGGATCGGATCGGCTCATCCTTTTCCGATAGCGCGCCTCGGCCATTGACGGAAGCACGTCCACACAGCATCACATCTTCCCATGAGCCAGACCCGCGCCCATACCGATATCCATCTGACCGGCCGTATCGCCCGGCTCCCCGAGCCGTGGCGCTCTTACGCGCTGCTTGCCCGTCTCGACCGCCCGGTTGGGACATGGCTTCTGTTCCTGCCGGGCGTATGGGGCCTGTTCCTTGCTCCCGGCGCCTCTCTCCAGACGCGGCTGATCGACATGGCGCTGTTTGCGTTTGGCTCTCTTGTCATGCGCTCGGCCGGCTGCGTCGTGAACGACATCTGGGACCGCGACATCGACGCAAAAGTCGCCCGGACCGCAGGCCGCCCCCTTGCCAGCGGCGCGCTGTCCCTGAAACAGGGCCTGCTGCTTCTGGCAGTGCTGCTCCTGATGGGGCTTGGCGTTCTGGTCTGCCTGCCGCCTGTCTGCTGGGCGCTTGCCCCGCTCGCGCTCCTGCTCGTCGCGCTCTATCCGGCGGCCAAGCGCGTCACCTGGTGGCCGCAGCTCGTCATGGGGTTCACCTTCGGATTCGGCGCTCCCATGGGATATGCCGCAGCGGCCGGGACGCTCGATGGCAACGGGCTTCTGCTCTATGGCGCTGTCATCCTGTGGCAGCTCGGATTCGATACGATCTATGGCTTTCAGGACATGGACGACGACGCCCGCATCGGCGTACGCTCCACCTCGCGCCTGATGGAAAAGAACGCCCGCTCTTTCATCGGCACCTGCTACAGCCTCATGATTCTGGCTCTGGCGCTCGTCGGCATCCATGCGCATCTGCACTGGACATTCTGGCCGTTCCTCGCCATCGCAACGGGCATGCTACTCCAGCAGGTCCGGGTGCTGAATCCGTATGATGCTCCGGCATGTCTCAGGGAGTTCCGCCGCAACGTGCCCATCGGGTTCGTGCTGGCTGCAGGGTTTGTCGCCGCAAGATTTTTCGGATGATCACGACCCTCGGCGATCCTGTCAGATTCATTTGCGACAATACCCTTGTTGAAAAGGCGCCGCTGGTTCCCGAAATTTCCCTGCATCTGGCGACGGAAATCACCCCCATCTGGCAGGCCAGCGAGGCCTATCTCGAACAGGTCGGCATAGAACCGCCTTTCTGGGCCTTCGCATGGCCGGGAAGCCAGCTCATCGCCCGCTTCATCCTCGACAACCCGGAGCTTGTACAGGGACGCCGGGTTCTGGATGTGGCCTGCGGATGCGGACTGGCCGCCATCGCCGCGGCCCTGTCCGGCGCGGCATCCGTTCAGGCCAACGACATCGACTTCATGGCGCTTGAAGCAACGTCCCTCAACGCGGGCCTGAACCACGCGACAGTCACGCCACTTCCGGGCGATCTGATCGGCACGGTCCCGGACTGTGACCTGCTGGTCATCGGAGACGTCTGTTACAACGAAGCCATGGCCTCACGGATCATTCCGTGGCTTCTGGAATGTTCGAAAACCTGCGAAGTCTGGCTCTGCGATCCGGGTCGGCATTATGCGCCATCAATGCCGCTCGAAGTTTTGGTCCGGCGATCCGTGTCCGTCACGCAGGAACTGGAAAGCGTGGAGCAGCGCGCCACCACACTCTTCAGGCTGCGAGATATTTCCGTCCAAGGCTGAGGATTGATCCCGTCAGCGCCACGGTCATGGCAGCCCCAAGGCAGATGAAGGCTGGATGGGGAAAGATCGTGAACAGCGCCGCCACGAAAAGCGCGCCCGTCGTCTGTCCTGCGAGCCGCGCAACAGACAGCATGCCACTCGCCCCGCCCTCCCGTCCGGCAGGCGCCGTAACCATGATGGCGCGGTTATTGGGCGGCTGGAACAGTCCAAAACCACATCCGGCAAAAAGCGTCCGCCAGGCGATGTCCCAGTTGCTCGCGTCCGTCGGCAGAAACCAGAGCAGGCAGAATCCGCTCGCCGTAATGAACAGCCCGATCGACGAGAGAACCGACGCCGGAAAACGGTCGGCCAGGCGACTGACCACAAAGGACATCGTTGCCACACCCACAGCCCAGGGTGCGATCAGAAGGCCAATCGTCCCCGGCCCGCGGTGAAAGGCCGAAGCCAGTGTGAACGGCATCGCCACAATGTAGAGATTGGATGCCACGAAACCCAGAAATCCAACCATACAGGCCAGCAGAAACGGACGCCGCGCCAGAAGATCGACTGGCACGATCGGCTCAAGCCTCTCGCGCTGATAATGCAGCAGCATCGCCCAGCACAGCACACCCGCAACCGTGACCGCCGCCCCGGACAGGAAATCGGCGTGCATCAACCCATCAAGCCCCACGCCGGTCAGGGCAAAGGACGCCACAGTCAGAAGCGAACCGACCACATCGGTTGGGATATCACTGCGCGGCGTCTCGGGAAGGGCCGCATGGGCCAGCGCCAGAGCCGCCAGAGCCAGTGGCAGATTGACCCAGAAAATCCAGGGCCAGCTTGCCACGGACAGAATCAGTGACCCCAAAGACGGTCCAAGCGCCACGCCCAGCCCCACGAACAAGCCGTTCAGCGCAATGCCGCGGCCCAGTTCCTTATGTGGGTAAATGAAGCGGACGAGCGCGATGTTCACGCTCATGATGCAGGCTCCGCCCACGCCCTGCAGGGCGCGTGCCAGAGTCAGCTCCAGAAGGTTTTGCGAGAGAGCGCAGGCCACGGAAGCAATCAGGAACAGGAAAATCCCGAACTGACTTAGTCGTCCGAATCCCACGCGGGCGCCAAGAGACGCCAGCGGCAACAGACAGGACAGGTTTGCAAGCTGATAGGCATTTACGACCCAAATGGCCCGCGACGATGACGCATGAAGATCGACCGCGATCAGCGGCAGGGCCACATTGGCAATCGCGTAGTCCAGCACTGACAGGAGAAGTGCCAGAAGAACCGCCGACATCGCCTTGACCCTTTGCGCTCCGTAGAGCCCGGCATGGCGTTTGGAGTCGTATTCTTCTTGCGGGCCGTCTTCCGTCGTAGCCGTCATGGTCTCAGCGTCCCAGATCACGCAGGCGCATGCCTGCAAAAAGGTTGGCCTCCAGCTTTTCGAGCGAGACGCCTTTCGTTTCGGGGACGAACAATACGGTCACAACGATGAAAAGACCATTGAAGAGGGCAAACATCAAAAAGGTAACCGACGCCCCCATCATCGCCATACCCAGTGGGAACACGTTGGAGATGGCCCAGTTCGCAGCCCAGTTCGTCACGGTCGAGCAACCAATTCCAAAATCGCGGCCCCGCGTTGGCTGCACTTCAGAGCAAAGCGTCCAGACCAGTGGCCCTTCACCAATGGCAAATCCGGCGACAAACAGAAGGACAAACCCGCACAGCAGAAGCTGGGAGGTAAAACTGTTCGCCCCGATGGCAAGCAGCGTCCCGACTCCGGCCAGAGAGAAAGCCGCGATCGCACAGCTCAGAATCAGCAGCGGCCGTCTGCCCCAACGGTCCACACAGGCAATGGCAACCCCGGTCAGCGCCATGTTCGTCAGCCCGACGAGGGTTGTGGCCCAGATAGCGGCATTTGTTCCGAAATGAGCCGCCTGAAACACGCGGGGCGCATAATACAGAAGCGCGTTAATCCCCGAGAGCTGCTGCATGATCTGAAGCAGCATGCCCAGAAAGACCGTCCGCCGGAAATTCGGGTTGCTTTTGAAGAGGCCCACACCGGCATCGCTGCTTTTCTGAAGACGCGACTGAATGTCGATCAGTTCCGCTTCAGCCACTTCCTCATCGGATCGCAGACTCTGCAGAACCCGCCGCGCATGCTCTTTTTCTCCCCGCATCATCAGCCAGCGCGGGCTGTGCGGAAGGATCAGCACGATCCCCAGGAAAATGCTGGCAGGCACGGCCATGATGCCCAGCATCCAGCGCCAGTGCCCACCGGACGCCAACAGGCTGTCCGAAACGAAGGCGAGGAAAATTCCGAGGGAGACCATGAGCTGGTAAAACGAGATCATGGCGCCGCGAACGGACTCAACTGTGATTTCGGAAATATAGAGCGGGGCTGCAAACGCTGCCACACCGACCGCAAGCCCCAGAAAAACCCGGCCTACGATCATGATCGCAACGCCCGGAGCCAGAGCACAGAGCAGGGTTCCGATCAGGAAGAGGATCGCAGCTCCGAGCATCGCGCCCGTTCGGCCGAACCGGACTGAAATCCGGCCTGCAAACAGCGAGCCTACGGCCGCCCCTGCCATCATCGAGGATACGATCCACCCCTGCAGGACGTCGCCCGCATGAAAATCGGTGGCGATGAATGGAAGTGCCCCTGCGACGACGCCGGTATCAAGGCCGAACATCAGACCCGCCAGAGCGGCCAGAATACCAAGGGTTGTCGCCCGTGCGGTGCTGCGGGTCGGTCCTGTGGACAAACCTTCGCTGGAAGACGCAGCAATCCCAACCATACCCTCAGTCACCCCAAACATATCCCCTCATACCGGCAAGGGGAGCAGAACCGAACGTTCCGAAACCGGAAACAGACGGTCCTGTATTAATGATCAATCAGGGGTGTGGTCTATATCGAAACCAACAGAAAATCACTTTTCCGCGTAAGGATTTTTCGTTCCGCGCAACTGCACACGCACCGGAACACCCGGCATATGGAACGTTTCACGCAGGCCGTTAACGAGATAACGCTTGTAGGAATCGGGAAGCTGTTCCGCACGTGTACCAAACAGAAGGAATGTCGGCGGCCGTGCCTTTACCTGCGTCATGTAACGCAGCTTGAGACGACGACCATCCACCAGAGGCGGCTGATGACGCTCCAGCGCATCCTCGAACCAGCGGTTCAGTTCACCCGTTGAGACACGCGAGTTCCAGATCTCGTAAACTTCCCGCACCGCCGGAAGAAGACGATGCACGCCCGCCCCCGTGAGGGCAGAGAACGTCACGACCGGAATTCCCCGGACCTGCGCCAGAGAAATTTCCAGACGGTCCAGAATCGCTTTTTTCGTCGCGTTCCGATCCTCGACGGCATCCCACTTATTCAGCGCAATGACGCAGGCCCGCCCCTCGCGCTCGATCAGACGGCCGATCTGGAGATCCTGCTCATGCACGCCAAGCGTCGCATCAATCACCAGCACGACCACTTCTGCCATTTTCAGGGCTTCGATGGAGGCCGAGACGGACATCCGCTCAAGATGCTGCTCGACGCGGGCGCGCTTGCGCATCCCGGCCGTATCAACGAGCCGGATCTCGCCCTGATCGTCATGAAGCGTGACAGCAATGGAATCGCGCGTCAGTCCAGCCTCGGGGCCGGTAATCATCCGCTCTTCACCGAGCAGACAGTTCAGAAGCGTGGATTTGCCCGCATTCGGACGCCCGATAATGGCCAGACGCAGCGGACCGGCCGGACGTTCGTCCTCGTCATCCCCCTCCTCGCCTTCGCTTTTCGGAGCTTCCCGACGACGCTGCTTTTCAGCCGGGGGCAGACGCTCGGCAATCTCACCCATAAGATCGGCAATACCCTCGCCATGCTCGGCTGACAGTGCCAGCGGCGTGCCCAGACCAAGGGAATAGGCTTCAAGGGCCGCATTCGTCCCGGCCTGCCCTTCCGCCTTGTTGGCAATCAGCAGGACAGGACGGTTCTGCCGCCGCAGCCAGCTTGCAAAATGCGCATCCGCAGGCGTGATGCCAGAGCGCGCATCAATGCAAAACAGTACCAGATCCGCCATCGCAACAGCAGATTCGGACGAGGCGCGCATTCGCCCGTACAGCGTGTCAGGGGCCGCTTCTTCAAGGCCGGCTGTATCAATCAGCCGGACACGCCGGCCACGCAGCAGGGCTTCACCCTCCTTGCGATCGCGCGTAACGCCCGGCATGTCGGAGACAATCGCCTGACGGCGGCCAACAAGCCGGTTGAACAGAGTGGATTTCCCGACATTCGGGCGCCCGGCGATAACAACAACGGGCAGGTTCTCAGAGGTCATTCGTTCAGCCATAGGCCCGCAGAACGGCATCCTGAGACAGGCTCAGCACATGACCGTCACAGACGATCGGCTGAACCTGACACGGGGCAACGGTCTTGCGGGTCAGTTCAAGTTTCCCGGTCACGGCGTTCACGACCGCCATGCCTTCTTTTGGAAAGGTGGAGAAGCAGACCAGCTTGCCATTCACCAGAAGCGGTCCCACCCAGGCGATGGCGTCCTTTTCCACGTCTTCGCGGATAAAACGACGAAGCTGCGTGATCCAGCGGACATGCCCGGACAGACGATCCAGACAGGCGATCTGCTGATCCGTGGACAGCACATACATCCAGTCGCCACAGATCGCCAGAGGACTCTGCCCACTGACTTCACGTTCCCACAGGCGACGGCCCGAGCGCATGTCGATCGCCACCAATACGCGGGACATGGACACGGCATAGGCCGTGCCGTCCTTAATGACCGGCGCGCCACGAATGCAGGAGAAGTCCAGCATGGCGCCCATGCCATTGGTGCCGCCCAGACTGTCGCTCCAGACCATCTCGCCCGAAGCCGCACGCAGTGCGACCAGATCGCCACTGCCAAAGCCCGCGAGAATGACACCGTCCACAAAGGCCGGAGCGGACTGGCCGAAAATGACCGTGTCGGACGCCGTTGCCTGATAAGCCCAGACCTGATGACCCGTATTGGCGTTCAGCGCGATCAGACGCTCGTCAATGGTTCCGAAGACCATCAGGCCTTCCGCGATCGTGGGGGCGGAACGACCCGGTGTTCCCGTACTCACCCGCCATTTTACCTTACCCGTCAGCGCCTCGACCGCAAGGGCCTGAGCCACGCCGTCCACGATGTAGAGCGTATCCCCGTCAAGGGCGAGGCCACCGCCGATATTGGTTGAACGGCTGCCAGAAGATGCCGGCTGGCGGGTCCAGACAAGACGGCGTTCCGGCCATGTCCAGGCCTTCACCACGCCCTGTGCATCCGTCGTGTAGAGATGACCATTTCCAATTACCGGAGGAGACTGGATGGCGCCCCGGTTGGTTGGCATGATGGCAATCATGGACAGGAAACTGGACGGATCGGTGGGCGCGCCGATCGTCTGGCTCCAGGCAAGATCCGGGCCATTCCAGGACGCATTCACCGAAACATGGGACGGACGACCGCCCTCCTGCAACCATTCCCGGACCGGCTGCACCGGACCGAGATTGATCGGCGTATGGTCGTCACGATCAACCGTCAGTCCCGCACCCGTGGACAGCACATCCACACGGTGTCCGGCCAATGGCGGCTTCTTGTCGTCTTCAAACAGGCTGCACCCGCCGAGGACTGCGAGCGCACTTCCCGAACAGGCCGTCCGTAGCAGGCTCCGGCGGTTCATGGACAGCGAAGCGCGGGAAAAAGAGGAGCGGGAAAGAACAGGACGGCGCATCAACCGGCGTCTCCAAATGTCTCGAGCAGGGCCTGCGCACGCGCACGCACCCCTTCGGTCGCGTTTGCACTGCTGACGATCTGCGTCAGGATACGCCGGGCTTCCTTCTGCTGGTCAGCCGTTGCACCGGATCGCAGATCCAGAGCCACAAGACCTTCCTGGGCGAGAGGTGCCCACGCCCCGCCGCCCTGTGCCAGAGCTTCATAGCCTGAACGGATCGCCTTCGGATCAGCGGGAGACGCCGTCTGGGCATTCAGGCCCATGTAACGCGCCATGTCCCGCAGAGACGGTTCGGCCGCGGAATCATCCGCAACACTCTTCCAGGATTGAAGAGCGGCAGCGTTCTGATGTGCCTGAACCTGAAGGTCGGCCAGACGCAGCGCAGCATAGGAGCGCACACCCGCAGGGCCATGATCTGCCAGATCTTTCAAGGTCGCGGTGGCCTTATCGAGAGCCGCGGAATCCCGCTTTGGATCGGACAGGGCTGTCATGGCGGTGAAATAGCGCGCCGAGGCCGCCTTCTGCGCGACATGGCGTGCGTGGCTGTTCCAGCCCCACACACCGCCCCCAATGGCGCCGGCGAGCACGACGACGCCGGCCACAGCGCCAATCCGCCGTGCCATGGCCCGCAACCGCTGCGCCTGCATTTCTTCGTCAATCTGCGTGATGAAATCGTCTGCCACCTGGTCCCCTGCTGGATCGGTCTTCAAACTGTTTGCATGACCATACAGGTGCCGAACCGTCGCGGCAAACGCTTCACACACACGGACAGATATTCGCGCAGGGCACTCTGGTGAAAAACCGCTTCACGTCAGAAAATCCGACCGACATTCAGACTTCCTTAACGCCCCCCGAAGCATCCTGACGGCCATGAAAAAGCCCGTCCCGCTCCTGCTGTTTCCATTGGTGTTCTGCGTCCTTGACGGCTGCGCGCCGGACCGCATCGCGTCCGCCATCACCGGAAAGGACTGCAACACGGCGTATCTGTATGACGACGAGAGCTTCTGCGCACGCCCCATCGGGCCGCCACCGCCGCAGCCCTATTGCACGACAAGCTTTGAGGGCACGACCTGCTGGGCGCGCCCCGACCTCATGCCCAATGTTGCCCGCCAGACCTATGAAGGTCCAACGACCCTGACGCCACTCCAGAATCAGGAACGCATGGGGCAATAAGATTCGCAGACGGGCCCATACGGGGGTCAGTGGTGACCGAGCTTGCGTCCCGCTGTCGCCAGGGTGGTGGAGAGCGTCTGGAATGACGCTGCGATATGAGACTGAACGGCCGCACTTCCGGCATGGACATGCGCGATCCGCGCACTGGCGTCCTGGCTGATGGCCGTTTCCTCGCGATTGGCCTGAGCCGCAACACAGGCGTTATAAACGCGGGCAGCCTTTTCATAAGCCGTCACACGATCAACGCTCTCATTGTATTGCGCGACCGTCCCGGCCTTGACGGCAGGGGCCTGAGGCTCGGCACCGCATTTCGGAGCGGTCCATGCCGCCTCAGCCGCACGCGCCGTCCCGGCACCGACGATCCCTGCAAAAACCAGTCCAAACAGCACCGCCTTACGGCTGGCGGCAACGCAACGTCTCATACAGCTCCCTTTCCTGATTGAAGTGTTGCGCGCCCTACGCCCAGATCAAGGCGCAAATTTGGCAGGCTTTCCCGTCGGCGTACCCGAAACCTCATTGTCCTGCATCACGACCGTTCCACGGACGATCGTCGCCATCGGCCAACCCGTGACACGCGTGCCATCGAACGGCGTCCAGCCCGCAGGCGTGACGATCCAGTCATTGGTGATTTCACGCTCTGCCTTCATGTCCACGAGGGTAAAATCGGCATCGAATCCAACGGCCATCCGCCCCTTGGTCTGCAACCCGTAAACACGCGCCGGCCCAGCGGCCATCAGATCCACCAGACGCGCCAGCGACAGGCGGCCCGCGTTCACGTGATCGAGCATGACCGGCACGATCGTCTGCGTCCCCGTCAGGCCAGCCGGGCATTTTGGCCAGGGAAGCTGCTTGGCCTCAAACGGATGCGGCGCATGGTCGGAGGAGACCACGTCCACCCGCCCGTCCTGAACGGCCTTCCAGCTTGCTTCCCAGTGCGACCGATCCCGCAGCGGCGGGTTCATGACAGCCAGGCCACCAAGCTTCTCATAACATTCCGGCGCGACCTGCGTGAGATGGTTCACCAGAACCTCAACTGTGGAAATATCGCGATAATCCGCCAGATATTCCAGCTCTTCCCCTGTCGAGACATGCAGGATATGCGCCGGACGGTTGGTCTTGCGGGCCAGCGCCATGATGCGGCGGGTGCCGAGGAACGCACATTCCACATCCCGCCATACGCTGTGCGTTTCGTAAGGCTGACCTTCATGGAACATCGGCTTGCGCGCCTGAAGGCGGTATTCGTCCTCCGAATGATAGGCCACGCGGCGATGGCCAGAGCGCATGACCGCTTCCAGTCCCGCATCATCTTCGATCATGAGATTGCCGGTGGACGATCCTGCGAAAACCTTCACCGCACACACGCCCGGCTGCTGCTCCAGCAGCGCCAGATCCGGCGTGTTCTCACGCGTCGCGCCAACATACATCCCGACATCCACGTGCGCCGTCTTGCGGATATGATCGCGCTTCCAGTCAATCATCGTCACGTCCGTCACGCTCGGAGACGTGTTGGGCATGTCGAAAACCGTTGCAATGCCGCCCAGCGCCGCAGCCCGTGTCCCGGTTTCCAGTGTTTCAACTTCTGGCTTGCCCGGATCGCGGAGATGAACATGCGCGTCGATCAGCCCAGGCAGAACATGCAGGCCCCGCGCATCGATCACCCGGTCTGCCTCATCCGCCGCTGCAACGGACAGCGACGCCACCTTGCCGTTGCGTACACCGATATCCGCTTCAGCTTCGCCCCAGGGAAAAACGCAGAGTCCACCGCGGATGATCAGATCGTAATGCATGTTCCGTCCTTGCAAATCAGTAAGCTACTCATGAAGCGCGCGAGAGAGTTTCGAATGTATTCCCGTCAACGGGAACACCCTCGATATGATGGCGGTGCCACAGCGCATAAAACAGCAAAGTCCAGGCCTGCCGTGCGACACCGCGCTGGCTGGCGCGGGCAAAAAGACGCTCCACGTCCTGCTCCGGCATCATGGCACGGATGCAGGGCTGACGGGCGACCAGCGGCCCAAGACGCTGCGCCTGTTTCTCGATCCAGGGCCCCATAGGCACCGTAAATCCCTGCTTGGGTGCAAAAGGCCGGGCCTGAGGCAAAGCATCCTGAAGCCAGCGACGCAGAAGCCATTTCCCATAACCGTCACGTACCTTGAAGGTCCCAGGCAGCGACCAGATCGCTTTGGCCACAACCGGGTCCAGGAGCGGGGTGCGTCCTTCCAGAGAATGGGCCATCAGACAGCGATCCAGCTTGAGCAACAGATCATTGGGCAGCCATTCCGCGATATCCAGCGCCTGCGCCGCTTCGAGCCCGGATAGTCCCAGAGCGAGTTCCGTCATGGCGATCCCGTGCCGCCACTGCCGTCCTCGCTGTGGGAAACGTCTGCCGAACGCCCCTGAGCGATACGGCGCACGACCACCCTTCCACCAGGGTTTCATGACCCGCCGATAGCGACCATAGCCTGCAAAAAGCTCGTCCCCGCCTTCACCACTGAGAATGACGGTGACATCCTTTCTTGCCTCGCGTGCCAGAAACCATGTCGGGATGATGGCATAATCCGCAGCCGGATCGTCCATACAGGCCACAATGGCCGGCAGATCGCGCCAGACCATGTCTTCGGTGACGGTAAGCACATGATGCTCCGCCCCGACGGAGGCAGCCAGCGCGGCGGCCTGGGCGGATTCATCCGCCGCGCCGGCATCGAAACGCGCCGTCCATGTTTTGGGATGCGGCAGTCCCAGCCGATGAGCCGCCGCCAGAATGACCGAACTGTCGATCCCGCCCGACAGGAACAGCCCAAGCGGTACGTCTGCCCGCAGATGCGCCTCCACGCTGTCGAGAAGCGCCGTGTCCAGCCGCGCCAGCGCGTCCATATCCGTCAGACCGGCCGGGACCGTATCGCGTGCCTCGTGCAGAACGTGTCGACGGCGCGACTCCACGATTCGTCCGTCCACGATCCTGAGCGTCTCACCCGGCAGGAGGCGCCGGATACCTTCGAAAATGGTGTCCTGCCCGGTTGTGAACTGAAGCTGCATCAGTTCGTCACGCGCGCCTTCGCGAACGCTTCGTCTCCCAAAGCCGCCCGCAAGCAACGCCTGCGCTTCGGACGCGAAGGCGATGCCCCCTTCGTAAGCCGCGATATAGAGCGGCTTGATCCCGAACGGATCACGCGCGAGCACCATTTCATGACGCCCCTGCTCATTCTCCACGATCGCAATGGCGTACATACCCCGCAATTCATGCGTATAGCCCGCACCATCCTGCAACCACAGATGCAATGGCGGCTCACAGTCGCTGTGTGTCTGAAAGCAGGTTGCGGGAAAACGCCTGCGGATGGCCGGGTCGTTATAGATTTCGCCATTCGCGATCAGGGCCGCCGCGCCAAGCCGGAACGGCTGCGCGCCCCCTGCGATATCGACGATGGACAGGCGCCGGTGCCGCAGGGCGGCTCCCGCCAGATCCAGCCGCCCTTCTCCGTCCGGTCCACGATGGAAAATTGCCTGCGACATGCGCGCCAGAGCCGCCTGGTCTGGACGATGTCCCGGCAGACAGGACAGGCCTGCGATGCCACACATCAGGCGCGCACCCCGTCCAGAAATGCGGACCATCGCGCCATGACCACGTTCTGCGAGAACTCCCGCTCGAACCGCGTCCGACCGTTCGCGGCAAGTTTCTGGGCTAGTACGGAGCTTTCCAGAACACTGCCGATCTGCGCGGCAAGGTCCTTTTCGTCTTCAACGGTTGCCAAGAGTCCGTCCTGCGTGCCTTCAAGAATTTCCTGCGGGCCCTGAATACGGCTTGCCACGACCGGCACTCCGGCGGAGAGCGCCTCGATCACAACATTGCCCAGTGGCTCGATGCGGGACGGGCAGACCAGAACATCACAGGCCCGCAGCCACGGGCCACTCTGCCCGATCCAGCCGGGAAGATGCACACGCTCCGCAACACCCGCTGCTTTCGCCAGCGCCTCAAGTGCGCCACGCTCCGGCCCCTCACCCGCGATCACGAGATGCACACCCGACAGATGCGTCATCGCCCGGATCAGCACATCAAAGGCCTTGTTTTCATGCAGACGGCCCAGAGCGAGTACAAACGGCACACCCTGCGGCAGAAAACCGGGCCGTTGCGGCGCCACGTCCGAAAAATCCGTCGCGAAATTTGGCAGATGATGCACCCGATCGGCAGCCCAGCCCTGCGTTTTCATCCAGTCCGCCAGACCCCGCGTATTGCCGATCAGATGATCGCAGCGGCGATAGTTCGACAGGTCGTAATATCCGCCCAGGCGCCCGGCCATCTGCCACGGCCCCGAGGGTACCAGACGCGCCGCCCGGCTCATCCACGCCACCACGATATCTGGCCTGAATGCATTCAGGCTGCGCCGCAGCCCCGGTCGGGTCCGCAGATCCAGCAGACCGCCAAACCGGAATGTCCGGGTATCAACCCCGGCTTCCTCCAGCCGTCCACACCTTCCTTCATCCTGACGGATGAGGGCCTGAACGGCGCGCCCGTCCCGCATCTGGGCCATGGTCAGGCGCTCGAAGAACAGCTCTGCGCCCCCTCTTGGGGCCCCCGCCATCACATGGGCCACACGACCCCGGTCTTCGTTGGACGATGCAGAAATCATCCTTCTTCTATCGGCCATGACCGACAGGGCATCAAGTCAGTCTGCTCCAAGGTTCGGAGCAAACACGTTTTTTTCATTCAGGATGTCCGTCGCGGTCTTCAGAACCTGCGCCACATCCAGCCCCGTCATGGGCGCATGACCTTCCGGCCCCGGCGCTTCCACGAACCGTGCCAGACGACCGGCCGGCGCGTATTCCGATGCCCGTGACGGCCCGAACAGTCCCAGCGTCGGCGTGCCCGCGGCCGCAGCCAGATGCATCAGGCCGGAATCATTGCCCACAAACAGCGCGCAACGCTGAAGAAGCGCCGCCACATCACCCAGTGTATGATTGCCGCCCAGATCCAGCGCATCGGGAAGCCCCTTCAACACCGGCTCCGCCCGCGCCCGCTCATCCTCACCGGGCCCATAAAACACGACGGGACGCAGGTTTTCCGACCGTAAGGCCTGCGCCAGCGCCACGAACCGCTCGGGTGGCCAGATCTTGCCATCCCAGTTCGCCGTCGGCCCCAGCGCCAGCCAGCGCCCTTCGGGCAATGCCACAGCCGCATTCGCCCGTTGCGCCCTGGACGTCCAGACACGCGGCATGGGCGTGCGGCGATAGCCGAGTGCTTCCCCAAGCTGCTCGATCCGTCGGCCGGGCCGACGGCCACCCCGCACGATGATCCGACGCCGTGCCCGCAGTGTCAGCCCGATCAGCGACCCCCGCAGATCCACAACCATGAACCATCGCGTCCTAAAACAGTCCCGCCACAGATCAATCCAGTGCCGGTCATGGCGGCGCTTTTCCATGGTAATGATGCGCTCGCATCGCGGGTCCGCTTCAAAAAGCCCCGCCGCCACAGGGCCACAGACCACTGTGAACATCGCCGCCGGATAACGCTTCTGCAACGCATCCAGCACGCCCGTGGAAATCACCGCATCGCCCAGACGGTTGGACGTAATGAACAGGATCCGCATCATTCGCGATGCCACACCGCGTCCTTGATGGTGTTCACGAACGCCTCATGCACCTGAAGCTCTTCCGCGGTCGGCGGGGCCATTTTCCGTGGAAGCCGGCTGGCCAGCGCGTTGATCCCGTCCGTCATGCTGCGACTGCGGGACGGACCTGCCAGACCAAGCCCACGCTGTCGCCCCCCCATCAGCTCGACATACACTTCCGCCAGAAGTTTGCAGTCCAGCAGCGCGTTATGGGTGCCGCGCTGGGACAAGTCGATGCCGAAACGGCGACACAGCGCATCCAGGCTTGCCGGAAGGCCCGGATACTTCTTCCGCGCCATTTCCACCGTGTCGATGGCCCGGCTGGCGTAGTCGAGCGGCTCGCGCCCACAGGCCTTCAGTTCGGCATTGACGAACTTGAAATCGAAGCGGGCATTATGGGCGATCATCGGGCTGTCTCCAATGAACTCCAGAAAACCGTCCGCAACCTCGGAAAATTTCGGCTTTCCCTCCAGATCCTCGATCCGGAACCCATGCACCTTGGTCGCTTCGGGCGGGATATCACGCTCGGGATGGATCAGCACATGATAGACCTCCCCCGTCGGCAGGTCGTCGATCAGTTCGAGAGCCGCGATCTCGATGATGCGGTCGCCCATATCCGGGTCAAATCCCGTGGTTTCCGTATCGAACAGGATGGATCGTTTCATGACGCCTCACGAAGCCGGTGCAGCAGGGCATGGACCTGCCGGGCGGCGTGTCCACGTGACAGGCCGGTTCGTATCACGATGTCGGCCCGGCGTCTGCGTTCATGGTCATTTATCTGACGGGCCAGCAGTCCTTTCGCATCCGCCACGCTCATGCGGCCACCACTGCGCCCGCGCTGTCGGATACGCGCAAGCCGTGTATTCATAGGGGCTTGCGCAACCACGACCAGATCGCAGCGCCGATCTTCCCCGATTTCCATGAGCAGCGGAATATCCAGCACGCAGAACCGCTCTTTCCGCGCCCGGCACTGCTTCAGAAAATGCTCCCGTTCAGTCCGCACCAGCGGATGCATGATGGCTTCGAGACGCTTAAGCGCGTCAGGGCGCGCCCTGACGACCTCCCGCAGGGCCACCCGATCCAGATGTCCGTCAGCCACCGTGCCCGGAAATGTTTTTTCAATCAGAGGGAGCGCCTTCCCCTCTTCGCCCTGAAGCACCCGGACACACGCATCCGCATCAAAAACCGGCACCCCGGCCCTGCGGAACAGTGTCGCAACCGTACTTTTCCCGGCCGCCATCCCGCCCGTCAGGCCAATAATCCGCACGCTCTAGCGCAGGCTCGCCGCCAGAAGGTCGAACGTCGTCCGGTCTGCCTCAGGATCAACACCGAACCACGCCCGAAAACCCGCCCGAGCCTGATGAACGAGCATCCCCAGACCATCCACCGTCCGCAGTCCGCGCGCCTGAGCGGCCAACAGAAGCGGCGTCTCGCGCGGCGTGTAGACGATATCGGTCACACATAGTCCGGGTGCAGCCTCCCGAAGGGCAGAATCCCAATCCATTCCGGGTTTCCCGCCCATCCCCATGGACGTGGCGTTCACCAGAAGCGAACAGCCCGACAGCAGAGACGGCCAGTCGTACCAGGCCACGGCCTCACCGCCACCAAGCGCTTCGACCAGAGCCTCGGCCCGTTCCAGCGTCCGGTTCGCAATCACAACTTCGCAGCCCCGGTCCAGCAACGCTGCCGCCACGGCCCGCGCCGCCCCACCCGCGCCGAGGATCAGGGCGCGGCCACCAATCGCGACATCATGCGCGCTCAGATTGTCGCAAAATCCCGTCCCGTCCGTACAGTCGCCGATGATGCGTCCCGCCACAAAACAGATCGTATTCACCGCTCCAGCCCGTTTCGCGGTCGGAGTGAGTTCGTCACAGGCGCGCATCGCGGCTTCCTTGTGCGGAATCGTGACATTCACGCCCTGAAAACCCGCCGCTGCCAGTCCGCGCAACGCCTGATCGAAGCCTTCCGGCCGCGTCGGCAGCGGCACATAGACGCCGTTCACGCCATTCACCCGGCACCAGTGATTGTGCATCAGTGGAGAGCGCGAATGTTCGACGGGCCAGCCCATGACGCCTGCGAGTTTCGTATGCCCGTCAATCATGCCGCCAGCCTTTCCCAGACTTTCGGCAGAAGGACCGCCAGACGCTCGGCCCACTCCCGCTGTCCGGTCTTTTCCGCGATCAGATCCTGCCGGATTTCAATTTCAAGATAAGGCAGACCACCGGCCTCCGCATGGCGCGGCACCGTGTAGTCGGACGTATCAGTCAGGACGTAAGGCTCATTATCGCCCACGCACAGCGCACTGTCTTCTCGCAGCAGGTCCAGCGCGATCGACGCCATGCGGCTGTCCGAATTGTGCAGAATGCCGATCTGCCAGGGGCGATCTTTCCCGTTCATCTGCGGTGTAAAACTGTGAAGCGCGATCAGCGCTGTCGGACGCGGGTCGCGCTCGGTCAGGACTTCCGCGATCGTGTCATGATACGGATGCAGGATCTCCCGCTCCCGCTTCGCCCGGCACGCCTCCTGCGCCGCCTGGTTGACGGGAACCGCCGTGCCGTCACTTACGAGCGGCATCGACGTCGGGTGGCCGGGCGCGCGGTTACAGTCGATCACGAGCCTCGAATAGACCTGCTCGATCAACGCCGCGCCCAGCATTTCGTGCAGCACGCGCCCCACGCCGACAATGCCGATGTCCCAGGCGATGTGCCGCTCCCAGTCCTCGGTCCGTACCCCCATATCCCCCAGCGCATCCGGAACCGCCCGCCCTGCGTGATCGCTCACGAGCACGAACGGGGACGGCATCTTTTCCGGGAAAAGAAGGAAGGGCACCGGGTCATTGGCACCAAGAAGGGGAGCAGACATCAGGACTTTACTCTTACTATCCAGCCAGAGCCTGCACAGTATGCCTCACGGCGTCCGCAGACCAGTCCATGTTCCCGATGGATTCCGCCACAACCTCGCCTTTCGCATTCAGGATCAGCGACCGGGGTACGCCATGCAGGGACATGACATCCGGTTTCAGGCTCTTCAGATCATCGGGACGCACCTGCCGGACCGACTGGATCAGCGCGGTTTGATCCGCCGTCTCCATCATCACGGCTGACAGCGGATCGACCAGAAGCGGCAGGGCGTCGATCCCGTGGCTGTCATAAAATGCCCTGACCTTGGGAATCGTGCTTCCACGCACAGCCACGGCGACGATCTGCGGCCCTTCGGCGCCCAGCGCCTTGGCCGTCGCGTTCACCGAAGGCAGTTCACGGATGCAGGGCGGGCACCATGTCGCCCAGAAATGCAGGATGAACGGTTTGCCGTACCAGTGCGACAGAGGCACGTCCTGATCCTGCTCGTTCTTCACGCTCAGTGGCGGCAACACTTTCGGCGCGGCCAGCTTACCGAAAGAGTTCGGCTCGAAAGCCAGCCCCTTTCCGGCCTCTTCCTTTGCAGCCGTTGCAGCGATGGCCCGTCCCGAAACCAGAAGGGCACCGGCTCCGCCCAGGAGATGACGGCGTGTCAGGGGAAAAGTCATGTTGGAAATCCGTTCTTTCATTACAAACAGGTCTGTCCCATCGCGGCTCAGACGATCGTGGCGGCAAGCACCCGGCGAAGCGCATCCGCGGCACCGGAAGCCCCCCAGTCCAGCGGACCCGCCGCCGTCGCGCGAATGCGCCCTTTACCATCAATCAGGAATGTTACGGGGATGGCAAGCTCCGCGGCCCCATACCAGGCCTTCAAAGCGATCCCGTCCACCGTCCATGCGGGCAAGCCCACGATACCATTACGGCTCAGGAACGCATGGACGTCGTCTGGTGATCCGCTTGAAACCGCAACCGGAACAACAGGACAATCCGGCCCCCATGCCCGAGTGAACGCCGCCAGAGCCGGAAGTTCATGGCGGCAGGGCGGACACCACGTCGCCCAGACATGGAGCAGGAAAGGCACTCCCCGTCGCGAGGCAAGTGTGGACTGCGAACCTTCAGGGCCCGACAGTCCAAGGGTAACGGGCTCCGACATCGCCTGCCCCGGCATCAGCCGACCAACCGGCATGCCGCGACGCACGACCGTCCCCGCCAGCTTCGCGGCCCCCACACCAACAAGAATGGCAAGGCCAGCCGTGCCAGCAACAACGTTCCGCCGGCTGACCAGCCCTGCCTTCACGCGGGTTTGGATGGCTGAAGGCCCGAGAGGATCTTTTCAAAGGACGCCTGACTGTCCGGCGCGCCCCACGCCATGTCCCCTTCAACGCTGGCGCGCAGCCGTCCCTGCGCATCAATCACGCAGGTCATGGGAAGGCTCGGCTCGCCGGATGTGAACCATTGGGAAAACTCGTGCTGCCCCAGCGTCCAGGGCGCGATATGCGGCAGATTACCCTGCGCCAGAAAGATCATCACCTTCGGCAGCGGACTCGCCACGGCGACCGGAATGACAGGAATGCTGGATCCCGTTTTCTCAAGGAACGCATTCAGCGCCGGAAGTTCCAGCCTGCACGGCGGACACCACGTCGCCCACAGATGCAGAATGAAGGGGCGTCCCCTCAGCGAGGAAAGCGCCAGCGTCGTACCATCGGGCCCCTTGAGCTGGAAATTTACGGGCTCCAGCCGAGGCGCGCCGGGCGTAAGCGAGGGGAGCACAGGCTGCACCCCGTCCGCCGCCTTGGCGGAATTCCCCAGCCCGCAATTGCAGAGGGAGGCTGCCGCAGCTAGGCTGGCCGCTCCTCCAAGAAGGGTTCGCCGGTCGATCTGCTTCCGAATCATCTGTTTACGGTTATCATGAAAAACGCTCCTGTCGACACACAATCAGATGCCGCCATGTCCTTTGAAGGCACAGCCGCCAATCCGCAATGGGGTGGCCGCTTTGCCTCAGGACCGGCCGCCATCATGGGTGAGATCAACGCTTCCATC
This sequence comes from Gluconobacter albidus, assembly GCF_002723915.1. Taxonomy (GTDB): domain Bacteria; phylum Pseudomonadota; class Alphaproteobacteria; order Acetobacterales; family Acetobacteraceae; genus Gluconobacter; species Gluconobacter albidus. The sequence goes on from NZ_BEWL01000001.1 coordinate 115,987, forward strand.
GGATTTGACAAAATCCTGTGGCGACAGGACATCCGCGGCTCCCTCGCCCATGCCGCCATGCTTCAGAAAGTCGGCCTGCTGACCGAGACCGAACTGGCCGAAATCCGTCAGGGCCTTGGCGACATCGCGCAGGAAATCGGCGAAGGCCGCTTCGAGTTCTCCCCCGCCCTCGAAGACATTCACATGAACATCGAGGCCCGCCTGTCCGAGCGCATCGGCGAGGCTGGCAAACGTCTGCACACGGCACGCTCGCGCAACGATCAGGTCGCCACCGATTTCCGCCTCTGGGTGCGTGACGCCATCGACGGCCTTCAGGACCAGACCGCCGCCCTGATGCGCTCCCTCGCCACCCGTGCGCTGGAGCATGCCGCAACGCCGATGCCGGGCTTTACCCATCTTCAGGTCGCCCAGCCGGTCACGTTCGGCCACCATCTTCTGGCCTATGTCGAGATGCTGTCGCGGGACCGCGGTCGCCTGCGCGATGCCCGCGCCCGTCTGAACGAATGTCCGCTCGGTTCGGCCGCCCTTGCCGGTACGTCCTTCCCGATCGACCGCCGCATGACCGCCGCAGCGCTGGATTTCGACCGCCCGACCGCCAATTCCCTCGATGCCGTGTCAGACCGTGACTTCGCGCTCGAATTCCTCTCCGCCCTGTCGCTTCAGGCCATGCACCTGTCGCGTCTGGCCGAGGAAATCGTGATGTGGGCCTCCGCCCCCTTCGGTTTCGTCACCCTGTCCGATGCCTTCACGACCGGCTCGTCCATCATGCCGCAGAAGCGCAACCCGGACGCCGCCGAACTGGTGCGCGCCAAAATCGGCCGCATCATGGGCGATTTCGTAGGCCTGCTCACAGTCATGAAGGGCCTGCCCCTCGCCTATGCTAAGGACACGCAGGAAGACAAGGAACCTGTCTTCGACGCGACCGAGGCCATGACGCTCTCGCTGGCGGCCATGGACGGCATGATCCGGGACCTGAAAGCCAACGCACCACGGATGCGCGAGGTCGCGGGCATGGGCTTCTCCACCGCCACGGACCTCGCCGACTGGCTGGTCCGCGAACTGCGCGTCCCCTTCCGCACCGCCCATCACGTCACCGGCCGTCTGGTCGGCATGGCGGAACAGAAAGGCTGCGATCTGGCCGATCTGTCGCTCGAAGAGATGCAGTCCGTCGAACCACAGATCAACAAGGGCGTCTTCGATGTCCTGACCGTCGAAGCGTCTCTGGCCTCCCGCACCAGCGAAGGCGGCACCGCGCCAGCCAATGTGAAGCATCAGGCCGAAGCGTGGCTCGCAAAACTTGGAGAAACCGCGTGAAAACACTGCTGCTCGTCAGCATGGCCGTCATGGCTCTCAGCCTGACCGCCTGCGGCAAAAAAGGCGCCCCGCACGCCCCCGGCCCCGCGCAGGACATCACCTATCCGGGCACTTATCCGCCGGAATAAGCGCCTGTCGGCAGGCTCGCCTCCAGAGCCTGCCGCACCAGCGGATGCTCCCGCACCTGCCGGGCCCTCCAGCCTCCCTGCCGCAGAACCCGCACTCCTTCCGCGCCATCCCGTTTGGACAGTTTGTGTCCCTCTGAATCGAGAATGAGCGCGTGATGCGCATAAGTCGGTTCCGGCCACCCCATCAGGTCCTGCAACACCCGCTGAACTGACGTCGCCTCATACAGATCCCGCCCCCGCGTGACGGTCGTCACGCCCTCAAGCGCATCGTCATGCGTCACGCACAGATGATAAGACACACCCGTATCCCGCCGCGCCAGAACGATATCGCCGAACGCATTGGCCTTTCCGGCAACGCGGCCATGCCCGATCTCATGCCAACCCGGCACGCCCTGCAACACCTCCAGCGCGCGCGCCATATCGAGGCGCCAGCCCGGCTCCCGACCCGCATGAACTGGCCCGTGCCGACACATCCCCGGATAAACGAGGCTTCCATCCGGCGCGGTCTGCGTCGCGGCCTCGGCAATCTCCCGTCGCGTACAGAAACACGGATAGAGCAGCCCCCGCTCCCGCAGAGTCTTCAAAACGACCTGATATTCAGGCAAATGTCTGGACTGACGCCGCACCGGCTCATCTGACGACAGTCCAAGCCATTCCAGATCCTCCCGCAGCGCCGCTGTCAGCTCCGGCGTACAGCGCGTCGTATCAATATCCTCGATACGGATCAGGAACCTTCCGCCCTCACCCGCCATGATCCGCGAATAGAGCCCTGACACCACATGTCCCAGATGCAGAAACCCCGTAGGACTCGGCGCAAATCGTGTCGTAGCGGGAGGCGTCATGAATGTGTCACCAGCGTTTGCTTGCGGTCCGCGCAGTTTACTGGAATAATTTCCTCAAAGAAGCCGACGACACGTGTTTTCCCGCTGTTTGTCCCGTTTTCATTCGGCGCCTAATCCCGCATGTGTCGTCCTTGCAGAAAGGATGCGTGTGGTGTCCGTCAGCGGTCAGCATTTTCCGGCTCTTGTCCTGAACGCGGATTTCCGTCCGCTGTCCTATTTCCCGCTCTCGCTCTGGTCCTGGCAGGAAGCCGTCAAAGCCGTCTTCCTCGACCGCGTCTCGGTCCTTTCCGAATATGAAGATGCCGTCGTCCATTCCCCCAGCCAGAGCATGCGCCTGCCCAGCGTTATCGCCCTGAAGGACTACATCCCCACCGCCCGCAAACCCGCCTTTACGCGCTTCAACGTCTTCCTGCGGGACAATTTTTCGTGTCAGTACTGCCATGACCGATTGCCCACGCATGAGTTGACCTTCGATCACGTCATCCCCCGTGCCCGCGGTGGGCGCACGACATGGGAGAATGTTGTCACCGCGTGCAGCCCCTGCAACCTGCTCAAGGGCTCAAAACTGCCAAGCGAGCTCGGCATGCACCCACACCGCAAGCCGGTCCAGCCCAGCAGCCGCCGCCTTCAGGAAAATGGCCGGACCTTCCCGCCTCATTATCTTCACGAAAGCTGGCGCGATTATCTGTACTGGAATACCGAACTCGAAACCTGAGCAGACGTTCAGTCAGTCCAAGTTCTGGTCAATTTCTGGCCAGCTTCTGCAAGGATGGACTTCCATGCGCACAGGACTTCTGCTGACGACGCTGGCCCTCGGCCTTTCCGTCACTGCTCTTCCGGCTTCCGCCGAAACCCTGCATCTTTTCGGCCCGTTCAAAGGCGAACACGGCGCCACGGCTCCGATCAAGGGTTCGGCATCCGCCATGCTGGACACCACGAAGAACACCCTGACCTATCGCTTCGAGGACAATGGTCTGTCCGGCCCCGTCACGGCTGCCCATCTTCATGGCCCAGCGGCGGCGGATGAGGATGCCGGTGTTCTAGCCCCGATCAACGGCCCCTACACCACCCGCATGACCGGCACGCTCCAGCTTACGCCCGATCAGGTCAAGGACGTTCAGGCCGGGCGGAGCTATATCAATCTTCACACGGAAAAATTCCCGGACGGAGAAGCCCGCGCCCAGCTCACCACGGAACTGACCGGTCACCGTCACCACGCGGAATAAGCCTTTCATCCTAAAAAACCAGAAAAGGCCTGCCCCGTAAGGGACAGGCCTTTTTCATGGACGAGCGACAGATCCAGTCTGTCAGGCAAGCATTTTTACTCGCCTGCTGCCGGGCTTTTCGCCTCAGGGGCCTTGGCGGGCTGTCCCGGATCAAGATCGTGAACGGCCTTTTTCGTCCAGACACCGGTGTCGTGCACCGCGTCCTTGGTACCGTTCTTCGTGGCCTTCCAACCTTTTTTGCTTTCCTTGCCAGTCCAGCGCGCCGCATCGGAAACGCCATCCTTGGTAGCGTCCCAGCCCTTGACGCTCTGTTTCTTCGTCCACTGCGCTGCATCGGACGTGTCATGACGGACCGCAGCCCAGGACTGACGCACACTCCGGCACAGATCAGTTTCGCAGGGCTTTTCAGCCGTATCAGCCGCCATAGCCTGCGGAGCCATCCCCAGCGGCATCACGGCCAGAGCGGCAAGAAGCAGAGGGGCGGAAGAGGAAATGAACCGGATCGACATCGCAAGTCTCCTGTTTTCAGATGTAACCACCCTGTCACTCCCCGCAAAGACGGGCAAGTCCACAAGCCCGACTGCGCCGCACCGCCCGGCAAGCACCACAAAAAAACCCCGCATCACTGCGGGGTTTTCAGTAGGTCAGATCCGGATGGCGTCAACCGCGACCGAACGTGAGATCATTCCCACTCGATCGTACCGGGCGGCTTGGACGTGATGTCGTAGGTCACGCGGTTGATGCCGCGCACTTCGTTGACAATACGACCTGCAACACGGTTCAGGAATGCGAAGTCGAACGGATAGACTTCCGCCGTCATACCATCCGTGCTGGTCACGGCACGCAGGGCACAGGCCTGATCGTAGGTCCGGCCATCGCCCATGACACCGACTGTTCGAACTGGCAGCAGAACCGCAAAAGCCTGCCAGATCGCATCGTAAAGCCCGGCGCGGCGGATTTCCTCAAGGTAGATCACATCCACCTTGCGCAGCAGGTCGAGCTTTTCTTTCGTCACATCACCCGGAATACGGATCGCCAGTCCCGGCCCCGGGAACGGATGCCGTCCCACGATGCTCTCGGGAATCCCGAGCTCGCGGCCCAGCATGCGAACCTCATCCTTGAACAGCTCCCGCAGCGGTTCGACCAGTTCCATGTTCATGCGGTCCGGCAGACCGCCCACATTGTGATGGGACTTGATGGTCACGGACGGACCACCCGAGAAGCTCACGCTCTCGATCACATCCGGATACAGCGTGCCCTGTGCCAGGAACTGCGCACCACCCAGCTTCGCAGCTTCTTCCTCGAAGACCTCGATGAACAGACGGCCAATCGTCTTGCGCTTGGTTTCCGGGTCCGTCACACCAGCCAGTTCGCGCAGGAACAGCTCTGACGCATCACGATGCACAAGACGGATATTGAAGCGGCCCCGGAACGTCTTGACGACCTCGTCCGCTTCGCCCGTGCGCATGATGCCCGGATCGACGAAAATGCAGGTGAGCTGATCGCCAATTGCATCATGGATCAACTTGGCCGCAACAGAGCTGTCCACACCACCCGACAGACCACAGATCACCCGGCCAGAGCCAACCTGCTTGCGGATACGCGCGATTTCCAGATCGCGGAAACCGGCCATCGTCCAGCTGCCACTGCAACCCGCAACATTATGCGTGAAGTTGCGGATCAGGGCTGCACCATGCGGCGTATGCACGACTTCCGGATGAAACTGCACTCCGTACAGACGACGTCCCTCATCCGCGATGATCGCGAACGGCGCGCCTTCGGAATGGGCGACGGCACGGAAGCCCGGCGGAAGCTGCGTCACGCGGTCGCCGTGGCTCATCCAGACCTGCTCACGCTTGCCGCGCGCCCAGACACCCCGGAACAGCGAGCAGTCCTCGGCAATGTCGATATAGGCGCGACCGAATTCGCGGTGCTCGTGATTTTCGACCTTGCCGCCCAGCTTCTGGCACATCGCCTGCTGGCCGTAGCAGATCCCCAGCACAGGGCGGTTGAGCGCAAAAACAACATCCGGAATCGGAGGCGCATTCTCGTCATGGACGCTGGCCGGGCTGCCGGACAGGATAATGCCGCGCGGATTGAAAGCGCGGATCTTTTCCTCGGTCGCCGTGTATGGCCAGATTTCGCAGTACACACCGCTCTCGCGGACACGGCGTGCAATAAGCTGCGTTACCTGACTGCCGAAATCCAGAATGAGGATACGGTCTTCGTGAAGAGTTTCGTCGAGCTTTTCGACGGTGCTGGCGTCCTGCTGGGTCAATGTCATGGCCTCGCGTTCCGGTTTCATGGTGCCTTTTGAGGCTCTCCTATAAGGTGTTGTGTCGTCTGCGTCATCCATTCTGCAACATCGAACAGGAACAACATGCGCCTGCCAGCACTTTTTGCCATCTCCGCCACGGCCCTGCTCGCCGCCTGCGCGGGTACGCCCGACCCGGGCAAGGATCCGACGGGCTCATGGGTTGGTGCCCTCGTCACGGATCAGGGCACCTGTCCGACCGGGCGTTCTTCGACCCTTCGCATAAGAGGCAGGGAGATCCTGTTCACACCGGCGGATGGCTCGCAGGTTCTTCACGGCACCTACACGCCCGGCAGCCAGCATTATCATGCAGAACTCGCCATGACGGATCTGGACCACCATCCCACAGCCGTCGTGTTCAACGGCTACCCTGTCGGGCAGGCGATCGGCGGCATTTTCGGCTCACCGTCGTGCCGCGCCCATATCACCATGACGCGAAACTGAAATTTTTTCGAAAGCGGGGTTGTCAGGTCAGCTAAGCCTCTGTAAAACCCCGCCTCACAGCGCACCCGTAGCTCAACTGGATAGAGCACCAGACTACGAATCTGGGGGTTAGAGGTTCAAGTCCTTTCGGGTGCACCAGTCTTCTCCTGATGAAGACTTTATACAATGTGTCCGCACCCGTAGCTCAACTGGATAGAGCACCAGACTACGAATCTGGGGGTTAGAGGTTCAAGTCCTTTCGGGTGCACCACATTGCTTTTCCCCGTGACAATTCATTGACGTTTCAGTGGCGAACACGCTCAAGGCAGCGATAGACCTCGTCCCATTCATAGGGCTTGGCCAGAAACATTGTGCCGCCCGGCAACTCTCCGAGTTCCTGAATCCGGGTTCCTGATGTCAGAACAAGGCCAATATCGGGGTGCTGCTCGCGAATCACGCGCGCAAGATCCACGCCATCCATGTCACCGGGCATATTAACGTCGGAAAAAATCGTGCAGATGTCCGGGCGCCGCTCGAGAACAGCCAGTGCTTCGTCAGCATCCGCCGCTAGCGATGTCTCGTAACCTGCCTCTTCCAGCATGTCCGCAGCGAGGAATCGCAGCAGCGCCTGATCTTCGACAACAAGAACATGCTTCCTGCCGTTTTTTTTACTTTCCCCCTGCGCGTTTCCCTGCGGAACGACACTGGATGATGCTCCCTTCATGGACATGACATACATGGCAATCACTTTCCGGGATTAAAAAACCTTTAACACCTTTATGGTGTCGTCTTCTGGTCAACGCGGCAATGGGGCCCATGTTTGCATCAGTGAATTTTTTCTGACATGCGCCCACGTCTCGCAACCCTTGAACTGCGCCAGACATCAATGCGGTAAAGGCGCAGCAAATCCACCCCGTTCCGGCGTCGCCAGAACATCAATTCCCACAATCCCCCACTCCCCGTCAGGCTGACGCGCCAGCAGGGGGCCGCCGCTGTCTCCGCGCGTTGCCGCACAGTCGTGATGAATCAGTCCATTCACTGCCAACCCGTTGATCTGACAGGCTATATCCCCGTACGGAACTTCCGGCCGATCCTGAGGATATCCGACCAGCATCGCAGCCGCCCCCGTCTGTGCTACGCCGTAAGGAACAAGGTCGGCAGGCGCGATCACCTTCCGGTCCAGCACCAGCGTGGCACGATCGTCGGACGCCGTACCGCCCTCATTTTCTGGGTCATAACCGGGCGCAATAACAAAATGTGTCACATGGGCATGAAGCCGGTATTGCCCAAGCAGATACCCCATCAGCACGTGAACATCTGCAGGCGGGATATAATGCCGCGTTGCAGACAGCCACAAACAATGCGCCGCCGTGACCATCACGGTCGGCGCCACGGCGAATCCCGTGCATCGGCCCCCCAGTGACGTCTGGACGCGCCCCAGAATCTTCCAGGGCGCCGTATTCACATCCACCACGCTGCGATGGCTGTCCGATCCGAGTCCCGGCAGGGCCACGGCCGGAGCCGCCAGTGCGCCTGTGCCGTACAGCCAGAACATCAGCAGCGCGGTGGCGCCTTTCATCCCAGATGATCCGGGCCAAACGCATCAGGCAGCAGCTCGGCCAGCGTCCGGGTCAGAAGCACGTCTCCTTTCGGAGATATCATATGCACCCGCAGATCCGGCAAACCGAACTCCCGCAGTTTCTGACGGCACCCGCCACACGGCGTACACGGCGCATCGCCGCCCACGACCACGATTTCCTCAATACGCCGGCCCCCAGCCCTGACCATGGAGGCAATTGCACCGGCTTCCGCACATGTTCCCAGCGGATAGGCGGCGTTCTCGACATTACAGCCGGAATGCACAACACCCTCACAGCGTAAGGCCGCGCCGACCTGAAAGCGCGAATAGGGTGCATAGGCACGCGAACGGGCCTCAAGGGCCTCGCGGATCAGTTCCTGTATCATGCCGGTGATACTATCCCCTGCGGGTTCAGCTTGGAACATGCTTCCAAGAGCGATACGGTATCACCATCATGAGTGCACCGCTTCCCTCCGATCCCGCCACTGACCCGTCCTTCCGCGACATGCTGGACACCCGCCCTTCCCTGACGATGGACGCACGGGACGGCCTCCTGTTCGAAGGCGTGCCCCTGCACGTCATTGCGGCGGCCGTCGGCACGCCGTGCTGGATCACGGGGGCAGAAACGCTGCGACATCGCGCAAAAGCGCTCCGGGCTGCGTTTGAGGCCCGGAACCTTCCGGTCAACCTGCATTTCGCCATGAAGTCGCAGGACCATCAGGCGACTCTGACCATCCTGCGGCAGTGCGGCTATGGCGTGGATATCGTCAGCGGCGGAGAAATGCAGCGTGCGCTTCATGCCGGAATCCAGCCCTCCGGGATCGTGTTCTCCGGCGTTGGAAAATCCGATGCTGAATTGCGGGCTGCCATCGAGCACGACATCGCACAGGTCAACGTCGAGAGCGTCGAGGAACTGTATCGCCTCGACGAGATCGCCCGGGCCTGCGGTCGCGTCGCCCGCGCGGCCCTCCGGGTCAATCCGGACGTGGACGCCGATACCCATGACAAGATTTCCACGGGCCGCGCCGGAGACAAGTTCGGCATCGAACACCGCCGCGCCGTGGCGTTATATGGTGAAGCGGCCCGCCTGAAGAATGTCCGGCTCGTTGGCCTCGCTGTTCATCTGGGCAGCCAGATGCTCACCGCTGGACCTTTCCGGGAAGGCTATATGCGGCTTGCCGACATGGTCCGCGAAATCCGCGCTGCCGGTCACACCGTCGAAGCCGTGGACTGTGGCGGTGGCCTTGGTATCCGCTATCGTGACGAAATCGCTCCCTCGCCCGACATGCTCGCGGGCGTTATTGCCGAGACGCTGGGGGATCTTGACGTCCGCCTCAGTATTGAACCTGGCCGCTGGCTTTCTGCACCGACAGGTCTCCTGCTAACCCGCGTCATTGAAACCAAGGCTGGCAACCCCGACTTCGTCGTGCTCGATGCCGCTATGAACGATCTCGCACGGCCGTCCCTGTACGAATCCTGGCACGGCATCATGCCCGTCGCCCCGAATGGGCTGACCAGCCCAACAAAGCTCTGGGACATCGTCGGGCCGGTCTGCGAAAGCAGCGACATCTTCGCCCGCGACCGTGCGCTCCCGGCGGACACGAAGCGCGGCGATCTGATCGCCCTGCTCGATACCGGAGCTTACGGCGCGGTCATGAGTTCTACCTATAATTCCCGCCCCTTTGCAGCGCAGGTCCTGATCGACAATGGGAAATGGGACATCATCCGCCAGCGCCAGAGTGTTGCGGATCTGATCGCTGCTGAAACCGTCCCCGAATGGCTGACAGCAGCCAGGAATGACCATGGCTGAGCCAAACCCGGCCCTCCATCTCAAAACCCTGCGTCGCAGGGCCCAGCGTGTCTTGTGGTGGGAACGTGCCTGGGAGCCCCTGCGCTGGCCGCTGCTTCTGGTCGCATTCTACGGTCTGGCATGCCTCGCACGCATCCCACAGTCCCTGCCTGACTGGTTGCATGCGCTGCTCGAAATCGGTGTGCTCGGCGCGGCTCTCTGGCTGACCGTCACCGGCCTGCGCCGTGTTGCCCCCGTGGGCATCCCGGCAGCAGACCGCAGGATCGAGCACGATTCCCGTCTCGCCCGCCAGCCACTGCTCAGCCTGACCGACCGCCCGGCTTTTGCCGGAAACGGCGAACAGTCCGCCATCTGGGCGCGCCATGTCGAGCGCGTTACAGCCTCGCTCGGAACACTCCGCGTCGGTCTTCCGCATCCCGAGACCAGCCTGCAGGACCGCATTGGCCTTATCGCCGTCCCTCTGGCCCTGATCGGTGCCGCGCTGCTGGCGAGTACACACACGCCGTCGCGTCTGTACGCCGGACTAGTCCCCGGCGTGGACGATGACAGCGTTCCGCTGCCGACCCTTCAGGCCTGGATCGACCGACCGTCTTATGCGCCTGGCGCGCCTATTTTCCTGTCTTCAACAGGCCGCACCACGCTTGATGTGCCGCAGGGTTCGATCCTGAACGCCACCATCACCGGCGCTCACGGCAAACCCGCGCTGTCCGGCATCGCCTCTCCCGCACAGAGCCGGCTGGATGCGGGAAGCTGGAACAGCCACGGCACGCTTCAACAATCTGGAACTGTCCGCATCGTCGTTCGCGGCCGTACTCTCGGCGCATGGCGTGTGACCGTGGAACCCGACCTACCCCCGACCGTCACATGGGACGGCAAACCCGGCCCCCAGAAAGACGACTGGCGCACTGGCCTGCCCTGGCTCATCCATCAGACCTACGGTGTCGAATCTCTGGAAGCCGAAATCCATCTGCCCGGTCTCTCCCGCGGCCGGATCCTGCGCGTTCCGATCCCCCTCGACGGTCATCCCAAAGACGCAAAAGGGATCGCCACGCCGGATCTCTCCTCCGATCCTTTTGCGGGAATGGACGTCGAAGGCCGTTTACATGCCAAAAGCGTTTCGGGGCGCGAAAGCCGCAGCGATCCCGTCAAATTCCAGATCGGAGCCCGCAAATTCACAGACCCGCTGGCCCGCGCCCTCGTGGCTTTGCGCCGCCGCCTCATGCTTGGGCAGGAACGCGCCTCAAAAGCCTCAGACGAACTCGCGCTCCTGACACAGACAACCGACGAACGCGCGATCCTCGCAGCGCTGGGGCTGGAAATCGCCTCTCTTCGCAAAGATGCCCCGCAAGGCTCTGCGGATCGCGTCCCGGGCGACCTCTGGGCACTTGCGCTCTATCTGGACGATCTGCGCCGTGACGGTCCCGAAATCGCGGATGCCGCAGCCGAAGTCCGTGCCGCACAACAGGGTGTACAGCAGCAGCTCGACCACATGCGCGATCTGGGAGAAAAGGGTCATACCCTTCCTGAACAGGAAGAACTCCAGCGCCGCACACAGGCCCTCAAAGATGCCCTGAACCGCCGGATGCAACTCCTGTTCTCGCGAGCCGCCCAGAGCGGGATCATGATGCCACAATCCGGCACCAGCTCGGCCGATCCGTTCTCCGACGAAATGCGACGCCTTCAGTCCGAAGCCAATCAGGGGCATGGCGACGAAGCCCTCCGGCGTCTCCAGCAGATGGAAGACATGGCCGAACGCATGCGTCAGGCGCGCCCCGAGGACCTCAAGGCCCTCGCCGCCCAGATGAAAGCACAGGCCGAAGCGCAGGCGCAGCGCGCCGCCCTGCATGATCTCGTCCATCGCGAAACGACGCTGCTCGACCACACACAGTCCCGCCTTTCCGCCGCCCGTAAGGCCGCAGCACCGCCCGATGACGGCAATCCCCCCGATGTCAGCCAGATGTCGACGGCAGACCTGCTCCGCCAGCTTGGCATGCAGCCACCTGCCGGCATGGACCAGCCTGCCGACAAACCGCCCGCTCCGGTCGATCCGGCCACGGTCGCGGCCCAGTCCGACGGACGCCGCTCGGACCACGCCCTGCAACGTGCGCTGCAGCGTGTGAACGATATCCTGAGCCATCGCGTCAAGGATCTGACCGGCAAGCCCGCCACAGCCTTCGACAAGGCGAAAACGGATATGCAAAGCGCCCGCGAAGCCCTTGCGGACCGCAAGGACGCCGACGCCCAGACAGCCGAACAGAAAGTTCTGGCCGACCTGTCCGAAGCCGGAAAGCAGATGCGCCAGAACCAGAAATCCGGCGGTTCCGGCAAGGGTGGACAGGGTGGCGGCAGCCTGAGTTTCATTCCCTCCGATGGCGCAGGCGGTTCCGGAAAACCCCAGCACGGCGCAAAGGGACAGCAGGGCGATGATGGTGACCAGCCGCAGGCGGGCGATGAAGACGGCGACGACGAGGACCAGAAGGATCAGGATCCGCTGGGCCGCAAACTGGGTGAAGGCGACAAGGGCAAGGATTCGGACGCTCATATCCCGGACAAAAGCGCCCGGGACCGCGCCCGCGACATCGAGCGCGAACTCCGCCGCCGCGCCTCCGACCGCACGCGACCACAAAGTGAACTGGACTATCTGGAACGGCTTCTCAAATCGTTCTGAGACAAAAAAGCCCGGCGCCGTTATGGCACCGGGCTTTTTCAGATCCCGCTTTTACAGGTCGTGAACATAGGCCGATGTGTCACGCAGCTTTTTTCCTGTCTGTGCCGCCGCCTCAACCTGTGCAGCACCGGGTAAAACCCCGTGCATCAAAATCTTCCAGTTGGGATCTGCCACCAGAATTGCGCACAGATCACTCCAGTAGAGGGATGCATCGAAATGCGGATTGGTACTGTTATGCAATAGTTCCTGCGCCTGGTCGGCATGCCCTTTGAAGATCAGATCCAGCATGATCTGTGTCGTGGTGGGCAGACCCTGCCCGGGAAAATGATGCCGGACCTCCCACAGGAATGCTCCGGTTTCATTCCCGATGGATGCCCCCTGGAACGCTTGGGAAACCATGGACAAGGCGTCCTGCTTCAGCCTTGCCTCATCCAGCGCGAATGTTCCATTGTGCCAGATCACGGGAACCGGCGTGGATACGCTCTCGGAATTCGAAGCTCCAAACGGCATCATCACAGGAATCGACAGCCAGAAACCGAACGGCCCGGTCGCAGGCGCACCCTGTGGTGGATATTCAGGTTGCCGGCAGTCACTGAGCTTCTGGAAATGCGGAAGTTGCGCAAACCGTAACGCGACATATTCACCGCATAGTCCGGATCCGTCCCAGTTCACATAAAACAGCAGATCCGGGATGGATTCCGGCTCCGGTGCCAGCGCCGTCCGCCGCCAGAGAGTCGCGATGGATCCGGGAGCCCCTTCAATGTTTTCAGAAACAGGGGCGGCCTTGCCGGTCCAAACGATACAGAACGACTGCGGTTTTCCCGCCGGGACCTGACAGGCCCGCGCGTCGATACGCCCTTCCGGACCCGACCACAACAGACGCGCTTTTTCAACAGGCGTGGGAGCCGCATAAGCCGCCCCGCTCCAGATTCCGGCAAGAAGGAGTGCAAGAACTGAATGAGGGCGCATACCGTCTTCCGTTTCCGAAATTACATAGTGTTACGGAATACGATAGAACGGATTCGGCAGCAGGAAAGTCTTTTTCGCAAAACCACCGCTCAGATCGGACGGCTGATCCCCGAGGCTTGCAATGATCGTATAGCCCTTGCGCTCGATTCTCTCACGGGTCGGCGCCTTGTAAAGCGCAGCATATCCGTGAGACGTCATCGGACGCAGATACAGACCGTCCCAGTGCCGGATTCCCGCCAGATGCAGGTTGTGCTCGGTTGCATCCCGCTCATCTTCATGACGCCCCGTCACGAAAAAGACCGAAACATGATGCGCCTGTGCATCTTCAATCAGCGCCCGCATGGACGCAAAGGCCGGCGCGCGGCCACTCTTTTCCCAGGCAATGGCCCCACACGGCCCTTTGGGCAGAGCGTCGCACGGACCCGCCGGAATATACCCGAAATCATCGGCGCGGATCTCGTCCCAGTTGGACAGCGTGGTCTCGTCGATATCCAGCACAATTGCAGGATGACGCGTCTTGGGCGCCGTCTCGTTGATCCACAGGCGCGCCTGGGAAACCACGGCGTCGAAGTCGCGCTGGTAATCGCCGCTGTCGTGATAGGCGCTGGCGGCCATAATGGCATCGCCAACATTCGCAGGCTGTGCGGCCAGCGCCGAGAGGGGCGCAACAAACAGGCTGGTGGCGAGCAGGAGGGAACGGATCATGGAGGAGCCACCTTTCGTGACACAAGAACAAGCCCGACCCCGACCAGCGCCAGAGCCGTACCAATGACGGACACACCGCCATAGCCCAACCCCATAGACAGCGCGATCCCTCCCAGAGCGGCACCGATTGCATTGCCAAGGTTGAACGCCCCGATATTCATGGACGACGCCAGCGCAGGCGCATCATGCGCGGCCTGCATGACCCGCATCTGAAGCGCGGGCATGAGCGCGAAGGTCGCGGCGCCCCAGAGCAGTGACGCGAACAGCGCGCCTGGCACGCTCTGCGCCATCCACGGAAAGATCAGCATGATCACGCCGAGGATGGGGAAAAAGATCAGCAGACTCCCATCCAGAGAGCGGTCTGCACTCCGGCCGCCTATGGCGTTCCCGATGGAGAACCCCACCCCGGTCAGCATCAGCGCCAGAGTAATGATGGTCGGGCTGGCATGGGTAATGTGTTCAAGAATCGGCGCGATATAGGTGTAGAGCACGAACATTGCCCCGGCGCCGATCGCCGTCGTCAGAAGGGCCAGAAGCACATTGCCCTTCACGAGAACCCGCAGTTCACGCCCGACCTCCGGCGCCGGACCAATCTCACGCTGCGGCAGGGCGAACTGCACGGCCAGCATGGTCACCAGTCCCAGCATGGCCGTCACCCCAAACGCACTGTGCCAGCCGAAATTCAACCCAAGCCATGTCATCGCCGGAACGCCGATGATGTTCGCGATCGTGAGTCCCATGAACATGGACGCCACCGCACTCGCCCGGCGGGACGGCGCGACAGACAGAGACGCCTCCACGGCCCCAAGGCCGAAAAACGCCCCATGGGCCAGACTGGTCAGGACACGTGAGGCAAAAAGCAGTTCATAACTACCGGAAACCGCGGACAGCAGATTTCCGGCCACATACAGGCCCATCAGCAGGATCAGGGCCAGTTTGCGCCGGAAACGCGCCATCAGGAGCGTAATGACCGGCGCCCCGAGCATCACTCCCACCGCATAGGCCGTCACCAGCCCACCGGCCTTGGGCACACTGACCTGGAGACCATGCGCGATGACGGGCAGCAGGCCCATCGGTGTAAATTCTGTTGTGCCGATGGCGAAGGCGCCAACAGCGAGCGAAAGCAGTGGCCAATTTGGGGACGATTTCGCTGCCAGTTTCAAGACCGGTCTCCGGGAATGTCAATTGTTCGAGATTGGTCGAACCCTGCCACACCCGGAATCCCGGAACAACCCAAAGCTGTTTTACATCATGCCGTTGGGGTGCTGGCCCATGTCCATGCCATCCATGATCATGGCCTTGTGGTGCGGATCATCGAGATGACATTCATGATCCTGAAGCTCTTCGCCCGATCCATGATCGAGGACATGCGCCATGTCATCGAGCAAGATGAACCCGCCATGCTTTGCCGGCGTGATGACGAGCGTGTGGATGGACATGTCATCAGCGGCAATCACCCGGAACGGTGACGGATCCAGTGATGTCACGATCCGCGCCCGATAGGGATGCCCGTATAGCGAAACCGGAGACCAGGCCTCGGTAATCATGTTCTTGTCGAGCTCGGCACGGGCATAGGACGTCAGACAGTCCAGATGGATGTGCAACTGGTCCTGCGTGCGCCCCGGACGCGAATTGATGGCCATCGACATATGCGAGTCAGGGATCTCGAACCCGTAGGACTGCGCCACATGGGCACGCTGCCCCCAGGCCTCCGCGAAATAATTCGGCGTTTCCGGCTTCAGCAGAACGGGATCTTCAACGCCGGGAACCTTCTGCGTCGGGATCACCAGATACTGGCCGCGCCCGGTCTGATCCTTGAGAAGGGCATAGCCGTCCTTCTCGTCATAAACCGTGCAGGGCTTGTGATCCGCATCCACGGCGCAGCGCGCGTGAACGACTTTCCAAAGCGCGCCCCGGTCATGGGATTTTCCGCAGCCCGACAGTCCGAAAACCACTGCCGCCGCAACCAGACCAAACCTGGCCGCCGTTCCGTAATCCCGCAAAATCATTCTTCCCTAACCTGACATTCAAGCTGCATTGCAGCCGCCAGCCTCTCGAAGCGACGACGGACCGCACTGCCCGCCGCCCGGACGCTGCGTGCGCCCAGAACCAGCACGAGTGTTCCGTCTTCCACGAGAAGCCTGCACTCATCCAGAAGGACTTTCGTCCCCGCGCAGAGTGTATAGGCCAGCCGAAGCGCAAGGCCCAGCCTCACCGCCCGTTCGATCTCCGAACGCGACAGAAGCTGCCGGGAGGGTTCAATAAGGGGTGAGTCCATCGAGACTTCATACCGCACGGCGAGCGTCAGCCCGATAAAGGCCCGTGCACTGTGATCGAAACCCACGCCGTGACCATACATTACACGTCGATAGGTCTGTTCGACCCGATATTCCGGATGATCGTAGGAGCCGATATCGGAGAGCATGCACGCCAGTTCGCGCAGACGCTTCTGGGTCCGCGTCTCGTCGCGGAACAGCGGTGCCGTCCAGCTCACCAGCGGCTCAGCCAGTGAAGCGCTGCGGGCGAGGCGATTGGCCATCTCCGTCGCCAGATCCGTCATTGGATCGAGCTCCGCAACCGAAGACGCCACATGGCGCATGTACCAGCCTTCACGCAGCCCATCGACGCTGAAGACGACCTTGGACGGACGGACACGCTCCATCAGACAGCGCAGCACGACCGCCGCAAACGGCGCATCCGCCAGACGCTTGCGCGGGGCACCCGGCATTTTCTCAAGGGTCCGGCGCGGGGACGTGATAACCCAGTCCGCCATTTCCCGCGCTTCCCCTTCCGAGAGGGTAAACAGATGCACAAGATTCAGCGGATACTGCGTCCGCGCGATCTGAAGCCGCGCCAGCGCACGGAACGCGCCCCCGACCAGGTAAAGCGGCCGCCCCGTCATGCCTGGCAGCCAGTTCACCTCCGCCAGAAGTTCATCCGCGATTTCTGCCGCCCGCTCAATGCTGCCTTTGGCACGGTCATGCAGACGGATCACACCCAGCTTGGTCGTCACGGCCTCGAAATACTGGCCGTCCGCGACATGGATAAGTTCCAGCGACCCCCCGCCAATATCCGCAACCAGCCCGTTTGCTTCCGGCAGACCGCACAGAACGCCACGAGCCGCGTAATCGGCTTCTTCCGTTCCTTCCAGAACCCGGATCGGCACGCCCGGCATCCGTGCGCGGATGGCGTCAACGAAATCGGGCCCGTTGGTCGCATCCCGGACGGCAGCGGTTGCGAGAACCTGAAACGGCTCCGCCCCCATCGCGCGGGCAACGGTATGGAACCGTCCCAGCACGTCCATCGCCAGCGTCACACCTTCTTCGTTGAGGCGCCCCGTCGTATCCAGTCCACGCCCCAGCTTGAGCGTGACCTTCTCGTTGAAGATCGGAAGGGGGTTGCGCGTCACCCCCTCGAAAACGACCAGCCGGACCGAGTTGGACCCAAGATCGACAATGGCGGAACGCTGTGCAGATGAGGACATGAAGGTCAGTCTTCCAGAATCCTGTCGGGCCGCTCACGGGGGCGGTGTGCCTCCGGAAGGACCTTCTCCCGCGCGGCCGAGCCTCGGCCGGACAGGGACGGATTGTTCATGAAGTATTCGTGGGCGGAGAACGGATGTGCGCCTGGCGAAACCCGATGCCAGTAGCCGTCCCTCGTGAGCGTCCAGCTCTGAAGGTTGTCCTTGATGTTCATCGTCATGATCTGACCAAGAATCTGCGCATGGACCGTCGGGTTCGTGATGGGCACCATGGCTTCTACCCTCCAGTCCATGTTCCGCACCATCCAGTCTGCCGAAGAAATGAAAACTTTTGCCTTGGCGGACGGCATCCGGTGGCCGTTTCCGAATGCGAAAACCCGCGCATGCTCCAGAAAACGCCCGACAATCGACTTGATTTCGATATTGTCCGAAAGCCCCGGCACACCCGGCCGCAGACAGCAGATTCCGCGAATGATCCCGATGATCTTCACCCCGGCCTGTGAAGCTTCATAGAGCTTGTCGATCAGTTCGGCGTCCACCAGGCTGTTCATCTTCAGCCAGATCCGCCCCGGACGCCCTTCCTTGACGTGGTCGATCTCGTCCTGGATGAGCTGTTGCAGCGTGGAGCGGATGGTGATGGGCGAGAAGGCCAGCGCATCCATTTTCGCGGGGATGGCATAGCCCGTCATGTAGTTGAACAGACGCGCCGAATCCGAGGCCAGCTTCGGGTCACAGGTGAAGAACGACAGGTCCGTATAGATCCGCGCCGTAATCGGATGGTAATTGCCCGTCCCGAAATGCGCATAGGACCGGAGCGAGCCGTTCTCGCGACGGACCACAAGGCTCAGCTTGGCATGCGTTTTGAGATGCGCGAAGCCGAACACGACCTGCACGCCCGCCGCTTCAAGCGCGCGGGACAGGCGGATATTGGCTTCCTCGTCAAACCGCGCCCGCAGTTCGACCATGGCCGTGACTGATTTTCCAGCCTCTGCCGCTTCGATCAGCGCATGCACGATCGGGCTGTCACGGGACGTCCGATAAAGTGTCTGCTTGATCGCCAACACGTTCGGGTCCAGCGCCGCCTGACGCAGGAACTGCACCACCACGTCGAAGCTCTCGAACGGATGATGGACCAGCATGTCCTTCGCCCGGATCGCTGCGAAACAGTCGCCGTCATAGTCCAGAACCCGTTCGGGAAAGCGTGGCGTATAAGGCGGGAATACCAGATCCGGCCGGTCATCCACGATCAGCTGCTTGAGGTCCGTCACGCCGACGAAACACGGCAGAACGACCACGTCCTCTTCGCCCACGCCAAGCTCTTCGCCCATCTCGCGACCCAGCGTGTCCGGCAGCTTGCGATCGAGTGCGAGGTGGATGCACACGCCGCGCCGACGCTGCTTCAGCGCTGTTTCATAAGACCGGACCAGATCCTCGGCCTCGTCTTCAAACTCCACATCCGTATCGCGGATTACGCGCAGCACACCCGCCGCCCCGATCACAAGCCCCGGGAACAGACGCCCGGCAAACAGTGTGATGAGATCTTCAAGCAGTACGAAGCGGATCTGGTCGGGCGTCTCCTGCCCTTCCTTCAAACGGGCCGGGAGGCGCAGAAAACGCGGAACCTGCGCAGGAAGCAGGATCAGCCCATCCATCACATGTGCCGAAGAGGCCGCATCCTTCAGACGCAGATGCAGCGCCAGACCCATATTCGGAATGAAGGGCAGCGGATGGGACGGGTCGACCGCCATCGGCGTCAGCACCGGGAAGACCCGCTCGTCGAACAGCGTGGACAACTGCGCCAGATCCGTCTCATCCAGCGAGTCGGTTGGCAGGATGACGATCCCCGCGTCCTTCAGTTCCCCTTCCAGCACATGCCAGACGCGCTGCTGCTCTGCCAGGAGATGCCGCGCCTTCTGCCGCACCTGCGCAAGCTGCTGGATAGGCGTCAACCCGTCCGGGCTGCGCACGACCATGCCTTCACGCACCTGTCCCACAAGCCCGGCCACACGGACGGAATAGAACTCGTCCAGATTGCTGGAGCTGATCGACAGGAACCGCACCCGCTCCAGAAGCGGATTGCGGACGTTCTCAGCTTCGTCAATGACGCGTTCGTTGAAATCCAGCCACGACAGTTCCCGGTTCAGGAAGCGTTCAGGCGATGTCGACATGTGCGCGTAATCTTCCGCCCGGACAGCGGGGGTCTGTCGGCGACGGCTGCGGTTCTGGGCCGGGGTCACTGCACTGCGAGGCTTGCGGGGGGAGCGGCGGCGCGGCACGGGCCGGGAATCTTCAGTCGTCACAATGGGGCCTTCCGGAACACACGGATTTACAAATCGCCTCAAGGGTCATGCCACGGGATAGGCATGTCAAACGGAGTTTTTGTGTCACGTTCGTGACACCTATTCCTCAGGCGTCAGCAGATCCGGCAGCATCTCGAGCGCCAGCGCCCTCGTAATGGGCTGCTTGCGCACCAGCGCCGCCTCGTCCAGCCGCTCCACAGCCGAAACCAGCGCGTTTCCCGTCCGCGGGAGATGGCGCCACAGCCACTCCGTCACCGAGTGCGACACGACAAGCTGCCGGTCCGCCAGCAGCGACAGCAGCAGCGTCGCCCGCAGATCGTCCTCGGGCTCACCCGTCGCAGTCGTAGCGGTCGCCCGCAGACGGCTGGCCAGATCGGGCAGCATGAAATGACTGCGAGACGGCGGCAGCCGCCCCGCCATCAGAACCCGGTCTCCCTGGGACAACGCATCATTGAGCAGGTGAAGCATGGTCGCCTCGTCTCCCGGCGAATCGGCATTGTCGATCGCAAGATTTCCCTGCACCCGGATCCGTCCTCCCGCAGAGGACCTAGAGAACAGCCGGGCATCCAGTACCGTAGCGTCATGTTCATGCGCCCAGGCCGTCAGGAGATGCGTCTTTCCCGTTCCTGAAGGCCCCCAGAGCCACAAACGCCCATCCGGCCACTGACTGCGCGCAAGCCATGCCCGTGCCGCCACATTCGAAGGACCATTGATGAAACGATCTGATGTCATCGCCGTCACCCGGCGTAGCGGAAACGCCATCTGGGTGGCCGCGGGCCTTCCGGAAGCCCCGCCCACATCCCGTTTCGTCATCGCAGCCCCCTTTTTCATGCCGTATCGCCGTCAAACAGGCGTTCCGCCAGCGCGCAGGATGCTCTAGAACGGCGTCACGTCAACCAGCGGGAACCTTCGACCATGACCGATCAGCCTGACATCGCCCCCGGATCGAGCCAGGGCACGAGCCACAGCACAACTGGCGGCGCAAGCTACGCACAGGCCGGCGTGGACATTGCCGCAGGCGATGCGCTGGTCGATGCAATCAAGCCAGCAGCCAAGGCTACGAACCGTCCCGGCACCATGGGCGGTCTCGGCGGTTTCGGCGCCCTGTTCGATCTGAAGGCCGCAGGCTTCACCGATCCCGTCCTCGTCAGCTGCACCGATGGCGTCGGCACGAAGCTGATGGTCGCCATCGAGGCGGGCAAGCATGATGATGTGGGGATCGACCTCGTCGCCATGTGCGTCAACGACCTCGTCGTACAAGGCGCTACCCCGCTGTTCTTTCTGGACTATCTCGCCACCGGAAAGCTCTCTGTCGAGGCCGCTGCTACGGTCGTGAAGGGCATCGCCAAGGGCTGCGCCGAGTCCGGCTGCGCCCTGGTCGGCGGCGAAACGGCTGAAATGCCCGGCATGTACGCCCCCGGCCATTACGACCTCGCCGGCTTCAGCGTGGGTGCTGCCGAGCGCAACAGCCTGCTCCCCGCCAACATCGCCGAAGGGGATACGCTGATCGGCCTGCCCTCTTCCGGCGTTCACTCCAACGGCTTCTCGCTGGTCCGCGAAGTCGTGCGCCGTTCGGGCCTCGGCTGGAACGCCCCCGCCCCCTTCGCCGAAGGGCACACCCTCGCCGAAGCCCTGCTGACGCCCACGAAACTCTACGTCCGCACGATTCTCGACCTGCACGCAAAGGGCCTGCTGAACGGCTGCGCCCACATCACTGGGGGCGGTCTACCCGGCAACCTTCCCCGCGTCCTGCCTGAAGGCCTTGGCGTCCGCATTGACGGCTCCGCATGGGTTGTTCCGTCCGTATTCCGCTGGCTGGCCAAAACCGGCAACGTGCCCGCTGATGAAATGCTTCGCGTCTTCAACTGCGGCATCGGTATGGTGCTCGTCACGTCCGAACCCGAAACGGTCATGGCCGAACTGGATGCACGCGGCGAAACCGGCTTCCTCATGGGTCAGATCGTCCGCTCCGACGACGCCTACACCCTGACTACGCCGGTCTCCTTCGCATGAAGAAGCCGCACTCCCGCAACAAGTCCCGAGCTCCTGTCAAAACCCCTGCCAAAAAGGCCGAAAAAGTCCCCGTCGCGGTCCTCATCAGCGGTCGTGGCAGCAACATGCGCGCCCTGATCGAGGCTTGCGCCCGGCCGGACTACCCCGCCGAAATCGTGCTGGTTCTCAGCAACCGTCCCGATGCGCCCGGCCTTGAAGTCGCCGAAAAGGCGGGACTGAAAACCCTCGTCATCGATCACAAGCCTTTCGGCAAGGACCGCGAAGCCCACGAACGCGAAGTCGACGCAGCACTTCAAGCCTCCGGCGCCATGCTGGTCGTCCTCGCAGGCTATATGCGCGTCCTGACACCCTGGCTGGTCAATGCGTGGGAAGACAGGATGCTCAACATCCATCCGAGCCTCCTGCCCGCATTCCCTGGCCTGCACACCCATGAAGCCGCCATCAAGGCTGGCGCAAAAGAACATGGCTGCACAGTCCATCTGGTAACATCCGGCGTGGACGAAGGCCCTATCCTCGGACAAGCCAGCGTGCCCGTCCTCGAAACCGATACCCCCGAAACGCTCGCTGCCCGCGTTCTGGAACAGGAACACATTCTTTACCCGGACGTACTGGAAATGATCTGCGACGTTTTTGCGAAGTAAAAGACGTTCAGCTTCCCGGGACAAAAAAAGGCGCGGACCGAAGTCCGCGCCTTTTCATAAAACAGAATGAGCCTGCCGTGAAAATTACGGCAGGATTTCCGTCTCGGCGAAGAAGAAGGAGATCTCGTTCTTCGCGTTCTCGAGGCTGTCGGAGCCGTGCACGGAGTTAGCTTCGATGCTCTCGGCGAACAGCTTGCGAACGGTGCCTTCAGCAGCGTCGGCCGGGTTGGTGGCGCCCATGACTTCGCGGTTCTTGGCGACAGCGCCTTCACCCTGAAGAACCTGCACGACAACCGGCTCGGCAATCATGGAGGACACGAGGCTGCCGTAGAACGGACGCTCCTTGTGGACCGCATAGAAAGCACCAGCCTGCTTCTCGGTCAGGTGGATGCGCTTCTGGGCAACGATACGCAGGCCAGCGTCTTCGAACACGGCATTGATCTTGCCGGTCAGGTTACGCTTGGTGGCGTCGGGCTTGATGATGGAAAGCGTGCGCTCAAGAGCCATCTTTCTTCTCCTGTTAGGACCGGTCCTCGCTGGACCAGCGGGTCAATACCGCCGTTCCACTAGAGCAAATTCATCGTTCCTGATAGGTCTGTCGCAGTATTTTAACCGACCTGTTTCTTTTCTTCCGACTGATCGAGGCGCCCGTGAGCCTGCTCACCATCACCGACCTGACCCTCCGCATCGCGGGCCGCTCCCTGCTGGACAATGCGTCCCTCAGTGTGGACCCGGGGCGCAAGATCGGCCTGATCGGCAGGAACGGCGCCGGAAAATCCACCCTTCTGGCGGCGATCGCCGGTGATTTCGCGCCCGATGGCGGCACCATCACCCTCGCTGCCCGCGCCACGATGGGCCGCGTCAAACAGGAAACACCCTCCGGCAGCACGTCCATTCTCGATACGGTCCTCGAAGGCGACCTTGAACGCACACGCCTGCTCTCGGAAGCCGAAACCGCGACTGATCCGGTTCGCATCGCGGACGTCCACGAGCGCCTCATCGCCATCAATGCCTACACTGCGCCCGCCCGCGCCGGTGCCATCCTGTCCGGCCTTGGCTTCGATCAGGACGCGCAGAATCGGGCAGTTTCGGATTTTTCGGGCGGCTGGCGGATGCGCGTTTCGCTGGCTACGGCGCTCTTCCTGAACCCCGACCTCCTGCTGCTCGACGAACCGACCAACCATCTCGATATTGAAGCCACGCTCTGGCTGGAATCTTGGCTCGCGAAGTTCTCCGGTGCGGCGGTCATCGTCAGCCATGACCGCTCCCTGCTCGATAACACCGTGGATGCCATCGCCCATCTCGATCATCAGAAAATCAGCGTCACCCCGGGCGGCTACGACAATTTCGTCCGCATTCGCACGGAACAGGCGCTTCAGCAGAACCGCGCGGCCGAACGCATCGCCGCCCAGCGCGCGCATATGCAATCCTTCCTGGACCGTTTCCGCGCCAAGGCCACCAAAGCCAAACAGGCACAAGCCCGTCTGAAGGCCCTCGAGCGTCTGCCGCAGATCGACAGCGTCGTGGAAGACACACCCACCCGCTTTTCTTTCCCTGAACCGCAGCCTTTGCCGCCGCCAATGCTGAGCCTGAACAATGTCAGCCTCGGATATGACGGGCGCGTCGTGCTCAAGGGGTTAAACCAGCGTCTGGACATGGAAGACCGAATTGCCCTGCTCGGCCAGAACGGCCGCGGCAAATCCACCTTCGCCAAACTTCTGGCTGGTCGGCTGGAGCCCATGTCGGGCACCTACAATCATTCGCCCAAACTGAAAATCGGCTATTTCGCCCAGCACCAGAGCGACGAACTTGTCCTGACCGACACGCCTATCGAACATATGAGCCGTGCCATGCCGGACGCGCTTCCTCCCGCCGTCCGCGCGCAACTTGCCCGGTTCGGCCTTGATGAAAACCGTGCAGAAACAAAGGTCGGAGAACTTTCGGGCGGCGAAAAGGCCCGTCTGCTGCTCGCCCTTTCCACCCGCGAGGCCCCGCATCTGCTGATCCTCGATGAGCCGACCAACCATCTCGATCTCGACGCCCGCGACGCCCTGATCCGCGCGCTCTCTGCTTTCGAAGGCGCTGTCGTCCTTATCAGCCATGACAGCCATCTCGTGGAATCCGTCGCCGACCGTTTCTGGCTGGTCGAAGATGGTACGATCTCTCCTTTTGACGGCGACATGGCCGAATACCGTGCCTGGCTTCTCGAACGCGCCCGCAAGGCCCGCGCCGAGATGGCCGAACGCAGTAAAACCACCACAGCCTCTGCGGATGGCAACACACCCTCTGCCCAGAAACGCATCGACCGCAAGGAACAGACCCGCGCCCTCGCCCCACTGCGGCGGAAAATCCGCGATGCCGAAGCGAAAATGACCCAGCTCTCCGGCGAAAAGAAAAAGATCGAGGCCCGACTGGCTGATCCAGCTCTCTACCAGTCCGGCGACGCTGCGGAACTGACGTCCCTGAATGTCCATCTGGCCGCGCTCAACGCCACACTCGAAACCGTTGAGGAAAGCTGGCTTGAAGCGCAGGCCGAACTGGAAGACGCAACCGCCTGAGCGTTTACGGGTCTCCCACACAGTACATGATCGGAAGGAGCCATTGACCCTCCTTCCCTCTCCCCATAAGCCAGTTGCCAACGACTGACCCCAGGACTGACACCCCATGCGCATCTCTTTTTCCGATCCGGCAGAACGCAGCGAAACGGAACCCCGCGCGCGGGAGCTGTCCAAAATTGCCGGGCTGATGCGGATCACACTGGCTCTGACCCTGATGCTGCTCGCCATCTGGCTGATCGGCGACGTTCTGGCTGTGATTTTTGCCTCCGCTCTCGTAGCCGTAGTTCTACACGGGCTGGCTCGCATGCTCCGGCGGCACGTTCCCATCATTCCATATCAGGGCGCGGTCGCTCTCGTGACCGTCGTAATCCTCATTGCGATGATCGGCCTTGGCTGGAGCAGCGGTCCTTCCATCAGTGACCAGTTCATTCGCCTCAAACAGGCGCTGATTACCCAGTCTGGTGAACTGCGCGCCCATCTTTCCGGCTCCACGATCGGACAGATGGTTCTTGATCACCTGCCAGCATCCCTCGGCGGAAACGCCCCCGGAACGGGAGGCCTCGGCTCCCTGGGATCAGGACTTGCGGGCTCGGTCACAGGTCTTCTCAGCAGTGTCTTCGGCATCATCGGAACGCTGCTGGTTATTTTGATCGCTGGCCTGTATTTCGCCCTCAGCCCGGCTGTCTATATCGACGGGATGATCCGCCTCGTCCCAACGCAGCACCGTCCTGCCGCGCGCGAACTGATGCTGACCGCCGGGGCCACCCTCTGGGCCTGGACTGCCGGACAGGCGCTGGACATGCTTGTAGTCGGCATGCTCTCGGGCATTGGCCTGTCACTGATCGGCGTGCCCCTCGCACTGGCGCTCGGCGTCGTGGCGGGTCTTTGCAATTTCATACCCTATATCGGCGCCATTCTTGGCGCTGTGCCCGCCATCCTGCTGGGCCTGTCGCTCGGCACGCATGAGGGCCTGTTCGTCGCCATTTTGTATTGTGTGATCCAGTTTTTCGAGGGCAACGTCCTTGCCCCGCTGATCCAGCGCCGCGCCGTGCATATGCCGCCTGCAATGGCCATCCTTTCGCAGACGGTTTTCGGCTCCATCCTTGGTGCTCCCGGCCTGATCCTTGCCTCCCCCATCACCGCGGCCCTTCTGGCGATGGGCGACAAGGCCACGGCCCCGCTGGAGGACGAAAACCAGACCCGTCGTGACGTCGGCGAAGTCACGGAAGAAGAAGAAAAACAGCAGAAGTAAATTTCCGCTTGCTCCTGACGTAACGTCATCATCCTTGATGTGACGTCAGGAGCATGATGATGAACGTACGAACCCTGACAATTGGTGAACTTGCGGCGGCGACTGGCGTCACCCCCCGCGCTTTGCGGCACTTCGAGGCAGCCGGACTGCTTCGCCCGCAGCGCGCGGAAAATGGTCGCCGCGCCTATGAAGCAACCGATATCGGGACCCTGACGCACATCCTGCTCCTGAAACGGGCCGGTTACACGCTGAGGGAAATTGCGTCCCTTTCTCGTGGACCTCTCGATGCAGAGAGACTGCTACAGGCACAGCTCCGCGTTCTCGAAGCCCGGCGTACCGAACTCGACGCCGTTATCGGCCAGATGAAGGCCGCCTGCGCTACGATTTCAGGAGAGACTGTCCTGGATCTGAAGTCTTTCTGCGCCCTCATCAGCAAAGGACAGGATCATATGACACCCACCTCCATGAAAGACGTGTTGAACCAGTATTTCACGTCTGATGAACAGCAGCGCTGGCAGAGCATGGCCAACAGCCATTTCCCGCTGGAAAATCGTACGGAATACGCTGAACAGTGGGAGACGCTCATCGGTCAATGCGAAGACGCCCTGAGCCGGAATGTCTCTCCAGCCAGCGACGAAGCGGCGGCCCTGCTGGCAAACTGGAAGATTCTCCAGAAACCACTTCAGGATGCGACAGGCCCGGAACTCTGGGGCAAGGCAAACCGGATGTATCTGGAGCGGAGCAACTGGGAAACGTCCGAGCGAAAGCTGCCTTTCAGCCCGGACGTTCAGGCATTCATTATTGCGGCCGCGCGCCATCAGGCTGTAACGCCATAAGCTGCGCATCAGGGAAGGCATTCATCCGGTACGGACCGTTTTTCTCGAGCTGGACGCCGACGATATCGTCCTGCTTCTTCTGCTTCCAGATGGAAACAATCACGGGCTGCCCCTGCGCCGTAGCCATTTCAAGAATGACCTGTCCCGGCGCTGGCGGACGCTCGCCCGACGGGCCCCATGCCGTCTCATGGGACTGAAGCCACAGATTGACCTTCTGAACCTCATCAGCCGTCAGATTACGGCTGATGGGCGCGCTCATCTGGCCCGCAGTTACCTGTGGAAACTTCCAGGCATGCAGCAGCGGCCATGTCACGAACCAGACAATGCCCACGGGAATGAGGACCAGCGCCCCGAAAACCAGAAGAAGTTTCTGCTCGCGTCTCACGCCTGTTCTCCTGCCCAGTGATTGAGGGCTGCAATGATGTGGCGGACGTCATCGTCCGTCAGTTCGGGATGGATGGGAAGCGCCAGAACGCGTGCGCCAAGCCCTTCGGCCACTGGCAGCACGGCTCCGTCATGATGCGGTGCATAGGCCGGCTGATGATGTAGCGGCTTCGGATAATAAATGGCGGTCGGAACGCCTGCGTTCTTCAGCAACGCCTGGAGCGAATCCCGCTTTGCCGCATCCGGCAGCAGAATCGTATAGATCGCCCAGGCACTCTCGCTGTCCGGCACCCGCACGGGCGATACAATCCCTGCAGGCATTCCGGCATCGTAGGCCGTGGCAATCGCGTCCCGGCGTTTCAGCTCCCCGTCAAACACATCAAGCTTTGCCAGAAGCACAGCCGCCTGAAGCGTATCCAGCCGCCCGTTGATCCCGATCCGCTCGACTTCATAGCGCGTCCGGCCTTCGCCATGCGTGCGAAGGGAATGATACAGCGCCGCCAGACCGTCGTCGTCCGTCAAAATCGCTCCACCGTCTCCATAACCGCCCAGCGGCTTGGACGGGAAGAAAGACAATGTGGTCGCCTT
The DNA here is from genome assembly GCF_002723915.1 of Gluconobacter albidus. Classification (GTDB taxonomy): domain Bacteria; phylum Pseudomonadota; class Alphaproteobacteria; order Acetobacterales; family Acetobacteraceae; genus Gluconobacter; species Gluconobacter albidus. The sequence continues at coordinate 144,018 of NZ_BEWL01000001.1, forward strand.
CGCCTCATGTCCCAGACGGCGGCCATGATATGTCGCCCCAAAAGACTGTGCACAATCGGCCACCAGCGTCAGGCCCTCCTGCGCAGTCCAGGCTTTCAGGTCGTCCCACGGCGCAGGTTGCCCGAACAGGTCCACCCCGATCACGACACGCGGCTCCAGATCCTCCGCCTGACGGACCGCCTCAAGCCGGGCTTTCAGCGATTCAAGACTGATCTGGAAGGTCTGCGGATCGACATCCACGAAAACCGGCGTCCCACCCAACAGCAGAACGACTTCCGCCGTCGCCGTATAGGTGAAGGCCGGCAGGAAAACCGCATCACCCGGCCCGATTTCCTCGGCCATCAGCACCATCAGCAGCGCATCGGTCCCGGATGACACGCCAATCGCATGTTTCGCTCCGCCGAATTCTGCCAGACGCTGCTCCAGTTCCTGAACCTCCGGGCCAAGCACGAAGCGGCAATGCGCCATGACGGCATCCACACGCTTCTGGATGCTGCCACCGAGGCGCGCCTGCTGGGCGGGGAGGTCGAGAAAAGCAATCTGCCGTGTCATGGCGCTATCATCTCCGGATCGGGATGGGAGACCGCGACCGGCAGTCCGCCGTCACGGTTATGAAGAAATTCAGGAACCAGCCTGTACAGGATCGTCATGATCGCGCCCAGATCGTTTGCGCGGCAGGCCATTTCCAGCTCGTCCATCGCAAGTCTCGCCACTCTGAAATCGACCGTCCGCGGGGAGGCTATCCGCAGACCGGGCGCGTCGGTCGGAACCGGCGCCTCGCGTCCGTGGAACAGTTCCTCGAACAGCTTTTCACCCGGACGCAGCCCCGTGAAGCGGATCTCGATATCGGTCTCGGGGCGCAAGCCCGCCAGCCGGATCATCTGGAAGGCCAGATCCATGATCCGCACCGGATCGCCCATATCGAGCACGAAAATCCCGCCCTGCTTGAGACGCCGGTCCGTCGCGTCATGTTCCGCACGCTCATGCGTTCCACGCACGGCCGCCTGCAACACAAGCCCCACGGCCTCCGGCACTGTCATGAAATAGCGCGTCATGTCCGGATGCGTGACCGTCAGCGGCCCACCATGTTCAAGCTGCCGCCTGAACAGCGGGACAACCGATCCTGTAGACCCCAGCACATTGCCAAACCGCACGGTCACGCACCGCATGCCGCCCTGCCCGGCCCGCGCCCGCATATCGAGCGCCTGTCCATACACCTCCGCACAGCGTTTACTGGCCCCCATCAGACTGGACGGATTGACCGCCTTGTCGGTGGAAATCATGACCATCGCCTGCGCGCCCGCCCGGTCGGCCTCGTCTGCAACGATCCGTGTGCCGATCACATTCGTCAGGACCCCCTCGACCGGATTGTCCTCGACAATGGGCACATGCTTGAGGGCCGCCGCATGAAACACGATCTGCGGTCGGTATTTTCCAAAAATCTCTGCCATGCGTCGCCGGTCGCGCACATCCGCCACGATCTGATGGCGTGCCACGTCACCAAAGCGCTCGGAAATATCCAGATTGATCTGCCACAGCGCATATTCGCTGCTCTCGATCAGCAAAAGCACAGCAGGCTGGAACGATGCAATCTGCCGTGCCAGTTCGGAGCCAATGCTGCCGCCAGCCCCGGTCACGGCAATGACGCGCCCGCAGATCAACCGCGCCATACCCTGCGAATCGAGCGCAACGGGCGGACGGTTCAGCAGATCCTCGATTGCGATGGGCCGAAGCTCTACCCGGTCCGCCGGCTGCAAGGCTGTCAGAGACGGCGTGCGCTGAACGTCGATGTCATAGACCCGCGCCGCTTCAAGAATTCGCGCCAGTTCACGCCCCTTGATTTCGCTCGCGGTCAGAACCAGTGCATCCGGCAGCTTTCCCGCAGCAAACAGCCGCTCCAGAATGGCGGGCGTTTCGCTGATTGTTCCAAGAATGGGGCAGTCATGGATACGCCGCCCGGCCTGCTGGGAACCGCCGGTCAGGATCCCCACCACACTGCGACTGTTCTCGCTGTCGCGCTCCATCGCCCTGATGAACAGATCGGCTTCATGATCCGCGCCCAGCAGCAGGATGCGCTGACTGGCCAGCGCCGTGCTTTTACGACGCGCCGCCAGACGCCACATCATGCGGACGGAGCCGAGAAACACCAGCAGGACCAGCGCATGGATAATCGGGAAAGTCGGCGTCGGCAGCGGATAGCCCGCCACGTGTAACAGCCCCGCAAACAGCAGCGCACTCAGAACCGAGGCACAGGCAATGTTGAACAGGTCCGCCACACCCGAGAAACGCCAGTACTGTTGCGGAACACGGAACGGCAACCCGCCCACCAGAAGGGTGATCCCACCACCGGCAATAAACCACAGCGGATGCAGCCATCCCCCGGCCGGATCCGCCAGCCAGCGCGCAACAGGCGCCGCCGCGGCAGAGACGACTCCGTCCAGCGCCACATTGAGCGCAATGCGCCGCGCCCGCATCGACGTATGCGAGGTCGATGCGGCAGGCGGCTTGAAAGAAGGCGCCGAGGGGGGCATTGAGGCCGGAGAGGCGGGGCCTGTAGGATCAGCAGATATCACCTGCTCCTTATAGCGCCAAAAGCCGCTCTCCCATAAAGTCGTTCGATGCCCTTTTCTTTCCACAACATTAACAGCGGCCTTACGCTCCCCTGCGCCGCCGCGGTCGTCCTGTGCAATATCCTGATCCTGCTCATGATCCGCGCAGGCGTTCTGGACCATCCCGTAGAGCGGAGTTCCCATACGCGGCCCACGCCCAAAGGCGGCGGCATCGGCATTGTCGGAGCCTTCGTCCTCTGCCTGATCCCTGCCCTGCGCGCAGCCCATGCCCCGGCATCCATCATTCCTGCCATTACTGGATTACTGATCGGCATGATCGTGCTCGGCGCTGTGTCTTGGCTCGACGACATGCGGCCCTTCCCCGCCCGCTACAAACTTGCAGCCCAGTTTCTGGCCGCAATCGCCGCAGCCTTCGGAGCAATTTACGGCACGCATAGTCCGTTATGGACGCTGGTGCCCTTCGTGCTCGCCACCGTCTTCATTACGAATGCCCTGAATTTCATTGACGGAATTAACGGTCTCGCTTCCGGTGTCATGGCCATCTCGGCCCTGTTCCTGGCCGGTGCCGGCATCATGCCCGCCACGTTCATGTTGCTCGCCATCTGCCTGCTGGGTTTTCTGCCCTATAATTTTCCAAAGGCCCGGATCTTCATGGGCGATGTCGGCAGCCAGCCTATCGGTCTCGCCATTGCCTGGGGGGGCATGACAGGCTTTCGCGCAGGTGGGGGTGTCCTCGTGATCGCTCTGCTTTCGGGCGTGCTGTGGGACGTGACCTTCACGCTGCTACGCCGCGCGCGCGCCGGCGACAGACTGGCACAGGCTCATCGCGGCCATCTCTATCAACTAGCCATTCGCTCGGGATTACCCGTGGCGCTCGTCAGTCTTTTTCATTGGGGGTTTGCCCTTTGGGGCGCTGCGGCATTCGCCACAGGTCAGATCATCATAACCATCGTGATGATCGCCCTGCCACAGATCCTGTGGACAGGATATATCTGCACGCGGGCCAGAACCCGCGTGCAGGATCGCTGGTAATCAGCAGATCGTTCAGCCGGCGCGGCGGCTGCTCAGGCGCTCGACGGAAGCCGAAGCGCGTTCCGTGCGCGTCGAACGGGTGCCGGAGGCTTCCGTCATGACGGCACGCATTTCGCGCAGGAAGGTGGAGCCCTTCAGCGTGCGCTGTACGAGAACCGAACGACGGTCCAGGGGATCGACCTTGCGGCGGGCCAGATCCAGCTCACCCAGACGGTCGAGTGCGCGGGTAATGGCGGGTTTGGAAACCTTGAGCTCAAGGGCCAGACCACGAACCGTGTGGGCGCCGTCGCGCAGATAGCAGGTCAGGAACACGGCAAGCTGGCGTGCCGACAGGTCGGGACCGTCGCGGCGGACCATGGAAACGATGGTGTCGCACAGAAGATTGAGCATCTGATCATTGGTAGCCTGGGGCATGATCTCTCTCCTAAACAGTTCGACCCCTGTTGTCCGATCCCATAACAGGGAGGGGCGGCACGGGGGCCAACATGAAATTGTCTCTGTCTCTCCTTCCAGGGAGAGACGTCAGTTGCACTCAGATGGTGATTCGAAACGCATACGCAAGCATACGGGTTCCAAAACATTCCAGTAGACGATGACTCTGCATCGAAACGATAAGGGGCATATGCCTCATTGAAACGCATTTGACACCCTAATCTTTCAGCCGCCCTCCGCACCGCCACACTGTTCCCAGAGTGAAACGCTTCATGAAAGCTCAGGAATTATTATGAATTCGTGACAATGTTTCCAGAATCGCCCGAAGACCGAGCACTTCTCCCCCTTCAGGACGGCCCGGGCGCCCTCCGTCATTCCACGCATAAGTGTCGATATGCGCCCATTTCTGGCCCTCCGGCACGAATTTCTGAAGATAAAGTGCCGCTGTGATCGCCCCGGCCATGGGTTTTGACGTCACGTTTCCGAAGTCGGCAATTTTACTATCGAGCCATGCATCATAACCATGCCAGAGCGGCATTCTCCACATTACATCGGCCATCGTTTTTCCCGATTCGAGAATGAGTGAGGCCAGTTCATCGTCATTACTGAACAATGCCGGCACATCCGGACCGAGTGCTACGCGCGCAGCACCCGTCAGGGTTGCAGCATCCAGAATGACATCCGGACGGTTTTCGGACGCTTCCGTTATGAGATCACACAACACCAGCCGCCCCTCCGCATCCGTGTTGCCAATTTCGACCGTTTTGCCGCTGCGCGTCTTCAGAACATCCCCCGGCCGCATGGCATGACCGGACACGCTGTTCTCCACACACCCCAGACGCAGCTCCAGATCCACATCCAGCCCCACGTCGATCGCCGCGCACATCACGGCCAGCATCAGCGCCGCCCCCCCCATGTCCTTCTTCATCCGAAGCATGCCCGCCGCGCCCTTGAGATCGTATCCCCCGGTGTCGAAACATACGCCTTTGCCGATAAGGGAAATCCGTGGCGCGCCCTCACGTGCTTTCCACCGTGCCACGGCCACAACAGGCTTGCGTTCGGACCCTTCGCCCACCTCTGCCAGACACGGATACGCACGGCGCAGATCGTCTCCTTCGAGCAGGCTGACACTTGCCCCCCGATGCACCAGCGCCTTGCCCGCCATCTCGGCAAGCTCGCGCGGCCCCAGAAGATTCGCCGGCATGTTGATCAGATCGCGTCCGAACCACACGGCCTTCGACAACGCCACAAGCCGCGTCGCATCGTCCGGAACAACCATCCGCGTCGCGCGTGGCTTTGCCTCACCAAGACCGAACCGATACGCCCCCATGCAGAAACCGAGCAGCGCGCTCTCCAGTGCAAGCGCCTCCAGCCCGTGCAACACGACCGTCCAGTCTCCTTCCGGCAGTGCTGTTCCCAGGATACCGAAAGCATCCGGATCGTTCGACCGTACGGAGGCCACACACAGAAGCGCAGCACCGACACCGCCCTCATCCGGCAGCAGCGTGAAAGCACCGTCTTTCGCCGAAAATCCCTGCTCCTGCAGAAACGCAGCATGCTCTCCGAGAAGAGTCATGACCGCTGCTTGGTCTTCACAGGCCACGAGATGAACCAGACGCGCCGAAGGTGCTTCGGCAGAGGTCACGAAGGGAAGCTGGGAATGCGGATTCATGAGATTTTCTTCCTCAAAGACCTGCCCCACCCGAGAAAGATCCGTCGGAAGGGCTTCAGATGCTTGCTTTTGCCCCGCAGGCACCCGACCATTCAGACATGAAGGGTGCATTCCACGGAACCTCGTCCAGCGACCATACCATGCCAGCCAGCATCCGTGCTGCCCTCGGCCCCACCAATACCGGCAAGACCCATTATGCCCTGACGCGCATGATGGCCCATGCGTCCGGCATCATTGGCTTTCCCCTACGCCTTCTGGCCCGGGAAAACTACGAGCGGCTCGTGAAAATCAAGGGCGAGCGCCACGTCGCCCTCATTACGGGCGAGGAAAAAATCGTGCCTCCCGGCGCGCGCTGGTTTTCCTGTACCGTCGAAGCCATGCCGCTGGACCGCAAGGCCGAGTTCATCGCCATCGACGAAATCCAGCTCGCCTCGGACCCGGACCGCGGCCACGTCTTCACGGACCGGCTGCTCCACGCGCGTGGCACGGTCGAGACGCTGTTCCTCGGCGCCGAGACCATTCGCCCGCTGCTTCAGAGGCTCGTGCCCGGCATCGAAATCGACATCCGCACCCGTCTCTCGAGCCTGGCCAGCACCGGACACACGAAACTCTCCCGTCTGCCTCCACGTTCGGCCATCGTCGCCTTCTCCATGAGCGAAGTCTATGCGCTGGCTGAAGTGATCCGCAGACGCCGTGGCGGCTGTGCGGTTATCATGGGCCAACTTAGCCCCCGCACCCGCAACGCTCAGGTCGAACTCTATCAGAACCGCGATGTGGATTATCTCGTCGCAACCGATGCCATCGGCATGGGTCTGAACATGGACGTCGATCACGTCGCCCTGGCGCAACTCAGCAAATTCGACGGCACTGTGCCGCGCCCGCTGTTCCCGCAGGAAATTGCCCAGATCGCCGGGCGCGCCGGACGCGGCATGAAAGACGGCACCTTCGGCACCACAGCCGACTGTCCGCCGATGTCCAGCGCCCTCGTCGAAGCTGTCGAACAGCACCGCTTCGATCCGATCCAGCGCCTCTACTGGCGCAACCACGAACTCGACTTCACCAACCCGGCCAACCTGCTCAAAAGCCTGACCCGGCCGCCACCGCTGCGCGGCCTGACCGCAGGCCGCGTGGCCTCGGACGTCACCACCCTCGAATCCCTGATGCTCGACCCGGATGTCCGCGAGATGGCCCGAGGCAAGCGCGCTACAACCCTGCTCTGGGACGTCTGCCAGATCCCCGACTTTCGCAAGCTCGGCGATGACAGCCACACCCGGCTCTGCGCGCGCCTCTATATCCATCTGGTCAAGGAAGGGTCCATTCCCGCCAACTGGATGGAAGGCCATATCCGTGGGCTGGCCAAAACCGAAGGCGATATCGACACCCTCATGCACCGCCTGACCGGTGTGCGGGTCTGCTCCTATGTCGCCGCCCGTACAGAATGGAGCCGCCATTCCGCGATGTGGCAGGAACGCGCCCGTGAAGTCGAAGACCAGCTTTCCGACGCTCTGCACGAACGCCTTACCGCCCGCTTTGTAGACCGTCGCGCCACCACGCTTCTGCGCCGCCTCGACAGCGACGGCGACCGCACGCTGCTGTCTGCCGTGAAACCCGATGGCGAAGTTCTCGTCGAAGGTCACAGTATCGGACGTATCAGGGGCTTCACGCTGGACACGGATGTGGCCTCGGGCCCGGACCGTCAGATGATCCTGCGCGCCGGTCGCAAAGCCCTCATCCACGAAATCCCCCGCCGCATCCGCCTTCTGCAGGACGCACCGGACACCGCTCTCAGACTGGACGCCACGACGGGACATATTTTCTGGGACGAAATCCCTCTGGGCCGACTCAGCGCAGGTTCCTCCCTGCTCCGTCCCGCCATCCAGCTTTTCCCCGCCGAGTTCACTGATACTGTCCAGAAAGGCCACGTCGAAACCCGCCTTCTGGCTTTCGTGGTGCATCTCATCCAGACGGACCTCAAAGCTCTTTATCGCGCCCAGGCCCTCGCTGAACGCGAACCCGGACTGCGTGCCATCCTCCACCGCCTCATGGATGATGGCGGCATCACCGAGACCCTGCCTGAGGACCATGCGCTTTCCCCCGCCCTGCGCGGGAAACTGCGTAAAGGCGGGGTCGAGATCGGACGCTTCTCGATCTTCTGCCCCGCCCTGTTCCGGACGCGGTCTCTGGACCTTCTTGGACTGCTACATGCGCTGCACCAGCAGACTCCACACCGCCCGACGGCCCCCGGTCGCGTCTCTCTTCCCTGGTCTGACATCGGGGGTCAATTCGGCTGGATCCGCGCCGGGGATACAGGCCTGCGTCTCGACATCGCAGAACGCTGCATCGCGGAACTGCACCAGCTTACACTCCGCCGAGACCATACGGCGCCATCCGATCTGGCCTCGCGGCTTGGCGTAAAGGCCGACACCCTGCCGGCCGTCCTGAAAGGTCTGGGAATCGCACATCAACCGGCAGAAACCCCGTCTCCAAGCCATTCCGGTCCGCCGCGCCCTCTCATGATCCTCCACGACCGCAAGACCCGCGCCTCACGCCGCCCCAGATCCGCACAACATGGCTTTGCTCCCAGACGCCCCTCCCCACCGAGGACTGACAACCCCTTCGCGGCCCTTGCCATCCTCAGGGAAAAAGTCCGTCCGTGAGCGAGCCTTATCAGCGGCTGGACCAGTGGCTCTATTATGCCCGCATCGCCAAGACACGGCCGCTTTGCGCGGCCATCGTCGGAAAAGGCCGCATCCGCATCAACCGGCAGCCTACCAGCAAGCCCCATGCCAGGCTTCACATCGGGGACATATTGACTTTTCCCGCAGTTTCTGGCGGAGAAGTGCGCGTGTGGCGCGTCTTGGATCTTGGTGAACGCCGCGGTCCGGCAAAAGAAGCCGCACTTCTTTATGAAGTCATCACAGAAGACGGCTGAGGATGCTTGCGTCTGACGCCAAACCTTCGCATATCATCCCGCTCGGATGAAACCGGCCGGATGCCGGACCAGCAAGACGATCGGAGACGTCAATGACCTATGTGGTCACAGAAAACTGCATTCGCTGCAAGTTCACGGATTGCGTGGAAGTCTGCCCCGTAGACTGCTTCTACGCAGGTGAGAACTTCCTTGTCATCAATCCGGACGAATGCATCGACTGCGGCGTATGTGAGCCGGAATGCCCGGCCGAAGCCATCTTCCCCGACAGCGACAACCGCGCCGCACCGTGGATCGAAGTCAATGCGAAATATTCGACGCAATGGCCGAACATGACCCGCAAGATCGACGCCATGCCAGATGCGGAAGATTGGAAAGACAAGCCGGGCAAAGCTGCGATGCTGTCCGAAGCACCGCATCAGAGCTGATTTTCCTCCGACACAACCGACGTACCCCACCCGGTCTTTCACGAGACCGGGTTTTTTTTATGCCTGCTGCCCGGATGGAAGCCACGCCCCCGGAGCGACACAAAGCACAAAAAAGGGCTGGCAGGATTTCTCCCGCCAGCCCTTCCCACAAGATTTCGAAAGAAACCTTAGCGGGACATCATGTTGATCGCAGTGTCATGCATGATGAAGATCGTGCCGCCGATGATGACGATCACCGATGCCGCAGCAAAGATGAAGCACATCAGGTTCCAGCTCTGCTCGCTGCTGGTGTTCAGGTGAAGGAAGAACACCAGGTGGACGACGATCTGCACGACGGCAAGAACCGTCAGTGCGGCCAGCGCCATCCCTGGAGACAGGGCGTGGGTCATGACGGCGGCAAAAGATGCCACCGTCAGGATCACGGCCAGAACGAAGCCGATCAGATAAGCCGAATAGGAGCCGTGGCTACCATCGTGGGCTGTATGTGCCTGAGCCATTACATCACTCCTGCGAGATAGACGAACGAGAAGACACAGATCCAGACGATGTCGAGGAAGTGCCAGAACAGGCTGAGGCAGGCCAACTTGTTCATCATACGCTCGGACAGATCCTGCGGACCCATCATCTGCACCATCAGAACGACCATCCAGATCAGGCCGCAGGTGACGTGCAGACCATGCGTTCCCACCAGCGTGAAGAACGCGGAGAGGAATGCAGAACGGTCAGGACCATTGCCTTCTGCGATCATGGAGGTGAACTCGTTCACCTCCAGACCGACGAAGGAAGCGCCGAGCACAAACGTGACGGCAAGCCAGACCAGAACCATCGTCTTGTTCTTCGCCAGCGCGTTCAGCGAGGCAAAGCCGTACGTGATGGACGAGAACAGCAGGATAGCCGTCTCGATCCCCACGTTCGTCAGGTCGAACAGTTCCTTGCCCGACGGGCCACCGGCGTACTGGTTCCGGAGGACCGCAAAGGCAGCGAAGATCGACCCGAACAGGACGCAGTCCGTCATCAGGTAGAGCCAGAAGCCGAACACGTTGGGGGTCTCGTGATGATGTTCCCCGCCGTGATCGTCGGCGTGTGCCAGAGGCGACATTGTTGCTTCGTGAGCCATAAGTCTTATGCCCCCCTCTTACTCTGCTGCCTGCGCCGCAGCGATACGACGAGAATAGACTTCCTCGTTGTGCTCGATTTCGCTCACCGGGACGTAGTAGTCGACGTCGCGGTTTGCGCTGCGCAGGATCATGGTTGCAACGATACCGATCAGGCCGATGGCAGCAAGCCACCAGATGTACCAGATCGAAGCGAAACCGAGGATGAAGCTGAACAGACCGATGAAGACACCAGCAGATGTGTTCTTCGGCATGTGGATCGGAGCCAGCGGCTTGCCGTGAGCCTTCAGACCCAGCTGCTTCTCGGTGTGGAACGTGTCGAGACCATGAATGTCAGGAATGACCGCGAAGTTGTAAGCCGGCGGCGGAGAGGAAATGGACCACTCCAGCGTACGGCCGTTCCACGGATCACCCGTCAGATCAAGGTTCTCGGGCAGGTTACGGTCACGGATGGACACGTAGAGCTGCGTCAGCTGGCAGACGATACCGCAGGCGATAACGATTGCACCGGCTTCAGCAACCAGCATCCACGGATACCAGTCGGGATTGTCGTAGTGGTTCATACGACGCGTCATGCCCTCGAGACCGAGGATATAGAGCGGGACGAAGGCCAGATAGAAGCCGACGAACCAGCACCAGAAAGCGCGCTTGCCCCAGGCTTCGTTCAGCTTGAAGCCGAAAGCCTTCGGGAACCAGAAGCCCATGCCCGCGATGTAACCGAAATACACGCCGCCGATGATGACGTTGTGGAAGTGGGCGATCAGGAACAGGGAGTTGTGCAGGATCCAGTCAGCAGCCGGCATGGCCATCATGACACCGGTCATACCACCGATGGAGAAGGTGATCATGAAGCCCAGCGTCCAGTACATCGGAGCCGTGAATTCCACGCGGCCCTTATACATCGTGAACAGCCAGTTGAAGATCTTCACACCCGTCGGGACGGCGATGATCATCGTCATGATACCGAAGAAGGTATTGACGTTGGCACCGGCACCCATGGTGAAGAAGTGATGCACCCACACGACGAAGGAGAGCACCATGATGGAGCACGTGGCGTACACCATCGTCTTGTAGCCGAAGAGCGGCTTCTGGGAGAACGTTGCCGTGACCTCGGAGAACACACCGAACGCCGGAATGACGAGGATGTAAACTTCCGGATGGCCCCAGGTCCAGATCATGCTGAGGTAGAGCATGACGTTGCCGCCGGCATCATTCGTGAAGAAGTGCATGCCGAGGTAACGGTCAAGGCTGAGCAGAGCCAGCGTTACCGTCAGAACCGGGAAGGACACCATGATCAGCACGGTCGTGCAGAACGCAGTCCAGGTGAACACCGGCATCTGCATCCAGCCCATGCCAGGCGCACGCATTTTGACAATGGTCGTGAAGAAGTTCACGCCTGTCAGCAACGTACCGACACCGGAGATCTGAACAGCCCAGATATAGTAGTCAACGCCGACACCCGGGCTGAACTGCATCTCGGACAGAGGCGGGTAAACCAGCCAGCCGCACTGTGCAAACTCACCGATGAACAGCGAGATGTTGATCAGCAGGGCTCCGACCAGCGTCATATAGAAGCTGAGCGAGTTCAGGAACGGGAACGCCACGTCACGTGCACCGATCTGAAGGGGAACCACCAGGTTCATCAGGCCCGTCATGAACGCCATCGCCATGAAGAAGATCATGATGGTGCCGTGAGCGGAGAAGACCTGGTCGTAGTGATGCGGCGGCAGATAACCGGGGTTACCATTATAGGCCAGCGCAAGCTGGGTCCGCATCATGATGGCGTCCGCAAAACCACGGAACAGCATGACGATCGCCAGAATGACGTACATCACAGCAAGACGCTTGTGGTCGACAGTCGTCAGCCATTCACGCCAGAGATAGCCCCATTTGCCATAATAGGTGACAGCACCCAGTACGGCGAGACCGATAACAGCAACACCAAGGAATGTACCGACAAGAATCGGCACATCCAACGGTATGGCTGAAAAGGAGAGTTTTCCGAGCATCTGTCGGTTATTCCTTCATGCCAGTGTCGGACGGTGCAGCGTTGAGAACGGACTGCATGTGCATGACCTTGCCCGTCGTCTTGTCCACCACCATGCCATTGTTATACTTGGCTACGATGCCGTCGAAGAGATCCGGCTGGACATGCGCGAAATACTGTACCGGTGCAGCTTCCTGCGGTGCAGCATATTTCGGGTATGTGGTATCGTCGAGATTTTCGCTTCCGCTCTTCACTTTCTCGACCCAGTCGTTGAACTGAGCGGGGTCCATGGCGAGAGTACGGAACTTCATATCCGAGAAACCGCGACCGCTGAACTGCGATGCTTCACCAAGGTAATCCCCCGGTGCGCTTGCAATCAGATGCAGCTGCGTCTGCTGACCCGGCATGGCGTAGATCATCGAGCCCAGACGGGGGATGAAGAACGACGTCATGACGGAATCAGACGTAATCTGGAAGTCGAGCGGCGTGTTCGTCGGCACATCCAGCTGGTTGATCGTTGCGATCCCCAGGTCCGGATAGATGAACAGCCACTTCCAGTCGAGAGAAACCACCTGAACGTTCAGCGGCTTGACATTGTCATCCGTCTGAAGCGGGCGGTACGGGTCATAGGCATGCGTACTCCACCAGCTGATGGCGCCAAGGAAGGCGATCAGAATGGCAGGAACACCCCAGATGACATATTCAATTGCGGTCGAATGATCCCAGGTCGGGAGGTATTCGGCCTCTTTGTTGGAAGCACGATACTTCCACGCAAAATAAAGCGTCGCGACGCAGGTGGGAACCACAACGAGCATCATGATGACGAATTCCGCCACCATGACATCGCGGTTCATTTCTGCGACCGGGCCGCGCGGCTGAAGCAGATCAACCGTACAACCCGATAGCATCAGCGCCGGCAACGCTGGGAGATATCGCCAGAGTTTTTTCATCGGTCCTGCTTTCATCATCCGTTCCGGCTTGCAGTAGTCGCCGGGAAACGGTTTGACACGATAAGGTCCGCATCAGTGCCGCCGAACGCTGCCATAGTCTGCTACCTTTCTCGTTCGTATCCTGACGTCAGGAACCGGATCAAAGATCCGATCCTGAAGTTCATTCAGCATGGGACACGGCTGTCCCGGTTCCTCAGGTTTTTTCTGCCTGAATCGCCTCAAAGACAAGGCTTATCACGGATTTCGTGAGCCTTTCCTCCACATGACTCTCAGGTTGAAATGGCTGTTTTTCGCCACATTTGATCTAATTAAGACTTTCATTAATCCATAAAATTACAGATTTTTAATGTAAGTCTCTTTAGAATTCGCGAAAATAATTCAAGACTTTATTGGTCCAAAAAGCAGAAAGGGGCGGCATCAACTGCCGCCCCTTTCCCGATGCCCAGTATCGTCCGGACAGTACTGTCAGTCACTGTTACCTGAACGAACACCCATGAACTGGATAAGAAACTGAAACAGGTTCACGAAATTGAGATACATCGTCAGCGCATCATAAACGCTCAGCTTCGCTACTTCGTCTGGACCAGCATAGGCCATGTACTGCTGGTACGTGATCTTGATCCGCTGCGTATCATAGGCCGCAAGCAGGGTGAAAAGACCCACACCTATTACTGAAACCAGCATGGCCAGCGGCGAACTGTGCAGGAAAATGTTCACCACCGAGGCCAGAACGATACCGATCAGCCCCATGAACAGGAACGAACCGAGTCGAGCGAGATTGGCGCCGGTCGTGTATCCCCACAGCGACATTCCGGCGAATGTAATGGCCGTCACAAAGAACGTCCGGGCTACGGAAACACCCGTATAGCTCAGCAGAATGCTGGCCATGCTGGCGCCCATTGCGGCACTGAACAGCAGGAAAATTCCCTGCACGGCAGGACGGGACAGACGGTTGACGCCAAAAGACAGAACCATCACGAAAACAAGCGGCGCAAAGATGCTGATGCCACCCAGAAGGGTCGGCCGCAGGACAAGCGCGCCGTTCGGCGTTTCTGCCAGATGGAAAAACAGGGCGCGAAGGGAAGTCTGTGCGACGCCATAGGCGACCACTCCCGTGATCACCAGACCAAGCGCCATCCAGTTGAAGACCCTGCACATATAAGCGCGAAGTCCGGCATCAAGGCTGCCGGCTCCGGCCTGCACACCGGCTCTGCTGAAGTTGGAATTAAAAGCCATGACACCTTTTCCAATGAGATGCCCTTCTGAAAAGGGCGCTTGACGAACCAGGGAGGGCCGTCCGTACACTCCACCTGAATGTGGGAGTTTTGCCGGAGGGGTCAAGAATACTCCGCCATCCCTTACTTATTTTTCATGGGAAACGCACCTCTTGAGACTTTTTGTCGCACTCGACCTTCCTGTCGACATCCGGGAAACGCTTGCGCTGATGCGCGGTTCCATGCCTGGCGTGCAATGGGTTCCTGCACAAAACCATCACATCACCCTCCGCTTCATCGGAGAAATCACGGACAGGCACCGATTGGAGGAGATTGACCTGGCTCTCTCCCGCCTGGCCTGGAAGCCATTCGATCTGTCGCTCGCACAGGCCGACATCCGCGAGGGGCTCAATGCCGACAGCCTTTTGATCGGGGTCGAACGCACTCCACAACTTGAGACGCTCCAGTCCCAAGTCGAAAGCGTCCTTCGCCGGGCTGGATGCCCTCCCGCGAAACGGCGCTTTCAGCCAGCTGTCACGCTGGGGCATTTCTCATCCAGCCAGCGGGCGGACGCCATCCAGTGGGTGCAGCGACACAATCTCTTCCGCAGCAAACCGATGTCCGTAGAGCACGTTACGCTTTTTGAAAGCCTACGTAGCCTTGGAGAGCATGTCTATATTCCGAGAGCTGAATATGCCTGGCAGCCGGAAATGCCCCTGATCCCCGAGGAAGAATGACCCGACCCGCTCTCTCCCCAGAGGAGCGCCTTGACGCGCTTCTTGGGGAAGTCCGTGCCTGCCGTGTCTGTGAGGCTCACCTCCCTCTGGGCGCACGCCCTCTGATCCACGCCTCCGCAACGTCCAGAATCCTGATCGCAAGTCAGGCACCGGGCACCAAGGCCCATATCGCAGGCAAATCGTTTTTCGACCCCTCCGGAAATCGCCTCAGAAGCTGGCTCGATATCCCGGAAGACATTTTTTACGACACCCGGCACGTCGCGATTTTGCCAATGGGCCTCTGCTATCCCGGGCGCCTGCCTCAGGGCGGCGACAAACCGCCGCGCCCCGAATGTGCTCCCCTGTGGCGCCAGCGTATTCTGTCGCTCCTGCCTGATGTTCGCCTGACCCTTCTTGTGGGCAGCTATTCCCAGAACCATGTTCTGGGACGTGGTTCGGTCACGGAACGTGTCAGGAATTTCAGGAATTATCTGCCCGAATATTTCCCCCTGCCCCATCCGTCATGGCGAACCGGCGTGTGGGAAAAGAAAGCGCCGTGGTTTCAGCAGGAGGTCATCCCCGCCCTGCGAGAACGAGTCCATGCCGTCCTTGCGGAGCGCTGACCCTCAGGCCGCTTTCGCCTGCTTCAGCGCCTCGATCAGAAAACCTTCGACGCCGGATGCGAGGATCTGCACCCCGATTGCGAGCAGGATCAGGGCAGCGAGACGGCTGACAATCCGCGCGCCCGTCACACCCAGCATCGCCACAACACGTTCGGCGTAGGCATAAACGATGGCCACCACGACAGCCATGGTCGTGGCCGCAGCGGACACACCGAGATAATAGTCCGCCGTCGGCATATGGGGCGGCGTTGACGAACTCAGGGCAATGGCGACGGAAATGCTGCCCGGCCCCACCGTAAACGGCATTGCCAGCGGAAAAAACGCCCGCTCCCGCAGATCCGGCGTCGTTACGGTCCGGCCGCCCTGAAGCGCCTGTTTCTCCTTGCGGGCTTCGGACGTTTCGGGCTGCAACAGCATCACCCAGGCACGGGACGCCACCACAAGGCCGCCGGTGATTCGCAGGGCATTGATCGAAATGCCGAAAAACCCGAGAATCCAGCTTCCGAACCAGATGGACACCAGCATGATGCCCAGAGAATTCAGCGCCACCTGACGCGCGAGTTCAACGACTTCGCGGCGCTCACGCCCTTCCGTGGCCTGCGCGAAAATCAGCGAGGCTCCAAGCGGATTGATGATCGAGAACAGCGCCGGAAAAGCAATCAGCCAGCTGCTGAGCGTATTCCCCAGCCCGGGCGTCATGCTCATGAGCCTGTCAGCCCCGATACAGCCTGAGGCTGGCGCTTGCGTGCCAGCCGTTCCTCACCCTTCAAAAAAGCCCGCAGCATCCGATAATCCTCGGAAAAACAGCATACCGTCCCGGCTGTCCTGTCTGGACAGACCGTCAGTCCCAGATCGTTATAAACGGCCATCAAAGACTGGCCAACCTGTATGAAAGCGAGCTTGCAGCCTTCCTGCAACGCCAGATCCCGCAGTCGCCAGATGGCAGCCACACAGTTCCGTTCGGAGCCCGCGGGATCGCCCAGCCCGATAATGAACTGCCCCGTCCGCAGGAACGGGATGGCCGCACGCCCAGCTTCATCCAACAGCAACCCTGTCGGACGGCGTGCGCCCAGTTGAGGGAGCGCATGGGCCAGGCTGTGGTAGCGGCAGGCGTTTTCGGCCGTCCAGGCTTCGAAGCGGATCCGCGTCCGGCGCATTCCGCGCCACAGAACGTAGAATCCGCACAAGGCCGAAAAACCCAGAAACCAGCGCCCGACAGCCGTATGGGCATCATAGATCATGGAGCGCCACCAGATCGGCCCCAGATGCCGCTGCACCGCAACCCAGCCCACCCCCATGAGCCCCAGTCCCCACAGCGAGAGTGGCGCTAGCGTAGCAGGCGTCAGCGGGGCAGTCAGAAGATGTGCCCGGCGATAATAGCAGTTCCGGAACGGCAACAGCAGCAGCATCACGAGCGCTATGACAACCGGTCCTTCCCACGGTGCATGACGCAGGATCAGCAGCAGAACCGCCGCCCCCAGCATCCCGAGGGAAAATTTCCAGGCCAATGCCACACGCTGTGACAGCCCCCAGGAGAGCGCCGCAAGCCCGACGCCAACCACCGTCAGCAGAAGATCTGCAATCTGTGACACCGCTGCCCAGAAGGACGTCTGCAGAGGCGGCAGGTCGGCCACCAGCGCATACAGCAGCAGCAGAAGTCCGACGACAGCCTGCACGCTCGTCGCCACCGCCACCGAAAAATCTGCTTCCGATTCCCGAATGACCTGACTGGGCCTGACCCTGCGCGGCGTCTGTCCGGCCGAGACCAGAGCCTGCTCTCCCCGCAGGAACAGTTCATGCCCCGCGAACATCAACCCCGCAATCAGAAGGGGGATAATGTAATAGAAAAGTCGGAACACGAGGATCGCGCCCATGATCTGCGACGTCGGCAGATAAGCCTGCAACGCCAGCAACATGGCCCCATCAAAAACGCCCAGCCCCCCCGGAACGCTCGCCATCAGGCCGGCCGTGTAAGACGCAAGATAGATCGCCAGAAAGGTCCCGAACCCAAAATGAGCTTCCGGCGGCAGAGGCGGCAGCACGCAATACGCAATGAGCGCCGTTGCCGCCATGTCCGCTGCACTGACCGCGATCTGAGCAATTGCAATCCCTGGTCCCGGAAGCTCGATCTCGTATTTCCAGACACGGACATGCCGCCGAACGCGTGACACCAGCACATAGGCCAGAAGTACGCCCCACAGCCCGAGCCCAACAAATCTCAGCAGAAACGTCGGCAGATGCATCAGAACTGGCACCGCGTGCGGCTCGATAATCAGGATTCCCCCAATTAACGCCATCGTGCCGAGCAGATAGGTCGCGGAGCAGAAAGCAATAATCTGCGCGATTGCACCCGGCGCCACACCCCAGCTCCGGTAAAGCCGGAAGCGCACCGCCGCACCTGAAATCGCCGCACAACCCAGGTTGTGGGACAGCACATAGGAGCAAAACGCCGCAAAGGCGGAGCGCTGATACGACACGTCTGCCCGAACATGCAGACACGCCAGCCGGTCATAGAAGGACAGGATGAAATACGACAAAACCGTCGCCGCCCCACCGGCCAGCAGAGCGGAATCCGGAATGGCGCTCAGGCTCGTGGTGATGTCATGCAGCGAAAGATGTCGCAGTTCCCGCCAGATGACGACCACAGCCGCCACCAGCAGAACCAGCCCCACAAGAGCCGGCGCGCGCGACAGGAGAACCTGCCAGCGTCGTTTCGACAGGCTGGCGTCCTCACACCCGCAGTCTACAGGATCCGTCTCTACCGCTGCGCATACCGCGTCTTTCACAGACGGGGGCTGGGCGTCCGGCGACCGGAGTTCCAGCCTCTTGTCCCCCGGTCTTTTATCTTTGGGCGCGCCCACGGCTCAGCCCTGTACAGGCTCTTCAACAGGCCGCGCGAGAGCTTCCCTAATCAGGCCAACCGTTTCCGGCAGCCCGAACAGGGAGGCGAAAATCCCGAAACGCGGCCCTTCGGCCTGCCCCAGCAGAACCTCATACAGGCACCCGAACCACGACCGCAGCTCGGATTTCTCGAAATAGCGCTTTCCGACTTCAAACACGACATCCTGCACGTCGCCCGGCGGCGTTTCCGGCGCGAGCTTTGCCAGTTCGTCCGCAAGATCCACGAGCCCCTTGCGCTCGGTCTCGGTCGGCGCGCGATAGGTCTTGTTCGGGTAAACCTGCTCCTGGAAATACGTCAGCGCACAGCGCACCAGCCGATCCACATACGGATGCGTCTCGGGCGACAGCGTCGGATCATAGCGGCGCAGGAACTTCCACAGCGTCTCGGGCTTGTCGGCATTGGCGACGTTCGCAAGGTTCAGCAGCGCCGTGTACGATACTGGGCTGGTGTCTTCCGGACGGATCGTCCCACCGTGAATGAACCAGACAGGATTGGCCAGCAGATCCGGCCCTTCCTGCGTCTCGGCTTTCTGCACGAGCGTCAGGTAATCATCCGTCGCGCGCGGAATGACATCGAAGAACAGGCGCTTGGCCCGCGTCGGCTGTTGGAACATGTACTGCCCCAGACTTTCCGGCGTGCCGTAACGCAGCCATTCCTCAACCGACAGGCCATTGCCCTTGGACTTGCTGATCTTCTGTCCCTGCGCATCGAGGAACAGCTCATAGGTCAGACCCGCAGGCGGTTCCTTGCCCAAAATACGGCAGATCTTCGAGGACAGCTTCACACTGTCGATCAGATCCTTGCCGGACATTTCATAATCCACGCCCAGAGCATACCAGCGCATGGCCCAGTCGGCCTTCCACTGCATCTTGGCTTGACCGCCCAGAACGGACGTTTCGAACGTCTTGCCAGCCTCGTCCTTCCAGACGACGGTCCCGGCATCCGGATCAACCTTGATGATCGGCACCTGCATGACCTGACCGGTTTCGGGATGGATCGGCAGAACCGGCGAATAGGTCGCGCGGCGCTCCGGACCAAGCGTCGGAATAATGGTCGCCACGACTTCATCATGGACTTCAAGCATACGGCGCAGCGCCGCATCGAACGTACCGTTCGTGTAGTACTGCGTGGCGGACGCAAACTCGTATTCAAAACCGAAACTGTCGAGGAACTGGCGAAGACGCGCGTTATTATGCGCGGCAAAGCTGTCATATTCGCCAAACGGATCGGGAACCCGTGTCAGCGGCAGGCCAATATGCTTCGTCAGAAGCTCCTGCTGCGGCACATTGGTCGGCACCTTGCGCAGAGCATCCATGTCGTCAGAAAATGCCAGCAGACGCGTCGGACGGCCTGTCAGTGCCTCATAGGCCTGACGGACCCAGGTCGTACGGGCCACTTCGCCAAACGTGCCGATATGCGGCAGGCCCGAGGGGCCATAGCCCGTTTCCAGAAGGGCCGGAGCCTGTTCTGAAGCCTCTCCGGCAGCGTCAGACGCGCGCGCATCCAGGCGCGCAGTGATTTTTCGCGCCTCTTCGAACGGCCATGCTTTCGGAAGCGGCGCGTCAGGAGAGAGGGACGGGGCGATAGGTGTCTTGGATTTCTGCATGATTACAGGAAAAGGTAGGGAGACACCTCTTCCCGGTCAAGCAATACGACACATTGCGGTTTCACTCAGAGGCGTCCATTGTATTACGAAATATTTCAATAACTTTTCCACGCTTTCTAACTCCTTGCAGATAGCCAGCTTTCACGTTCCGTTCGCAAAAAACACAAAACATCCTCGCCGGATTTTTCCCTACCCGCTACACTGGCCGCAATGCCCAGCGCCCCCACCTTCCTGTCGCCTTTCGACGCTCCGGCCCTCGTCGCCCGTCGTGGCCTGTCGTCCCTTCTGACGCCGGATGGCGAGTTGCTGGACCTGACGGCAGAAGAAACGCGCGAGCGCCTCACACAGCTTCCCCCGCCTCTTCTTGTTCACGGCCCCGCTGCACTTCGCGCGCTGGACCTCTCCCCGCTGTCCCAGCCCGTACCGTGGTTCGACCTGCTGGACCTGTTCCTGTTCGTCCGCCCTGCCACGACCGTCGCCCCTACCCCGCGCGGACTGGCCCTTGCCCTCGGAATTGAACCGCCCGGAACCATCGGCGCGGACCTCCTCCCCATCCTGTGCGAAACCCTGCTCGACGAACTGCGCCACAAGTCCGAAACGCCCGAAGGCACCCGCCTGCGCGCCCTGATGGTCCCTCTGACCCGCGCCGGATGGGCCTGGAGCGGCGAGGTCACGGACATTCTCGGAACGCCGCGGGACACCACGGGCGCCCACCCTTACGAAGCCATCCGCATCTGGAAGCGCCTGCCGCGCTGGGAAGAAACCGCCCCGCGTCCCGCGCCCGGAAGCCAGCCCGTCTCACCCAACGCCGCCCGCCAGCGCCTGCGTGAGATCCTTGGAGAAAACGCCGAAATCCGCCCCGGTCAGGCCGATTTCGCCTCTGTCGCCACGGCCGCTTTCGAGCCGCGCGAAAGCATTGGCTCCCCCAATGTCGTCCTCGCCGAAGCCGGAACCGGCACGGGCAAGACACTCGGCTATATCGCGCCCGCCAGCCTCTGGGCCGAGCAGAATGACGGCGCCGTCTGGATCAGCACCTATACCCGCCATCTCCAGCGCCAGATCGAACAGGAACTCCGCCGTCTCTATCCGGGTGAAAAGATTCTTCGGGAGAAAGTCGTCGTCCGCAAAGGCCGGGAAAACTATCTGTGCCTGCTGAACATGGAAGACCTGCTCAACGTCGCCAGTTCCCGTGGCCCTGACGGTTACTCAACGCTCCTCCCGATGGCCCTGCTCGCCCGCTGGGCGGAGGCCAGCCGCGACGGGGATCTCATGGGCGGCGATCTTCCCGGGTGGTTCGGCGAACTCTTCGGGCATGGGACGCTTTTTGGCATCGCCGACCGACGCGGCGAATGCATCCACGCCGCCTGCCCGCATTATCAGACCTGCTTCGTCGAACACGGAATCCGCCGCGCCCGTCAGGCCGATCTGGTCGTCGCCAACCACGCCCTCGTCCTTTCACAGGCCGCTTGGGCCGCACTCGCCCCGCCCGGCCTGCCTGACGAGGACACGACGCCCACGCGCTACGTCTTCGATGAAGGTCACCATATCCCCGACGCAGCAGACAGCGCCTTCGCCACGGCCCTCTCGGGCCTCGAAGCCGCTGAACTCCGGCGCTGGCTGCTCGGTGCCGAGGGCAGCCGCTCCCGCGCCCGTGGCCTGCAACGCCGGCTGGACGATCTGCTGGAACGCCTGCCCATGATCGACACGCCGCTGCACGCGGCACTTCAGGCCGCAAGGAGCCTGCCCGCCCCCGGCTGGAGCACGCGCCTGCGCCCCGAGAGCCCCGCTGACGAAGACCCCGGTCTGATCCCCTCACCGAGCACGCCAGCTCTATTGATCCCCGAGGAACCCGCACCGGAAAACCCGTCCGAAGTCTTCCTCCGCGCCTTGGATCACCAGCTCCGCGCGAGACAGACCAAGGACAGCCGCGACGGCTATATTTCGGCGGAATGCGACCTGCACCCTGTTAATGATGACGTCGCCAACGCCTCCAAAACCCTCAGCCGCGCCCTGTCGCGCCTGCGCGATCCGCTGAAACTTCTAACTGACCGCCTCGCCGCACAGGTCGAGGACGACGCGGAAATGGACGCACCGACGCGCCAGCGCATCGAGGCCATGATCCGCACCCTGCACCGCCGCGCCATCAGCCGCCTGTCCGGCTGGATCGGCATGCTGGACGCGCTTCAGACGCCTCCCGAACCGGACGTCACCCCCACTTTCGTGGACTTCATCCGCACCGAACGCCTACCCCGCACCCGCGCCACGCAAGGGGATCATGACATCGGCCTGTACCGGCACTGGCTGGACCCGACCATTCCCTTCGTCTCGACCATCCAGACACCCGCGCACGGCCTGCTCATGACGTCCGCTACTCTGCGCGACCAGACCGGCCATGGAGACGCCCAGAACGAAGCAAGCTGGCACGCAGCAGAATTACGTCTGGGCGCCACCCATTTCCTCAAGCCGCCCATCCGCGCTTCGGTCATGAGTCCGTTCGACTATGCCACGCAGACGCGCGCCTATGTCATCTCGGATGTCTCGGGCGAAATCCCGTCACTGGCCCATGCCTTCCGGGCCCTGTTCGAAACCGCAGGCGGCGGCGCGCTGGGCCTCTTCACAGCCATCCGCCGCCTGCGCGAAGTCCATCGCCGCATCCACGAACCGCTGGAAACACAGGGCTTCCCGCTCTACGCCCAGCATGTCGATGCCATGGACAACGCCACCCTCGTGGACGTCTTCCGCACCGAAACCCATAGCTGCCTGCTGGGAACGGACGCGATGCGCGACGGCGTGGACGTTCCCGGTGAGGCCCTGCGCATGGTGGTGTTCGAAAAGACCCCTTGGCCCCGCCCCGACATCCTGCACCGCGAACGCCGCCGTCTGCTCTCCGAAGGCCACCCCGGCGATTACGACGACCGCATCACCCGCATGCGCCTGCGCCAAGCCTTCGGGCGCTTGATCCGTCAGGGCAGCGATCGCGGCGTGTTCGTCATGCTGGACCGCCGCATGCCCTCACGTCTGCTCTCCGCCTTCCCCGACGGCGTGGAGGTCCGGCGCATGCCACTGGCCGAAGCACTGGAAGACATCGCCCGTTTCCTGCGCCCCGAGGAACAGGAAAACGAACCGCCCCTCCTTCAGGGCTGAACCGACTGCTGCGCTAAGCTGCGCATGCTGGTTGCCAGACGGTCCCGGAGTTGGTGCAATTCCTTTTCCTGCTCCTGTGCCCGCTCGGCCGCGAGCCTGTCGTTCTGCGCCATTTCGCCCAGAGCCTGAGTGACCTTGTCCGCTGCCTGCGCCAGCGCCTCCATCTGCCGCGGATCCACACCCCGGCTCGCAGCCGTCGTCCGCGCCGCATCCAGCGCACCATCGGCCACAAGCCCAAGGATCTTGCGGTCCGCCTCATTCAGCGCATCACGCGCGGTGGCGGCATTGCGGTTGTCCACCTGCCCCACCGCCACCGCACAGGCCGCCTTCAGATTGGGAATGGTCTTCGTCAGCGCCGAATGCAGCGCCATAATCCGCGCCTCCGCCGCCTCACGCGTGCTCTTGATCATCGGAATGGTCAGGGCAGCCCGCATCAGCCCTTCACGCTGCTCGCTCAGATGCCCTGAGAAATTCGCCAGACGCCCGCGCAGTTCCAGGACCTCGGCAGCATCCACAGGGTCCTGCGTTTCCATTGCGTGCTGCCGCAATGCCTCGACTTTCCGCTCGCCCTCTTCCAGCGCAAGCTGGCCGGCCGCGATGTCGATATTCAGCTCCCGCACGCCATGCCGGAGCGCCTGATACATATCCTCGAACGACGTGATGTTCCGTTTGAGATCCGCAATCGTGACCCGTGCCTTGGCTTCCTGCTGATCCATCAGAGCATTGAACTTCTTGCGGTTCTCGGCAAAACCGCCGAGCGCATCTTTTGCGCCACCCAGCAGTCCACCCATTTTCGCCAGAAACCCACCCGGAGCCCCACCTTCGCCCCGCGCCAGCTTCTGCAGATCGCCGATCCGCAGGATTTTCACACCATCCAGAACACCTGCCGCGATTTCTCCGACCGCATCGCTTTCACCCAGCGTCCGCCCCGCAAGCATCCGGTCCGAAACCTTCGCCAGCTCCCCCAGCGCACCCATGCCATGCGACAGAAGTGTATTCAGATCCGCAAAATCAATCGTCCCGGCTCGTCGATGCGCCTCTTCAACCATATCCGCCGGCAGACGACTGATCTCCACCAGCCGCGGAAAAGCTGGCATCGGCTCCAGCACCGCAGGCACAGCCCCAGTGGCAGCCGGAGCCTCAACCTTCACAGGAGCGGGCGCAGGCTCGTCGGCATAGAGGTCGCTCAGATCCAGAGGTCTGGTCTCGTCAGCACTCATGTCAGTCATCCAGCGTCAGGGTGAAGGTGGGGTCGATACGGAAATTCGGGTCCGGCTTTCCAGTGTCATACATGGCCGTTCCGATAGCCAGAAACTCCACGATATGGTCGCCCCAGACATGCGATTCCTCACGCAACGTCGTCCCGATGATCTCATTGGCCCCGACCTCCGCCGCATGGGCCGACATCCGCTCCATCGCGTGCTCGCGCGCCGTGTAATAGGCCTGCGTAAACAGATCGAGTTCCACGCACTGCATAGCCTGCTTGAGCGTCGTCATCAGGCTCCGGCGCGGAATATGCTGTACGCAACAGCCCAGAACCAGATCCAGCGGCCGCCGCCCGGACCGCAGCGCCAACGCAAAATCCTGCCCTGACAGATCAGACGTGAACGGTCGTCCGTCCGGACGCCGATATCCCGGATGTCCCTCGGCATGCACGATGGCTGTTCCGAACGCCCGGAACTCCAGCATCCCGCTATCCGCAAGCTGCGAAATCTCCAGCCGCGTCCCCACGATCCCGTCCGCGCCAAGCTGCTCGGCCTCTTCGCGCATGATTTCGACCGCTTTCTCACGCGCGCCATACATGGCCCCCGTCAGATCCGTCAGTTCATAGGACGTGTTGCGGAACTGCGTATTGGCCTGCACCTTCCAGATGCTGTTCCCCAGACACAATCCCAGCGCCCGGAACCCGGCCTGCTCGACAACCAGCAGTTCGCGCACGCTGAAATCCGACGTCGCAACCCGCCCGCCAGCAGCCCTCACAGGCGGCATTTCACCACCCTGCGCGGGTTCGGAAGCACCGCTCCCACCCCAACCCGGAGGAAGACTGTCAAAACCCGGAACCTGATCAAAGATGCCCATGGGAATCCCGCTGCAAAATCCAAAAGAACACGAGACCGCTAAAAAAGCGCCTCAGAAAAGATCATTTAATCCGTCAAACAGGCCACCAAGCCCCTCGGCGACTTCGCTGACGACTTCACCGCCGACCTCAAGCCCGAGAACGGCCGCTTCAACGCGCCCTTCCCCCGCCTCGTCCTCAACTTCAATCCGGTTGGAGACTCCAGCGAACAGGGGGCGGTGCTGCATGCCGGTCCGCACAATATCCTCCAGCCCGCAGACCATGGCGGGCGAAACCGCACCGTGCCCACCAATCCGCCGATACCCGAGGATACTCACAGCCGCCCGGATCTGGATCGACCGCACAACACCCCTCTCCGACCGAACAACCAGTCCAACCGTCTCATCATGCCCCAGTGCGCCATCCCAGTTCTGACACATCGGATCGTTCCGCAGGCTCTGTGTCGCCGCATCCCGCGCGTCCCGCTTCGCCTGCGTCAGAAGCGTGCTCTCCCCAATGCTCATCGCATCGAAAAAACCTTCCAGAAGCCCCGTATACCGGACCTCTTCCCACGTCCCGACGCCATAGCTCACCGGCACGATCCCCGCCGAGAGCGCCACATCCAGCGTCGCCGCATTCCACGGCATACAGGGCAGCACACCCAGGCGTTCAAGCTGTGGCACCCGTACGGCCTCGCCATGCAGCATGAACCCCAGCGCGCCGCCATGATGCTCAAGCCGGTACCGCAGGTTTAGAACCGCATCCGCACCAAGCGCCCGCGCCTGTTCGCGAATCCTGTCCGTCGCCGTCCGCCACCCGGCTTCATGCACGCCCTGCCAGCCCATCCCGGACTTCCACCAGGTTTCGGCATGAACATTCCCCAGCGGCGCAATGGCCATGGACGGCGTCAGAAGTGCCTGCCGCACCGATCCCAGACGCACCAGAGGGCGCACCCGGCCATCAAGTTCGTGAAACGCCCGTGCCTCAGTCTCTTTCTTTGAACTGGAAGACCACGGAAACAGGCGCATCATGGCCGGAAATCCGTCAACTCCGCAGCCGCATGCCCTTCGCCGGAAACGGCCAGCCCGGCCTCATGGATTTTCTGACGCAACTGCGTAATCCAGTCCCGGACCGGAACCGCCTTGCGGCTGATGATCACGCCCCGCACCTCGTGGGCAATTTCGGCCACGACCCCGGCCCCGTCTCGCCGGAGCACGAAAACCCGCGTTTCAAACCTGAGGGAAAGATCCTCGATCTCGACCGTTCGCTTCAGCCATCCTCGTGCCCTGCGCGTCACGGTTGCCTGCCGTGGAAAGGCCTGCTCACAAAACGCGGCGAACTTCTCCAAAAACCGCTCCCGGCCGCCTTCCGCTTCCCGGATCAGTGCCGCAAGGTCATCGATCGTCCCGGTCATGAGCCCCTCTTCGACATTCCTGTTACACTTCGACAGGTTTCATGCCGCGTCAATCAGGAAATTCCGCTTTCGAAAAGTTCACATAAAAAAAAGCCCCCGGTCGCAATGACCGGGGGCCTTTTAGGACCAGAGGTCCTGGGCGTCACTTAGACTGACAGGATCAGAAGTTCATGCCTGCCTGCAGGAAGAAATAACGTCCCTGATAGAAGCTGCCATAGGTCGCACCGGCGCTGTTATCCACACCGCTGGCTACGAAAGGGGGCTTCTTGTTGGTGATATTGTTGATGCCGCTCTCGAAGTTCCACTTCTTCCAGCGGTATGCGAGCGTCAGATCCTGTTCGATCATCATCGGCGTCTTGTAACGACCCGCTGTGGCGGAGGTCAGGAACTCGGACTGGTCGTTCCAACGCATCCCACCGATGAACTGCATCATGTAAGTCGCCGTAAATGCACCATGGGTCCAGCCGAACGTCGCATAATCACGAACGCGCGGAATGCCATAGGACGCATTGGCATTGTTCGGACCACCAGCATACAGCAGGGCGCCGGTGTAGTTTGTGAATGCCCCACCCGGAACCAGCTGCTGCGTGTAGTTCAGCAGGTACTGGAAGTTGTTGGATACTGACAGGATGTCGTGACGCGCAACACGGATATGATAGTCGAAGTCGAAATCGACGCCGCTCTCATGCAGCGCGCCAGTGTTCTGGTTCGTCGCAGAAACCGTGTTGATCTGACCATTTGCCAGGCGGTTCACAGTATTGCAAAGCGAGGAGTTGGTCCCCGTGTAGCAACCATCCAGAATGTACTGCGTCGGAAGCGCGCTGATCGTGTGGTTGACCGAGTAGTGCCAGAACTCACCGGAAATGGAGAGATTCGGGATCCAGCGCGGCGTGATGATCGTACCGAACGTGTAGGTCCGCCCGATCTCAGGTGCCAGATGCGCATTACCACCACCCAGCGTCGGAACCTGACCTGTACCAGACTGATGGAACGTGGAGGTGTTGATCCCCTGCTTGGCGCAGGTTGCTGCAACCGTTGCCGAAGCCGCTCCATAAGTTCCAACCTGAGCCGAGTCACAGGGATCGTTGGCAAGGTTGTAGCTAAGCGACTGACCGCCATACAGCTCATAGACGTTCGGCTGGCGATAGGACGTACCGATCGTACCACGGAAACGGATGTCCTGCGTCGGAGCCCAGTTGATGGACGCCTTCCAGTTCTTCGCCGTATCAGACGTCGTGCTGTAGCCCGACGCACGACCCTGCGCGTCGATCGTCAGATCCTTGGCAAGGAAAACGTTCTTCAGCAGTGTTGCCTTGGCTTCCGCATAACCTTCCGTCACGTCAAAGCCGCCGCTGGTCGGAAGAACCGTGTTGGTCAGGCTCTGCCCGCTGCTGATCAGCTCGTCAGGCGTGTTGGTCAGCTGTTCGCCACGATGTTCGAAACCAAACGCCATTCCCAGATCGCCGCCGCCCTTCCAGGGCATCGTCGTTACATGGTTGTTGTTGATGCGCAGGTTCCAGTCACGAAGCTGGTAATGCGAATGAGTATTCGTGTTGTAGTTAACGTAGGAAGCTGCCTGCTTGCCCATCGTTCCGAACGGATTGCTGCACCCGAAGGACGGGCAGACCGACGGATTATAGACCAGGGCACTGGCCGAGTTGGACGGATCAACCTGCTGCAGACCATAGGCGTTCAGCAGGTTCGTGTACGACCCAACATTCTCCAGATGGTCCGTCGACATATTGGAACCGTAGGTATACGACACGTCGTAATCCCAGCCATAAGCGATCGCACCGTTCACGCCCACCTTGGCGGTAACAGTATCGGTAGCGTTCTCATCACGGCGGTCACCGAGCTCCGTCAGACGCTTCGTGATATCGACATCCTGACCAAACGGATTGTTCGGATCATTCGCCGGCACCGTGAGCACGGACGGCAACGTGCTGGGAGGAACAGAACCGTCAAACGGCTCGGCTGCCATGTAGCTGGAGCTGGTCCGATGTGAATACATCACATTGGAATACAGATTGGCATGACGGTTGAACTGGTAGTGGAAATCACCCGAGAGGCTGGAGTTCTGGAGCTGGTTGATCAGGCTCTGGTGCTCACCATACGGGTAACGATTGCTCGCACCCCAAGTGCTCACTGTCTTGCCATCCGGTGCCACAGCAGCATTCAGGTTCGTTGTGCTGTTCTGGACATGCGTATAATTAGAGTAGCCGGACCCGAAGGTTTCACCACCTGAACCTACCGGATTATCCGTCAGCTGCACCGGGTTAGCCCAGCCGCGATTACGCTGCAGGACGCCGCCCTGCGTCATATACTGACCGAACAGCGTCAGGTTACCCTTGTCATGATCGAAGTTCCAGCCCTTATAGGCCGAGATCATACCCGTGTCGTTATCACCATGACCGGTGATGCCACCGCGGATGGTGATGTTACCGTCCGACAAGTCATGACGCATCTTGATGTTGATGACGCCCGAGACGGCATCGGCGCCGTAAAGCTCGGAACCACCATCTTTCAGGATTTCGACACTGGCGATCTGCTGGACCGGCAGGGCGTTCAGATCGATACAGTTCGTCTGACCGTTCAGCGTCGCACGCTTGCCGTCGATCAGGACAAGTACGCGGTTCGAACCAAGGTTACGGATATCGGTGCAGGAGGCGCCGCCCGTACCGTTGGTTTCAGAGTTGTTCGTACCCGTTCCACCGATGGACGGAATACGCGCGAAGAAGTCGCTAAGCGTCGTCGCACCAGTCTGCTGGATCTGCTTTGCAGTCACGATCTGAACAGGGTTGGCATTCTGGTTGTTGGAAGAGGCCAGAGCCGATCCCGTAACAACCATGCGCTCGCTGCCACCCGAGACACCCTGCGCTTCAAGAACTTCAGCGCGACGACGGCTGGAGAAAGCCGGGGCCGTCGTGGCAACCGGCACGGCGACGGACGAGGCAGCAACCGGAGCGGCAACAGCAGGCTTTGCAGTCTTGGCCGCAGCCGTCGAAGTGGTGGCCTTGTGATGCACAGCCTTGTGGGAACGGTGCTCCGGCTGTGACGTGGAAGCGGCGAAAGCCGTCCCGGACAGGGTCCCAACTCCGAGAATTGATGCACACAGCAACAGGTGGCGACGAGATGTGCTCATCAAAGAACAAGATCCTTCAAAAGAATGTTGTCCCCTCTCTAAAGATCTCGGAGCGTTACTGTCACGAAAAATACATACCTGCCATGCTTGCAGAGGGAACTTGAATGCAACACGTGTGATAAATGCAACAGTTATACCCAGCCCGGGTTTTTCGTTTTGATTCAGCAACTAAATAGTTATTTAAAAAGCCCCTGACCCGCAGGCCAGAAGCTTTTTTGCAACATGTCAGGACATTCCCGCCTCTTCCGTGGAAGAGACAGGAGACGGACCGGACTTCGATCAGAAGTCCATGTCGCCCATGCCGCCCATGCCACCCGGAGCGCCGGCCGGAGCCTTCTTCTCAGGGCGTTCAGCAACCATGGCTTCCGTCGTGATCAGCAGACCACCAACCGAAGCGGCATCCTGCAGGGCCGTACGCACAACCTTCGTCGGGTCGATGATGCCGGCTGCAACCAGGTCCTTGTACTCACCCTTCTGGGCATCGAAACCGAAGACATAGCTGTCGTTCTCGAGCACCTTGCCAGCGATGACAGCGCCGTCTTCACCGGCGTTGAAAGCGATCTGGCGCAGCGGAGACTGCAGAGCCTTGCGAACGATCTCGCCACCGACGCGCTGGTCATCGTTGTCGAAGGTCAGACCCTTCAGAGCGGACGATGCGCGGGCCAGAGCCGTGCCACCACCCGGAACGATGCCTTCTTCAACGGCAGCGCGGGTTGCGTGCAGGGCATCGTCAACGCGATCCTTGCGCTCCTTCACCTCGACCTCGGTGCTGCCACCGACGCGGATGACAGCAACGCCACCAGCCAGCTTTGCCAGACGCTCCTGGAGCTTCTCGCGATCGTAGTCAGACGTCGTTTCCTCGACCTGCGCACGGATCTGGTTGCAACGGCCCTTGATGTCGTCGCTGTTGCCAGCGCCCTCAACGATCGTGGTGTTTTCCTTCTCGATGTGGATCTTCTTGGCGCGACCCAGCATTTCGAGCGTGACGGATTCCAGCTTGATTCCGATGTCTTCGGAAATTACCTGGCCGCCCGTCAGGATGGCAATGTCTTCCAGCATGGCCTTGCGACGGTCACCGAAGCCCGGAGCCTTGACGGCAGCGATCTTCAGGCCACCACGCAGCTTGTTCACGACCAGCGTGGCAAGGGCTTCACCATCGACGTCTTCGGCGATGATCACCAGCGGACGGCCGGACTGCACAACGCTCTCGAGAAGCGGCAGCATCGGCTGAAGCGAAGACAGCTTCTTTTCGTGGATCAGGATGTACGGGCTGTCGAGATCAGCCGTCATCTTCTCCGGGTTCGTCACGAAGTACGGGGAGATGTAGCCGCGGTCGAACTGCATACCCTCGACAACGTCGAGCTCGGTGTGCAGGCCCTTGGCCTCTTCCACCGTGATGACGCCCTCGGAACCAACCTTCTGCATAGCAGAAGCAATCATTTCGCCGATTTCGCTCTCGCCGTTGGCAGAAATCGTTCCGACCTGGGCGATCTCTTCCGGAGACGTGATCTTCTTCGTGTTGTTCTTCAGCTCTTCAACGACGACGCCAACAGCCTTGTCGATGCCGCGCTTGAGATCCATCGGGTTCATGCCAGCGGCAACAGCCTTGGCGCCCTCACGGATGATGGACTGGGCCAGTACGGTTGCAGTCGTGGTGCCGTCGCCTGCGATGTCATTCGTCTTGGACGCCACTTCACGGACCATCTGGGCGCCCATGTTCTCGAACTTGTCAGCCAGTTCGATTTCCTTGGCAACCGACACACCGTCCTTGGTGATGCGCGGTGCGCCAAAGCTCTTGTCGAGAACAACGTTACGACCCTTCGGGCCGAGCGTCACCTTGACGGCATTTGCGAGGATATCAACGCCGCGCAGCATACGCTCGCGGGCAT
Source organism: Gluconobacter albidus (assembly GCF_002723915.1). Lineage (GTDB taxonomy): Bacteria > Pseudomonadota > Alphaproteobacteria > Acetobacterales > Acetobacteraceae > Gluconobacter > Gluconobacter albidus. The sequence goes on from NZ_BEWL01000001.1 coordinate 175,839, forward strand.
CAGCGCCGAACTTTACGTCCTTGGCAGCCATAATTCTTACTCCTGAATGAGGTTTTTACGAGAGGAAACGGGGACGGCTGATCAGCCGATCACACCCATGATGTCGCTCTCTTTCATGATCAGCAGCTCTTCGCCGTCGATCTTGACCTCGGTGCCGGACCACTTGCCGAACAGCACCTTGTCACCAGCCTTGACGTCCAGAGCCACGATCTGGCCCTGCTCGTTGCGGGCACCCGGGCCGACGGAAACGACTTCGCCTTCGGTCGGCTTGTCCTTGGCGGTGTCAGGAATGATGATGCCGCCGGCGGTCTTCTCTTCGCCCGTCAGGCGACGGACCACCACGCGGTCGTGAAGGGGACGAAACTTCGTCATGGATCGCTCCATATATTGGTCACACCCTTGTAAAAAGCAGCATGACCGGGTTGCTGCACTCAATGACTGCAGTGCATTTGGCACTCTCACATGGAGAGTGCCAAAGACATAGGCGTCCAACCCGTTTCCGTCAAGGTTTTCCGCTGCTGTCTCCGGCTGCTCCGGAAGAAAGTTTCCGTCCGTCCAGCAGGCTTTTCAGCCGCTGTTTTTCCATGTTTTCCGCCAGTTTCTGCCCTTTGGTGCGCCCGTAAAGACGCCGGTTCGCATCCGCGACCTTTGCATCCTCGGCACCCTTGCGGCGTTTGCGTTCCCGGCGGAGATTGATGACGTCGCTCATGGCTCATGGCCTTTCGGGCATGACAGGACTGGATATACAGACATGAAACACAGCCCAACGGACAAGAAAACCCCCATGACAGGCCAGATGGTCAAGCTGACGGCTACGGACGGCCACAGCTTCGGTGCCTGGGAATCCGGCTCGGCGGAGTCGCCCCTCGCCCTTATTGTTTTACAGGAGATTTTCGGCCTCACCGACCATATCCGCAATGTCTGCAACGACTTCGCGGCCGAGGGTTTCCACGTCATCGCTCCAGCGGTTTTCGACCGGGCAAAACCCAACGTCGTTCTGCCTTACTCACAGGCCGGCGTGACGGAAGGTCTTGAACTCCGCAGCCAGATCCCGTCAGAAAAGACGCTCGCCGACATCGCCGCCTGCGCGAAAGCCCTGCGCGATGCAGGACACGAAAAAGTCGGGATCATCGGCTTCTGCTGGGGTGGGCTTCTGGCCTGGCTGACGGCGACCCGGACCCGGGACGTGGACGCCGCCGTCAGCTGGTATGGCGGCAGCATCGGAAACCATGTCGAAACCGCACCGCATTGTCCGGTCGAACTGCATTTCGGCGGCGAAGATTCCTCCATCCCGCATACCGAAATCCAGAAGATCCGCGATACCCGTCCCGAGATCGAGGAATATGTCTACGACGACGCTGGTCACGGTTTCGGCTGCCCCGAGCGCCCGAGCTTTAACCGCGACGCCCGTGATCTCGCCTGGTCCCGCAGCGTCGAATTTCTGAAAACACATCTCGCCTGAAGCGCACCCCCGACACGGTGACACAGACTGTCGCAAAACCGTGGAAGGGGTCTATAATGACGACAGGCCCGGCGAATACCGCACCGGATCAGACAGGAGTTTCAAGATGAGCACCAACCCGCTCAAAGACGACCCCAAGCACGATGCCGCGATCCGTCACGAAGCGCGTCTTCTGTGGGAAGCCGATGGCAAACCGGACTGCGGCCCCGAAGGCTATCTCGAAAAAGCCGCCGACCTGATCGCCATCAAAGGCGTGCCGCAGGGCACCCCGGTCAAGGATCTGCCGCCGGTAGAACTGGACGGCGTTGAAATCGACGATGCCCGTGCAGGCATCGACCTGAACGCAGACCCGAACCATAATTTCGACTGATCCATGACATCCGCCGCGCCCGCTTCACGCAGGCGCGGCGTTCAGCAGAGCCTCAGCCCTGCTTCAGAACACGCCCGGCAACAGCATCGAGCTTGGCCACAAGCTTCGGATCGCGTGCAGCCGGAGCCGTAATGATCGCATGATCCAGCGCCCGCTCGGCCGTCAGATCCACAGCGCGCTTCTTGCCCAGCACCGGAATGACCGCCTTCACAAGACGGCGCGCATTTTCGGCATTCCCCGTCATGACCTTCACGACAGCCTCAACTGTCACGCTGTCATGTTCGGTGTGCCAGCAGTCGAAATCCGTGACCATTGCAACGGTCGCGTAGTTCATCTCCGCTTCGCGTGCGAGCTTGGCTTCCGGCATGTTCGTCATGCCCACAACCGAACAGCCCCAGGACCGGTACAGCTCGCTCTCGGCACGCGTGGAGAACTGTGGCCCCTCCATCACCAGATACGTCCCGCCCCGTGTGAACGGAATACCAAGCGTAGCTGCTTCATCTTGCACCACATCCAGCACGCGTGCCGAAACCGGGTCCGCCATGCCGACATGCGCCACGCAGCCCGTGTCGAAGAAGCTCTTCTCACGTGCGAAGCTGCGGTCAATGAACTGGTCCACCAGCACGAAATGTCCCGGCGGCAGCTCTTCCTTGAGCGAACCCACAGCCGAAAGTGACAGAATATCCGTCACGCCAGCGCGCTTGAGCGCATCGATATTGGCGCGGAAATTCAGGCGTGACGGCGGAATGGGATGACCCCGCCCGTGACGCGGCAGGAATACGCACTGCACGCCCTCGAACGTCCCGAACAGCAGTTCGTCGGACGGCTCGCCCCAGGGCGTTTCAACCCGGCGCCATTCCTTGTTTTCGAGTCCGTCGATATCATACAGCCCCGAACCACCGATCACACCGATGACGGGCTGGATTTCCTGTTCCGAAGACATGTCTGTTCCTGACTGTTGGTTAATCCGCTCTGCCCGTTCTGGACCACGAGAACGCCCCGCGCGCAAGCCTTGCCCGCAACGCACGTCCCCTCCTGCCTCCGGAGAAACATTTTCATAAAAACCCGACGTTTTTACGAAATGAAAATGTCTTTGCGCCATCGTCCCGCCACGGATGGCCGCCACCAATGAGCGTCCGTCATGCAACAGCCAACTGTTCGGCGACGGCGTGATTTGCTAGGACACTGCGCGTAACGAAGTTTTGTCCTGTATAGACGGGGGAAGAAAAAATGGACCAGATCAGCCCCGGTTTCGCCGAAACCGTTCGTCCAGACGTACCTCACGACGCCCTCAAGCAGGACGCCAAAGCCTGGTTCGAAACCCTCCGTGACCGCATCTGCGCGTCATACGAAAAACTCGAAGACGAAGCAGCCGAAGGCGGTTCGCAGGTCCTGCGCGACCGCACCGCCCCCGGCCGCTTTGAACGCACCGTCTGGAACCGCCCCGAAGGCGGCGGCGGCGTCATGTCCGTCATGCGTGGTCGCGTGTTCGAGAAAGTCGGCGTCAACGTTTCAACCGTCTGGGGCGAATTCTCCCCCGAGTTCCGCAAGAACATTCCTGGCGCCGATGAAGACCCGCGTTTTTTCGCAACCGGCGTCTCCCTCGTCGCCCATCCCTGCAACCCGCATGTGAGCGCCGCGCATTTCAACACGCGCATGATCATCACGACGAAGGGCTGGTTCGGCGGTGGTGGCGACATCACGCCCATGTTCCCCGACAGTGCGGAAGCCCGGTCTGACGCGGATTATTTTCACAAATCCTTCGAAGACGCTTGCAACCGCCACGATCCGGAGCACTATCCCCGCTTCAAAGAGTGGTGTGACCGCTACTTCCACCTGCACCACCGCAACGAACCACGCGGTCTGGGCGGAATCTTCTACGACCAGTTCTTCACTGGCGATGAAACTCTCGACTTCGCCTTCACGAAGGACGTCGGCATGGCGTTTCACGACGCGTACCCCGCTGTCGTACGCCGCCGCATGTTCACGCCCTGGACCGAAGCCGACCGTGACGCCCAGCTCATCCGGCGCGGCCGCTATGTGGAGTTCAACCTTCTTCACGACCGCGGCACACTGTTCGGCCTCAAGACGGGCGGCAACACCGAATCCATTCTCATGAGCATGCCGCCGGAAGTGCGCTGGCCGTGAGACTGACCCGACGTGCAGCGCTGAAGGGGCTGGCGGCCCTTGGTGGAGCCGCTCCCTTCCTGACCCTTCCGGCCCGCGCCGGGACTCTGACGGATGTTCAGCTCCTTCTGGGCGGCACGCTCGCCTCCATCCCCGGTCAGTTCGCAGAACTCGCCAGTGGTGCCATCTCCCACGCGCTGGATCTGGCGACGCCTCTCGAACTGACCCCCGATATCGGGCAGGATGGCGTTCGCGCCGCAAACCTGTTCGACGCCAACAGTGCGCCCGACGGTAACACTGCCCTGGCTTTTCCGGGCGCTACCCTTCTGGCCTCCCTGACGGGCGATTCCCGTGTTCACTACGACTTCGGACGCTGGACTCCGGTCCTCGTGGCATCCACCACGACCGTCGTCATCGCCCGCGCCGAACTGCACAAAACCCTGCGCAGCCGCCTGACGGGGTTCTTCCACGACCATCCTGTCCGCCTCGCCGTCTCCCGCATCGGGGGCCCGGAACTCAACGCGCTGATGGGCCTTTCTCTTCTGGGCCTGCGCCCCATTCCCGTGCCCGGCTATGTCGATTCGTCAAAGGCCCTGACCGCCCTGCACGAAGGCACCGTCGATGCTGTGCAGATTTCTCCATACACGCTCGACCGACCGCTGGATGATGTGCTCGCCAACCTGCCCGAAGGGACGAGCGCGATCTATTCCACCGGCGACCTGACCGACACGCATTCGACGACCATCCCCATTTTCATGGAAGCCTATCAGCAGGCCCGTCACCGCCCCCCCGAAGGCCCGTTCTATCACGCCTGGCAGGCCGTCTCCGCAGCAGCCGACACTGCCATGGCCATCGCATTGCCCATGCTGACGCCTCCGGAAATCGTCACACAGTGGAACCATGCCTGTACGGCTGCCACTGCGGATGCCGGCGTCAGACGCTGGGCCGAAACGCATCATTTCAAGCTGGTCACGGGCGACAACGCCGCTCCGTTCCTCTCACGCGCCGTTCCCGATCTGGGAGCCACGCTGGCCCTGCGCCGCTGGCTCGCCGTCAATACGCCGCGCTGGCGCGAAGGACAGGAAACCCGTCACCTCTGACAGTCTCAGCGGCGGCGCGTTTTCAGCAGGATGCGAACCGACCCATGATTGGCCGCATGGGGGTGCACGACGGCCAGAACCATGGACCGCAGATCCCCACGCTGGAGCCACAACGGAAGTTCACGGCGGATCAGGCCGCTCGTCTCCCCGCTTCCGAGCCCCGTCACAACCTCCACACAGCGCCAGTTCCGCACCCGTGCGCGCTGCATGAAATCATACAGCCGCTCAAACGCCTCCTGCACGACGTATCCATGCAGATCGAGCCGCGCATCAACCTTCATCTGCCCGCGTGACAGACGCTTCCAGCTCGTATCATCCAGCCCCGGCGCCCGTACGCCGACCGACAACTCCGCAGGACGGGACTTCGGCTTCGCGGATTGCACCGGCACGAAAGACCGCCCCGTCACCACAGGCAGGGAGCGCGGCAGCTCCGCAGCGGGTGCAGGAGATTCGACTTTCGTCACAAGACCCACGCGACGCGGAGAACGCGGAGAGCGCAACGGCCTGATATCACGGACAACCATCCGCCACAGCGTCGCCTCTTCCTCCCTCAGATCCCGCTTCGCCACACTGCCCTCACTTCCTGTCCGGCCGCCCATGTCCATCAGGCAAATTCAGGCCCCGAGCATGTAACGGCTTCCACCACCATTGAACAATGTTCTTTCGGGACTTTACCCCCGCTGATGCGTTCACAGGCAAGGTTCCATTTATGGAAAGAACAGGCCCATGAGCCATCTGACACAGCAAGAGCGCGACAGCCTTCCTGACAGCGCCTTCGCCCTGCCTGAAAAACGGGCCTACCCCATCGACACCCGTGCCCGTGCCAGTAACGCCAAGGCCCGCGCCACACAGGAATACGAACGCGGCCTGCTCACAGCGGAAGAGCGTGAACAGATCGACAGGGCTGCCGACCGCCGCCTTGCACAGGATGATTAGCCTGTCCGAAGCATTTCAGACGCATTCGTGCCAGAACGCGCCATTTTAAATTCACTTGACGTTAAGGACCATGCCGTCAGTCTCGGCTGCAACGCCAGACCGGCCCAGGACCGACCTAGGATTTTTCATGCCCCTGCCTCTTTTACGTAAATTCGCCCCTCTTCTCGCCAGCACGGCACTCTGCATCGGCACTCTCGCCAGTGCAGCCCATGCCGCAGCACCCTCAGGGGTCCAGAAGCCCGGAACAATCACCGCTTCGGCGCCGCTCGCTGCAGCCCTCGGCCTTCCGGACGCCGGACGCGCCCTGCGCATCACCTATCTCTCAACGAACGGCATTACCGGCAAGGGCCTCGTTCCCGTCACCGCCGAAATCATCCTTCCCCCCGGCCCTGCTCCCAAGGACGGCTGGCCGATCGTCGCCTGGGCACACGGCACTGTTGGCGTGGACGACAGCTGTGCACCATCTCTCAATCCCTATAGCGATCGCAACAGCACCTATCTCACGACATGGATGAAGCGCGGTTTCGCCATCGTCGCCACGGATTATCAGGGCCTGGGTGGTCCCGGCACCCATGCCTATCTGGACACCCGCGTCGAAGCCTACAGCGTCCTCGACAGTGTCCGCGCTGCACTGACTAACGTGCAGGGTCTGCAAAACAAGATCATGATCGTCGGTCAGTCACAGGGCGGAGGCGCCGCCGTGGCCACGGCGGCCTATGCTCCGACCTACGCCCCCGAACTGGACATTCGCGGCACCGTGGCCACGGGAGCCCCTTACGTCACCCCCGAACTTCTCGGGGATCTGCTCAAAAATGCCGCCCATCCCGACGCAGGCTACAGCCCGCTCGTCGATTACGTCCTCTACCTTGCCACCGGACTGGCAGGACACGACCCGCATTTCCGTCCCGAAGAAGCCTTCACCCCCAAGGCGCTGCCCTTCTATCGCAAGGCGGCGCATGAATGCCTGACATCCCTGTCCCAGCAGACGCAGGCCGCTGGCCTGACATTGCACAACACGCTCCAGCCGACCTTTCTCAAGGCCATCAGCCCGGCTCTGAAGGGTATGGAGTTCCCAACCCTCAAGCTGGCCCAGCCCCTCTTCACCGGGACGGGCACAGAAGACCGTGACGTCCCGCCTGCACTTCAGCTCGGGCTGGTTAAAGCCGCCTGCGCTGCCGGATCGCTTGTTCAGGCGCATCTCTACAAGGGTCTGAACCACAGTGAGACGGTCAACGGCTCTTTGGCCGATTCCGCGATCTTCACCAACGAAGTCATGACCGGTCAGCCTGTCCCGCCGCAGTGCAACCCCGTTCCGCAATAAGGCCTCCCAAATACCGCTCAAAAAAACGGCCCCGGATGATCCGGGGCCGTTTTCATTTCTGAACTTTCCGAGAGCTTCAGTTCGAAGCTGGTGCCGGAGCCTGTAAGGGCTGGTCGGCTGGCACATCCTTCAACGGAATGCCTTCGTACTTGCCTGTCAGGGTCTTGAGGAACGCCACGATATCCGCGACATCCTGATCGGCAATATCCGTATCCGGCGTCTCGTAACGGGCCATCTCACGTACAACCTGCTCCAGCGTAGTGGCCGAGCCATCATGCAGCCACGGACCTGTCAGCTCGACATTGCGCAGGTTCGGAACCTTGAACCGCGCCCGATCGCCTTCCGCATGCGTCACAGCCAGACGTCCTTCGTCCGCAGCCGTCAGCTTCGTGTGACGGTTCTCGAAATACGGTCCTTCCAGACCAAGAATTTCGTAAGCGTCCCCACCCACGGCAATGCCGCTATGGCAGCCTGAGCAGCCGATTTCCTTGAAGCGCTCGTAACCGCGCTTTTCCTGCGCCGTAATTGCCTTCTGATCGCCCTTCAGATACAGGTCGAAGCGGCTGTCCGGCGTGATCAGCGTCTTTTCATATTCTGCAATCGCGCCCGTGATCGTGTCTTTGTCGATCTGGTCGGAGCCAAAAGCCGCCTCGAACTGCCCGGCATAGCCCGGCGTGCTCCGAACATGCTCGGCCACCGTCGCCCAGTCATGCGAGCCCATTTCAAGCGGGTTCATGACCGGACCCGCCGCCTGTTCCGCCAGATCCTTCGCGCGGCCGTTCCAGAACTGCGCCATGCTGAACACGGAATTATAGACGGTCGGAACATTGATCGGCCCCTTCTGTCCACCAATACCCGTTGCAGTCGTCAGGTTGTCTACGCCCCCCTTGTTCAGACCATGACAGCTTGCGCAGTTGAGCGCTCCGTCGCCCGACAATCCCTTGTCGAAGAACAGCGCCCGGCCGAGTTCGGCCTTTTTCCAGTCCACGCCCACACTCTCGGGAATTGGCTGGATCGGCTCGCCACGGAACTGCGCCGCCACACCCGGCGTCGCATAATAACGCTCACGCTGCTCACGCACCCATTTCAGGATGTCCACACGCTGTTTCTCGTTCAGATGCGCATGCGGGTGCATCAGCAGATAGGCAGCCGGCGGCATGCGGTTCTGCGTGATGACTTCCTCGATACGCGAAAGCTGCTCGACCGAAGGCGGCTTGCCGTCCTGCAACGCGGCCAGAACCGGTGCATATTCAAAATGACGCTGCCCCTGCACCAGATCGCGCTTCATGATCTGGTTGGCCAGCGGCAGGCTGAAATAGAACGGCAGGTTCGCATTCTGCGTGTGGCAGTAATCGCATCGCACTTCGCGCAGAGCCGCGAACGCCGCCATGGCCGTCGGGTCCTGTCGCGTCGGGCTGCTCGCAGGAAGCTGCGGTGCTCCAGCATGATCGAAATGCTCGAGATATGTGACAGTCCCGCCCCAGGCGACAACGCCCAGCGCCACCAGACCGGCAATTCCCTTTGTAATCGTGCTGGAACGCACCACTTTTCTCCTCATGATCACGGTGCCGTGATAATGTCGAAAAGTGACACGCAAAGTCAAAGTGATTGAACCTGTCAGAAAAACAGGTGTTGTCGATTAATCTTCGTCCTCATGATCAATCGCAGCCCGCACCCTCTTGCGAGCGACGTTCACATAAGATGTGTCGGTATCAATCCCGATCCCCACACAGCCCATCCGCTCCGCCGCCACCAGCGTTGTTCCCGACCCCATGAACGGGTCCAGCAGCACGCCGCCCGGCCGCAGCCCGTGCAGCCGGATGCAGGCTTCGGGCAACGCCACCGGGAACGTGCCCGGATGGCTGAACTTTTCCTTGCGGCTGCGCACGGTCTCGTAAGGAATGAACCATGTATCGCCGCGACACCGCCGGTCCGTAATGTGCTGACGCCGGACGATGTTGCTCTTGTCCGTAAACGGCACACCTGCATCCAGCCGCTGCACCGGCACGTTTCCCGTCTTGGTCAGATGGAACACATGCTCATGATTGCGGTTGACGAAGCGCGCCGAATTCAGCGGTTTGAAATGCCCGTACGTAATCTCGCCAACCGAAATCGACTTGATCCAGGTGATGTGGTTCTGAAGCACGAACAGCTTGCGCAACCGCGTCATCAGCTCGAACGGCAGCCAGGGCTGGGACGACGATCCCGCAATGTTCAGGAAAAACGACCCGTCATCCCTCATCACCCGACACAGACTGGTGCAGACATCCTCCAGCCAGTCCAGATACGCATCTTCGGGCAGGCGGTCCTGATACGTCCGGTATGACACCCCCAGATTATAGGGCGGCGACGTTACCACCACATCCACGCTCTGCGACGGCATCCGTTTGAGGACCGTCGTACAGTCCCCCCGGATCAGCGTGTGAACACCGAGTTTTTCCCGGCGACTGCGGATCATTGCGCGGCAGATTCCGCAGGCGGTCGCGGCAGAAACAGTACCATTCGGCCATGCTCATGCAGGTTCCCGGCGATGGACTGTGCACTCGCGCCCCACCCGGTGAACAGATCGGCACGTCCTGCACCCTTGATATCCGTTCCGATATCCTGTGCGAACACCAGATGATCCCAGGTCGCGGGCTGCCCCGCGCCATAAGGCAGCTTCGTCTCAACCCAGAGCGGCATCGCAAACGGCACCAGAGACCGGTCAACCGCCACCGAGCGCCCGGCCGTCAGCGACATTCCGAACGCCCCCTTCGGCCCCTGCGCCAGATTGCCGTCGTCGCGACGGAAAAAAACATAATTCGGATTGCGCTCAAGCACGGACATCATCTGGTCCGGATGTGTCTCCAGCCAGTTCCGGATGCTGTCCATGCTGACACCATCCGCAGGCAGTTCGCCCTGCTGTACAAGCACACGCCCCAGCGGCACATAGGCCTGTCCGTTGCGTCCGTCATAGCTCACACGCACCTGCCCGCCATCCGGCAGGATCAACCGCCCCGAGCCCTGGATCTGCAAAAACGACAGATCTATCGGATTTTTTAGCCAGGCGATTTCGAGCCCCTGCCCTTCCAGCGCACCGCCATCAATCGCGGCCCGGTCGTAATAGGGCTCAAACTGTCCGTTCACCCAGCGACCGCTGACCATCTGGCCATTGGTCGCCTTCGCCCGGACGAGATCATGCGGACGGCCATAGACCGGCGTCTGATACTCACCGCCGCGTGTCAGGGAGGCAGGAATCTGCGGCTCGAAATAACCGGTATAGAAGGCCTGAGTGCCGGTCTCGTATGGCTGGAACCACGTCTCCAGATACGTCTTTGCATCCGTTGCCGTAGCCAGCGCCGTGCAGGCATTGCCCCAGTCAGCGGGATGACGGCCATAAGTGATGGCATCACTTCCACCGAGCAGCGTTTCGGGCGGCAACTGCGTCAGCCGGTGGCACTCCTCCCGAAGCAGCGGCATCAGCGATGCAAAATCCTCCTGCCCCCATCCGGCAAGCGAATCATATCCCACGGGAGAAAGCGAAAATGATGATGGCGCCTCCGGCTGCGTACAGCCACACAGCACGCCGAGCGTCATCAGGGTCAGCAGTTTTTTCATCGGACAGGCAGAAAACTCGAACAGAAAAGAACTCGAAAAACGATCAGGCGGGGCAGGATGCCGCAAGGCGCCACCGCGCATCGGACTGTCCGACCACGCGCTCGAACAGCCACAGATCATGGAATTCGGTAACGGCTTCGGTCCCGAGCACAGGCTCTCCCTGACGATCGGTCAGGATATTTACCTGACGCGACACGACCCGGACTTCGATTCGGCCCGTCCGCACGCCATCTTCCGCAGACACCAGCATCGCATCCAGAATAGACAAGCTCTCAACGCCGCGGAGATCGCTCCGCTGCGTTTCACCAGCCTGCGTCCGCGCGTCGATGGCCGCCGAAAAACCGTCCAGAGCGGCTGGCGTCAGCAGTTTCTCCAGCGCAGACCGATCACCGGCTGCAAAGGCCGGAACCACCTGCCGGAACGTATCTTCCGCATCTTTCAGGAAACCTGAAGGCGAAAAACCGGGAAATGCCCCCGCAATATCGGCCAGGACACCCCCGACGCGGGTCACGGGCGCAGGAATTTCATACTCGACTTCCGGCGCGGCGGCAGGAGCGAACACACCGTTGCCCCCTGTGGCCGAAGTCTGCCCCGGCAGTGGCGGCGGCGCACCCGGACGTGCCGTATCAGGAGCCCCGCCCTTCTGCGGGCCAAACCCGAAACGGCCACCGCCCGGACGTTCCTGTCGCACGCCCTGCATTCCGACGCGACGGCCGAGCACACGGTACAGCCTCACGCCCAGCACGACGGCGAGCACGAACAGGACCACGAGGTCCCAGGGGAAAGAATGGCCAGCATGTGCCATGAGGCCAGCGGGGAGATGAATGTCGTCAGAAGACATGAAGCTCTGTTTCTCACTGTCCGGACTTCGAAGTGTCCGGTTAAAGATCCGTTGCCCTACAGATAGGGTGCAATCCCTCTGATCTCAACCATCTGTCGGCCAGAAGCGTATCTTGGCGTTCAGCAGACATCATGCTACCGCCGAGGGATCGCAATCGTTTCAATCGATGTCCGCCATGGGGTTCGCCCCTGCGGAACCGGAGACCGCATGTCAGAGAACACCGCCGACAACACCGTGATGGGTCAGGAAAACGTGCCGGCAATGCCGCTCGCCATCAACCTGCAATATACGAAGGATCTTTCCTTCGAAGTTCCGGCTGGCGCGTCCATTTTTGCAACGCTGCGCTCTGCCCCGCAGATTTCCGTGAACATCGACGTCCAGGCCAATCGTCTGGAAGAAGACCAGGCTGTCTATGAAGTCGCTCTGGCCGTCCGCGCCGAAGCCGCCGAGCCGCCCGCACAGGAAGGTGGACAGGCCGGTCGCACTGTGTTCATTGCTGAACTGACTTATGCCGCTGTCGTGACGCTGACCAACCCGCCGCAGGAACTGGTCGAGCCGATCCTGCTGGTCGAAGTCCCGCGCCTGATCTTCCCGTATGTCCGCGCCATCGTCAGCGATGTCACGCGTGACGGCGGCTTCCCGCCCGTCGTGCTCCAGCCGATCGACTTCGTTGCCCTGTGGCAGGCCAAGCGCGCCCAGCAGTTCCCGGAACCCGCCGGCGAAGCCTGATCACACTGCCGGCCCGAGCTGCTCCAGCGGATCGGGCCACGTTACCGCGCGCCATTCCCCGTGGTTCAGGCGCGCGGCAATGGCCTCTGACAGACAGAGCGCCCGCACGGCCGACAGCGCCGTCACGTCTTCGGCTCCAAGCGCTTCCCGAAACGCTTCCGCCGTCTTCCCCGAATACAGCAGAACAGCCTCGACTCGCCCGCCCTGTAGCGCCTGAGCTGCTTCTGTAGCCAGAGCCTCGCGCTTGCAGGCCGCGTAGACTTCGACGCGTTGCACGCCCAGATCCCGCGCCAGCTCCACGCCATAGCCTTCGCCACTGGCCAGAAGCACATCTACGCCTGTAATGCCGCGCGCCCGACAGAATACGGCCAGCGCCCGCGCATCTCCTTCAGCCGCCTCGACATTCACGAACCCGGCCTGACGGGCCCGCGCAGCCGTCTGCGCACCCACTGCAACCACAAGCCGGTCTCTCGGCCAGTCCCGCAGCGCAGGCAGCGCATTTGCACTGGTTACCAGAACCGCACGGAAATTTTCCGGAGCCACTGCCGCCAGTGGCGTAATGTCCAGCATCGGACACGCCACCGCCTGCCAGCCCAGCGCCTGGACCTGCTCCATGGTGGCGGACAGTCCGGGCTCCGGCCGGGTCACCAGAACGATGCGGTCAGGTGGAAGCGTCAGGGACGCCTCATGTCTTCAAAAATGTTGGACGGCGTATCGCGACGCAGTTCGTCAGCAAGCTCAGTGCCCAAACGGGCAGCTTCAAGCGGCGCCCCTTCGATGTCACGCTGCAACAGGAACGTCCCGTCCTCGCTTGCAATCATGCCCGTCAGCTTCAGCACGCCCTTCTCGATCCGGGCATAGCCTCCGATCGGCGTCCGGCAGGAGCCGTCAAGCTCCGCCAGAAGTGCGCGCTCAGCCGTCGAAACTGCCCGTGCTTCCGGATCTTCGATCGCAGACAGCAGTTCGCGCAGTTCCAGATCACTCTCACGAACCGTTACGCCCACAATGCCCTGCCCCGAAGCCGGCAGCATCTGATGCGGCTCGAAAACCACATCCACACGGTCCTCCATGCCCAGACGGCGCAGCCCGGCCAGCGCCAGCAGCGTCGCGTCGCACGCTCCGGCCCGCAACTTGTCCAGACGCGTCTGCACGTTCCCGCGCAGCAGACCAAACCGCAGATCCGGTCGCACATGCAGCATCTGCGCCTGACGCCGCACGGACGCACATCCGATCAGCGCCCCTTCAGGCAGACAGTCATAGGGGCGCTCCGGATCAATGGTTACGGTCCGGTCCCGCAGGATCAGCGCATCGCGCGCATCCTCGCGCTTGAGCGTACACGCCAGCACGAGACCCGGCGGCAGATTGGTTTCCAGATCCTTGAGGCTATGCACCGCGAAATCAATCCGCCCGGCCACCAGCGCTTCGTGGATTTCCTTGGCAAAGAGACCCTTACCGCCGATTTCTGCCAGGCGCTGCGCCTGATTACGATCGCCCTCGGTGCTGATCTGGTATTCCTGAAATGCGCCCATGTCGCGCAGGACCGGACAGAACCGCGTCAGACGCGTCAGGAAATTGCGCGTCTGGACCAGCGCCAGCGGAGACGCCCGCGACCCAACACGAAGAGGAAGCTTGCGGCCAGTCGGCGGCGCAGCGGCATGGGATCGGCGGACGGCTTCCGCGGCAACTCGCTGGAGCGCATCGGAAGGCAGGACGGGAGCATTCATGAACGGCAGCTTTAGCCCATTCACACGGGACTGTCATGATATGACAGACTCGGCCATAATAAGAGCCATGCCAGCCCCCGCCACACGCCCCTCCACATCCGTGCGCCCCCTTCTCGCGATCGAAACCTCCTGCGACGATACGGCCTGCGCCATCCTCGCTTATGATGGCACGATCCTGGCTGAAGGCGTGCTGTCCCAGACCGACCATGCCATTCTCGGCGGCGTCGTTCCGGAAATCGCGGCCCGCGCGCATCTGGATGCGCTACCGACACTCGTGTCGGAAGTCCTGAAAAAAGCCTCCCTGACGCTGGCCGACATCGACATCTTCGCGGGCACAACCGGCCCGGGCCTGATCGGCGGCCTAATTGTCGGCAGCTCCTATGCCAAGGGACTGGCCATGGCGCTGCACCGCCCCTTTGTGGCTGTGAACCATATCGAGGCCCACATCCTCACCCCGCGCCTCCCCAGCCTTGGTGCAGACCTGCACTTCCCCTACCTGACGATGCTGGTCTCGGGCGGCCACTGCCAGTGCGTCTCGGTCGAGGAAACGGGCCGATATGTGCGCCTTGGTGGCACAATCGACGATGCCGCCGGAGAAGCCTTCGACAAGGTCGCCAAAATGCTTGGCCTGGGGTGGCCCGGCGGCCCCGCATTGGAAAAACTTGCCACCGAAGGGCAGGACGACGCGTATGCGCTCCCGCGCCCCCTCAAGGGCCGCGAGGGCTGCGATTTCTCGTTCTCGGGCCTTAAAACCGCCGTCAGCCGTCTGATCGACACACAGGACCCGACCGGCAGCCGCGACGCCCTTCCGCGTCAGTTCGCAGCAGATGTCGCCGCCTCCTTCCAGCGCGCCGTCGCAGACGTCATGGCCGACCGTGCCGAACATGCCCTGACCCTCAGCCCGAACGCCACGGCCCTCGTCGTCGCAGGCGGTGTCGCCGCCAACAAAACCCTCCGTCACGCCCTCGAACAGGTCGCCGCCGACCACGGCATCCCCTTCTTCGCCCCGCCTTTGCGCCTGTGTACGGACAATGCGGTCATGGTCGCCTGGGCCGCCCTCGAACGCCTCCATGCGGGCGAGACCCCCAACGAAATCGACACTGCCGCCCGCCCCCGCTGGCCCCTCTCAGAACGCACTCCCGCCATCCCGGAACACGTCTCTTGAACTACCGCCACATCTACCACGCCGGAAACTTCGCCGACTGCATGAAGCACGCTTTGCTTCTCGCACTCATCAAGGCGCTCAAGCGCAAACCCGCAGGTTTCGTCGTCCTCGACACTCATGCCGGATGCGGTCGCTACGACCTGTCTTCTGAAGAAGCCGAAAAAACCGGCGAATGGCGTGCAGGCATCGGTCAGCTCCTCAACAGCCCACCTGCGGCCGCCCTTGCGGATTATCTCGACGCCGTGCGACCCAACGTGCAGGAGCGGCACCGCTACCCCGGCTCCCCCGCTTTCGCCCGCGCCGAACTCCGCCCGCAGGACCAGCTCATCGCCTGCGAACTGCACCCCGAAGACGTCCGCCCCCTGCGTCGCCTCTTTCACGCCGATCCGCAGGCCGCTGTTCATCACCGTGACGGCTACGAAGCTCTCCGCGCGCTCCTGCCGCCCAAGGACTTCAAGCGCGGCCTCGTGCTCATCGACCCGCCATTTGAAAAAACGGACGATTTCGCCCGCTGCGCCGATGCCATTGCCCTGATCCGCAACCGTTTCCGCGCCGGGATCGTTGCCGTCTGGTACCCGATCAAGCACCGCACCCCCGTCCGTACCTTCTACACGGCGCTTCAGGACGCAGGCATTCAGGACATGCTCGCCTGCGAATTCCTGCTGCGGCCGCCCGTTGATCCGTCCCGTCTGAACGGCTGCGGCCTGCTGGTCGTTAACGCCCCGTTCGGTTTTGAGGACGAGGCCAGCAATATCCTGCAAGCTCTCGCCACCGGCCTGCGTTCCCCTGACGCCGAAGGCATCCAGATCAACATCGAACGACTGGCGGAAGAATAATCATGACCACACGTCCGCATATCGCCGTCATCGGCGCCGGAGCCTGGGGCACAGCGCTGGCCTGCGCCACCGCAGCGACCGGCGCGGACGTGACACTCTGGATGCGCAATCCCGTCGTGCCCGAAACCCGCACTCTCCCGCGCCTGCCAGACATCATCCTGCCCGAAAACGTCATCATCACCGGAGACTTTCCCCGTAGTGCTGACGTCGCCCTGCTCGTCACCCCGGTCCAGACCGCCCGCGACGTCTCCACGCGTCTTCAGTCCATCCTCGATCCCACAGTTCCAGTCGTGACCTGCTGCAAGGGACTGGAACAGACCACCTCCCTCCTGCCGCTCGACGTTCTGGCTGAAACCATGCCGAACCGTCCGACAGGCGTCCTCTCCGGACCGAATTTTGCCATTGAAATCGCCAAAAGACTTCCCGCCGCCGCAACGCTTGCCTGCGCGGACCTCGTGCTCGCGCAGTCTCTCACAGCCCTGCTCAACACCTCAACGTTCCGACTCTACGCCAGTGATGACGCCGCGGGCGTCCAGCTTGCAGGGGCTGCAAAGAACGTCATTGCCATCGGCGCAGGGATCACGATCGGTGCAGGCCTGGGCGAAAACGCCCGCGCCGCTCTCATCACCCGCGCCGTTGCCGAAATCGGCCGCCTCGCCGAAGCTACAGGCGGCCGTGCCAGCACGCTTGCGGGCCTCGCAGGCATGGGCGACCTCATCCTGACCTGCACGGGACGCGGCTCGCGCAACTACAGTGTGGGGCTGGAACTCGGCGAAGGCCGCCCGCTCGCGGACATTCTCGCCTCACGCACAACTGTGGCGGAAGGCGTTCTGACGGCCCCCGCCATGCTCGCCCTCGCCCGCAGACACAACGTGCGGGTGCCGATCATCGAGACCGTGACCCGACTTCTCAACGAGGGTGTCTCGATCGAGGAAGCGCGCCACCTTCTGCTGGACCGCCCCCCGACCCGGGAATAATGACGACGCCTCAGTGCAGAACGGCGCAGGCCACCCGGTCTCCCGAACCACCGATCGGCTGGGTCTGATAGTCATCCGGCTTGGCATGAACCACCACAGATGCTCCATCCGCGTCCATCAGCGCGGGCAAACCGTGGTCGCCTTTCAGTGATACCAAGGTGGAATAAAGCTCCACCGTCGCTGTCCCGTCGGCTCCTACATACAGGTTAGGAAGGTCGCCGGCATCATTCGCATCCGCCTTCAGCAAACCATGTACAACAGGCGTCACTGTATGGACGTGCGCGCCCGCACTGGTGAATTTCGGAGCCGCACAGCTCCCTTTTTCATGGAAGTGAATCCCGTGCCAGCCGGGCGTCAGCCCCTGCACCTGAAGGCGCAACAAAACCCCCTTCGGTGCCCCGGTTACCGTCACGATCCCATGAGACGTGCCATCCGTCCCTTTCAGTTCTCCCGAAACACTGTCCGCAGCGCTGGCCAGCGCAGGAATGGCCATCACGGAGGCCAGAAGAAGGGTCAGAAATCCGGAACGACACATGGTGAGCTCACAGTCTTTTAAAAATCAGATGATAATTATTCGCATCTTACCCGAAACCAGCCTATCCCGTGATCAGAGATTCGTGATCCGCCAAAAATCAGACGAACAGCCCCGCAATCACCGCACTCATCGCATTGGACAACGTTCCGGCTACTACCGCTCGGACCGCAAGGGAGGCCACATCCGTCCGCCGGCGCGGCTCCGCACTTCCGAATGCGCCGATCAAAATCCCGATCGTCGAGATATTCGCAAAGCCGCACAGCGCAAAAGACAGGATCGTGATTGTCCGCTGGGACAGCGCATGGGCGTGGATCAATGGGGACAGGTTCACATAGGCCACGAACTCATTAAACGCGATCTTCTGCCCGAGCAGTCCACCGGCCACGATGCATTCATTCCAGGGCACGCCCAGAAGCCAGGCAAACGGCGCAAACACCATCCCCAGCATCCAGGACAGCGACAGCCCGACCGCACCAAGAAGCCCGTTCGCCAGCGCAATCAGCCCCACAAACGCAATCAGCACGGACCCCACCGCCACAGCGATCTTGGCACCATTCATCGCACCATCGGCAATGGCCTCGAACATGCTGTGATGCCCGTGATCTGCGCCTGCAATCTGCGCATCAGACCGGCGTGGCCCCGGAAACAGGATGCGCGAAAACAGCAACCCGCCCGGAATCGCCATGAAGGACGCCGCCAGAAGGTTTTCCATCGGCACCCCCAGCGACGCATACCCCGCCAGCACGGACCCCGCGATGGAGGATGTTCCGCTGCACAGAACCGTCGCCAGCTCCCCTTCCGACATTTCCGCCAGACAGGTCTGAAGCGCGATCGGAATTTCGCTCTGCCCCAGAAAAATCGTCAGCACCGCCGCAAATGATTCCAGCCCCGTTGTTCCCAGAACCCGTGAGAGCGCCCCGCCAATCAGCTTCGAGAGGAACTGCAATACGCCCCAGTGCTGCAAAAGCCCCAGAAGTGCAGCCACATAAACGATTTCCGGCAACACCTTCAGCGCAAAAACGAACCCCTCATTGCCGAACAACGCGTCCATTTTCGGCCCGACGAGACCACCAAACAGAAACGCACTGCCCACATCCCCGAAGGACAGAACCTTCGTCACCGCATCCGAGACAACGTGCAATCCCTGCGCGCCCGCCGGCACCCACAGCACGACCGCCGCAATCAGCACCTGCAACAGCAGGGCCCGCCCCACCAGAGCCCAGTCGATGGCCCGGCGGTTGGTAGACAGAAGCGCCCCCAGAAACAGAAGACCGGCCATGCCGAAAAGGACGCGCAGGATCACTCAGGCAAACTCCTCACAAAAACAGGTAGAACTGAACCTGAAACGACCTGAACCTGTCCATCATGTCACGTTCTGTCCACCCCTCCTCTCTCGCCTGCACGGGCTCAAGCCGCTAGAATGCCGCCCGACTGATAGGGAAACACCCCATGACCTGTGCCTATGATTTCAGCCTCCCCGGCCTGTCCGGCGATACGATCGACCTTTCGGCCTATCGCGGACGACCGCTGCTGATCGTCAACACAGCCTCCAAATGCGGCTTTACCCCGCAGTATGAAGACCTCCAGCATGTCTGGTCCCGCTATGGTCGCGACACCTCCGACGGCCTGATGGTCATCGGCGTTCCCTCCAATGATTTTGGCGAGCAGGAACCCGGTTCCGCGGAAGACATCAAGACTTTCTGTTACCGCAACTACGGCGTCTCCTTTCCCATGGCCGCCAAACAGCATGTCCGCGGCTCCGGAATCACACCGCTTTTTCAATGGCTTGATAAACAGGGAGGGTTCCTCGCCCGCCCGCGCTGGAATTTCTACAAATATCTGATCGACCGCGACGGCAAGCTCACCAACTGGTTCACCCCACTGGTCAAACCCGCCTCAAACCGGGTCGAGGAAGCCATCCGCAAGGTCATCCTGAGCAACTGACGCGTCGCCCTCACGCAGGAGAGATGCGGAGGTGCGTCTTTTTTCCTTGAATACCCGTATCGAAATCCGTCACAGTTCAAGTCAGAAATGTGACAGGAGATTCGTTATGAAGGACTCACTACTCCGTCCGATCCTGCCCCTTCTGGTGGTCGCCGCCCTCGGTGCGCTGACCCCGGCCGTGGCGCATCACGTCACGACATTCCTCGGCCTGTCCGGCATTTTCTGGGCCAGTGCCATGCTGATGCTGGAAGTCACGCTTCTCTGCATCGGTCTCGCCGCGGTCCGCCCCAGCATGGGCCAGTCGCAGCGCACCACCACGACCCCGTACAACCGCGAAACGATCCTGCGCTGAAGCCAATCCGCCACGGCGTGTTTTTCCTGTCACGGAGCATATGTCGCGGCGCTGAATGATAGGCTAGGATCAGGAAATGCTTCGCAATTTCCTGACAGTCGGCAGCTGGACCATGCTTTCGCGTGTCCTCGGCCTCGTTCGTGACCAGATTCTCGCCGCGTTCCTGGGTGCTGGCCCCGTTCAGGACGCCTACCTGATCGCGCTTCGGCTGCCCAACATGTTCCGGCGCCTCTTCGGCGAAGGGGCGTTCAACGCCGCTTTCGTCCCGATGTTCACCGAGCGGTACGAAACAAAAGGCCCCCAGCCCGCTTTGCGTTTCGCGGGGCAGGCCCTGTCCGGGCTGATGCTCTGGCTGGCCCTGCTGACCGTTCTGGCCGAAATCTTCATGCCTCTGGTCGTAAGCTTCGTCGGTTGGGGCCTCAGCGGCACCCGTTTCGAAACCGCGGTGCATCTGTCACGAATCACTTTCCCCTACATGATGCTGATCTGCGGCGCCGCCCTCGTCTCTGGCATTCTCAACGGCCTCGGACGATTCACCGCAGCAGCAGCAGCCTATGTCACTTTTAACATCATCGGCATCGCGGCGATCCTCCTCGGCGCACTGGTCTGGCACAACACCGCCGTCGTCAGTGCCTGGGGCGTCACGCTCTCCGGTGTCGTGCAGTTCGGCGCGCTGTACTGGGCCGCCCACCGCGCGGGTATGGCGCCCCATCTGACATGGCCGAGCCTGTCCGCGGACATGCGCGCCCTGATGCGCCGCATGGGACCGGCCCTCGTCGGCTCCGGCGTCACCCAGATCAACCTGACCGTGGACATGATCATCGCAACCAAGCTCCCGGTCGGAACGCCGTCGATCCTGTATTTCGCGGACCGCATCAACCAGCTTCCCCTCGGCGTTCTGGGCTCGGCCGCCGGGACGGCCCTGCTGCCGCTCCTGACCCGCCATATCGCGAACAACGACCGCGCTGCCGTCCATTCCAGCGTCAACCGCGCCATCGACTATACGCTGCTCCTGACGCTGCCGGCCATGATCGGCATGATGGTTCTTGCCTCCCCCATCATGGCCGCCCTTTTCAGCTACGGCCATTTCACCGTCGCGGATGCCATCCTTTCCGGTCAGTGCCTTCAGGCCTATGCGCTCGGACTGCCCGCTTTCGTCCTCATCAAGGTTCTCTCTCCGGCCTTCTTCGCGGAAGGCGACACCGTCACCCCCGTACGGATCGGCTTCTTCACGCTGGGGCTAAACCTCATCATGAACCTCCTGCTCTACCGCCCGCTTGGCCATATCGGACCGCCGCTGGCCAGCACGATCGCCGCTTTAGTCAATTGCACGCTGCTCGTCGTGATCCTGCACCGGCGCGGCCTCTTCATCGCAGATCCGCTCCTCAAAGGCCGCGCCCTGCGGATTACGGGCGCCGCCGTCATGATGGCGCTCTGGGTGGCAGCATCAGAAAAACTCGCAGCGCCTGGCCTGCCGTTCTGGCAAGGCGCCTGGCGCTTTGGCATGCTGATGGCCCTGATCGTCTTTGGCATGCTGGTCTATGTCATAACGCTCGACGCGCTGAAGGTGGTGCGCCTGCGCGACGTCGCCGTGGCTTTCCAGTCACGCCTGAACCGCAGACGCACCCGCTGACCCCGCCCTGCCGGTTCACACACCGGCAGGAAGGCGTTATTGCCAAAGCACTCCTTTCCCCTTCCCCGACCTGACAACCCGGAGACCGGACCCATCGGCACCTTCATGCCCCTGCCTACCGCCGAAAACGCCAGCCCCGCGATGGCACAGTGGTTCGATCTCAAACACCGCGAACCCGACGCCCTGCTGTTTTTCCGTATGGGCGACTTCTACGAGCTGTTCTTCGCCGATGCACAGGCGGCCGCCATGGCGCTCGACATCGCGCTCACGGCCCGCGGCACGCATCAGGGCGAGCCGATCCCCATGTGCGGCGTCCCGGTCGCGGCCGCCCCGGCCTATCTGTCCCGGCTGATCCGGCGCGGCTTTCGCGTCGCCGTCGCCGAACAGACGCAGGCACCCCCGAAAAAGGGCGAAAAACCCCTCAAAGGCCCGCTCTCCCGCGCCATCGTCCGCGTCGTCACCCCCGGCACCCTGACCGAAGACGAACTGCTCGAAGCCGGACGCGCCAATCTCCTGTTCGCCCTCGCCCGCAGCCCGGAAAAACGCGCAAAAACGATCGGCGCGGCCTGGATCGACATCTCCACCGGCGCTTTCGAAACAGCTTCGGTCAGCGATGCCGCCCTGCCGGAGCTGATGGCACGGCTCGACCCTGCCGAAATCCTGTCCGAGCCCGACCTCATCGCGCCCGACTATGTGAACCGGCTGGCCCCCATCGCCGTCCCGCCCACGCTCGACAGCGCCCGTACTCTCGTCGCCCGCGCCTATGGCGTCGCCCAGATCGATGCCCTCGGAGACTTCCCGCCCGAACAGGCCGTTGCCTGCGCCATCGCGCTGAACTACGTCCAGCGCAGTCAGGCCGGAGCGCTCCCGCGCCTCTCCCGCCCCATTCCGCAGGGCACGGACGGCGTTCTGGGCATCGACCCCGCTACCCGCGCCAGCCTCGACATCCTCCGCACCCGCGACGGCGAGACGAAACACAGCCTCCTCGGTGCCGTCACCCGCACTGCCACGGCTGCAGGCTCCCGCCTCCTCGCACAGTGGCTGGCCTCTCCGCTGACGGACGCCACCGCCATCACGGATCGCCAGAACGGCTGGCTCTGGCTGCAATCCATCCCCGGCCTGCCCAGCGCACTCGGCGACATTCTGCGTCGCACGCCCGATCCTGCCCGTTCCTTGGGCCGCATCTCCGCCGGACGTGGACAGCCGCGCGATCTCGCCGCCATCCGCGACACGCTGATCGCCGCCAACGACATCACCGCCCTGTTCCAGCCCGCCTGCGACCCGAACACACCCACGCTGATCCGCACGCTCACCGCTGGTCTGTATGGACGCGCTGACACCCTGCTGGAACAGCTTCAGGCCGCCGTCGCTGAAACCCTTCCCGCCCGCATCGAAGACGGCGGCTTCATCGCCCCCGGCTACAACGCGGAACTGGACCGTTATCGCGGCCTGCGTGACGAAAGCCGCCGCATCATCGCCGCCATGCAGGGCGAACTGTCCGAAAAATTCGGCCTCTCGAACCTCAAGATCAAACACCACGCGCAACTCGGCTACGTCATCGAAGTCCCGTCTGCTGCCGGCACGAAACTGCGCGACAATCCCGAACTGTCTTTCCGGCAGGGCACGGCCAGCCTCGCCCGCTTCTCGACCGAAGAGCTTGCCGGTCTGGATCGCGCGATCCTCGAAGCCGCCGACAGAGCATCTGCGCTGGAACGCCGCATTTTCGCCGAACTCTGCGCCCGCATTCTCCAAACCCCGGCCCTTGATGAGGTGGCGGAGTTCCTCGCCCTCGCCGACGTGTTGCGCTCCTGCGGCCTGCTCGCAGAAGGCGGCTCATGGTGCCGTCCCACCGTCACGGACGGCACGGATTTCAGCCTCGTCGCCTGCCGACACCCGGTCGTCGAAGCCGCCCTAGCCGAATCGGGAAGTGCGGATGCCCGTTTCATTCCCAATGACTGCGCCCTGCCGCCCGAACACCGCGCCATGCTGCTCACAGGCCCGAACATGGCGGGCAAATCCACCTTCCTGCGACAGACCGCACTCGCCGTCATTCTCGCTCAGGCGGGCCTTCCCGTTCCGGCAAAATCCGCCCAGATCGGCGTTGTGGACCGACTGTTCTCCCGCGTCGGCGGCGCGGACGACCTCGCCCGGGGACGCTCGACCTTCATGGTCGAAATGACCGAGACCGCAGCGATTCTCAATCAGGCTGGTCCAAAATCTCTCGTGGTCGTGGACGAGATCGGACGAGGCACCGCAACCCTCGACGGTCTGTCCATCGCATGGGCCACGCTCGAAGCCCTTCACACACAGCTTGGCTCACGGACAATCTTTGCAACACACTTCCATGAACTCGGCGCGCTGACCGAGTTCCTTCCCCGCCTGGCGCCTTACACGATGGCCGTGAAAGAGTGGCGCGGCGAGGTCATCTTCCAGCACGAAGTCCGCCCCGGTGCCGCTCGCAAGAGTTGGGGCCTGCATGTTGCAAAACTGGCGGGAATCCCCGCCTCCGTTATCAGCCGCGCCAGCCGCCTGCTGACCCAGTTCGAGCGCGAACAGGCCGATTCCCGCTCCTCCCTGCCCCTGTTTGAAGCGGTTGCGGAACCAGCGTCGCCCGCTCCCGCCGCGCCCATCGCCCCTACCCCGCTGGAAGACGCAATACACGCCATGAACCCCGATGATCTCTCTCCACGGGACGCGCTGGATGCGTTATACAATCTGAAACGCCTTGCCTCAGGAAACGGCACTTGAAAGAAAACTCTTTCTGGGGCGAAACTCTCCCTCTTTCCTTCGCTGACGATACGGATAAGCCCCTGTCTGACCGAACCGCCCCCCTCCCGTATGACCCGGCCTCCTCCCTGCAGAGCGCTCTCGATACGGCCGCGGAACAGGGGCAGACGAGCCGCGAGGCCGTGCTTTCCATCCTTCGGCGGCATCTGGGCAGCGGAAACGCCTCAGTCCGTTACCAGTTCGAAAAGCGCAGGGTTTCGGGAATCGATGCTGCCCGCGCTCTTGCCCGTCAGGCCGACGACATGGTCTGCGCACTGGCCGACCTCGCGGCCAGCAAACACGAATCCCCCGCCTCGTCCCCTCAAGAATCCCTGTGTCTCTGTGCCACCGGCGGCTATGGTGCGGGCCTGCTTGCCCCCTTCAGCGATATCGACATCCTGTTCCTGATCCCCGGCGATCCCTCCGCGGCCATGACGGCCCGGATCGAGTTTATTCTCTACGCCCTGTGGGATCTCGGCCTGCGCGTTGGCCACGCCACGCGCTCCATCGCCGAATGCGTCCGCGACGCCGATACCGATCTGACGATCCGCACCGCCCTGCTGGACCTGCGCTTCCTCCACGGGGACCGCACACTGGCGCGAAACCTGCGCTGCGCCCTGGGCGCAGACCTTCAGAACGACCGCCTGTGCGAATTCGTCATGGGCAAGATCGGCGAACGCGAGCAGCGTCACCGCCGCTTCGGCGACAACCCCTACATGGTCGAGCCCAACATCAAGGAAGGCCGCGGCGGCCTGCGGGATCTGCAAACCCTGAACTGGATGGGCCGTGCGGCCCTCGGCTGCGCCGTCTCGACACCGGACCGCAACGGAGCACCCGCCGAAGCACCCCAGACCCCCTCCTTCGCGTCCTTCGGTCTGCTGACGGAACGCGAAGCACACCGTGCCCGTCGCTCATGGGACTTCCTGTGGACCGTCCGCCTGCACCTGCACTACATCACCGGCCGCGCCGAAGAACGCCTGACCTTCGACGTCCAGCCCGTCATCGGCGGTCGTATGGGCTATGCAACACACGGCCGTCAGCGTGGTGTTGAGCGCTTCATGCGGCATTATTTTCTGACCGCACGCGACGTCATGCGTCTTACCAGCGTGCTGCAACCCGTCGTTCTGATGCATCTTCAGGACCAGACGACCGGCGAGCCACCCAAAATCGTTACCGGACCTGAAGAATTCCAGACGATCGCCGGGCGCATCTGTCCGATCGAGCCTGTCACCTTTGCGTCCCAGCCCCGCGAAATGTTTCGCCTGCTGGACTGCGGGCGGCGCCACGACCTACCCCTGCATCCCATCGCGATGCAGCAGATCATCCGCAACGAACGCCATGCCGTCGCCCTGCGTGATGATCCCGAAACCGCGAAAATCTTTCTGGATCTGCTCTGCGAGCCAAGTGCAGACGAAACCAAAGCTGTTCCGTTCTGGCTCCCGATCCTGAACGAAACCGGCCTTCTCGGCCGTCTCCTGCCGGACTGGTCCCGCGTTGTCGGGCAGATGCAGTTCGACAGCTATCATATCTATACGGTTGACGAGCACATCGTCGAAGCCGTGCGCATGATGGGCCAGATCGAAGCCGGTCGCATGGCGGACGAGATCCCCCTGGCCTACACGCTGGCCAGCGACCTGCGGTCCCGACGTGCGCTTTACGTCGCCGTCCTGCTGCACGACATCGGCAAGGGACGCGGCGGCGACCATTCCGAAATCGGCGCCGACCTCGCGCTCACGATCTGCCCGCAGCTTGGCCTTGATCCCGAAGAAACCGATACCGTCTCCTGGCTGGTCCTGCATCATCTCCTGCTGTCTCAGACCGCCTTTACACGCGACATCGACGATCCCCGCACGATCCTGGACCTCGCCGACACCATCCAGTCCCCCGAACGCCTGCGTCTCCTCCTTCTCCTGACCATCGCCGATATGCGCGCCGTCAGCCCGAAGGTCTGGAACGCCTGGAAAGCCACCCTGCTCCGCGAGCTTTTCTCCCGTGTCGCCGAGGTGCTGGAAGGCGGACTGGCCGCCACCGAACGCGACAGCCGCGTCAACCACGCCCGAGACCTGGCCCGGGATGGCCTCACCGGCACCTTGCCCGAAAGCAGCATCGACCGCTTTCTGGACCTCGGCTATCCGAGCTACTGGCTCGGCTTCGACACCGACACTCAAATGCGCCATGCCCGCATGGTCCACGATTCGGACCGCTACCGTTCCCCCGTCACGGTCGAAGCCTTCCCGATCCCCGAACGCGGCGTCACCGAACTCACCGTTCTCTGCGCCGACCATCCGGGCCTGTTTTCCCAGATCGCCGGTGCCCTCGCCGTCGCAGGCGCCTCCATCGTGGATGCCCGCATCCACACACTGAGCGACGGCATGGCGCTCGACACCTTCTGGGTGCAGGACGGCGAAGGCTGCTCCTTCGAGGAACCTCACCAACTGGGTCGCCTCAACCATCTCGTGGAACAGGCGCTTTCGGGCCGCCTCGACATCCGCAAAGGTATCGAGGACGCCAGCCACCACAGCACCTCGCGCCGGATGCGCGCAATTCACGTTCCGCCCCGCGTTGTCATCGACAACACGGCCTCGGACCGTCACACCGTCATTGAAGTCAACGGACGCGACCGCCCCGGCCTGCTGCACGACATCACATCAACCCTCAGCAGCCAGTCTCTCCAGATTTCCTCGGCCCATATCACGACCTACGGCATGCGCGCCGTCGATGTGTTCTATGTTCGGGATCTGCTGGGCTTGAAAATCACCGATCCGATCCGTCTCGCCCGCCTGCGCGAAACCCTGCTGGCTTCTCTCACGAGCCCTCCGGTTCCTGCCCCCGCAAAGTAAGCGCCACCGCAACCTCCTGAAGAACAACCGTCCACCCTTTGGAAACATCTGCTCCGGCGGGCGGACGAAACTGATGGACATCCCGGTACCAGTCTACGTC
Organism: Gluconobacter albidus; assembly: GCF_002723915.1. GTDB lineage: Bacteria > Pseudomonadota > Alphaproteobacteria > Acetobacterales > Acetobacteraceae > Gluconobacter > Gluconobacter albidus. Next base: position 203,194 of record NZ_BEWL01000001.1, read on the forward strand.
TTTCCAGCGCCAGTCGCCCCCTTCCCGATTGAGCAGCCAGAGCGGCCGCCCCAGTGCGCCCGCCATATGCGCCACCAGCGTATCCACACTGATGACCAGTGCGCACAGCCCCACTTCCCGCGCCAGATCCAGCGGCGTCTTAAGAGACACCCGCTCCATCCAGTCCGGCGCATCACCAGGCTGAAGTGCCACAAAGCGGGCGCCTGAAACCTGCCGCAATATCTCCAGACATCCCACCGGAACCGAACGTCTGCGATCAAACCGGTAAGACGGATTTCCCGACCAGCAGACCCCAACCCGGTCTGCTTCAGGTGTCTCCCTAACCGCGAGATACGGCTCGGCTGAAGGCATTTCCCCCAGCCCCAGAACATTCGGCAGGCTCAGCAGACTAATCTCCGCCGCTACAGGCCCTTCGGGCGGCAAAATCCGGTCCTGATCCAGCCCGGGCATCAATCCCGCCAGTTCCGCTGTCCGAAACCGCAGACGCAACAGCCGAAGCCGCGCTGCCTGCTGCAGAAAGCGTAGAAACTGCACCTCATCGCCCAGTCCCTGCTCCCCTACAATGGCAACGGGGTCCTCTCCCGCTGAGCCATTCCATTGCGGGTTTTCCGAAACCAGCCCCAGAATCGTTCGGCGACTCTCGAAGTCCTGCCAGCCTTCCGCAAACTGCCCCTGGCCCAGCAGAATGGTTGCCCGGTTAAAACGTGCCCGCTCGGCTTCCTCTCCCGTTTCACGCCCCATGATCGTCCGGAAGAGAGTTGCAGCATCGTCTTCCCTTCCGATTTCCATCAGGATCGTGCCGAGATTATTCGCAATCCGGGCATCCAAAGGCCGCAACTCCAGCGCCCGCCGCAATGTTTCGGCCGCCGCCGCAAGTTCGCCCCGCGCCATCTCCACGAGCCCCAGACTGTTGAGCGTCTCCGCAGTCCCGGCTCCGAGTTCGCAGGCCCGCACCAGAACCCCGTGCGCCTCATCAAACGCATTCCCGGCAAAAAGTGCCGCCCCCAGATTTGCCAGTGCTGCTCCGTCACGAGGCCTGTGACGCACAACCCATCGAAACTCTCCGACAGCCAGCTCTACCAGACCGTCATCCAGAAAAAGTTCCCCGATTCGGGTTCTCACATTACTTTCATCCGCCAGCAGAGCCGCCGCGTTCTGCAAAGCCTCACGCGCCTGCCCACGACGCCCCAGCCCGACACACACCTCCGCCAGAGCGGCATGGGCTCGCGGATCGGCAGGCTGCAACAGCGCGGATACATGCAATGCCGCCCGTGCTGCCTCGAGATGTCCCTGCTCGGAAAGGGCCAATCCCAGCGTCATATGCATCCGCGCCTTGCGATCGGAAGACACAGCCGGCTTCTGTAGGGCCCGTCCCACCAGTGCAATTGCCATGCCACTCTGCCCTCGGACGCGGGCAAGACATGCCATGCCGTGCAAAGCATCTGCCTGTCCCGGCTCCATCGCCAGAATGGCACGAAAGGCATCCTCAGCCCCCGAAAGATCTCCTGCATCGAAACAGGCGAAGGCGGATTCAGTGGGATCAGGGGCAAACGGCATAGTCATCAACTTTTCGTGCTCCAAAAAATCCTAAAAATCCACAAAGATGGTGTTAACGAAGTTTTCACGGTTCTTTGGTCAAAATCGTAAGTCCGAGACAGAAGCAGAGGTTTTTCAGCAATGCATCTTGAGCAACGAACTGGCCCTGTGCCGGGCTTGGTGTACGCGACTGTCCGGCAGGGAATGACCACCCGTACATTTCCTATTGAAGTGCGCCGCACAGCTTCCGGACACTATATCTCCCGCATGCCCGACAATCGCTGGTCAATCGAATGCCTGACTGTCGAAGCCGCCCTGCTCATGCATGCCGCCGTCCTGTTCCCGATCGAACAGGAACTCTCTCCATGGCTTTCCAATCCGAAGCCTGCACCGTCCGCCCTCAGCAACGCAGCTGGACCGATAAAGAGCCCCATCGCTGACGGCCAGGGGCCCGTTCCAGCCCCTCAGAAAACCCTCAAACAGAAAACCGACGCGAACTCCTGAGTCCACTTCATCCTTGCCAAACAGCTCTGGCAAGGCAATGTCAGTCTTATGAAAACCCGTCTTCTGCACGCCGCCGCCCTAACAGGCCTGGTGGCACTGGCCTGCACGGCCTCCCCCGCCAGAGCGGATCACCCCTGGCAGGACTCTCCCGCTCAGGCGTCCATCACAGCCGACGCGGCACTTCCCGGCCTTCGAAGCACAACACTTTTAGCCGGCAAAAACGGAACTTATCTGGCCCTCGATAGCAGTGGACATCCCGTCCGGATCGATGCCACCAACACCTCGACTCCCCTGTCAGGTCCCGACGTTCCCACTGAGCCTCTGGTGTCCCTCACGGTATCAGGCAATGATCTCTGGGGGCTTTCGACAGAAAAAATGCCCACGCTCATCCGCATGTCCATGGATGGAGCGGCCCAGTCTCGCCTCGCACTGACAGGCGCTACAGTTACGGGCAGCAATCTTGTCGCGCTCCAGATTCACGGCGCGCAGGCCTATCTGGCCGATGAAGGCAAGCCCGCCCTCGTCGTCGCTGACCTCAAGACTGGCACCGCAAAGCGCTTCCTGTCGTATGACATGTCCCTTATCGGTCGCCATCCGCTCCTGCGTGCCAGCGAGCCCCGGATGGGACCAGACGGACGCCCCATGGCTGGTGGCAATGTGCGCTTTCTGCTTCTGGACACAAAAGGTCAGTGGCTGTTCTATCAGCCCGCCTGCGGCCCGATGTCCCGCATTGACACCGCCCTGCTGACCGATACGGATTTCACCCCCGTCGAGCAGCTTGACGGCATCACCGAATGGCGGACTACCCCCAGCATTGGCGGGGAAACCCTGACCCCGGACAACATATTTTACCTGTCCGACATTACTGTCGGCAGCATCCTGAAATTCGGCAGTGACCGGATTCCCCTGCGGATCCTCCGGGACCCGCGCCTCTATGACGCAGGCGCCCCCGCGGTTCCCGACAGTCACCAGATGGCCGTGCTGGCCACGGAAGATGGCACAACGCACATTCTTCGCATCGCCTTGCCCTGACAGGACGTGATATAAATTTCCTTATGCGCTACCGATCGACCCGCGGCGAGCTGACCGCCGACGCCCCGAACTTTTCTGACATCCTTCTCGCCGGCCTTGCGGGAGATGGTGGTCTCTACATGCCGGAGAGCTGGCCGAAGATCAGCCCGCAGACCCTGCGCGAGTGGCGCACGCTCTCCTATCCGGACCTCGCCGCCGAAGTCATCGCCCTCTTCACCGAAGGCGCTATCGACGTCGACACTCTTCGCGACATGACCCGCGATGCCTATGCCGGTTTCGACCATGCCGCCGTGGTCCCCCTGATCGAAGTCGAGCAGGATCTCTACTCCCTCGAGCTGTTCCACGGCCCGACGCTCGCCTTCAAAGACATGGCGATGCAGATGCTCGGCCGCCTGTTCGATCACGTCCTGACCCAGCGCAACCGCCATGTCACGATCGTCGGCGCGACTTCCGGCGACACTGGCTCGGCCGCCATCGAGGCCTGCCGTGGCCGCGAACGCCTCTCCGTCGTCATCCTGCACCCCAAGGGCCGCACCTCGGACGTTCAGCGCCGCCAGATGACGACCGTTCAGGATGACAACATCCTCAACATTGCCGTCGAAGGCGATTTCGACACCTGTCAGGATCTGGTCAAGGCGATGTTCGCTGACCATGCCTTCCGTGACGAAGTCTCGCTCTCTGCCGTCAATTCTATCAACTGGGCCCGCATCGCAGCCCAGATCCCGTATTACGTCCGCGCAGCCCTCGCCCTCGGCGCGCCGGACCGCGAAGTCTCCTTCTCGGTCCCGACCGGCAATTTCGGCAACGTCCTCGCTGCCTGGGCTGCAAAGCAGATGGGCCTACCTATCAAAAAGCTCTGCATAGGCTCCAACCGCAACGACATCCTCACGCGCTTCGTCATCGACAATGATATGAGCGTGCGTACGGTCGAGCCCAGCCTGTCACCGTCGATGGACATCCAAGTCTCGTCCAATTTCGAGCGTCTGCTATTCGAATTGCTGGACCGCAACGCCACACGCTGCGCCGCCATCATGCGCGAATTCCGCGAGACCGGCCGCATGGCCGTCCCGCATGACGCCTGGACCCGCATGAAGGACGTCTTCGAGGGCATGACCCTCACCGACGAGCAGAACAGCGAAGCCATGCGCCTGTTCTACAACGAGAGCCTCTATCTCGCGGACCCGCACACTGCGATCGGCCTCGCCGTCGGCAGGCGCTTCCAGGAACCCGGCACCCCCATGGTCGCGGCCGCCACGGCCCATCCCGCCAAGTTCCCGGATGCCGTGATTGCCGCCACCGGCATCCACCCCAAACTCCCGCCGCATCTGTCAGACTTGTTCGAACGCACCGAGCGTTACGAATGCATGGACAGCCAGATTGCAGGCCTTCAGGACGCCGTTCGCGCCCACATCAAGCGCGCCTGATCTTCAGAAAAACACAGGCTTCCCATCCGGGAAGCCTGCCTTCCTTCGACATTACGGAACCTCATGCCCGATACGATTGAAGTCACCAGACTCGATAACGGCCTGACCATCATCACCGAACGAATGGACCGTGTTGAAACCGTGTCTTTCGGAGCCTATGTCTCCATCGGCACGCGCGACGAGACTGCCGCCAATAACGGCGTTTCCCACTTCCTCGAACACATGGCCTTCAAGGGCACCGAACGCCGCTCAGCGGCGCAGATCGCCGAAGACATCGAGAATGTTGGCGGCTATATCAACGCCTATACCGCCCGCGAAACCACAGCCTATTACGTCAAGCTGCTGAAGAACGACCTCGCCCTCGGCGTGGACATCATCGGCGACATCCTGACCCACAGCACGTTTCTGGACGCCGAAATCGAGCGCGAACGTGGCGTGATTCTTCAGGAAATCGGTCAGGCCAACGACACCCCGGACGACATCATCTTCGACCAGTTCCAGGAACGCGCCTTCCCCGAACAGCCCATGGGCCGCCCCACGCTGGGCTCGGAAGACCTCGTCTCGACCATGACGCGCGACACGCTCATGTCCTACATGCGCGAGCACTACACGACCCACAACATCACCATCGCCGCCGCCGGAAACCTGCACCATCAGGACGTCGTGGATCTGGTGAAGGAGCATTTCCGCGACCTTCCCTCCCATCAGACACCCCGTCCCCGCGGCGCGGCCTATGAAGGCGGCGAACTTCGCACAACCCGCGAACTGGATCAGGCCCATCTCGTCATGGGCTTCCCGTCCGTTAGCTACATGCATCCTGACCATTACGCGGTCATGATTCTCTCGACGCTCCTCGGCGGCGGCATGTCTTCGCGCCTGTTCCAGGAAATCCGTGAGCGCCGCGGTCTGGTCTACAGCGTCTATTCCTTCGCCTCCCCCTTCAGCGACAGCGGCCTGTTCGGCCTCTATGCTGGCACAGGCGAGGAGCAGGCTGCCGAACTCGTCCCCGTCATGATCGACGAACTCAAGCGCCTTCAGGATGGCCTGAGCGAAGCGGAACTCTCCCGCGCCCGCGCCCAGCTCAAATCCTCACTCCTGATGTCGCTGGAAAGCACCGGCAGCCGCTGCGAACAGCTCGCCCGCCAGATCCAGGTCCATAACCGCCCGATCCCCACGGCCGAAACGGTCGGCAAGATTGATGCGGTGACGGAAGACGACATCCTGCGCGTCGCCCGCACCATTTTCTCCGGCACGCCGACCTTCACCGCCATCGGCCCCGTCGGCAACATGCCCTCCCTGGAGGACATCACAGCAAGGCTCGCCGCATGACCACAACGCCCGTCGAAGCCCTCCTCGCCGCAGCCCGCCGCCACGGCGCAGACCATGCGGATGCCATTCTTGTCCGCGACGAGTCCGAATCCGCGCTCGTCCGCAAGGGCGTCCCCGAAGGTATCGAGCGCTCCGAAAGCGTCGCCCTCGGACTACGTGTCTTTCGCGGCAAACGCGCAGCGACGGTTTCGACCAGCGTTCTGAACGAGGCCGAATTCGACCGTCTCGCCGAACAGGCCTGCGCCATGGCTCTCGTCATCCCCGAAGACCAGTATGCCGGCCTCGCCGAAGCCGCCCTTCAGGGCCGTTTCGACGCCGCCGGACTGGACATCGAATGCAGCTCCGCCCCAAGCATGGACGACCTGCTCGCCCGCGCCCGCGAAGCCGAGGATACCGCCCTGTCCTTTGAAGGCATCACCAACACCAACGGCGCCTCCGCCGGTCACGGCCGCACCTCGGTCGCACTCGGCACCTCGGCAGGCTTCTTCGGCGCCTACAGCCGCACCGCACACTCCACCAGCGCCAGCGTCCTCGCCGGCGAAGGTGCCACGATGCAGCGCGACTACGCCTATCGCAGCGCCGTGCATCTCGAAGACCTCGAAAGCGCGGACATTATCGGTCGTGAAGCCGCCGAGCGGGTGCTGGCACGCATCAATCCCGGCCGCCCCCGCACCGGCACTTACAGCGTCATTTATGACCCGCGCGTCTCCGCATCTCTGCTCGGCCATCTGGTCGGCGCCATCAACGGTGCGGCCATCGCACGGGGCACATCTTTCCTCAAGGACAGCCTCGGCAAGCAGATCCTCTCCTCGGGCCTGACCGTGCATGACGATCCGCGCCGCATCCGGGGCGCGGCATCCCGCCCCTTCGACGCCGAAGGCTGTGCTGCTCTTCCGCTGGATCTGATCGCAAACGGCGTCCTCCAGACCTGGCTGCTCGACTCCCGCAGCGGCCGCCAGCTCAACATGCCCACGAACGGCCGCGCCAGCCGCGGCGTCGCCTCGCCGCCTTCCCCGAGTGTGACAAACCTTCATCTTGCAGCCGGAACCCTTTCTTCCGAGGCCCTGCGTTCCAATATTATTGAAGGGATTCTGATCACCGAACTCATGGGTTCATCGGTCAACATGCTGACTGGCGATTACAGCCGTGGCGCTTCGGGCTTCATGATCCGCAACGGCGAGATCGCCGAGCCCGTCGCCGAACTCACGGTGGCAGGCAACCTGAAAGACATGTTTGCCCGCATGATTCCGGGCAGTGATCTAATGTTCCGGCAGAGCGTTAATGCTCCGAGTATCCGGATCGACGGCATGAACATTGCAGGACTTTGATGCGTAATTTTCGACTTCTCCCGATCGCCTTTGCCTTTCTCTGCGTCCTCGGAACCGCAGACGCACGGCCAGGCGGCGGCAGCTCCATCGGAAGCCGTGGCTCCCACACCTGGAGCGCGCCCCCGCGCACATCCATCACGCCCGGCTGGGCCCGCCCGATGGACCAGTCGGCCACCCCGCGTCCGTCGCCCAATTACGGCGCACCCGGCTATGCCTCTCCGGCCCGTCCTATGCCCAGTTACGGCGCTCCGGCATACAGGCCCTCCTACCCTGTCCGCCATCCGTTCCTGAGCGGCTTCGCAGGTGGCTTTCTGGGCGCGGGCCTCTTCGGTCTGCTGAGCGGTCACGGCATGATGGGCGGCATGACAGGCGGCACGTCCTTCTTTGGCTTCCTGTTTCAGGTCCTTATCATCGGTGGCCTGATCGCGTTCGTGCTTCGCATGTTCGGCAACCGCCGCCAGAACCAGATGAGCGGAAGCCCGATGGGCATGCCGTCATCTGCTGGCGCGGCACCGCCTTTCGGCAATAATGGCGGCAGCACCCCCGTGACGCTTACCAACGACGACTACACGAGCTTCCAGAGGCTCCTGCTCGACATCCAGGCCGCCTGGAGCGCACAGAACATGCGCGCGCTCTCCAACATGGCCACTCCGGAAATGACGGGCTATTTCAACGCCCAGCTTTCCGATCTGGCGAGCCGTGGCGCACGGAACATCGTGTCCAACGTCCAGTTCCAGCGCGGAGACCTCTCCGAAGCCTGGCGCGAAGGTAACCTCACCTACGCAACCGTCGCCATGCGCTACTCCATGACGGACGTCACCACGGACTCCATGGGCAACGTCATCGACGGCAGTTCCACCGAGCCCGTCACCGTGACCGAACTCTGGACCTTCGTCCGCGCCGACGGCCGCGGCAACTGGATCCTCTCCGCCATCCAGCAGGCTGGCTGACAAACCCCAAAACAGAAAAAGGCCCGGGAAACCCCCGGGCCTTTTTTATTGCCTGAACGCTTCTTAAAGCCGCGTCAGAGTAATCACATAAAAGATGACGGCCAGCAGCACCACGCCGCCAACAATCCCCGTAATCCGACTCAGTCGCCGTTTACGAGCCAGATCAATATCAGTGGTCATGCTCATCCGATCAGCACCCGGTCAACCAGAAGCCCGCAGAACAGCAGGAACAGATAAGCGAGCGAATAGCGGAACGCGAACCGCGCCGGCTTGTCCTTCGTCAGGCTCACCCCTTCCGCATCCTGCTGGTCCGTCAGAACCCGGAACGCACACAGAATGAAGCCCAGATCCAGCAGGCTGGTCACAACCGTATAGGTCAGCCCGACTTCATGCACGAAGCTCGGCACCAGCGACACTGCCGCAAGAATGAACGTGTAGATCAGGATCTGCCAGCGCGTATGGCGTGCACCCTTCACGACCGGCAGCATCGGTATGCCCGCTTTGCCGTAATCCTTGCACGCATAGAGCGACAGAGACCAGAAATGCGGCGGCGTCCACAGGAACACGATCGCAAACATCGCCACCGGCAGCACGTCCATGGAATTCATGGTTGCAGCCCAGCCGATCATCGGCGGAAACGCCCCCGCAGCCCCACCAATCACGATGTTCTGCGGCGTGCTTCGCTTGAGCCACATCGTGTAAATGACGCTGTAGAAGAAAATCGAGAACGCCAGGATCCCGGCCGCCAGCGCATTCGTCGCCAGCCACAGCACAATCACGGACAGAACCGAGAGCACGACACCATAAACCAGCGCCGCCTGCTCTGGCATCCGACCGTCGGGGATGGGGCGTACGACCGTCCGCTTCATAATCGCGTCAATGTCGCGGTCATACCACATGTTGATCGCACCAGCGGCACCAGCCCCGATGCAGATGCACAGAATGGTAATCAGCCCGATGGGAATGGACGGCCAGCGCGGCGCCACGGCCATACCCGCAGCGCCCGTAAACACCACCAGCGAAATCACGCGCGGCTTGAGAAGCGCCAGCCATTCACGCAGGGAGGGATCACCATCCTTCCCCGGAATGGAAAAAACCCCCGAAGGGGCCAGAGGTGTCGCCGTATCGCTCATGCCGAGACCCGGGCACGCCCGGTCTCCCTCAACAGAAACAGCCCCACCAGCCCAAAGGCCAACAGGCTGACACCCATCAAAATCTCACCATAGATCATCACGCCCGGTACGATCGAACAGAACGCCCCCCCCAGCATGAGACCCGCATGAACCCGGCTCAGCAAAACAGGAACACGACCGGGGAGAAGCCTCTCGACCCAGGCATAGAACCCGCCACACAACGCCATGATCCCGCCAAACGCCACGGCCGTATGATCGCCGGAATGCCCGGGCAACCCATCAGACAGCCAACCCGCAGCGAAGAGAAGAATGCTGCCAATCGCCCACAGCGCGGCGCCATCCAGATCGCGCTTCTGCTGCCACACATCCCGGCACAGCGCTCCAATCAGCACCACTGACGGCACGATCTGCGTCATCAGGACAAGGCTGGCCCCCACTCCGGACGCCAGAGAGCCATACAACCCGTCCATCCAGAACAGAGGTCCGCCAATCCCCATCACACCGAACACGTAAGGCGCAACCGTCCAAGACATTCCGCCACGAACCGTACGCGAGAGCAGCGCCGACGTGACCAGCCCGAGTGCCGGGGTCAGCATCAGTGCCATTTCAGGCAGATGGAGCGTCTCAATCAGGACGTCGGTGGTCAGTCCGTCCATCATGCCGCGCGTGACGACAGCAGCCAGAACAGGCGCGACCAGCACAACGCTGCACGCTGTGGCCAAAAGCGACCAGGCCAGCGGCGGCATGTCCCGGAAGCGGCAGGTGCGCCCTTCAAGGCAGGTAGTGATAACATCAATCGCTACCGCCAGAATACCGACCGACCAGAGCAGCAGTGCTACAAATGGCAGAACCGGTAACAGAACCACACCAGCTGACAGAAAACCGAAACCGGCCAGTGTCAGCCCCCGGAGCACCGTCTGGTCGGTCCCGAGGGCGACTGGCAGAAGCCACTGCCCGAAACCACCAAGCGCCGCAGGACACATGACGAAGAACGTCATGAGAATACCGTGGCAGAAGGCCTGCCCGCTCGTGGGGTGTGTCTGAAGAATTGGCAGGGCCAGCGACCCACCCAGCAGGCCCGCAAACAAGGCCAGCAGAATGAAGGATGTTCCGACTCGGCGGCCGGAGCGGGCCGAGGCAGTATCCGGAGCAGTATCGACGGCCTGATAAGTCATGATCGCGTAGTCGGTCCCTGAACTAGGAATACCGCAGCGAGCGTCGGAATACTCGGCGCCGACACACGTGCGGAACCAAACGCCGATCAGGCGACCAGGGCTGCTGCGTCGCTTTTACTCTCGCATTGCGGCAATGTCACGAGTGTAAACAGCCCTGCAGGAGGAACCGGGGTCAGCGTGGCACGACGCAGATCTTCCGGCGGCAGAAGCGACTCAATGGCGAAATCCGGATGCCAGCCCAGCGAACGCGATGCCCGCGCCATTCCACGCTCAACAGACAGACGCACGCCACCGGTTGCCAGAAAATGATTGACGAACAGGATATGTCCACCGGGCTTCACAACACGCTTGAGCTCGGCCAGCAGGCGGTCAGGATGCGGAACAACGGAAGCCACAAACATCGCCACCGCAATGTCGAAACTGTCGTCTTCGAACGTCGTGGCTTCCGCATCCATTTCCAGCAGATCGTCCACGTTCGTCAGATGCTCCTGAAGCACCCGCATCCGTGCACGCTCCAGCATGTCTTCGGAAAGATCGATTCCCGTGATGCGCTTGCTCTGGGAATAAGCCGGCAGAGCCAGCCCCGTCCCGACGCCGACCTCCAGAACCCTTTCTCCTGGCAGGGCATTGACTGCAGCCACTGCTCTCTTGCGCCCGTAACCCGAGATACCGCCAAAAACAGTATCATAAACACGGGCCCAACGACGATAAGCCGTTTTGACGGCTTCCGCGTCCAGTGCCGAACGCGGGGAAAGGGTTGAGGACATTGTGATATGCGACCTTCTTTGTCCGCCCGGCCTTCACAGGCCAGAGCTATCCGGAACATGTTCAATTCGCACCTTCTTGCCCTCCCCGATAGGCATCTGGCAAGACACGCAGTGTGCATGACGTTTCAAACCCATGCCTCAAAACGGGCTCAGGAGAACAAACGTGCTGATCTATTTCCTTGTTGCGGTCACTTTGGGCGCCTGGGGCGCCGTCTATTTCCTGTATTTCCGCATACCTCTTCAGGACTGGTTCGGTAATCGTTTCGGCCGGGAAAGCACTCCCGAAATAAAAGAACTTGCTCCGGATGAACCCCGGACATCGTTCGCCCACATGCCTTCTTCAGACGAGGATACGCCCTGACAGGCCGCCCTTCCGGGCAGCCCATTACAACTTTCCCTCAGGCCAGAACGCGTCTTTCGATCGCATCCCAGATCAACCCCGCACTGTTGATTCCGTCAAAACGATCCAGTTCCTGCAAACCCGTTGGCGACGTGACATTGATTTCCGTCAGCCAGTTCCCGATCACGTCGATCCCGGTGAAAATCAGGCCATGTTCGCGCAGATAGGGCCCGATCGACTCACAGATCTCCCGATCACGCGCCGTCAGTTCGACGCTCATGGCCCTGCCTCCAACATGCATGTTCGAGCGCGCTTCTCCCGTTGCCGGCACCCGGTTAATCGCACCGATGGCCTCGCCATCCACCAGAATGATGCGCTTGTCGCCCTGACGCACGGCCGGCTCATAACGCTGAATCATGAGCGGCTCACGCGAACGTGCGAAGTGCATCTCCAGCAGCGCCCCCAGATTCTCATCATCCGGCTTGATCCGGAAAATCCCCGCACCGCCATTGCCGAACAGCGGCTTGACGATAATGTCCTGATACTTCTCACGGAACGCCAGAATTTCGCGCGTATCCCATGTCACAAGTGTAGGCGGCATCAGATGCGGAAAATGCGTCACCAGAAGCTTTTCCGGCGCATTGCGCACAGCCACCGGATCGTTCACCACCAGCGAGCGACCTTCGCCCACACCATGCACGTGCTCAAGCATATGCGTCGCCGTGATATATCCCATGTCGAACGGTGGATCCTGACGCATCAGGATCACATCCGTCTGCCCCAGATCCAGCACCTGCTCTTCACCAAACGTCGCGTGATTGCCACGCTCGCGCCGCACCTCGACCCGTCGCGCCCGTGCCTGCACACGGCCACCCTGACCCTGCCCTTCGACAAGGCTCAGCGTCGTCACCGGATAGACCCACAGCTCATAGCCGCGCGCCTGCGCTTCGAGCATCATCGCAAACGTGGAGTCGCCATCAATATTGACGTACTCCAGCGGGTCCATCTGAACAGCAACACGAAGAGAACGGGACATCGGAAAACTCCGGCAGGGAGAAAGGGGAGTGGTCCAGTCCTCTGTAACCGCATGACCCGGTTTTTCAAAATCCCGCACCCCGGAGTTTCCTAAATGACTACCCCACGTCGCGCTCCGTTTCAGGTTCTCGTCCTGCCGTTCCGCAAAACCGATCGCGGCACCGAATACGCCCTCTTCCGCCGCAGCGATTCCGGGGACTGGCAACCCATCGCAGGCGGCGGTGACGACGGCGAAACACCCCTGCAAGCCGCCAGACGCGAAATGCAGGAAGAAAGCGGCCTCTCGGCCGACACACCCCTTTTTCCGCTACAGGCCAGCGCCACCATCCCGGTCAGCCATTTTGCAGCCCGCGCCACATGGTCACCGCGGCTCTACGCTATCCCGGAACACTGCTTCGCAGCCGATGCCACGGGTCAAACCCTGTCTCTTTCCGCCGAACACACAACCTGTGGCTGGTTTTCTTACGAAGACGCCCGCCAGCACCTGACCTGGGACTCCAACCGCACGGCACTCTGGGAAACAGCCGAACGCCTGCGCGACCGCACGCTCCTGCCATGAGCAATCAAGCCGCCGCCACCGCCATGGGATAGACAATCTTCAAAATCTCGATCTCAACCGGCCCGCGCGGCGTCTGCAACATCGCAACATCGCCCACGCGCGTCCGCATCAGTGCCCGCGCCACCGGCGAGACCAGACTGACCTCGCCGCGCGCCAGATCGGACTCGTCCACGCCAAGGATCGTTACCGTATGCTCGACGTCATCCTCGTCCACATATGTCACGGTCGCGCCAAAAAACACGCGGTCCCGCGTCGTCTGACCGGCGGGATCGACGATCACCGCATTTTCCAGACGCTTGCCCAGAAACCGCATCCGCCGGTCGATTTCCCGCAGCCTGCGTTTGCCATACTGATAATCCGCGTTCTCCGAACGGTCCCCATTACTCGCCGCCCAGGACACGATCTCCACAATGCGCGGCCGTTCCTTCTGCGCGAGTTCCTTCAGTTCAGCGCGCATCACCGCCGCACCTTTCGGCGACAGATAATGCGAAAGCGGCGTCTTTTCAGCCATATCAGCGGCCTCCCCGACCGCGTTTCTTCTTGGCCGGATCATACCCGCCCCCACCCGGCCCCAAAGGCACAGGCGTCTTCGGAGCCTTACGCGCACCAGGTCTTCCAGCGGTCGAGTTGGCAATCGGCGGCGGCTCAAGCCCCATATCAATAGCTTCCAGGCGCTTGACCTCGTCACGCAACCGGGCTGCCTGCTCGAAGTCCAGATTGGCCGCGGCCTCCCGCATCCGCTTTTCCAGATCCTGAATCGTAGCAGGCAACGATTTGCCGACGAACTGTTCCGTATCGCCAGAGCCATCCGGCGCCACGGTCACATAATCCTGCTCGAACACCGACGACAGCGCATCGCCAATCTTCGAGCGCACCGTCATCGGCGTAATCCCGTGCGCCTCGTTCCATTCCGTCTGCTTGGCCCGACGTCGCGCCGTCTCCTCGATCGCGTATTTCAGACTGTCCGTCATCTTGTCCGCATAAAGCAGCACACGCCCATCGACGTTACGCGCCGCACGCCCGATCGTCTGGATCAGCGAAGTTTTGGACCGCAGGAACCCTTCCTTGTCCGCATCGAGAATGGCCACGACCGAACATTCCGGAATATCCAGCCCCTCACGCAGCAGGTTGATTCCCACCAGCACATCGAAGGCCCCAAGTCGCAGATCGCGGATGATTTCAATCCGCTCCAGCGTATCCACATCCGAGTGCAGATACCGGACTTTGACGCCCGCTTCGCCCAGATAATCCGTCAGATCCTCGGCCATCCGCTTGGTCAGCGTCGTGACCAGCACACGGCCGCCCTTGCTGATCGCATCCCGACATTCGTGCAGCAGATCATCCACCTGCCCCTCAACCGGGCGCACATCCGTCACCGGATCAATCAGCCCCGTCGGACGAATGATCTGCTCGGCAAACACACCGCCCGTTTGCTCCATTTCCCAGGGACCAGGCGTCGCGGAGACAAAAATCGACTGTGGCCGGAAGGCATTCCACTCCCCAAATGCCAGCGGACGGTTGTCGATGCAGGACGGCAGACGGAACCCGTAATCCGAAAGCACGCTTTTACGCGCCCTGTCCCCCCGCTCCATCCCGCCAATCTGCGGCACCGTGACATGACTTTCATCCACGATCAGCAGCGCATCTTCCGGCAGATATTCAAACAACGTCGGCGGCGGATCACCGGGGCCACGCCCCGACAGATAGCGCGAGTAGTTCTCGATCCCCTTGCACGCACCCGTCGTCTCGATCATTTCCAGATCGAACGTGGTCCGCTGCGACAGACGTTCCGCCTCCAGCAGTTTGCCCTCTTCGGTAAACTGCGTCAGCCGCCCGCGAAGCTCGTTCTTGATCCCGATCATCGCCTGATTGAGCGTGGGACGAGGCGTCACGTAATGCGAGTTCGCATAGACGCTGATTTCCGCCAGATCCGCCGTCTTGTTACCCGTCAGCGGATCAAATTCGACAATCTGGTCGATCTCATCGCCAAACAGCGACACACGCCAGGCCCGGTCCTCGTTCTGCACCGGGAAGATGTCGATCTGCTCACCCCGCACGCGGAACGTCCCGCGCTCGAACGCCGCGTCATTGCGCCGGTACTGCAACTCCACCAGCGCCTTGATCAGCCGTTCCCGGTCAATGGACCCGCCGACCTCAAGCCGCACCACCATTTTCGAATATGTCTCGACCGACCCGATACCGTAAATGCAGGAGACTGATGCAACGATGATGACGTCATTACGCTCCAGCAGCGCCTGTGTGGCGGCATGGCGCATCCGGTCGATCTGCTCGTTGATCTGGCTGTCCTTCTCGATATACGTGTCCGACCGTGGCACATACGCCTCCGGCTGGTAGTAATCGTAGTAGGACACGAAATACTCGACCGCATTGTCCGGAAAGAACTGCTTCATCTCCCCGTAAAGCTGCGCCGCCAGCGTCTTGTTTGGCGCGAGGATAAGCGTCGGCTTCTGCGTTGCCTCGATCACCTTCGCCATGCTGAACGTCTTACCAGACCCCGTAACGCCCAGCAGAACCTGATCCCGCTCGCCGCCCTCAACGCCCTGCACAAGCTCCGCAATCGCTGTCGGCTGATCGCCTGCCGGATCATAGTCCGACTTGACGACGAGTTTACGCGTCTTGGGTTTGACGGGCTGCCTCTCGGGAAGAAACTGCGTCAGGGGCATGGATGCGGCATTGCGCACGGAAGAGGTCGGTTTTGTGGCCATCATCGCAAGATGGGAAACCCCGTGACACAGGGCAAGAGGCATCTGCACACACATCCGGACGGACAGCATTCCGCCTACGTATCTTTATGACATTTTATTGCTGAAAGGGATGGAGAGACTCGCAGCCCGGCGGTATCAACAGCCATGTCTCTTTGAAGGAAAAACCGTCATGGACGTCCAGACGATCGAGCAGACCTACACCCAGCTCCAGCAGCAGGCCCAGCAATCCGCGCAGGCGCTTCAGGCTCTCGGCTCCAAGATGCAGGTTGCTGCCCAGACCGGTGACATGCAGGCCCGCGAATGGTCTCTCGACCTGCGCGAACTCGCCCTCGCCTTTCAGGCTGAACAGCAGCAGGTCACGAACCTCCTGCAACAGCTCCACGCGGCCCTCGCCAACGCGCAGCCCGATTACGGCACACAAAACCCCTATCAGGCTCCGACGCAGCAGATCCCCGTCCAGCCGGTGCAGTCCGTGCCCGACAACAACTTCATCTCGAACATTCTCAATTCCGGCTTCGCCCGCTCTGTCGAAGCCGGTGCCGGATTCAGCATCGGCAACGATCTCATCAAGGAAATCTTCTGATTTTCCTCAAGACCCTTCCCTCAGGGGCGCCGGGTCAGATGAATGCCCGCCATCATGCAGCGCACAGACCCACCGGCCAGTTCAATGGTCGGTACGTCGAGCGGCAGAAGCGTGGCCGAACGTTCGATCGCCCGGATCTGCTGTGGCCGGAGCGCCGTCAGGGCGCGGCGTGACAACGCCAGAACGCGCCCTCCGGCGCCCGAAAGCTCCAGAGCATTTCCTGCAAAATCGTTGATCTGCCCAAGGGAAAGATCAACGATCTCCCGACCATTCTCTGCAAGCCTGTCATGCACCTCCCGACGGCGGACGGGATTACCGATCGTCTCCAGGCCGATCAGCGCAAACTCCGTTCCCACACACATCAGGACATTGGTGTGGTAAATGAGTCGTCCGCCCTCATCTGCGGCATCGAAAACGATCGGCTCGAAATTGAAATGCGTGCAAAAGCGCTCCATGGCCACTTCGTTGGTCCGGTTGGACTTCGCCGCATACGCAATCCGGCTGATATGATCGAGAACCATGGCCCCCGTTCCTTCCAGCGACAGGCCATCCTGCTCCAGCCCTGAATAATCAATGACATCCTGAACGCGATACTGCTGCTTCAGCATCTCAATCACATCTGAACGCCGCTCCCGCCGCCGGTTCGGTGAAAACATCGGATAAATGGCGACGTGACCGCCCGCATGCGTCGAGAACCAGTTGTTCGGAAACACGGAATCAGGCGTCTCCCGGCCCTCATCCTCAAACAGATGAACCTGAACCCCCGCCTTTTCGAGGCTTTCCGCAGCCCGGCTGACCTCGGCATAAGCCTGCTCCGCAATCTCTACACCCGTCCGGGTGCCATCACGGGTCTGGAACAGATTGTCCCCTTCCGTCTCCGGATTGGGGTGGAAATGATGTGGCCGGATCATGACAACCGCTCTGGGGGCCTGAATTGAGAAAGACGTCATCACTGTATTCCCATGGACCAGAAAAATTCAGTTTTGCTGCAAAAGACCAAACAGGTTCCGGGGATCTTCCGGTTCGGCCACAAGGTCGATCTCCGTATAGAATCCGGTTCCCTGAACCTTGTCGCGCAGATATCGCAGCGCCGAAAAATCTTCCGTAGCAAAGCCGACCGAATCAAAAATCGTGATCTCCTGACCAGACCGACGCCCCTCCGCCTCTCCGGTGATGACCTGCCACAGCTCCGTCACCGGAAAATCTTCCGGCATCTGCTGGATCTCGCCTTCGATGCGCGTCTGTTCAGGATATTCCACGAAAACACGCCCGCGCCTGAGAATATCTGCCTGAAGCTCCGTCTTGCCAGGACAGTCGCCTCCCACGGCGTTGATATGAACACCGGCGCCAATCATGTTGTCTGACAGGATGGTCGCCTTCAGCTTGTCGGCCGTCACGGTGGTAATCACATCTGCGCCCAGCACCGCCTCCTGACTGCTCCGCGCCACCAGAATTTCCAGCCCGCTTTCCGCCATGTTCTGGCAGAATTTTTCAGCTGCAGCCGGATCGACATCATACACCCGCACATGTGTGATCCCCAGCAGCACCCTGAACGCCGTCGCCTGAAACTCGGATTGCGCGCCCAGTCCGATCATCGCCATCACTCTGCTGTCGGGGCGTGCAAGATAGCGCGCAGCCAGCGCAGACGTCGCCGCAGTCCGCAGGGCCGTCAGCAGCGTCATTTCCGACAGCAGCAGGGGATACCCCGACGCCACATCCGACAGCACCCCGAATGCCGTCACGGTCTGGAGACCCTGCCGCGTATTTCCGGGATGCCCGTTGACGTATTTGAAGCCATAAAGCGCAGCATCAGCGGTCGGCATCAGTTCGATCACGCCTTCGGCAGAATGGCTGGCCACACGCGGCGTCTTGTCAAATTCCGGCCAGCGCCGGAAATCGTTTTCGATAAACCCGGCAAGTTCGCTCAAAAAGGTTTCTACCCCGACCGCACGCACCAGACTGATGAGGTTCCCGACACCGACATACTGGACCATGATCTCTCCTGCTTGCTGCTACAGGAAAATGGTGCCGTCACGAATAAGCGGTTTGAATGCACAATCTGTACAGTCTTTCAGGATTCTTATGACAGATCGTCAATTCTGAAATATCATAATGTCAGATGCATATTTTCGATGATCTCGACCGCAAACTGATTGCCGTCCTGCGAGAAGATGGCCGCGCGCCCGTCGCAAAACTCGCCACCATCGCGGGCGTGTCCCGTGCGACCATACAATCACGGCTGGATCGCCTGCTGCAAAGTGGTGCCATTCTGGGCTTCACAGTCCGAGCGCGCGAACATCACGACGAAATCCGCGCCATCATGCTGATCGAAGTCGCTGGAAAATCCACGACGGCGGTTATCCGCTCCCTGCGCGCCATCCCCGAGCTTCACGCCCTTCACACGACGAACGGCGCGTGGGACCTGATCGCCGAAATCCGCACAGATACACTTCAGAACTTCGACCGCGTTCTGCGCGACGTCCGCATGACGGATGGCATTCTCAACTCAGAAACCAGCCTGCTCCTCAGCACCATCTGAACAGCAGGAAGGTGGGCCGTTTTGCCTCAGAGCGAAGACAGCGCCGGAGGCACCTTCGCCTTCGCCAGAGCCTCTTTCTGCCGCGCTGCCAGCACATTCACATCGAAGCCCTCGATCAGTTCCTCGAACATATTGTGCCAGTTCAGCCGCGCCTCCAGGCGCAGGAACGCGCTGCCCAGTCCGATCGCGGAGCGGTCCATCAGCACAAACTCACGCGGCAGTTTCACACCTCCCGTGCGCTTGAGCCCGTCATAGACCTTCTCCAGAACCTGACGCGCTTCCGCCGGATCGTTGCTCTCCTGCATGGAGCAAACCCGGTCCGTCATCAGCGGACGATAGAAGAAGCGTGCCCATTCATTCAGAATACCCGCCGTCTCACGCGAGATTCCGACGAAGCCCCACTTGCTGTAGGCATGGAAGGCCATTTCCTCGTTATTCTCACGCAGGGCCGTGAACAGATCAATGATCCCCTCCACAAAACGCGGCGAGAAGATCCGCACAGCTCCGAAATCCAGCAGGTTCAGACCATAGTCGTCCCGCACGGTGAAGTTGCCCATATGCGGATCACCGTGAATGACACCATAGCGATAGACCGGCGTGTACCAGGCCTTGAACAGTGCCGTGGCCATCGCGTTGCGATCTTCCAGCGGCAGGTTTTCGCCCAGAACGGCCCGCATGCTTCGGCCGCTCACCCAATCCATCGTCAGCAGCCGTCCGGTGGACAGTTCCTCCACCGGCGCCGGAACCGTCACCTCGGACGTCTCGGAAAGCATGTCCCGATACAGCCGCAAATGGCTCGCTTCCCGCCGGTAATCCAGCTCTTCGCGCAGTCGGTCCGCGAGTTCTGTATAAACCTCATCCTGCCGGATCGTCGTCTCGAACTGCTTGTAAATGCCCAAAGCCGCCCGGAACTGCCGCAGATCCGAATCCACAGCAGCCTGCATATCCGGATACTGCAATTTGCACGCCACCTCGCGCCCATCGACCAGACGCGCCCGGTGCACCTGTCCGAGCGACGCTGCCGCCACGGCTTCATGGCTGAAGGAGCGGAAATGCTTTTCCCACCCCGCCCCAAGCTCCGCCTGCATCCGACGGCGCACAAAGCTCCAGCCCATCGGCGGGGCGTTGGACTGCAGATGCGCCAGTTCTTCCGCATATTCATCCGGAAGCGCACCCGGGATAGTGGAGAGAAGCTGGGCCGCCTTCATCAGCGGGCCCTTGAGGTTTCCCAACGCCGACTTCAGGCCCTCTGCATGAACGCCCTTGTCCGTCTTGAAGCCCAGACGGTTGCCCGCCATCCGCGCCGCAATACCGCCGACCGCGCCGGAAGTCCGCGCCATGCGACGCAGTTCCCCCATAAGGCCGGTGTTGTCGAGATCCCTCGCCATGATGCTCCTCAGTCCTCCTGCTCGAGCTGATCAATCAGCCCCGAGATCACATCCAGTCCTTTACGCCAGAAACCCGGATCTGTCGCATCAAGTCCGAACGGCGCGAGCAGTTCCTTGTGTCGCAGCGTCCCGCCCGCTTCGAGCATGGTGCGGTATTTCGCAGCAAAACCCTCAGGCTTTTCCTGATAAACACCATAAAGCGCGTTCACCAGACAGTCCCCGAAAGCATACGCATAAACATAGAATGGGGAATGCACGAAATGCGGAATATACGACCAGTAGAGGTCATAATCCGGCGTGAAGTGGAACACGGGCCCCAGACTCCGCACCTGAACCTCCCGCCAGATTTCTCCCAGACGCTCTGGCGAAAGCTCACCCTTCGCCCGCTCGTCATGAACCTTCACTTCAAACTGATAGAATGCGATCTGCCGGACAACCGTGTTCAGCATATCCTCGACCTTCGCCGCCAGCATGTGACGACGGCGCTTCGGATCGCTCTCCGCATCCAGCAATGACTGGAACGTCAGCATCTCGCCAAACACCGACGCCGTCTCCGCCAGCGTGAGCGGCGTATCGGCGTTCAGATAGCCCTGCTTCTGCCCCGCCAGCGTCTGATGCACGCCATGTCCCAGCTCATGCGCCAGCGTCATGACATCCCGCGGCTGCCCGCGATAGTTCATCAGGATGTAGGGATGCACTGACGGCACGCAGGAATGCGAGAACGCCCCCGAAGACTTGCCCGCCACGGGTGCCGCATCAATCCAAGGATGCGTCAGGAACCGGTTCACGATCTCGCCCAGACCCGGATCAAACCCGGCATAGGCCGTGCGCACAATCTCCTTGCCCTGTTCCCAGTCGATCTTCCGCACCTCGACACCCGGCAACGGCGCATTGCGGTCCCAGTGCTCCAGCTTCTCAAGCCCGAGCCACTTGGCCTTGAGCGCATAATACCGGTGTGCCAGTCGCGGATAGGCCTCATCCACTGCGCCCACCAGCGCATCAACGACCTCGTCCTCAACCATGTTCGCCAGATTGCGCGAACTCGTCGGGCGCTGATAACTCCGCAGCTTGTCCCCGATCGCCTTGTCCTTGGCGAGCGTGTTGGTAATCATCGTCAGCAGGCGCGAGTTCTCACCCAGAACCGCACTGATCTGCTGCGCCGCAGCCTCACGCTTGGCACGGTCCGCATTCGTCAGCAGGTTGAACGCCTCACCGAGCGGCTTTTCCTCACCGTCGATCGTGACGCTCAGCGTCGCCATGGTTTCATCGAACAGCCGGTTCCAGGCATTTCGCCCCGTCACCGACTTGTCCATCAGCACCTGCTCGACCTCATCAGAAAGCTGATAGGGCCGGTACATCCGCAGATCCCGCAGATACGCATCCCATTTGCGCATTTCCGGCGCTTCGCAGATCTGTGCCAGATCCTCGTCCGCGATCCGGTTCAGCTCCAGCGTGAAGAACATCAGGTCGGAGGCCACCTCCGTCATCCGCTCCTGCACACCCTGCGCGAACCGCCCCCAGACCGGATCGGTCGTATGCGCCGCAAAGCCAAGGCTGGAGAACGACCCGATCTTGCCTAGGCCCTCTTCAATCGCTTCATAGTCCGCGAAAGCTGCCGCGAGCTCCACACCACTCAGACTGTCCAGACGCCCCTTATACGTCTCACAGAAACGGCGCGCCTCCCCCGCCCAGCGATCAAAATCCGCCGCCAGCACCGGATCTTCCGGCGAAGCATAGAGATCGGAGAGGTCCCAGCGGGGCGGCATCTGCTCCCCGGAGGACGAATTGGGCGTGCCGTCAGCGGCAGAAAAGAGCATGGTCATACCCTGACCTTAGAGCCACAATCCCCGCCGTCAAACGGGATGTTGATGACAAATCCGTAGTGTAAAACCGCCGCCCAACCGCAACACAGCCCGCAACCCCGGATCTTCCGCCACTTCATGCAGAAATACCCCCCCCAGGCATATGAGCGCCTGACATCCTTTGAAAATCTTCGGGAGCGAATCGCAGGCCCCGATCTGGTGCGCTCGGTCGCCATTCTCGATGTTCTGATCTGCCACGACGGTAGCCTGTTTCTGGACTGGTGGCACCGCGCACTCCCGTTCCATCTTGCGGTGCTGGGCTTCTACGGCGTGATGCTGTTCTTCGTCCTCAGCGGCTTCCTGATCGGCACGATCATGCTGGACCTGCTGGAACGCGGAACCTCCCTGAAAGGCTGGGGCATTTTCCTTATCCGCCGATGGATGCGAACCCTCCCGGCCTATTATGTCTGGCTGTTCGTCCTGCTGATCCCGCTCGCTTATTTCGGCCCCTATGGCGTGGTCTGGGACGAAGCCCGCCGCGTCCTGCCCTGGTTCCTGACCCTGACGCAAAATCTCGGCTGGCCCATGGTCTCGAACTGGTATGGCGTCACATGGTCACTCTGCGTGGAGGAATGGTTCTACATCACCTTCCCCGCCCTGCTGCTCACCCTTCTCGCCTGCCGCGTCAAACCGGCCCTGGCCTTTGGAAGCACGCTTGCAGCCTTCTTCATCGTGCCGCTCTGCTGGCGGCTATCTCTGCCCGCAGACGTCAACTGGGACGAGGTCACCAGCAAGATCGTTCCCTGCCGTTTCGACTCGATTGCATGGGGCATTACTGCTACGTGCCTCACCCGATACGCGAAAACCGTTTCCCGCCTGCACATCCCACTGGCCCTCATCGGCACGGGGATTGTCCTGACGACATGGCTGGCAGACCTTTTGCCCATCCCGCTCTGGACACACCATTTTCAGACCATGGCGATTTTCGATGTCGTGGGCTTCGGCTACGCACTCTGCATGCCCGCGATGATGCGCCTGCGAACCCTGCCGCCCCTGATCGGCCCGGCGGTCCGCAGCCTCAGCACCCACAGCTACGGGCTTTATCTGTGCCATCTCCCGCTGGTGATGATGGCTGGCGACCTTCAGGCCCGCTACGGCCTCGGCCGCAGACATGCCGTGATCTTCACGCTCCTCACCACGATCGGTGGCGCGATCCTGTCATGGCGCTTCGTGGAGCGCCCCTGCCTGAAAATCCGTCCCGTTCAGTCTCTAACTTAATCAGGTCAGAAGCCGGAATTTTTCCGATATTCAAGAATATAATTGTGAATTTTATCTTTTGTGATTTCAAAATCACAGGTTTCATAGTCGATGTATTTTTTGTAGGTTAAGTAAATGCCGAGAGCCATCTCTCCATGAAAAATACAACTACTTATTATTTTATAATCATCATTAGAGAATATATTCGTATATTCTTTTTTATCTCCCATCATAAAAGAATATACCTTATTTGCCATTAATAATATTTCATTTGCGCCGAACATTCCCAGTATTGATATTTCAATACTATTAGAAAATTCAAAAACCGTTGCGATGAGATAACTCCTCAACGAAGCCATCTCATCACAGGTCAACGTCAGATCACCTGAAGTATCAACTATCTTCCTTACTCCCGTCTTCAGGCCGAAAGCTGGGACAGATCTTCCTGAACATAGCCGATGATCCGCGCATAATCGCGCGGCACGACGTGCCAGAAGCGCTCCAGCGTCCGCTCCCAGCAATGCAGCAGATCCTCGGCATAGGTGCTGCCGGTCTCCGCCACATGCCGCTCAACCAGCGCCCGAAGCTCCTGATCCCAGCGGCTGCCAGCCTGCACACGGCTCCAGATCACCGTATCGGGGTTGATCTGCGCCTCGAACCGCCCCTTCACGTCCAGCACATAAGCCATGCCCCCCGTGAAACCGGCACCAAAATTGTCGCCCGTCTCCCCAAGGATCACGACCGTCCCGCCAGTCATGTATTCGCAGCCATTCGAGCCACAGCCTTCGACCACCGCCGTCGCACCCGAGTTTCGCACTGCAAAGCGCTCACCCGCCTGCCCGGCCGCAAACAGCGTCCCCGCCGTCGCTCCGTACAGAACCGTATTGCCGATGATCGCGCTCTGCTCGGACGCCCACTGCGCCGCCGGTGACTTGCGGACAACGATTGTCGCCCCCGAAAGCCCCTTGCCGACATAGTCGTTGGCATCGCCCTCGACTTCGATCTTGAGTCCCTGCACGCCGAATGCGCCCAGCGACTGCCCGGCAGACCCACGCAACGACAGCGTGAGCTGGCCTTCCGGAAGCTCCTTCATGCCGAATTTGCGCGTGATCAGCCCCGAAACCCGCGTACCGATCGCACGATGGGTGTTCTGCACGGTGTAATGCAGGTGCAGCTTTTCGCGACGCTCGAACAGCGCGGTCGCATCCGGGATAATCTGCCCGTCCAGCGTCTCCGGCACTTCGTTACGCCCTTCACGGGTGCAGTAACGCGCATGCTCGCCCGGATCGGCCTGAACCAGCAGGGAATTCAGATCCAGATCATCCAGATAATCCGCACCCCGCGACACCTGGCGCAGCATATCCGTCCGTCCGATCACCTCTTCAAGCGACCGCACGCCCAGATCCGCCAGAATATGCCGGATGTCTTCCGCAATCAGCGTGAACAGGTTGATGACCTTCTCCGGCGATCCCCCGAACTTCTCGCGCAGCTTCTCGTCCTGCACACACACGCCCACCGGACAGGTGTTGGAGTGGCACTGGCGCACCATGATGCAACCCATCGCCACGAGTGCGGCCGTACCAATGCCGAACTCTTCCGCGCCCAGCATCGCCGCCATGACAACGTCGCGGCCAGTCTTGATGCCGCCATCCGTCCGCAGCACCAGACGATGACGCAGCCGGTTCAGCATCAGCACCTGATGCGCCTCCGACAGCCCCATTTCCCACGGCAGACCCGCATAATGGATCGAAGACTGCGGGCTCGCACCCGTCCCTCCCGAATGGCCGGAAATCAGGATCGCATCCGCTTTGGCTTTCGCAACACCGGCCGCAATCGTGCCAATGCCCGTCCGCGCCACCAGCTTGACCGTGACGGTCGCCGTCGGATTGATCTGCTTGAGATCGTAAATGAGCTGCGCCAGATCCTCGATCGAATAGATGTCGTGATGCGGCGGCGGCGAAATCAGTGTGACCCCCGGCGTCGCATGACGCAGACGCCCGATCAGTTCCGTCACCTTAAAGCCCGGAAGCTGCCCGCCCTCGCCGGGCTTCGCACCCTGCGCCATCTTGATCTCGATCTCGCGGCAATCATTAAGATACTGCGCGGTCACGCCAAAACGCCCGGACGCCACCTGCTTGATGGCCGAAGACGCATTGTCCCCGTTCGGACGCGGCTTGGAGCGCTCGGCATCCTCGCCACCCTCACCGGAATCGGACTTCGCACCAATCCGGTTCATGGCAATCGCCAGCGTCTCATGCGCCTCGGGGCTCAGAGCGCCCAGCGAAATTCCCGGTGCCACCAGACGACGGCGGATCTGCGTGATGCTCTCCACTTCATCCACCGGAACCGGCGCATGAAGCGGCTTGAAATCCAGCAGATCACGTAGCGCCACCGGCGGCATCTGACGCACCGCATCCGCGTAACGCCGGTACAGCGTAAAGCTGTTCGCCGTCACCGCACTCTGGAGCATGTGGACGAGCTGGCCGGAGAACGCATGCGTCTCACCCTGACGCCGCAGCTTGTAGCGTCCACCGACCGGCAGCGCCTCGACCTTCCGGTTCCACGCGGCCGCATGTGCGCCAAGAACATTCCGCGCAATTCCCGGCAGACCAATCCCCGAAATCCGCGACGGCATGCCCGGGAAGAACTCCGCCACCAGCGCACGGGACAGCCCGATTGCCTCGAAATTATATCCGCCACGATAGGCCGAAATGATCGAAATGCCCGACTTGGACATGATCTTCAACAGACCCTTGTCCACGGCCTTGCGATACCGCTCCATCGCCTCACGCAGCGACATCTTGCCGAACAGCCCGCGCCGCAGCCGGTCCGCCACGCAATACTGCGCCAGAGCCGGATTCACCGTCGTCGCACCCACACCGATCGTCACGGCAATCGCATGAACATCAATCGCCCCGGACGTCCGCACGTTCAGCGACGTGAACGTCCGCAGCGAATTGCGCACCAGATGGATATGCACGGCCGCGGTGGCGAGGATCATCGGAATCGCAACCCGCGTCGCATCCGTGTTGTCATCCGTCAGGAACAGATGCGTGCACCCGCCACGAACATGATCCTCAGCCTGCGCCCGGATGGACGCAATCGCCGCCCGCAGACCTTCCTCGCCCTCTTCAGCCGGAAAGGTGCAGTCGATCACGCCCGCATTCTCGCCGCAGACCTTCCGCAGCTCGTCGAACTCACCAATCGTGAGCACAGGGCTCGGCAGCTGCAACAGATCGCACTGCTCCGGCGCCTGATCGAGGATGTTCCCCAGATTGCCCAGCCGCGTAATCAGGCTCATCACCCGCGTCTCACGCAGGGAATCGATCGGCGGATTCGTGACCTGGCTGAACCCCTGACGGAAATAATGCGACAACCCGCGATAGATCTTCGACAGGACCTGAAGCGGCGTATCATCACCCATCGAGCCCAGAGCCTCGGCCGCATTCTCCACCATCGGGTGCAGAATGGTCTCCAGTTCCTCATGCGTCAGACTGACCGCCACCTGATGCCGCCGCAGCACATCCGGGTCCAGCGCCTCAGGCTCCACAACATCGCGCACGATTGGCTCGATATCGCGGATGCGCTTCACCCAGCCCTGGAAATCCTGACGCGACGCCAGCATCTCGAGCAGCTCTTCAGACTGGTAAAGCCGCCCTTCCTTCAGATCGAGCGCCAGCGTCTGCCCCGGACCAAGCCGCCCGCGGCTTTTGACGCGCGCATCCGGCACCCGGACCATTCCCGTCTCGGAGCCCACGATGAGCAGACCATCCTGCGTGATGCTGTAACGCAGCGGACGCAGCCCGGCGCGATCCAGCCCGGCCACGACCCAACGTCCATCCGTCGCACACAGCGCCGCCGGACCGTCCCAGGGCTCGATCACCGCATTGCAGTACCGGAACAGCGCCCGCGCCGCGTCAGACATCGCCGAATTCGCACCGCCAGAGGCCGGCACCAGCATCGTCTTCGCCATCGGCGCGTCCCGCCCGGCGAAGGTCAGAAGCTCGAACACATTGTCCAGAACCGCCGTATCGGAACCGGCAGCCTGCACCACAGGCTTCAGATCCGCCATGTACGGATCCAGTTCCGGATGCGCGAGCCGCGTCTCATGCGAACGCATCCAGTTCGTGTTGCCCGAAATCGTATTGATTTCGCCGTTATGCGCCACTTTCCGGAACGGCTGGGCCAGCTTCCAGGTCGGGAACGTATTGGTCGAATACCGCTGATGGTAGATCGCAAACCGCGACACAAACCGCTCATCCAGCAGATCCGGATAAAAATCCGTCAGGTTCTCGGCCAGGAACATGCCCTTGTAGATTACCGAGCGGCAAGACATCGAACACACATACAGATCAACCTGCTGTGCCGTCGCCTGCTTCTCGATCCGCCGGCGCAGAACGTACAGGTCGCGCTCGAACTCGTCCTCGGACCGGCCAAGCCGGTTACGGATCATGATCTGCTCGATTTCCGGCCGCGTCTGGTTGGCCTTCTCGCCAATGCACGCCGTATCGATCGGCACCTGACGCCAGCCATAGATCCCGTAGCCGAAGTTCAGGATCTCCGTCTCGATGATCTGACGGCCGCGCTCCTGCGATCCCAGATCGGTCTTGGGCAGGAACACCATGCCCACCGCAATGCGCCCGTCGATCGTGTCGTCGCTGGAGCCGTTATGGATCGCCTCGGCAAAGAAATCCTGCGGGATTTCCACATGAATGCCCGCGCCATCGCCGGTCTTGCCGTCTGCATCCACCGCACCGCGATGCCAGATATTGCCCAGCGCCTCGATTCCCGCCTGAACCACACTGCGCGACGGCTTGCCGTCCAGCGCCGCGACCAGACCCACACCACAGGAATCGCGCTCCTGCGACGGGTCATACAGCCCCTTCAGTCGCTCGACGTTCTCGGCATACTCGCGGATGAAATCGTTATTCTGTGTCATTCCGCGGCCTCCAGAGAACCGGTTACTGTTTCAGTCAGATGATGATGGATCGCATCGGCCGCATCCCGGCCGTCCTTGATCGCCCAGACAACAAGGCTCGCTCCGCGCACAATATCGCCCCCGGCGAACACACCTGGCAGGCTCGTCTCAAAGCCCCCCGGCGGCACCGTCAGCGTGCCCCAGCGCGTCACGGCCAGCTCAGGCGTGTTGAACTGCCCCGGCAGATCCTCGGGATCAAAGCCAAGAGCCTTGATGACCAGATCGCCCTCGATCACGTCATGCTGCCCCGTGCCCTCGATGGACCGGCGCCCCGATGCATCCGGAGAACCCAGACGCATCTTCAGCACCCGTACACCCGACACGCTGCCATCGCCCAGAAACGCTTCCGGCGAGGCCAGCCATTCGAAATGCGCGCCTTCTTCCTCGGCATTGTAAACTTCCTGTCGCGACCCCGGCATATTCGCCCGGTCCCGACGGTAAACGCATGTCACACGCTCGGCACCCTGACGGATCGACGTGCGCACGCAGTCCATGGCCGTGTCACCACCGCCAATCACCACGACCCGACGCCCCTTCGCATGAAGCGCCGCGTCCTCGCCCGGATCCTCATCATAGCCCCGACGGTTGGATGCCGTCAGGAAGTCGATCGCATCGACAACACCCTCAAGCCCGGCCCCCGGCACCTTCACATCACGCGAGCGATACACGCCTGTTGCGAGAAATACCGCATCATGCCGCGCCCGCAGATCCTCAAGCGCCGTCTCGCCCTCGCCCGAACCAACAGGCGTGGAGAGGTGGAACACGATCCCCTGCGCCTCCAGCAGCGCGTGACGCCGAGCCATGACATGCTTTTCCAGCTTGAAGCTCGGAATACCGTACGTCATGAGCCCGCCCACACGGTCCTGACGCTCATAGACATGAACCTCATAACCCTGCGCCCGCAGCCGCTCCGCACAGGCCAGCCCCGCAGGCCCCGACCCCACGATTCCGACACTGCGCCCGAGTTCACGATCCGGGAGCGCCGGCTTCACCCAGCCCTGCTCGAACGCATTTTCGGTAATGAACCGCTCGACAGCGCCAATGGTGACGCTCTCAAAGCCTTTGTTGATGACGCAGTTGCCTTCGCACAGCCGGTCCTGCGGACAGATCCGCCCGCAGATCTCCGGAAACGTATTCGTCGCAGACGACATCTCATACGCTTCCTCAAGCCGGTCTTCCGCCGTCAGCTTCAGCCAGTCGGGAATGTTGTTCCCCAGCGGACAATGCACGGAGCAGAACGGAATCCCGCACTGCGAGCAACGCGACGCCTGCTCTTCCGCCCGGCTGCGCGCGAACCCACGATAAATCTCCCCGAAGTCCTGACGGCGTTCAGCCGCGTCGCGCTTCTCCGGAAGCACCTGGGGGTGGGTGACGAACTGCAACATCCGTTCGGCCATGCGTCGTGTCTCCTGCAAACATGCGAGTGAGAATGCAGCTATTCCGTCACTTTATCCAATAACAGTCAGTGATACTGACCTTTCGCATGAAATGGCCCATCTATTCGCTCCATGAGCCATTTTTCACACAAATTTTTAGGACCGAAACGGACCATTTATTTCCGGAACCGCCTCCAGCTCTCACAAACACTCCCCCTTAGATAGTCCGGAACGATACTCCGCATCGCCGCAGGCCTGATCCCCAGCGCCTGAAGATCAGCCATTCCCGGCTGCACCACATTGTCCACGCCCATCATCGCAACCTGATCGCGCGTCAGCAGATGCCCCGGCAACGCCTCAAGAATGCCCGCCTCCAGCTTCGCTACCCATCCCGGCACCGGCAACAGAATTCGACGGCGCCCAGACGCTTCCAGAACGAACGCCATCAACTCCTTCATATTCAGAACATCCGGCCCACCCGCCTCAACCGTCATACCCTCATACCCCGGCTCCACAAGCGCGATGATCGCCCGCGCCACATCGCCCACATAGACCGGTTGAAACAGAGTCTCGGGCGCAAACACCGGCAGAACCGGCGAGAGCTTCGCAATCAGCGCGAACATGTTGAAGAAACTGTCCTGCGGCCCGAAAATCACCGAAGGTCGCAGCAACGCCGCCTCCGGGAACACCTCCCGCACCGCACGTTCAGCCAACCCCTTGCTCCGCCCGTAATTCCCCGGCGACGTCAGCGACGCCCCAATGGCCGACATGTGCAGGTACTGCTCCACTCCCTGACGCCGCGCCATGAGCGCCGCCAGCCGCGCGCCCTCCACATTGACCCGATGCATCGCCCGCACATCCGGCGACATGATCGACACCAGGTTGATCCCCACATCCGCGCTGGCGAACACACGCTCCAGCGAAGCCGCGTCATTCACGGATGCCTTGATAAATTCCACACGTCCGTCACCCGGAAACCGCGCCAGTGCCTGATCGCCTTCGGGATTCCGGCTTCCCACACGCACGACATGCCCCAGGGCCACGAGCCGGCCAACAAGTTCGCGCCCGACAAACCCTCCGCCGCCTAAAACCGCCACCACCTTTGGGCCGTGGCCCGTTCCAGCGTCATTTCCAGCTCCGCCACCAGTTCCGTCCACGGAAAAATTTCTACGCATTTTCGCTTTTCTTTCAGTTTGGCTGTTGACGCCCCGTACGTGCAGGGGTAAACGCCTCTTCACCGAGCCGGGATGCCTCAGGAAACTGAAAAAACCCGGTGCTTTCTGAGCCCAGATGGCGGAATTGGTAGACGCGCAGGTTTCAGGTACCTGTGTCCGAAAGGACGTGGAAGTTCGAGTCTTCTTCTGGGCACCACAGACGATCAGGCAGCATACTGCCTCGATCCTCTGGTGATCAAAAAAATTTGGTGACGACAAATGAGTTCGCAGAACGCCATCCATCTTCATGACGGCGATCTGCCGGATGACTTTGATCTTGGCCCTGTCGTTGCCATTGATACCGAGACCATGGGTCTCAATCCCCATCGTGACCGCCTCTGCCTCGTCCAGCTTTCAGCTGGTGATGGCGAAGCCCATCTCGTGCAGATCAAACCGGTCTCCATGAGCGGCCGCGGCTATGACTGCCCCAACCTTAAAGCGCTCCTGACAGACGATTCCGTCACCAAGCTGATGCATTTCGCACGCTTTGACGTCGCAGTCCTGCAGAACGCTTTCAATATTACGATCCCATCTGTCATCTGCACCAAAATCGCCGCCCGACTGGTCTATACGTTCACCGACCGTCACGGTCTGGCCTATCTGTGCCGGGATCTTCTCGGCGTTGAAATCTCCAAACACCAGCAGAGTTCTGACTGGGGCGCCGAGACCCTCACCCCCGATCAGCTCCGCTACGCCGCATCGGACGTGCTGCATCTCCACGCGTTGTGGGATAAGCTCGAAGCCATGCTGATCCGTGAAAACCGCCGCGACCTCGCGCAGTCCTGCTACGATTTCCTCCCGGCCCGCTGCCGCCTCGATCTGCTGGGCTACGACGAAGCCGACATTTTCTCGCATCGCGCCTGAATTCCGGCCCGGCTGATCATGCACCGCCCGTCGCCCGGTTTTTCCCGTACCGCTCTGGAATCGGCCCTTCAGACCGTCTCCATAGAGCGCAAAGGACTGGAAGCGCTCGAACATGCTTTCTCCGGTCCGCTCGGAATGGCTTTCCGCGAGGCCGTCGACCGCATCGCCGAAAGTCATGCGCGTCTGATCGTGACCGGAATCGGCAAATCCGGTCATATCGCCCGCAAAATTCAGGCGACCCTCGCCTCTACGGGCACACCGTCGCTGTTCCTGCACCCCGCGGAAGCCGCCCATGGCGATCTGGGCATGGTCGCCCCCGGTGACTTGATCCTCGCTTTCTCCAATTCCGGCGAAACCGCCGAACTTGCCACGATTCTGGCCTATGCCGCCCGGCAGAATCACTGCGTGATCGCTGTGACCGCTGTCGGCACCTCTGCTCTCGCGCGTGCCGCGCAGATCCCACTGGTTCTGCCTACGAGCACCGAAGCCTGCCCGATGGGGCTGGCGCCCACGACGAGCACCCTGCTGCAACTGGCTCTGGGCGATGCGCTCGCCATTGCTTTGCTGGAAAAGCGCGGGTTCACCGCCCGCGATTTCGGCGTTTTTCACCCCGGCGGCCTCCTCGGCGCACGGCTGCGCCCCATCA
Source organism: Gluconobacter albidus (assembly GCF_002723915.1). Lineage (GTDB taxonomy): Bacteria > Pseudomonadota > Alphaproteobacteria > Acetobacterales > Acetobacteraceae > Gluconobacter > Gluconobacter albidus. The sequence continues at coordinate 235,679 of NZ_BEWL01000001.1, forward strand.
GCGACCTCATGCACACCGGCGACGCCCTGCCTCTTGGACAGGGCAGCCTCCCGCTCCGCTCCGTCATTCTCGAGATGACACGCAAGTCATTCGGGTGCATGGGTGTCATTGATGACAATGGTGAACTTCAGGGCCTCATCACAGACGCCGATCTGCGACGCGCGCTCTCCGGCGACCTCGACACGACCACGGCGGCGGACGTCATGAACCCCGCCCCCGTCACCGCGCGCGCCGACACCTTGGCGCAGGACGTGATGCACCTCATGAACCAGCGCGAACGCCCCATCACGAGCCTCTTCATCGTGGACGCGGCACACCGCCCCGCGGGAATCGTCCATATTCACGACCTCCTGCGAGCCGGCCTGTCATGAACACCCCCACGCCCGATAATGGCGAACACCGCATTCGCCGGGAAGATTTCGACCCCAACCGGACCGAAAGCCTCGCCCGTCTCGACAATCTGCGCCGCGCGGCCTTCCAGCGGATCCGTCAGGCTCCCAATGCTCAGGAACTCGCCCGACGTCGCTCGCTTCTGGGTTTCGCCAAATGGGCGCTGCCAGGACTGGCTCTCGTTCTTCTCAGCTCCATCGCGGCCTGGCCCGAGATTTCCCATCTCATGAACCAGAACCGCGCCGCGCTGAAGGAAATGGCCCGTCTGCGCGTGGAAAGCGGCAATATGGAACAGGCCACCTATCGCGGCCTCGACGCCCACGATCATCTCTATATGATCACAGCCCGCACCACCCACCAGCAGGGTCCGGACCGCGTGGACCTTGTCGATCCGGTCGCCGATATCCAGCTTTCCGGCAATTCCTGGGCGCATATCAAGGCTGATCGCGGCGTCTACATGCAGCACGAACAGACCCTCGATCTCGACGACAACGTCGTGCTCTACCGTGACGACGGCTTTCTCCTGAACGGTCCTTCCGCAGATCTGGACCTCAAGGCAGACGTCATCGCCTCGCGGGACTGGGTCCATGCGGAAGGACCCTTCGGTACGCAGGACGCCCAAGGCTATTTTCTGGACCAGCATGCGGGTATCATGCAGTTTACGGGGCCGGGACTGACGGTCCGCAACGATGACAACGGCCCTCCGAGTGCGGCGGCCCGCCTGCACCTGCAAGGACTGAAGACAGAGAAATGACCCGCCGTTCCGCAGCCTTCCTTCCCCTCCTGATCGCCCTTCCTCTGGCCTTCCCCTCCGCTCCTGCCCACGCGGACGGACTGGACATGTCCCACGGTGAAGCGGTGCAGCTCTTCTGGAAAAAGGAAGAGGTCTACGATCGCAATGCCCAGACCGTGACGCTCACGGGTGGGGCGCGGGCTGTGCGCGGGGATACGACGGTCGATGCGGATACGCTGATCGGATATCTGCGCAAGAAAGCGCCCGCTCCCGGACAGTCCGCTCCTGCGCCAACACCGGCCGATGGCAAAAGCGCGAGCAGCGGCGATCCGATGGGCGGCTCCCTCGAGCTGTACCGGATCGAAGCGCGCGGCAACGTCCATATCTACAACCAGACCGATCAGGGCTGGGGCGATCACGCGCTGTACGACATGGATCAGGGCGTCATGGTCATGACCGGCAAGCATCTGAAACTGACCACGCCGCAGGACGTTCTGACGGCCCGCGACGTCATGGAATATCACTCCAAGACGCGCATGTCGGTTGGCCGGGGCGATGCGACTGTCACGACCAATGATGGCAAGCAGGTCAAGGCGGACGTGCTGGTCTCGTTCAGCAAACCCAGCGATGCGCCAGCTCCGGGACAGTCTGAGAAACCGGGACAGGCGGCCGCAGATTCGTCCAATCCGATGGGCGGCGGTTCCTCGAAGCTCGACCGGGCCTATGGCTGGGGGCATGTCGTTCTGCGCACCCCGACCCAGACTGCCACGGGCGATCGTGGCGTCTATGTTTTCGATACCCAGATTGCCCGCCTGATCGGACATGTGCATGTCACGCAGGGGCAGAACCAGAACAATGGCTCGCAGGCCATCGTGAACATGAAGACCGGCATCGCAACCATGTTGCCGGGCACGGATTCCCCCATCCAGGGGCTCGTCGTGCCAAACGAGGCCAACAGCAGCCAGGCACCCAAGTGACAGACAGCCATATCCCCTCCCAGCCCCCTGCAACCGGTCTGGTCGCAAGCGGCATCGGCAAGTCCTACAAGAAGCGTGCCGTCGTCAAAAACGTCTCGCTTCAGGTGCAGCGCGGCGAGGCGGTCGGTCTCCTCGGCCCGAACGGCGCGGGGAAGACGACCAGCTTCTACATGATCGTCGGACTCGTTCAGCCCGACACCGGCACCATCACGCTGGACGGTGCGGACATCACACAGCTTCCGATGTATCGCCGCGCCCGCCTCGGCGTCGGTTACCTCCCACAGGAAGCCAGCATTTTCCGTGGCCTGAACGTCGAACAGAACATCATGGCTGCTCTTGAGGTCGTCGAGCCCGACCCGGAAAAGCGCGACCTGATGCTCAACGGCCTTCTGGCCGAATTCGGCATCACCCATCTGCGCCGCTCCCCCTCTCTGGCGCTGTCGGGTGGTGAACGCCGCCGTCTGGAAATCGCCCGTGCGCTGGCCAGTCAGCCGAACTACATCCTGCTCGACGAACCGCTGGCCGGCATCGACCCGATCGCAGTCGGGGAGATCCGCGATCTCGTCTCACATCTGAAGGATCGTGGCATCGGCGTGCTGATTACGGACCATAACGTCCGCGAAACGCTCGAAGTCATCGACCGCGCCTACATCATGCACGGTGGGCAGGTGCTGATGGAAGGCACGCCCGAAGCCATTGTTGCGAACGAAGATGTCCGCCGGGTCTATCTCGGAGAGAATTTCTCGCTGTAACATGCCGGGATGCTTGTCCCGGGCCTGATCCAGCGTCAGTCGCAGTCTCTCGTCATGACGCCCCAGCTGCGTCAGGCGATTGCACTGCTGCAATACACGCAGATCGACCTCGCCCAGCACCTGCGGCAGATCTGCGAAGCCAATCCGCTTCTTATTCTGGAGCCCGGCGAGACCGCGGCCGATCCCGCCCCCGCTCCGGAAGAGTTTCACGACGACGACCCGGACCGCTTCACCAGTGCTTCTGAACGCCCGGAAGCAGCGGCACCACCTCCGTCCACCCGGGATGATCTGATCCTCCAGATCCGCCTGTCTTTTCCTGCGGACGAACAGGATGCGGCACTGCATCTTCTGGACAGTCTGGACGAAAGTGGCCGCCTTCCCGTTTCAGTAGCGGATCTTGCAGGCGACCTTCGCATGGAGGTCGCAAGGCTCGAAGCGATCCGCCAGAGTCTCATGCATCTTGAACCTGTCGGGCTTTTCGCCCGATCGCTTGAAGAATGTCTGGCGGCGCAACTCCGCGCCCGCAACCGCCTTGATCCCGCGATGCAGACCCTCCTCGACAATCTGGACCTTCTCGCCCGGCGCGACTGGCGCAGGCTGCGCGAAAAATGCGCTCTTGGGCAGGACGACCTGCTGGAGATGCTCGCCGAAATCCAGGCGCTCGATCCGCGTCCCGGCCTGACCCCGCCACCGCCTGAGCCCCCCATCGAACCCGATCTGATCGTTCGCTTCAACGGCGCCGGCTTCCGTCTGACCCTCAACACGCGCCTGCTGCCGAAACTCCGGCTTGATGACACGATGCGCGCGCAGCTTGATGGACGCACGGATCCCGGCAGGACGCTTCTTGCCTGTGCGGCAGAGGCCACGGCCCTGATCCGCGCGATGGACAGCCGCAAACAGTCCCTGCTCGCGGTTGGCCGCGCGATTGTGCAGCATCAGGCCGATTTCCTGCGCGATGGTCCCGCCGCCCTGCGCCCGCTGACCATGCGCGACATCGCCGAGCGCACGGAGTTGCACGAAAGCACCATCAGCCGCATCGTCAGCAGCAAATATATCGACACGCCACAGGGCACCGTCCCGCTCAGGCTGTTTTTCTCCACAGCCCTGACGTCCGAAGACGGTACGCCCCAGAGCGCTCACGCGATCCAGCATCGTCTACAGGCGCTCGTCTCGGCCGAAGGAGACAACGTCCTGTCCGACGATGCCCTGACGGTCCTTTTGCAAAAGGAAGGCTTCTCCATCCAGCGCCGCACGGTTGCGAAATATCGCGAGGGGTTGGGTATTGCGAAATCCAGCCAGCGCAAGCGGCTGCGCCGTACGGCCTGAGGACTCCAGGGCTTTGACAGGCTGACAGAATTTCCCTTACGGAGCCTGAATGTCCCGCGCTCCGCTGCCTTTCACTGAAATTCCCTGGAGACCTCCCGAACAGGCGCTTTCCGCCATGGACTCCGCCCCCTGGGCCGCGTTTCTCGATAGCGGAGGCCCGGACACGGACGACCGCGCCCGCTGGTCCTTTCTGTGCCTGTCTCCTGCTGAAACCCTCGACTGGCACGCGGGGAGCCTTCGCAGGAATGGCATATCCATACAGGGTGATGTCTGGACGCATCTGCGCGATATGGCCGCCGCCTCGACCCGTTGCCCCGAAGCAGAGGATATCATCCCCTTCACCGGCGGGGTGATCGGTATGATGAGCTATGAAGCGGGCATGGCGCTTGAAAAAGTTCCATCCCGCCATGTTTCTTCTGCGCCCAGACTGGTGGCGGCCTCTTTTGAAGACGTGCTGGCGTTCGACCGGCATGAAGAACGCTGCTGGTGGATCAGCCGGAGGGGACATCCCACACCCGAATTAACCTCGCCGACGATCTGCCCCGCCCCCTCCCTGCGTTTTCGGCCTGAACAGCCGCGAGACATCTGGATGGATGCGGTTCGCAGCATCATCGCCTTCATCCGGGCCGGGGATATTTTTCAGGCCAATCTGACGATGCGCTGGGTTGCGGAGTGTGCTGACGGTTTCGATGAGCTGGCTGCCTATCGGACACTGCGCCAGACCTCCCCGGCTCCGTTCGGGGCCTATCTGAAGACGCCGGATTTTTCGCTGCTCAGCGCCTCCGTGGAACGTTTCATTTCGCTTTCGCGGGGCGGGCTGATCGAGACGCGCCCCATCAAGGGCACCATTTCCCTTGGACACACGCCCGAAGAAACAGCCCGGAACAGCCGGACACTGGCTGCGGACGAAAAAGAACGCGCCGAAAACCTGATGATTACGGATCTGATGCGAAACGACATCGGTCGTGTCTCACAGATCGGCTCTGTTCGCGTTCCCCAGCTGTCGAAGGTTGAGCAGTTTCCCCACGTCCTGCATCTGGTCTCGGTCGTTCAGGCGCAACTCCGTCACGAACTGGACGCCATTGATCTGCTTCAGGCCACGCTTCCGCCGGGTTCCGTCACAGGGGCACCGAAAAAACGCGCCATGGAGATCATCGACCTTCTGGAAGCCTCTGCCCGTGGGGCCTATTGCGGCAGCCTGTTCCGCATCGGCAAGGATGGGGCCATGGACAGTTCCGTCATCATCCGCAGCATGGCGCGATCGGGCGACACCCTTTCCGTCGGTGCGGGAGGCGGCATTACCGTGCTGTCCGATCCAATGCGGGAATATGAGGAAATGCTTCTGAAAGTCTCCCCGATTCTGAAGGCGTTTGAGGCATGAGCACTCCTGTCTGGCTCAATGGCCGTCTCCTGGACGCGACAGACGCGCATATTGCTCCGAACGACCGGGGATTTCTGCTCTCTGATGGGCTGTTTGAAACAATCCGCGTCGCCAACGGACAGGCGCCACATCTGGCACGGCATCTGGCACGGCTGGAGGAAGGATGCACGATCCTCCGTCTGCCCACGCCGGACCCGACACTGCTGACACAGGCCGTTTCCGATCTGCTGCATGCTACGGGGCTGTCAGACGGATCGCTGCGCCTGACGGTCACGCGCGGCACCGGGCCACGCGGTCTGGTACCGCCTGTTACGCCGCAACCCACAGTCCTGATTCAGGCGACTGCTTCCGCGCTGGCCGTGCCTGCCCCCGTCAGGCTGGGGCTTGGCCGCTACCGGCGCGATGGGGGCTCTCCTCTGGCGCGCGTGAAATCGCTTGCCTGTCTGCCATCCATCATGAGCCGCATGGAAGCCGTCGCAGCCGGGCTGGATGATGCGCTTCTTCTGGGAATGACGGGGGCTGTTGCCGAAGCCAGCGCTGCGAACATCCTGTTCCTGCGGGAAGGGCGCCTGCAGACGCCTCCCATTCATGACGGCGCATTGCCGGGAACGTCCCGCGCTCGACTGCTGGAAGGGGGCTTCTGTACCGAAGGCCGTCTTTTGCCGCAGGATCTCAAAACGGTGACAGGCGTGTGGCTGGTCAATGCATTATCGCTGACCGCCGTATCAGACATCGACAATTATGAGCTGCCCCTGCACCCCGAACGGGACAGGCGGCTGAGAGAGTTTCTGTTCTCTGTCTGAACCGGCTCTTGCCGCCACAAAAAAAGCCGCCTTCCCGATGGAAAGACGGCTTTTCAGCATTCAGCAGCAGGCTCTTATTTCAGCGCAGCAATCGCCGTCATTTCCACGCGCCATTCCGGAACGGCCAGCTTGGCTTCAACCGTAGCGCGGGCCGGTTTGCTGTCCGTGTCCAGCCATGCATCCCAGGCCCGGTTCATCGCCCCGATTTCCGCGATATCCGTCAGGAAAATCTGCACCGACAGGATCCGGCTCTTATCCGTTCCCAGCGAGGCCAGAAGCGCGTCGATCTGACGCAGGATGTCGACCGTCTGCCCTTCCGTATCGAGGGTGGCATCGTCCGCGACCTGACCGGCCAGATAGGCCAGCCCGTTATGGACGACGACGCCCGCAAGGCGCTGCTCTTCAAGGTGACGGGAAATATCGGCGTTTTTGCTCACGGGCGTGGACTTTCTGACGTCGGTTACTGAGGCGGGAGGTTACTGAAGCAGGGTCGGGATCATTTCATGTTCGAGGATGGCATCGAGCGCGCTTTCCTCGTCTTCCGCAACGGCCATGGGCGTGCCGTCGGCAGCATGGATGGCCACGAGCATTTCACCCTCATGCATGACGGATCTGACATAGGCGAGGCGGGACATACCCAGCGTCAGAAGCTGCGGCCCCGTGATGCGGCGCAGATCCGCCGGCAGTTTTTCGTCCGAACGATCACCGTTTTCGAAGGGATTGTTCAATTCCGTTTCCTTTTGGAGCCGCAGCGGCTTCTGCCGCCCAGCCTTGGGTTGATTCTGTAAAATTGTAAGCGCGCGACCGGTCTTATTCGTCGTCGATATCGCGCGCAGGACGCGTTGCGCGTCGGGTCTTCACGACAGGCGGCACCACTTCGTGGTGAACCGTTGGAGCCGGTGCCGGGCTTCGCCGCCCCTGCGAAATCGCAATCCGCTTGACCCGAACTTCAGGCTCGGGACGTAGAAGATCGATATGCAGCAGGCCGTTATCAAGCCATGCTCCACCGATTTCGATGCCTTCTGCCAGCACGAAGGCTTTGTGGAACTGCCGCGCCGCAATGCCGCGATGCAGAAAAATGCGCCCCTGACTGTCATCGGTCTGACGCCCGCGAATCACAAGCTGGTTGTCTTCCTGCGTGATCTGAAGGTCGTCCATGACAAAGCCCGCAACCGCCAGCGTAATCCGCAGGGCCGTGGAGCTGAGCTGCTCGATATTATAGGGGGGATAGCCGTCGGACGTCGATTTGGCAGCACGCTCAAGCATCTGCTCGAGGTGATCGAAGCCGAGGAACATCGGGGACGTGAACAGGCGACCGGACATAGGGCGAGAGCCTCCTCCATGAGCGAGACGTAAAACAGAGCCAGTCCCATTCTGCGGCAACTGGCTGGTCCTACGATATGGTGACCACCCCTAGGGATGCAAGCTCTGCTCCCGACCAAGCGCATGCAAAACCGACGTTCATGGCATGTTACACTGGCATTTGACGCCCGCGCTCGCTACATCGCAGGGCATGAGCGAATTCGATTTCCTGTCCGGCATCGACGATGTGCCCCCTACCCCGATCCTGATCGCCCCCCAGCCCGTGCTGCGGGAGGTCGCCCGTGAGGTCCGCCCCGAGGATATCGCCTTTATCCGCGATCAGCTTCCGGGCATGTTTTCCGCCATGTACAAGGCCCCCGGCATCGGCCTCGCCGCGCCGCAGGTCGGTCTTGGCATGCGCTTTGCTCTGGTGGACGTGGCCGAAGAAGACGCGCCGCGTGAGCCCATGCTGCTGATCAATCCGGAAATCGTTACGGATTCAGAGCAGATGGCGGCTCGCGAGGAAGGCTGCCTTTCGTTGCCGAACCAGTATGCCGAAGTCGTCCGCCCCGAATCGATCCGTGTGCGCTATCGCAACCTCGCGGGAGAAACGATCGAGCGTGATGCATCGGGCCTGCTCGCCACCTGCATCCAGCATGAGATGGACCATCTCAACGGTATCCTGTTCGTCGATCATCTCTCGACGCTCAAGCGCAACATGATCATGCGCCGCCTTGCCAAAGAGCAGAAGCTCGGAAGGCGCTGATCCCCGATGCGGCTGATTTTCATGGGAACGCCGGACTTTTCGGTCCCGGCGCTGCACGCTCTGCTCGACGCCGGTCACGAGGTGGTTGCGGTCTACACGCAGCCGCCGCGACCGGCAGGACGTGGCAAAGCGCTGCGTCGTTCGCCAGTTCATGAAGCGGCCGAAGCGGCCGGGATCGAGGTACGGACGCCCGCCCACGTTCGTCGGGACACGACGGAGCACGCCGCTTTTGCTGCCCTGAATGCCGACGCCGCCGTGGTCGCCGCCTATGGCCTCATTCTGCCCAAAGAGATGCTGGACGCCCCGCGTCTGGGGTGTCTGAACATCCATGCCAGCCTTCTGCCGCGCTGGCGTGGGGCCTCGCCCATCCAGTCCTCCATCCTCGCAGGCGACACCCAAAGCGGCGTTTCCATTATGCAGATGGATGAGGGCCTCGACACCGGCGCGGTTCTGCTGGAGGAGGCTACGCCCATTAGCGCGACCGATACCGCCAGCACACTGCATGACCGTTTGTCGGAGATCGGCGGCCGTCTGGTCGTTCGTGCGCTGGCCGAGCGTCCGACACCCGTGCCGCAGCCCACAGACGGCGTGACCTATGCCGAACGCCTGACCCGCGATAATGGCCGTATCGACTGGACGCGCACGGCAGCCGAGATCGATCGCCAGATCCGCGGCCTCACGCCTTGGCCCGGCGCATTTACGACGCTTGACGGTATAGTGCTGAAAATCGGCACGGCCACTCCGCTGCCGGACGCAGTCCCCAACGCCTCCCCCGGCACCACGCTCGACGACGCTCTGACGATCGCCTGTGGCACCGGTGCGATTCGCATCGACCGCGTTCAGAAGCCGGGGCGCAGCATGATGTCCGCCGCCGATTTCCTGCGCGGTCAGCCCGTGCCGAAAGGGATGGGACTTGTCTGACGCACAGGCTCAGGACCATGAGCCTTCTGGCCTGAACCGCTGGGCTTTACGCATCGAATATGACGGCACCGGCTATCTGGGCTGGCAGAAGCAGAATGACGGCGTCTCCATTCAGAGCCTGATCGAAGCTGCCGCCTCGAAACTGGTCCGTAATCGTCCCGTGCCCAGCATCACTGCCGGACGCACGGATGCAGGCGTCCATGCCGCTGGAATGGTCATCCATCTCGACTTCCCGGATGACGCCCCGATCGACGCCCGCCAGATCCGTGACGGCATGGGATATCATCTCAAGCCCCACCGCGTTGTCGTACTCGAAGCCGCGCAAGTCGGGCCAGAGTGGAATGCGCGTTTCTCCGCCACATGGCGCAGCTACCGCTACACGATCCTCAACCGCCCTGCCCGTCCGGGTCTGATGGAAAACCGGGTGTGGCACATCAAGCGCCCGCTGAATGTGGATCTCATGCAGCAGGCCGCGAACCATCTTCTCGGGCCGCATGATTTCACATCTTTCCGTGCGGTCGCCTGTCAGGCCAGAAGTCCCGTTCGCACGCTGGATATTCTGACCATCCGTCGCGAGGGCGAACTGGTCATGATCGACACGAAGGCGCGCTCCTTCCTGCATCATCAGGTCCGCAACATGGCCGGAACACTGATGATGATCGGCGCGGGCCTGTGGCCGGTCGAAAAAATGATTGAGATTCTGGAAGCGAAAGACCGCTGCGCCGCAGGACAGACGGCCCCGCCGGAAGGGCTCTGTCTGATGGATGTCGGCTATCCCGACAATCCGTTCAACAGGACTTAAAACGAGATCCCGAGCAGATCCACCATCGCATTGTAATGCGGCGGTAAAAGCCACAGAATCCAGAGAAATGCGGCAACCGGCAGGGTCTGAAGAATCGTCATGACGAAGGCCTGCCACCCTGTCGTCAGAAGGCCGACTTTCGTGACGTACCAGGTCAGCCACAGCGTATAAAGCTGTGCCCCGAAGGCGAGACCGGCCAGCGCCTGACCGGAGGCCGCAGCCCCCGGAATTACGAGATGCAGCACACCCTGCGCCACAATAAGCATGACCAGCGGTAGCCAGCCACACCATAAAGAAGCGGTTGCGTAGCGCGTCCACAGCCCCTTGCGGCTCAGAAAAACCGTGTAAAGCTCTGACACCACAAGCTGCAACAGCGTGCAGACCAGCGGCACCACCGCCCGTACCAGCCCCATGACCCGTTCGGCAGGAGGCAGCATAAAGGCCATCCACACACCGATGAGCGCCAGCGCGATCGTGGGTGCCAAAGCCGCGAACAACGCACCTGCTCCCGGAGCGAAGCAGTTGATCCCTTCGGAGCGCCCGCGCCCCAGAAGCCACACGCCCAGCGGGATGGCTATGTTTCCGGAAGGAGGAAACGAACCCTGCCGTCCGGAATTCACAGCCCGTATCCTTCCATGAACGCCAGATAGATCCGCGTCAGATCCTCCAGCGTTTCAAGTCCCACATGCTCGTCCCGTTTGTGCATGGTCGCCCCCACAAGACCGAACTCCGCAACCTCGCAATAGCGCGAAATGAAGCGTGCATCGGACGTACCGCCGCCGGTATCGAGCCGGGGCGTACGCCCCGTCACCTGACGCACGGCATCCGAGAGGCACGTTACGGCCTCTCCGGGCTGCGTCAGAAAAGCCTCGCCACTGATGGACACCTGTACGTCCGCTGAAGGCGCATGACGCCGGACCACATCCTCGATCCACGCCGTTAGAGCGGATCCGATGTGAAGGTCATTGAAGCGGATATTCAGCCGCCCGACGGCCTGCGCCGGAATGACATTGGTCGCGGAATTGCCCACGTCGATACTGGTCACCTGAAGCGAAGACGGGTCAAACCACTCGCTGCCCGCATCCAGCTCCCGCGCCATCAGTTCGGAAAACGCTGCCAGAAGACGGTGAACCGGATTATCCGCCAGATGCGGATACGCCACATGCCCTTGGGTGCCCTGCACCGTCACAACTGCGTTCATGCTGCCGCGTCGGCCGATCTTGATAACATCGCCCAGAGCCTCGGGGTTCGTGGGCTCACCCAGCAGGCAGAAATCCGGAAGCTCCTTCCGTTCCGCCAGCCATTCGATGACCGGTTTCGTCCCGAAATGCGCGGGGCCTTCCTCGTCTCCCGTGATCAGCAGGGAGACGGAGCCTTTCAATGGCCCCTGCTCCAGACGCCGCGCCACAGCAGCGACGAAACAGGCCACGCCGCCTTTCATGTCCGCAATGCCGCGTCCATAAAGCCGACCGTCCTGAACCACGGCTGCAAACGGATCATGCGCCCAGCCTTCGCCGGGCGGCACGACATCCGTATGGCCCGCAAAACAGAGCGTGGGGCGCCCCGTACCCAGCCGGGCATATAGATTGGGCGTCGGGGCCTCCGCGGGGCCGAAAGGAAGATGGACTGTCTCAAAACCCATCCCCTCCAGCACACCTGCCAGAAGCATCTGCGCGCCCCCGTCGGCCGGGGTCACGGACGGACAACGCAGCAGATCCCGTGCCAGTGTCACGGGATCTGTCGGCAGGTGTGATCCGCTCACGACACTCAGTCGCGCAGGAGGTCGTTGATGGAGGTCTTGGAGCGGGTCCGCTCATCCACGCGCTTGACGATCACCGCACAGGCCAGCGACGGCATGCCCGGCTCTTTCGGCGGCAGCGTACCCGGAATGACGACGGAATAGGCCGGGACGCGGCCCATGAAAATTTCGCCCGTCGCACGGTCCACGATCTTGGTGGACGCACCAAGGAACACACCCATGGAGAGGACAGAGCCCTTCTCGACTACAACGCCTTCGGCCACTTCCGAACGCGCACCGATGAAGCAGTCATCCTCGATGATGACCGGCGCAGCCTGCAGCGGCTCCAGAACGCCACCGATCCCCGCACCACCGCTGATGTGGCAGTTTTTGCCGATCTGGGCACAGGAACCGACGGTTGCCCAGGTATCGATCATCGTGCCGCTGTCGACGCGTGCGCCAACGTTCACGAAGCTCGGCATCAGCACGACATTGGGCGCGATGAACGCGGAACGGCGCACAATCGCACCCGGAACGGCACGGAAACCGGCTTCGGCGAAACGGAACTGGTCCCAGCCGTCAAACTTCAGGGGCACTTTGTCGAAGGCCGGCTCGCCACCGCAACCGCGTTCCATGACACGGCTGTCGTTCAGACGGAACGAGAGCAGGACGGCCTTCTTCAGCCATTCGTGAACGATCCAGCCGTTTTCGGAAGGCTCGGCGACGCGCAGGGTGCCGGCATCAAGCGCGGACAGGGCTTTTTCCACGATGTCGCGGTCTTCGCCTTCCGTACGGGCGCTGAGAGTCGTACGACGCTCCCACAGGGCTTCGATGGCAGTACGAAGAGGTGCATTCGGCATCAGGTCGGTCCGGTCAGAAAAGCAGAAATCCGCCGGAACATGCGGTTCCCGACGGTGCATGTCAACGGATCTTTACCTCCGATTCCGACCTGCACAGTTTCGTGCGTTGTTCATGACTTCTTAACCCGCCACGCTTATGAAAACGGAGGGCTTTGACTGGCTGGCCCGACCTCGAGCTTTCTGCGGGATATGTCACCCTTGCCTGATATGCGTTCCCTGTTGTCCCAGTTCATGAACCCGTCCGCACCCGACAGGAGTCCGCAGGATCTGCGGAACATGCTGGCGTCCACGCTGGAAAGCCGCGAACGCTGGCGGTCCCTGCTTTATCAGGCCGTGGATCTAGTCTTCGAAACAGATAGTCGCGGTCGGATCATCCTCATTTCCCCGGACACCTGGCTCGGGCAGCCGACCACATCCCTGATCGGGCACCCCTTCAGCGCATTATGCGACTCTGTAGACATCCTGCAGCCCCATGCGGGCACGGCGGCTACCATCACGACGCCACAGGGCGAGCCTCTGACGGTGATCCTCTCTTCTCGCCCGTTCCATGATGACGAGGGACAGATCACCGGAACACGTGGCACCCTCAAAGCTGTTTCGGAGCCGTTATCCGCGTCTGCATGCGGGACGGCCTCGCCTGCAGACCACGATGGGATTGCCATCCTTGCCGACGTGACGACCGCTCTGCGTAAGGCCATCGTCCCCCGACTGGCCGCCGCTGCTGCCATGGAAGCCCTGCTGGAGCCGCTCGGCGCCGAAGGAGCCCTGCTTGATACGGCGGCTCCAGATACACTCCTGTACAGTTCTTCAAGCCTGACAGACGACATTCAGGCCGTTCTCTCCGCCAGCCCCTCGCAGACAGGGACGATCGTTTTCCGAGCCGGTACGCGTCATGCCATGATCTGCCGCGAGAACATCCGCAGTCTCGAACAGATGTGTCTTATCGTCTGGCGAGCCACCTCATGGTCACCGCAGGAGCAAAAGCTGTGTCAGGCCGTGTGTTCGCTGCTGGCGGGTTTCTGGGAACTGGACAGCATTCATCGCCGGATCCTGTTCGACTCCGACTATGACATTTCGTCCAATCTTCTGAACTGGAAAGGGCTGAAGGCGGAAATAGAACGCCGTACCCGCCGTCTCGATCAGGAGGTCATGCCTGCGACCCTGATCATCGCGCGCGTTCCCGGTCTGACGGAACTGTCAAAAACACGGGGATTCGAAGCCGGTGAGGAAGCCCTCCGGCAATGCGTTGCCCTCCTCCGCAAGGCAGTTCGTCCGACGGATGCCATCGGTCGCATCGGCAATAATATCTTCGGACTCTGGATGGATGGCGGCGACCGCTTCGCAGCGGCCGAACGGGCCGAGCGCATGACGGCGCACGGAATCCCCATCCTGATCGACCCGCCTGTCCATCTTCCATTGCAACTCGGCCTCGTCTCCCGCGAAGCCAATGCAGAGGAAACGCCCGAGACCCTGCTGGAGCGCGGAATGCTGGCATTGCAGGAAGGGCTGGTTGAAAACAGATTATGGCGCTTCTCACACGAAGCGCCATAATCTGTAGTCCGGTCTGAACAACAGACCGGTTATGCCTTGATAAGCGTCCCCGGGCCTGCCCGCGTGAAAAGCTCCAGCAGACAGCTATGCGGCACCCGGCCGTCCAGAATGACGGCAGCTTTCGCACCCTGGCGAACGGCTTCAAGGCAGGTTTCGACCTTCGGAATCATTCCTCCCGAAATCGAACCATCCGCAATCCGGCGCAAGGCCTCCTCCGCGCTCAGTTCCTCGATGAGCTTGCCGTTTTCATCCAGCACTCCCGGAACATCCGTCAGCATCAGCAGACGCGAGGCGTGCACCGCTCCTGCAATCGCACCTGCCGCCGTATCGGCGTTGATATTATAGGTCTCACCGTCTGCGCCTACGCCAACCGGAGCAATTACGGGAATCAACCCGGCCCCGAGGAGCGCATACAGCACCCGCGGATCAATCTTTTCCGGCTGCCCGACAAAACCGAGATCAATGACCTTTTCGATCTCGCTATCTAGATCACGTTTCATCCGGGTCAGACGACGTGCCTGTATCAGTCCGCCATCCTTGCCGGAAATGCCGACGGCCAGCGCCCCCGCACGGTTGATCAGCTCGGCGACCTGTTTGTTGACGCTGCCTGACAGCACCATCTCGATCACATCGACCATCGACTGGTCCGTAACCCGGAGACCGTCGATAAATTCGGAGCGGATCTTCAGACGGTCCAGCATCGCGCTGATCTGTGGACCACCACCATGCACAACGATCGGATTGATCCCGACCAGTTTGAGCAGCGCGATGTCATAGCCGAATGCATGCGCCAGCTTACCTTCGCCCATGGCATGACCGCCGTATTTGACGACAATCGTGTCCCCGGCATAACGGCGCAGGAAAGGCAGCGCACTGGACAGAATGGCTGCCTGCGCCTGCGCCTCTTCCGCGTTCACGACCGGCGGCACATCCGGCAGTTTGGCACTGTGAGTTTTGCTATTGTTTCCGCTGGAGGTCTTACTGGTCATGATCCGGACTGTCCTTCCCCTGACGTCTGGAGTGGCACGGCAAAACGGGCAATTTCCGCCCGCAGGTCCTCGATCCCGAACCCGGTCTCGCTGCTGGTGGAAATGATACGCGGATAGGCGGCGGCGTGTTTGAGCGCCAGCGCCTCGACTTCCGACGTCTTTGCTGCAAGCGCCTTCGGGCGCACCTGATCGCATTTGGTCAGCACGATCTGGAACACCACGGCCGCACGATCCAGCAACTCCATGACGTCCCTGTCGGACTCCTTGAGCTCGATCCGCGCGTCCAGAAGCAGGATGACCCGCTCCAGCGTGGTGCGCCCCCGAAGATAGGCGAACATCATGTCCTGCCAGTCTTCCTTGACCGACTTGGCCGCCTTCGCAAATCCGTAACCCGGCATGTCCACAAGAGACAGGCGGTCAGCGAGATTGAAGAAATTGAGCTGCTTGGTCCGTCCCGGCTCGGACGACGCCCGTGCCAGCGCACGACGCCCCGTCAGCGCATTGATGAGGCTTGATTTGCCGACATTGGAGCGTCCGGCAAAGGCCACTTCGGGTCGACCGACCGGAGGAAGCTGGTCGATCTTCTGAGAACCGAAGAAGAATTCGCATTCCCCCGCAAACAGAAGCCGCCCGTCTTCGATCTGGGCCTCGGTTGGAGGCCCTGGTATTTCTTTCATCATGCCTCTGGTCGGCCTCAGGTCCGGGAGACCGGAACGGGCAGACCGGTCCGGCGCTGGATGAACATCTGCTGCGCCACCGTCAGCAGGTTGTTCCATGTGTAATAGACCAGAAGGCTGGCCGGGAAGCTGGACATAAAGAACACATAAGCCAGCGGCATGAACTGCATCACGCGCGCCTGTGCCGGATCAAGGCTCGCCGTCGAGCTGGTCTGGCGCTGCAACAGCCAGAACGTCAGACCCAGTGCCGTGCCCCAGATGCTGACATGCAGGAACGAGGAATAGTGCGTCGGGTCGAAAGGGAGCAGTCCGAACAGGTTGAAGATGTTTGTCGGGTCCGGCATCGACAGATCGCGGATCCAGCCGAAGAATGGCGCATGACGGGCGTCGATGCTGATGTTCAGGATTTTGTACAGGCAGAAGAAGATCGGTGCCTGGATCAGCATCGGCAGACAGCCACTGGCCGGACTCACCTTTTCTTCACGATACAGCGCCATGACCTTCTGGTTCATGGCCATCGGGTCGTCCTTGTTCTTCTCGCGGATTTCCTTGACCTTCGGCGCCAGCAGACGCATCCGCGCAGAAGACTGGGCAGCCTTTGAAGCCAGCGGAAAGAGAACGATTTTGACGATCAGCGTCAGCGCCATCAGCGCAAGACCGAAATTGCCGATATGCAGATACAGCCAGTGTAGAAGCGTCAGCAGCGGGCGGGTCAGGAAGCTGAACCAGCCGAAGTCGATCGCCTTGTCCAGATCAGGAATTCCAAGCTGTTTGCTGTAGGACTGCAAAAGGCTGAGCACCTTGGCCCCGGCAAAGACATGGCTCTTCTCGGTGATGGAGCCATTCGGCATGATCTGCTGGGGCGCCTGTGTAGACATCCCCACCTGATAGGATGCCGGCGCTCCCGGAACGTATGCAAAGCTTGCCATAACGGGCGTCCCGTCCGCAGGCGCCACGGCCGTCAGCCAGAACTTGTCACTGATGCCATCCCAGCCATTCGATCCCGTGGACGACCAGGAGACGTGATCCGGATGATCAGCCCCCTTGCGCAGATTCTTGTAGCTCTCGTCCTGCATTCGGCCACCAACGACGGCGATCGGACCTTCATGCGCGGTGAAAGCCCCTTCCGGCGCTTCGTAGTCCCGCTGCACGCGCTGGAACGGCACAAGTGCCACTGGCTGTGCGGAATGGTTCTCGACCGTCTGGTTCACCGCGAACATGTAATGGTCGTCCAGCGCGATCTGGATGGAGAACACCAACCCCTGTCCGTTATCCCAGTGTAGCGTCACCGGATGGTCCGGAGTCAGCGTCTCGTCCGGACTGTCCCAGACCGTGTTCAGGTCCGGCACGCGGGCGTTTGAACCCGGAGCATTGGTCCAGCCGATCACGACAAAATTGGGATGGGT
Source organism: Gluconobacter albidus (assembly GCF_002723915.1). Taxonomy (GTDB): domain Bacteria; phylum Pseudomonadota; class Alphaproteobacteria; order Acetobacterales; family Acetobacteraceae; genus Gluconobacter; species Gluconobacter albidus. The sequence goes on from NZ_BEWL01000001.1 coordinate 253,053, forward strand.
ACTTCCGGCGGTGTCCAGCAGCCGCACAAGCGGGCTGCCTTTGGCAAGGGTCTCGCGATATTTCGTGAGGATCAGATCATCCAGCACCGCGCCCTTCAGGTTGAGAGAACCCTGGACATCCGGCCCCGTCAGAGGAATACGCCGTGCGGCAACCTGCGTCTCTGCCGGGGCTTCAGACGCGGCAGGGGCGCTGGTCTGAACCTGCGCAGCAGGCGCATGAGGGACGGAATGGGGATCGTCCTGATGGGGCTTCGGCATGAAATAGTCGAAACCGATCAGGATAAGGGCCGAGAGAAGTGTGGCCGCAATAATGCGCTTGATGTCCATCGGGCGGATGCCGGTCTTTCGTCTCACTGAATGGGGCTTGCGCTTCAAGTGGCCGAAAACCGCATCCAAAACAATAGGTGGCGGGTGTTTTTAATGCCGGTGTGGCTTCGGAGGCAGGTCGATGCCCCCTTCCGACCAGGGATGACAGCGCCCGATCCGGCGTATCGCAAGCCATCCCCCACGCACGGGACCATGCTCGCGGATCACCATCAATGCGTAGGTGCTGCATGTCGGATCGAACCGGCAGTTCGTACCGATGAACGGACTGATGAAGAGTTTGTAGGCATCAATGAGCGACAGCATCAGGGCAGTGACGGCTTTCCTGATGACGCGCGCAATCATTTCGCCCGATTCCGGCTATGACTGGAATTCCCGGAAGGTTTTTCACGGAAATTGGCATCCAGCCCCTTGCGAAGAGCCTGCCTCAGATCGTCTTTGAGGAGAGAAAACTCACGCCCCCGGGTCTTGTCACGCCCGATAAGGACGAAATCGCCGGAAGGCAGACCGTCTTCCCGTGCAACGAGGCGGAGAGCCTCACGAAGACGACGGCGGGTGCGGTTACGGATGACAGAATTACCGACTTTTTTAGTGACTGTGAAACCCACGCGGGTTTCGGTCGCTGTGTCATCCGGAAGGATCTGCACAACCATACCGGGAGTGGCGACCTTGCGCCCTTTCCCGGCTACACGCAGAAACTGCGGCCGTTTTTTCAAACGGCTCGGTGTATGGGTTGTGCCGATCTGGGTCGAACTCAGGCGGAGAGCTTCTTGCGACCCTTGGTGCGACGGTTGGCCAGCACGCGGCGGCCGCCGACGGTTTCGCTACGCGTACGGAAACCGTGACGACGCTTGCGAACCAGCTTGGAGGGTTGATACGTGCGCTTCATGACGTTGATCCTTAAAAACCAGGCGGACGCCTCAACTGCTGGACATCCGCGTCGATCGGGCGCACGAAACGCCCGGTGATTGAGACCCGGGCTTGTAAGCACGCAGGCCCTTCATGTCAATGCCAGACCTACAGGAACTTGACCCCATGCCCGAGTCCAGCAACCATTCTGCTTCCAGCACACCGTCTCAGGATGCTGCCACCTTTCGTCACGACCTGCGCAATGCCTTGGCTCCTGCGCTTCTCTGCGCTGACATTCTCGGCACCCACAGGGACAAGGCAGTCCAACAGAACGCACAGACGATTATCGAAGCGCTCGAAAACGCCCTGAAACTGCTGAAAAACGTTACGATTTCTCGATAAGCTCGATTTTGTAGCCGTCGGGATCTTCGACAAAGGCAATGATGATCGTGCCGAATTTCAGTGGACCGGCTTCGCGTGTCACCTTGCCGCCACCCGAACGGACCGTTTCGACCAGAGCCGCCACGTCAGGGGCGCCAATCGCAAAATGGCCGAAACCGGTCCCAACATCGTAATCGGACTCCTGATCCCAGTTGTAGGTCAGTTCGATTTCGGCCTGCCCATGCTCGTTATCGGCGAATCCGATGAAAACCAGCGTGTAGCGCCCTTCCCGGACTTCCTTGCGGCGAAGCTCCTTCATCCCGAGCAGCTTGTAGAATGCCAGACTCCGGTCAATGTCCCGGATTCTCACCATCGTATGCAAAAACGTATTCATCACTTGTCCTTCAGATCTTCCGGCGTCAGCCCATACAGGAAGAGCCCGTAACGATCCGCCAGCTTCACGCAGCCCGCAGGATCCGTCATGAGCGTCACTCCGGGCTGGAACGCAACGCCCCGCAATCCGTTCCGGGCCGCATTTTCCAGCGTCTCCGGCCCGATCGTCGGCATGTCCGCCCGAAGGTCCTGTCCGGTTTTGGGCATCTTTACCAGAACGCCACCACTTCCCGCCTGCATGAGGCGCCCGCAGCGGCCCAGCATGGCATCCGTCCCCTCCAGAGCCTCGACCGCCAGTACAAGCCCGTTCTGGACCACGCATCCCTGACCGATATCCAGGACGGCCATCGCCTTGAGAACATCGACACCACGGGCGATGTCCTGTCTGGCCTGAGTGTCAGGGAGCACACGCCCCAGGGTTCCTGAACGGCCGGTGGCATGTTCGAGAAACTCGTGCGCACCCCGGACATGAAAACCTTCTTCGCCGAGGACACGGACGATCGCGCCGAGAAGCCCGTCGTCTCCGGAAAAGATCGCCCGCCCGAGGCGCGCGAGAATGCGGGCCCCTTCCGCATCGGGACGCAGGTCCCGCCATGCGGGCCGACGGACCGGCCCGATCAGGACCAGTTCGCGGCAGTTATTTTTCTTCAGAGCGCCAAGAATATCGCCTGCGGCGGCAAGACGAATGATTTCGTGCGGGTAAGGATCAAGAAGCGCGCGATCGGCGAAGTCACGGAAGCCAATGACGAAAACCTTGCGGCCTTTGGCGATGGCGGCAGCGGCGACCTGTGCGGGAAGCGGTCCCGAGCCAGCCAGAATGCCGATGCAGCCCCGGTCGCCCACGATCAGGCGCCTTCGGTTTCAGACTGCCCTTCCTGACGCGCAACACGTGTCAGGCCGCGACGGCTTGGAGCCTCCATGAAGTCCAGCATCTCGGCAATGCGTGGAAGATGTCCGTATTCCGCCCTGACTTCGGCAATGCGGCTTTCCAGAACGGCTTCCGTCGCCCCATGCCGTGGATAAAGCGTGCGGAACGCACGGCGCATGGCTTGCATTTCTTCCGGCCCAACCCCCGAACGCTTCAGGCCGATCCAGTTCAAACCGACTAGACGGGCACGGTTTCCGAGCACGCTTCCGTAAGGAATGACGTCCATTTCGACGCCACAGACACCGCCGACCACAGCCCCGCGTCCGATGCGGACGAACTGATGCAGCGCTGCCGAGCCCATAACCTTGGCGTCGTCGTCAATTTCGACATGACCACCCATGACGACATTATTGACAATGATGACACGGTCACCGAGGACGCAGTCATGGGCCACATGAGAATTGGCCATGATCAGACAGTTCGCGCCGATGCGCGTAAGCGCATGGCCTTGCGCCGTACCACGATGGATCGTTACGTTTTCGCGGATGACCGTATTGGCGCCCACTTCGCAGAGCGTGGGTTCGCCAGCATATTTCAGGTCCTGCGGGGCCAGACCAATCGTCACGAACGGATAGACTTCCACGCTTTCGCGCAGGGTCGTGTATCCGTCCACAATGACCGATGCGTGCAGGCAGACCCCGTCACCAATGGTGACGTTGGGACCAACCAGACACCAGGGTCCGATGCGCACGTTCTCGCCGATGCGCGCACGCGGATCAACGAGAGCGGTCGCGTGGATTTCGGCGGTTTCGGGGCGCTTCCCTGCCATCTGCATCAACGTCAACCCATGATCATCGCACTGAAGGTCGCTTCGGCCACGGCAACGCCATCGACACGGGCCACACCCTTGAACTTCCAGACATTGGCGCGGGAGCGCTCCTTGTCCACATGGATCCGGAGCTGGTCTCCAGGGCCGACCGGACGGCGAAACTTCGCGTTTTCAATTGTCATGAAATAGACCAGCTTGCCTTCAAACGCTTCACCCAGAGTCATGACAACCAGCGTCGCCGCTGTCTGGGCCATGGCTTCCACGATCAGGACGCCAGGCATGACGGGGTGGGACGGGAAATGACCCTGAAAAAACGGCTCGTTGACCGTCACGTTCTTGATGCCGATGGCGGACTGTCCGGCATGGATCTCGACCATCTTGTCGATCAGCAGAAACGGATAGCGATGCGGGATCGACTGCATGATCTTGAGGATGTCGATGCTCTGCGGAAGCTGATGCCCTGCAGCGGCGGCGTCTGTCGCGGGAGTCATCTGTTCGGCTGGAGCGTCAACTCGGTCCATCGTTTTACCATGCCCTTCAAGCGGTGTTGTCTGTCAATTGCTGCCCTCTGGCAGCGCGAATGGCTTCCCTTAGCAAACCTGAGGGGGAGTTACCATCCGCGCTACAGGGCAGCTAGTCGCTGCTTTTGCGGGAAAGCTTCCGCAATGTTGCGACATTGCGGAAAAACTCGCGGAACGGCATGGCAGGGCTCCCGATAACATCGGCCCCTGCATCCACGTCCGACATGACGCCGCACTGGGCACCGATGCGGGCCTTGGAACCGATCTTGATGTGTCCGATCAGACCGGCCTGCGCAGCAATGGTGACGAAATCGCCCAATTCTGTAGAGCCAGAAATACCAGCCTGCGACACGACGATACAGCATCGTCCCAGACGGGCATTGTGACCGATCTGCACGAGGTTATCGATACGCGTGCCCGCGCCGATCAGCGTATCCCGCATGGAGCCACGATCAATGGTGGAGTTGGCGCCGACTTCCACACCATCTTCCAGAACGACCAGACCCAGTTGCGGTACGGTTTCAAACCCTTCCGGCCCTACGGCGAAACCAAAGCCGTCCTGTCCAATACGAACGCCAGGATAGAGCGTGACACGATTACCAATACGCGCATGAGAAATGGCAGCATGAGCACCGATGCGGCATCGGGAACCGATTTCAACGCTCTGACCAATGCTTGCGTGACTGGCCACGATGGTATCACGGCCGATACGGGCCCCACTGCCGATTACAGCAAAGGGGCCAATTTCGACGTTTTCGCCAATGTCTGCGTCATCTGCAATCCAGGCCGTTGGATGACGGACTCCGGTAGACTTTGGATCGGGATGAAACAGCGTGGCGACACGGGCCCAGGCGAGATAGGGCGCCTTGCAGACCAGTCCCGCCGTATCGGGCGGTAGCTTGTCGGAAAACGCTGGCGACAGGATAACGGCGCCGGCCTTCGTTTCAGCCAGAAGCGGCAGATAGCGACGGTTATCGAGAAAACTGACCTCGTCAGGTCCGGCCACATGCAGGGGGGCCACACCGCGAAACGCCGCCACGCTTTTACCTGATGCTGCGGCAACCACGTCGCTGTCGGATGCTTTAGCCAACTGCTCCAGACCAAATGGTCCGGAGCGTTGAAAAAAACGGCTGTCGCCGGGGCGGGTCTCGCTTGCTGTCATATCAGACACGGACATTCGCCTCAGTGATGCTGACGAAGAACGGACTCGCTCGGTGCGGAAGCCGGAGCCTGCTGGGGCGCCTGACCCTGCGGCCCCTGGGCCTGTCGCTGTTCATCGGCTGTCGTCGGCATCTTCCCTGAGCGGGCAAGCTGCTCAGGGTCAACACCGTCATCGGGAATGAAGACATGCGGCAGAGTCTTGTTGAGCTGCGCGCCGACTTCTTCGGTGATATCCTGACCGCCGACATGCAGTACGACCTGCTCAGCATGCAGGATCAGGTTCATGTTATGCGCTGCCGCAACAGCAGCGATGATGCCGTTGGGTTCTTCCAGTTCACGCTCGATCTGGTGCATGGCGACCTGCGCCGCTTCCTGGATGATACGGGCCTGGCTGCCGAAATCGTGCTGGTCCTTGGCACGGCGTTCCTGAAGGTGACGCTCACGCAGCTGGATCTGGTCGGACGTCAGGGTCCGGGCCTGGGCCTGCAGTTTCTGCTGCTCACCACGCCATGCGGCCTCTTCACGCTGGACAGCCTGCGCCAGACGATCGCGACGGGCACCCAGAACCTGCTGGATTTCCTGCCAGGCGCTGGAAATCTGCATGACGGCTTGAACATTGATGACGCCAATGATGGCAGCCGGCGGGGGAGCCCCCTTCGCAATGCTCGGAGGCGCCGGGATAGGCGGAAGAGGCAGGACCGGAGGCGCCTGCTGCTGATCAGACGGAGCGGACTCTTCTTCCTCTTCAGGAGCTGCTTCCGGAACGCGACGCTGAACAGGACGCGGCGGCGGGGCGTCGGGGTGCGCGGCCTTGGGAACGAACCAGCCACCGTTGCCGCCAGCGGCCTGCGCGTGAGCACCCGGAGCGGAGACAAGAATCGACGCAGCCAGAAGCGCGCCGGCCGAAACCGTGCGCATCAGGGAATTGAGGGTCATGACCACCTCTTGGCAAGGGGTTGGAAAACAGAATGGCAAAGTTTCGGACAGCTTAGAACTGCTGACCGAAACCAAAACGCAGCGGGTATAGACGGTCGCCGTGTTCTTTGCGGATCGGCACGGCACCATCAATATTAACAAGACCGAACGGGCTCTTCCACGACACACCAAGGCCACCGGAAACGCGCGGAATCAGATTGTCACCGGTGATAGGAGTATAGTTGTCCCCATCATTCGTACGATTCGTATAAAGATGCTTGACGCGAAGACCCGCAAGGCTACCCGCATCAATGAATCCACGACCGGAAATTCCGAGATCATCACCCATAGGCAGCGGGAAATTGAGCTGTGCGGAGGCCGTATACATGAAACGGCCACCCAGAAGATCTTCCTGGCCCTGTGCAGGGATATAGACGCCGTTGATTTTGAGATGTCCCGAACGTGGACCGACACCGCCCTGAAGGAATCCTCGCAGGTTTTCACCACCAAGATAGAAGTTATCAATGATGTTGCGGTTTCCGCTGGAGCTCCAGTCGCCCATGTAACCCACGCCGCCCTTGAACTGGAAGGTCCAGTCATGATTGCCGGTCAGGTCATCAAGCGGCAGGTAATAAGCGCCATCAGCCTTCACGCGGGCGTATTTGGAATTGCCACCCAGACCTGCGAAGTCGCCACCAACCTTGAACATATAACCGGAGTGCGGCTTTGCCCGCTGGTCACGACGGTCATAGGTTATGGACGTACTGATCTGCGAGAGCAGTGACCAACCGGCAGACTGCTGAACGTAAATCGAGGGCACCCACTGGATCAGACTTGGATCAGATGCCACGGCAGAAGCATCGTAGAAATTGCCGACCTGACGATCAACGAGAGTATAGTTCCAGGACTGCGACAGATAGCGGTTATAGGCATAACCCAGACGCAGGCTCATGCCGTACTGGGATTCCTTATAGCTCTGATACGTCTGGTAGTTGTTCTGGATGAAATAGAAATCAGCACCAGCAACAAGGTTCCGGTTCAGAAAGTAGGGATCCGTGATCGAGATGTCGGCCTGTTTTTCATAATAGGCGACCGTTCCCGAAATACCGGCATCCACGCCCGTTCCGAGCAGGTTATGCTGCTTGATCGAGGCGTTACCGAGAATACCGACGTCCGTCGAATAACCACCACCCAGCGAGAACTCACCGGTCGGCTTCTCCACCACGTTTGCAGAAACGTTGACGCGATCGGGCGCGGAACCCTGTGTCTGGTCAACGGAGACCGAACTGAAATAGCCGAGATCCTGAAGGCCCAGTTTGGAATATTTGCGATCGAACGGGGTGTACGGATCCCCTTCAGCCATCGGCAGGTTCCGGCGGATCACGTCGTCATGCGTAATGGTGTTGCCGTTGATGTCAATACGCTCGACATAGACATGCGGACCTTCTGTGACATCGAACAGCAGGTCAACAACGTGCTTTTCCGGATTTCGGGCGATTTCCGAACGGACCATGGCGAACGGATGACCGGTGGCCTGCAACCATTCCTGCATATTCTTGGTGTTGTTCTGGATCGCCGTACCATCATAGATCTGGTGCGGGAACAGCTCGACATGCGGACGGAGCATTTCCGGCGTGACATGGCGCACGCTTGAGCGGACGTCCATCTTGCCCAGACGATACCGGTCGCCTTCGTGTACAGTGAAGGTAATGTAGAAAGACTTGTGATCGGGAGCGAGCTCACCCGTTGCATCGACCATGTGGAAGTCCACAAAGCCGTTATGCAGATAGAAGCGGCGCAGCAGCTCCGCATCGTATTTGATTCGCTCGGGGTTATATTCGTCAGCCGACGAGAAGAAGCGGTACCAGATCGACTCCTTGGAGGAGATGACCTGCGCCAGACGCGCCTCACTGAAGGCATGATTGCCGACGAAAACGATCTTCTTGATCAGTGTCTGCTGCGCTTCGTTGATGTTGAACACCACGTCAACGCGATTATGGGACAACTTGACGATCTGCGGCGTAACGGTCGCACCGAAGCGGGCTTTGCCGGCATACTGGTTCAGGATCTTCTGGCGGTCGGCAGCGGTGGTCTCCGCCGAGAACACCGCGCGCGGGCGCAGGCTGATTTCCTTGCGGAGATCCTCATCCTTCAGCGCATGATTGCCTTCGAAGACGATGCGGTTGACGATTGGGTTCTCGACAAGATCCACGAGCAGCGTATCGCCATCGCGGTGCAGGGTGACATCCTTGAACAGGCCGGTGGCGTAAAGCGTCTTCAGCGAGCGGTCGAGGTCGTCCTGATTGAACGTGTCACCCGGCTGGGCGACCATGTATGACAGCACCGTGCTCGTCTCGATCCGGGTATTTCCCTTGACCGAAATGGCTCTGATGATGTTTCCGCCGGGCGTTGATGCCGGGGCCTGATGACGAACGGAACGCGCCTGAGCTGTTCCGAGGACGACCGGCAGCAGGCAGGCTGATGCGAGAAGCAGCAGACGCGTGTTCGAAGACCGGGAACCTCTTGACCGTGATCCTGACAAACCGGCTTTCCTTGTAACATATTTTTTGCAGGCGACTGACACGTTACGCCACTGGCCGAGGTATCCGATAACCACTGCCCCGCGCAAGATGCCCTGACGTGTTCAACTGTATCACAAGTCTTTTCAGAATATTTAGCTTACTGCGTGAAAGATCCAGTGAAACAGTCCGATATTGGTCAGATCGTTGAATGTCGAAAAGAGGAAAAGAGCGCCGATCAGCGCCATTCCAACCTGCATGCTGATCTCCTGGACACGGCGCGAAACCGGGCGACCGCGGACGAGTTCGCAGGCATAAAAGACCAGACGCCCCCCATCGAGCACTGGAATTGGAAAGAGATTGATCAGGCCAAGATTGATCGAAAGCAGCGCCATAAAGGAAATGATGCTGGCCAGACCGTAGCTGGCGACCTGTCCAGAGAGCTGTGCGATGCGAATCGTACCTCCCAGTTCCCTCGCACTTCGCTGACCGCTGACGATCTGCCAGACGCCCTGCAACGTCATGACCGATTTGTCCCAGGTTTCCTCGATGCCCATGATGAACGCCGAAGGAAGCGAAACGGGATGTCCACGGGAAATGCCAAACGCAATTCCGAGGCTGCCCATCTCGTGACCGCCGCTTTTCACGGTATCAAAAGTGACGGGCAGGCTGAGATCCTCAGTCCCGCGATGGATACCGAGCACGGTCTGCTGCCCTGGATGAGAGGCAACACTGGCCATCACATCTTCGGCTCCGAGGATGTGGGTCTCGCCAATCCGGGTAATCACATCGCCCGGTTTGACGCCTGCATGATCCGCAGGACTTCCCACGACAACCTGCGAGACATCACCGCGAATCTCTGGCTTGCCGATGACTGCGAACAGCACCGTGAACGCCAGAATGGCGAAGAGGAAATTGAAGACTGGCCCCATCAGAATAACGATGGCCCGTGATCCCACCGGCTTGTCGTGGAACGTCCGCCCCGGAATCCACGCGGCCTTTTGTTCTTCGGTCGCGTCTTCTGGACCTTCAAACCCGTGCGGTTTGACGAAGCCACCCAGAGGAATGGCACTGATCCGCCACTCGGTACCGGACTTGTCATGCCAGCGATAGAGTGCAGGGCCGAAGCCGATCGAAAACGTATCGACCTTCACGCCACGCCAGCGCGCCGCCAGATAATGCCCGAGTTCGTGGATGAAAACGAGAATGCCCAGAATCAGGACATAGGCCAGAATGGTCCGCAGAAGATCATGCATTCAGAGCGGCCTCGCTGAGGTGGTTTCGCAGATGTCCGCTGGTCCGCAGGATATGAGCCTCGGCCAGCTCCCTGCCCCGCGCATCCCAGTGCAGGACATCATCCAGACTTTTAAGCTCGGGATTTTCAGTCATGGCCTGAAGAGCGGCGTCGATCGTCTCGCCAATACCGAGGAACCCGATACGGCGGTTCAGAAAGGCCTCGACAGCGATTTCGTTGGCAGCAGAGAACACGGCTGGGGCCGCACCGCCTGCCCGCAGAACCTGCCGGGCAAGGCGAAGCGGGGCAAACCGCACTTCATCCGGCGCCTCAAACTCCAGACGGCCATAGGCGGCCAGATCCAGACGTCCGCAAGGCGTCTCCATCCGCTTGGGCCAGGCGAGCGTGTGGGCAATGGGAATACGCATATCGGCAGAGCCCATCTGCGAGACGAGGCTGCCATCCCGGAACTGCACGAGACCATGCACGACAGACTGCGGATGAACCAGAACGTCGATCCGGTCTTCGGTCAGACCAAACAGACGTGCGGCTTCGATGACTTCCAGACCTTTGTTGGCCATGGACGCCGAATCGATCGTGATTTTGGCGCCCATCGACCATGTCGGATGCTTCAGAGCCTTTTCCGGGGTGGCTGCACGCATGTCTTCAAGCGTCGATTGACGGAACGGGCCACCGGACGCCGTCAGGATAATCTTTTCAACGGTTTCCATATCGCAGCCACCCAGAGACTGGGCGATGGCGTTATGTTCCGAATCGACGGGCAGAAGGGTGGCTTTAGCGTCGGAGACGGCACGCAGCATGACATCCCCCGCACAGACGAGCGCTTCCTTGTTAGCGAGCGCCACGGCATGTCCGTTGCGAACGGAGGCCAGTGTGGGCTCCAGACCCGCTGCGCCCGTAATCGCAGCCATGGTCCAGTCGGCTTCCATGGCACCGGCTTCGATCACGGCCTGACGACCGGCCGCAGTCCGGACGCCAGTGCCTGCAAGCAGGGATTTCAGTTCATCGTGACGGCTTTCGTCATGTAGGACGGCCACTTCAGCATTCAAAAGACGTGCCTGCTCGGCCAGAAGAGCCGCGTTGCAGCCTCCGACCAGCGCCCGGACCTCGATCTCATCCGGGATCCGCGCGAGGAGATCGACTGTGGAGGTTCCGATACTGCCGGTGCTGCCCAGCACTGTGATGCGACGGCGTGTGGACCGTGCAGAACCGTCAGTCATGCGAAGAACTCCCGTAAGAAGTAGGTAAATGTGCAGGAAGGATGGACCAAAAAGGCTGCGTTGCCACCGCAAGCGATAACAGTGCCGCGGCAGGAGCCGCAGCAAGAAGGCCGTCAAAGCGGTCTAGAAGGCCGCCATGCCCGGGGATGAGGCGTCCTGAGTCTTTCACGCCCAACCGACGTTTGGCCGCGCTCTCCAGAAGATCTCCGCTTTGGGAAAAAATCCCTAAGACTGCACCGCAGATGAGACCACCGATCTGCGTACCCGGCACAGCCAGCCATGCAACAAGGCCGCCCGCCAGAGACGCTCCAAGAAGCCCTCCGATCGCGCCGGAGCGGGTTTTTCCCGGAGAGATGGACGGAGCCAGCTTCGGGCCACCGAAAACCCGGCCTGTCAGATACGCGAAGCTGTCGCTGGCAATCACGACGGACAGGACGAAAAGAACGGACGCCATCCCGAAAGGCAGATGACGCAGCCACAGAAGCGACAGGCCTCCAATAATGGCGATTATGACGGGAACGCTGGCCGGAAAGCCAAAAATCAGCGTGGGCCAGATCATCCAGAAGGCGGCGCTCCACTCCCCTTTCAGGGCAGCAAGGCCAGCAATCACGGGCCAGGCGAGCAGCAGACCGCCACGCCACGTTTTCAGAGGCTGGCGAATAAGCGTCTCGCCCTCCCAGACCAGACCGAACATCGCCAGCAGGATCAGGGCATCATAGACCAGACCACCGCGCCAGATGCAGAAAGCCGCAATCGGCACGAGGACCGCGGCCGATAGAAGACGCAATCTCAGATCGGACCAGCGTGCTGAAGCACTGCTCATGCGGGGCGTCCACCAAATCTGCGCTGACGACCGGCAAAACGTGACAGGGCATCCAGAAATTCTGACTCACCAAAATCGGGCCAGAGCACATCCATAAAAATCAGCTCGGCATACGCACTCTGCCAGAGCAGGAAATTGGACAGCCGGCATTCGCCGCTGGTCCGGATTACCAGATCGGGATCAGGCATATCGGCTGTCTGAAGCGCATCATGAAGCGTGTTTTCAGTGATGCTGTCAGGTGTAATCCGGCCTGCAACAGCATCTTCAGCGAGACGGCGGGCGGCCTGCACGATTTCAGCACGGCCGCCATAGGACAGTGCAAGCGTCAGGGTCAGGGTAGTGTTGTGAAGCGTGAGGGTTTCAGCACGGTGGAGTTCTTCGCGCAAAGGCCCCTCGAACCGCTCTGGCTCGCCGATGACCCGCAGCCGCACACCTTGTCCGTGGAGTTCGTTGATCTTGTGACGCAGATAAAAGCGCAACAGAGAAGTCAAATCTCCGACTTCTTTCGTCGAGCGACGCCAGTTCTCGGACGAAAATGCATAAAGCGTGAGATATCGCACGCCCTGCTGGATGGCCGTGCGGACGCATTTCTGCACGGATTCCGCACCTTGGCGGTGTCCTGCGATTACCGGGAGCCTGCGCGCACGCGCCCAGCGGCCGTTTCCATCCATGATCACGGCGACATGGACGGGAACGGCGCTCGCCCCCCCCCCGATGGGAGAGGAGACCGTGCCTTCAGAGCGGGGAAAAGATCCTAAGGGCAAATGCGCAATCAGACCTGTTTGATCTCGCGTTCTTTGTCCGCGAAAATATCGTCCACTTTCTTGATGTACTGGTCCGTCAGCTTCTGGATGGCATCAGTCCAGGTTTTCATATCGTCCTGACTGATCTCGCTCTTCTTTTCCAGCGCCTTGGTCTGCTCCATACCGTCGCGACGCACGCCACGTACGGAGATCTTGCCGTTCTCGGTATAGCGGGCGGCGGCACGGGCCAGTTCATTACGGCGCTCTTCGGTCAGGGCCGGAATGGGAACGCGGACCGTCTGGCCGTCCGTGGACGGGTTGAGGCCGAGACCACTGTCGCGGATGGCGCGCTCGACGGCACCAACGACCGTGCGGTCCCAGACGGAAACTGTCAGCATCCGGGCTTCAGGTACGGCGATGGAGCCGACCTGCGACAGCGGCACCTCGGACCCGTAGGCTTCGACGCGGACCGGCTCAAGGAGGTTCGGGCTGGCACGGCCCGAACGCAGGCCCGAGAGGTCCCGGCGCAGGCTTTCGATCGCACCGTCCATGCGGCGCGTCAGATCGGCGATGAGGTCATTCAGGTCAGCAGGCATGAGCTGTTCCTTTCAGTTCGACGTTGGTCTCAGGACGGAACCTGAAGATTTCGTTGAAAATGCGAAGATCAGTCCGCTTCGATGATCTTGGTGAAAAGCCCTTCCCCACGCATGACGGCGCTGAAAGAGCCGGGAGCATGCATGTTGAAAACCACGATGGGCAATCTGTTTTCGCGAGCCAGACTGATGGCCGCAGCGTCCATGACGTTCAGATCGCGGGCGAGAACTTCGAGATAGGTCAGGCGGTCGTAACGCTGGGCGTCCGGGTTGCGGCGCGGATCGGCGGAATAGACGCCATCCACCTGCGTCCCCTTGAAGAGCGCATCACATTCCATTTCGTTGGCACGCAGGGCGGCGGCTGTATCCGTCGTGAAGAACGGATTACCCGTACCGGCCGCAAAAATGACAACGCGGCCCTTTTCCATATGGCGCACGGCGCGACGGCGGATATAGGGCTCGGCGATGGAGGCCATCTGGATCGCGGTCATGACACGCGTTTCCATGCCGCGGCGCTCCAGCGCATTCTGCAGCATCAGCGCATTGATGACAGTGGCCAGCATACCGGCATAATCGCCCTGAGCACGGTCCATGCCCTTGGCGGCCGCCGCCAGACCGCGGAAAATGTTGCCACCCCCGACGACGAGGCAGACTTCTACCCCCGAAGCCCGCACTTCAGCGATATCGGCGGCAACCATGTCCACCATCACGGGGTCTACTCCCGACGGCCCATCGCCCATCAGGGCCTCGCCGGACACCTTGAGCAGGACGCGTTTGTAGGAGGAGCTCTGTTCTGGGTTCTCGGTCATCATGCCCGTCTCCGGCTGGATGTGGTGTCTTGATTTGCGCCCGTCATACAGACGTGGCGGCATTGGAACAAGCGATGTCAGGATGCCGGATTTCAAACGCTCCGGCACCTGTCTTTTTCAATCGTCCAGACCGATGGCACGCAGCCGGGCCTTTTCCTCGTCCCATCCTGCGCGTTCCTTAACGTTCAGGAAAAGATGGCACTTGCGATCCAGCAGTTCCTGAAGCTCCATCCGTGCCCGCGCACCGAGGGATTTAATCTTGTGGCCGCCTTCGCCGATCAGGATGGCTTTGTGTCCGGGACGGGAGACGTAGATCGTCACCTCGATCCGTACCGAACCGTCCGGACGTTCCTTGAAGCTCTCCGTCTCGACCGTTGCCTGATAGGGAATTTCCTCATGCGTCTGCATGAAAATCTGCTCCCGCACCAGTTCGGCGGCCAGAAGGCGATCTGGCAGATCGGTCAGGTCATCTTCAGGATACAGGAACGGACCTTCCGGCAGTTCGGTCGCCAGACGAGCCATCAGGTCGTTCACGCCCTCGCCCGAACGCGCGCTCAGCATGAAGACATGCTCCACGCTGATTAGACCACCGATCTCCTGAGTCAGGGGAAGCAGCTCTCCCCGCTCCACTAGATCCGTCTTGTTCAGGACAAGCCAGATGCGCCCCTTGCTCCCCGCAAGCTTTGCGATGATTTCGCGGACGTCCTCGCGCAGCCCCGACTTCGCATCCACCAGAAGCAGCGTCAGATCCGCGTCCTGCGACCCGGACCAGGCAGCATTGACCATAGCCCGGTCAAGGCGGCGACGGGGTTTGAAGATACCCGGCAGATCCACGAGGATAATCTGGGCGTTATCCTGCATGACGATGCCCAGTGTCCTGAAACGAGTCGTCTGCGCCTTGGGGCTGACGATGGACAGTTTGGCTCCGGCAATCCGGTTGAGCAGGGTGGATTTCCCCGCGTTCGGAGCCCCGACGAGAGCCACGAAACCGCAGCGCGTGGTCATGTTCTGATCCTTTATTGATGACATCTCAGGACGCCACATTCTGACCGAGACGTTTCAGCAGAGCGGTTGCCGCTGCCGTTTCTGCCAGCCTCTTGCTGCCGGCCTCTCCCGTTCCCGTCTGCCCGAGCGTCGTGACGCTGACGCGGAAGACGGGTGCATGGGAAGGACCGTCCGAAGACAGGAGTTCATAATTTGGAAGCGGCAGTCCCTGCGACAGCATATATTCCTGAAGCAGGGTCTTGGGCTCCTTGTGCGGCCGGTCAGCACTGTCCAGCCGGGACTGCCAGTACTGGCGGACCACCCGACGCGCAGGCTCCAGCCCACCATCCAGATACAGTGCGCCCAGCAGGGCTTCCATCGCGTCCGCACGGATGCTGGACAGACGCCGGATCCCGGCATCTTCCTCATGCGGAGAAATCTGGAGGGAGCCGGAAAGCCCGACCTGATCGGCGATTTCAGCCAGAACCGTGCGCGATACCAGATGGGCGTGACGCGGGCCGAGCGCGCCCTCCTGTTCGTCCGGGTAACGTTCCAGCAGCCATTCGGCCATCAGCAGACCCAGAACACGATCCCCGATGAACTCAAGACGTTCGTTCGAACCCGTGCCCTTGGGACGCTGGCTCCGGCGCGCGCGGCGCGGATCGCGGCCGGAAACGGCGGAACGATGGGTCAGCGCTTCGCTCAGCAGCTCAGGCTTTGCAAAATCATGCCTGAGCGCTGCCTGCATCGACGCAAGGGCGTCTGTTGAGGAGAGTTTCATGTGACGAGATGCAGGAAACGGTTCCAGCGGATTTCGGTCGGCCAGTACCAGAACTGCCATGCCGGATGGCGCATATCCATTGAGAACAGGACGACCGGCGCGCGACCGACAAGGTTCTGCATGGGCACGAAACCGAGATCGTCCGGACCATCACCCTGAAACCGGCTGTCGGCGCTGTCGTCGCGGTCATCGCCCATGGCGAAGAACGATCCCTCCGGAACCACATATTCCGGCGTATCGTTTGCGAAACCTTCATCCGTCAGCTTGAGAATGTCATGATCGACCGGCGCACGTCCGCCGCTGCCAGGAAGGCTCTCACGATAGAGTTCGCCACTGAGGAGGCGGTTGTTCTCGTCCAGCACCTCGTAATGACCAAGTGCCGTCCGGGGAACTTCGATTCCGTTGAGAATAAGATGCCCTCCCGTGACCTGGATATGGTCGCCAGGCAGCCCGATGATACGCTTGATGTAATCAACGGACGTATCCCGCGTGAAACGGAAGACCGCAACATCGCCACGATGAGGCTCGGCTCCAAAAATCCGGCCACTGAAGACGTTTGGCGAAAACGGAAAGGAAAAACGGGAATATCCGTAGCTGAACTTCGAGACCAGAACGAAATCACCGATCTGCAGTGTCGGGATCATCGAACCGGAAGGGATATTGAAAGGCTCCACCACAAGAGAGCGCACGGCAAACACCGCCAGCAGCAGCACGCAGAAATAACGGATGCTTTCGCCAAGCGTCTCTTCGCGGCGTGCGGGCTTGTCACCCGTACTTTCTGAACCCTGCACGGGTCTGTTCTCCTTGATCATCAGACGCTCTTAACGCAGCTTGGCGACGTTGGCGAGCGCTTCAATCGGTCCTGGCCGTCCGGACGCCTCCGGCGGTACCGATTGGATGATGACCTGCGCCAGGGCGAACGGCGGGTCATCCGTCAGGCTGACGAAAAGCTGGGCGTTCTGTCCCGGAGGCGTCAACTGGGACAGGACTTCCCGCGCCCTTCCTGAAAGCCGCAACTCGGGAGCACCGCTTGGTCCGTTACAGACCCCGATATCCTGAAGCTGGACTCCGTGAGCAAAGCCTGTGCCCAGCGCTTTCACGCAGGCTTCCTTGGCGGCCCAGCGCTTGGCGTAGCTGCCCATGCGCGCCACTCCCGAGAGCCGGTCAGCATGGCTGCGTTCGGCCTGCGTGAAAACGCGGTTGAGGAAGCGGTCGCCAAAGCGCTCGACGCTTTTCTCGATACGCGAGATCATGCATAGATCGGTCCCCATCCCGAGGATCATGGGGTCATCCCTTGGCGCGCTCGACCTGCATGACACCTACAGCCGTCCTGAAGGCCGCGATCATGGACGAGAGATGGCGCAGGTCCTTCACTTCCAGATCTACCAGAATTTCCATGAAATCGAGCTGGCGGTTTACGATCTTGAGGTTGAGGACGCTGCCATTGTGCTTTGCAGCCACATTCGTCAGGGTCGCGAGAACCTCGGGTTCGTTGGCAGCCACCACCGACAGGCGGGCCGTATAGGGTTCGGTACCCTGACGGCGCCCAAGAGCTTCGTAATCCCAGTCCACTTCCAGAAAACGCTCGGGCGTGTCCGCGAAGCTGGACAGGTTCTGACAGCCGCGTCGATGAATGGTGACGCCCTTGCCCTGTGCGATGATGCCGACGATCGGGTCTCCCGGCAGTGGCCGGCAGCAGCCCGCGAAACTGATGGCGATCCCCGAACCGATCCCCTTGATCGTACTTCCGGAATGCGCCGTCGCCTTCGGGGCGCCGTGCCCCGAGCCCAGCATGAGGGACTGCCCGAAACGGGGCGACAGTCCCGGCACCATGCGGGGCGCACGAACGCTCTGACGCAGTTCGGGATACGCCGTGTTGACGACGTCCTTGGGGCCAAGCTGGCCATTGCCGACCGAAACATACAGATCTTCGACTGAAGCCTGACGGAGCTCCTTGAGGATGCCGTCAAGCACCTTTTCGGAACCATCCACCCCTTCCTGACGGAACGCCTTGGCAATGGCGGCACGGCCATTATCGAGATGCACCTGCCGCTGCTGCTGCGTTACGAAACGCCGGATACGGGCACGGGCCTTGCCCGTTGCGACGAAACGCTCCCACGATGGCGACGGCGTGCCGCCCCGGGCCGTCATGATCTCGACCTGATCGCCATTCTGCAGCTCGTGCCGCAAGGGCATCAGGCGTCCGTTGACCTTCGCGCCGACGCAGGTATCGCCGACCTGACTGTGCACGGCATAAGCGAAATCAACGGGAGTGGCGCCGCGCGGCAGGGAAATCAGCTGCCCCTTGGGGGTGAAGCAGAAAACCTGATCCTGATAGAGTTCGAGCTTGGTGTTTTCGAGGAACTCGTCGGGAGCCTGACTGTCCTCAAGAATTTCCAGCAGGTCCTGAACCCAGCGCAGCTTGCGGGTCGGGGCGCCAAAAGCAGACGACAGAGCCGCGGCTTCGCGCTCACTGGGCGTCGCGTGCTCTTTATAGGCCCAGTGAGAGGCCACGCCGTTCTCAGCCAGATCGTGCATTTCAGCGGTCCGGATCTGGACTTCGATTTTCTGGTTGCGCGGATGACGCAGGGTCACGCCGGTATGGAGGCTCTGGTATCCGTTGGCTTTGGGGGTGGAGATGTAATCCTTGAAACGCCCGGCAATCATCGGATAGGCGCCGTGAATGGCTCCCAACGCCATGTAACAGGCGTCACGCGTGGGGACGAGCAGGCGGAAGGCCATGATGTCCGAAAGCTGCTCAAACGCCACATTCCGACGCTGCATTTTCTCCCAGATCGAATAGGGAGATTTTTCGCGTCCCGTGACCTCGACTCTGTCGATCCCGGTTTCCGCACACAGAGCCATCAACTCCTGACGGACCTGCTCGATGACGTCAGCGCCCTGCCCGCGCAGAAAGTTCAGCCTTGCACGGATCGTCGCATCGGCTTCGGGCTCGAGCTGGGCGAAAGAAAGGTTCTGAAGCTCCGTCTTGACACGGTCCATACCGATGCGCTCAGCGAGCGGCGCATAGATATCCATCGTCTCGCGGGCGATACGCTGCCGACGGTCCGTACGCTGCACATAATGAAGTGTGCGCATGTTGTGCAGGCGGTCAGCCAGCTTGACGATCAGGACGCGGATATCCCGCGACATGGCCAGAACCAGCTTGCGGAAATTTTCGGCCTGTTTGGTGCGGTCGGACTGGAGTTCGAGCCGCGTCAGCTTCGTCACACCGTCAACGAGCGCTGCAACATCCTCGCCGAAGCGGGCTTTCAGGGAGTCACAGGAAACGCCGGTGTCTTCCACGGTATCGTGGAGCAGCCCCACCATAATGGAGGTTGCGTCCATGCGGAAACCCGCAAGGATATTGGCGACGGCAATCGGGTGCGTGATGTAGGCATCGCCATTATCACGGCGCTGCTCGTTATGGGCGTTGGCCGCAACATCATAGGCGGCTTCGATCTGCGCGAGATCGGCCGACGGATCATAGCTTTCGATTCGTCGCAGCAGTCCGGCAATGGACGGCTTGAAGTCCCCGCTTGCGACAGGCGGGGGTGCAGTCGGAGGAGATGCATCAGGCATGCAGCATTCCTCCTCTTAGTAAAACCGGTCAGAGATCAGCGACGGCCCCGACCACCCAGTTCGGCTTCAATGGCAGCGGCTTCATCTGCAGACATGTTCTCGGCCATGTGAGCATGTTCTTCCTCGGCGGAGACATCCTGCAGACCAAAAATGTTCTGGTCCGTCGGGATCAGATCCAGCACCTCTTCGTCCACGGGCTCCGGCTCGGGAGCGCGCGCCAGAGAGCGGATGATGCCTTCGCGCAGAACGGGAAGGCTTACCTTGTCTTCGGCGATTTCACGCAGGGCGACGACCGTATTCTTGTCGTTTTCACGATCAAGCCGGATTTCCTCGCCGCGCGACAGGCCACGGGCACGCTGGGCAGCCAGCAGGACCAGTTCGAAACGGTTAGAAACCTTCTCGATGCAATCTTCGACGGTTACGCGCGCCATGCGACAGGCCCCCTTCGGGTAAGACAAAAGAATAAAATAAGAGAGAACGCTGGCAATAACATGCAGTTCATGCGAATGCAATCGGCGCCTGCCCCGCCTCCGGAATTGAACCCGAGTGCCTCCACGCCTGGTCGCAGCTGGACGGCAGCCTCTCCTGCGCAGGGCGACATATTTTACATACCGGGATTACCTTCATGCTTTTGCGCCAGAACGAACGCACTGCCCTTTTCATCGACGGCGCCAGCCTCCATCACGCAGCCCGCAATTTGGGTTTTGAAGTCGATTTCCGCAACCTTCGCAAACTCTTTGAAAATGCGTCTCTTTTTCAGCGCGCCTTCTATTATGCCGCCATGCCTGAAACGGATGACTATTCCCCCATCCGCCCCCTGACGGACTGGCTGTCCTATAATGGGTATCATCTTGTGCTGAAAACTGCGCGGGAGTTTACGGATCCTTCAGGAAGACGGCGTATCAAGGGGAACATGGATGTCGAACTGACAGTGGATCTTCTGGAACAGGCGGGCCGCCTCGATCACGCCGTGATCGTCAGCGGCGATTCTGATCTGCGTCGTGCCGTTGAGGCGGCGCAGGCACGCGGGGTCCGGGTTACGGTCATTTCCTCGATGCGCTCGACGCCCCCCATGATCGGAGACGATCTGCGGCGTCAGGCAGATATGTTCGTGGAACTGGCGGACATCGCGCCGTCGTTCACACGGCGTCAGGCTGAACCGCGCAATCCGCCCCGACAGGGCCCGGTTCGTCATCCTGCCGACATCAACAGCGACGAGACCAGCGACTCATGACCCCTCGGGCTTCTACCGGAACGATCCCCGCCCCTCCTCCGCTCTCCGCCTTTGCAGAAGGCGCGCGGTCAGGAACCGGGCCGCTCTCAGCCGAAATGCTGATTGTCTGCCTCGATCCGGAAGATGCCACGGAGACCCTGGCGTCCTTTCTGGACGCCAACAGCATCGTCTTCGACCCGGCCCTTACCGGGCCGGAGGCCATTCTGGGGCGCATCACCAGCGTCATGCAGCCCCTGTCGCCACAACCTCTGGCTCTCCCGTCAGAGCTCGAAGCCTGTAGCGCCGCGCTCTGTACCGAGCTTCAGAGCATGCCCAGACTGAAGCTGGTCCTCACACTCGGAATCAGCGCCCATATTGCGGTTCTGGGCGCATGTGGCATTCCGTTATCGCGGCTTGATTTCCGGCCCGGCGAAATCACCCATCTTCCGGATGGCCTGCTTCTGGCCGACGGATGCCACTTTCCGAGCAAGCCTTTCCCGGCTGACATGATGGCGCAGCGTCGCTCCGCCCTGACTGAGCTGTCACCCAAAATTCGCGCAGCATTGCGTCCGACCCTGTAAAAAACCCGACGGGCTCTGGATCAGAGCCCGTTTATACGCGTCTCTTCGGCAGGATGCGGCACGCCAGAAGCAACGCCAATGCTGCAAGATAGGGCTCAGAGACCGAGTTCAATGTCTTGAATGACAAGAAGAAGTGGATGCCTGCCAGAACTGTGGCCGGGTAGATCAGCTTGTGCAGAAATTTCCATCGGCGCTTCATCAGGCGCATGGACAACGCGTTTGAGGTCAGCGCGAGTGGAATGAGCAGAACCAGAGCACTCATCCCGAGAATGATGAAGAAGCGGTGCGTGATGTCGGTCCACAGAACGGTCCAGTCGAACCCGTGATCCAGACCGACATACGCCAGCACATGCAGACTGGCATAAAAAAACGCCAGCAATCCGGTCAGACGTCGGTATCGAAGCAGATTAATGCTAATGCCCGCAAAACGTCTCAGCGGAGCCAGCGCCAGACAGGCCAGCAGGAAACGGAAGGCCCAGAGCCCTAGTGACCGCTCGAACACATTGACCGGGTCGGCGCCGAGCGCGCCATGCTGCCCCTGCCAGACGAGCCACCCGGCCGGGATCATGCCGAGCGGATACAGGATCACGCGCCAGTGCCGTTGCAGCATACCGCTTCTGGCTCTTGAGGCAAACATCCCCTCTGACGGCATCAGAAGTTTTTCCGCAAGTCCATGCCGCGATACAGATCCGCCACCTGCTCGCCATATCCGTTGAACATCAGCGTCGGCTGCCGTGTGGCACCGAAGAGGGAGTGCGCGCCTATGACGCGCTCTGTCGCCTGACTCCAGCGGGGATGATCGACCTGTGGATTGACGTTGGCATAAAAGCCGTATTCGTCGGAGGCGAGGCGGTTCCATGTCGTGGGCGGCTCGTGGTCCAGCAGGCGAATACGCTGAAGCGACTTGATGCCTTTGAAACCATATTTCCACGGAACAACCAGACGAATGGGCGCGCCGTTCTGGTTTGGAAGCGTCTCGCCATAAACACCCAGCGCGAGTAGCGTCAGCGGATTCATAGCTTCGTCCAGACGCAGACCCTCCACGTAAGGCCACTGGATGCCCGACAGGCCGTCACTCTGTCCGGGCATCTCCGACGGACGCAGAACGCTCTCGAAAGCGACATGGGTGGCGCGGGGATCGGGATCAGCGTCCTTCAGCAGGCTCGCCAGCGGGAGACCGTCCCACGGGATGACCATGGACCACGCCTCGACACAGCGCATGCGGTAAATACGCTCTTCCATTGCCGCAGAACGCAGAAGCTGCTCCACGTCCAGACGGACGGGCTTGCGGACAAGACCCGTGATCTCCAGCGTCCAGGGGAGCGGATGAAAGTCCTGCGAGCGGGCCGCAGGATCGGCTTTGCCCATGCCAAATTCGTAAAAATTATTATAGTGCGTCACGTCTTCGTGTGGCGTCGGCGTGAGATTGCCGGAATACGGCCCCGGATGCGTCTGGAGAGATGCGGCGTTTGCCGCGGTGGCAAGCGTGCTCAGGGCTGCCGCACCGCCGATCAGGGCACGTCGGGAGAGATACATCTCTTTTGGAGTAATCTCGGATGGCAGCGGCCTGGGGTACTGAAAAAGTGCCATGATCAATTTCCGGACTCTGAGAAACTCTGGCACCTATGATGCGTGAGTCTGTCGTAACGCATCATAAGGAGCCAGTATCCATGCCCCGTCCTAAAATCGGTTTTATCGGCTACGGTGCGATGGCCCAGCGTATGGGCGCCAATCTGCGAAAGGCCGGCTACCCGGTTGTCGCGTTCGCGCCGTCAGGGGGCAAGGATGAAACGGAAATGCTGCCCTCGCCCCGTGCGATTGCCGAAGCGGCCGAGATCATCATTTTCTGCGTGCCGAATGATGCCGCGGAAAATCAATCCCTGCATGGCGAAAATGGCGCGCTCGCTGCCCTGACGGCTGACAAGCTTGTCCTCGATACATCCACAGTCTCGCCGGATCAGGCGGACGCCTTTGCAAAGCTTGCTGTGGAACATGGGTTCTCCCTGCTTGATGCCCCCATGTCCGGCAGCACGCCGGAAGCCGAGACTGGCGATCTGGTCATGCTGGTGGGAGGCGATGAGGCCGTGGTCAAGCGGGCGCAGCCGGTTCTGGACGTGATCGGCAAGCTGACGATCCATGCCGGGCCTGCCGGTGCGGCCGCACGCCTGAAACTGGTCGTGAACGGCGTGATGGGGGCGACGCTCAACATCGTGGCCGAAGGCGTATCGTACGGGCTGGCTGCGGGGCTGGACCGCGATGTCGTGTTCGAGACGCTTCAGCAGGTGGCCGTCGTCAGCCCGCATCACAAGCGTAAACTGAAGATGGGCCAGAACCGTGAGTTCCCGTCGCAGTTCCCCACACGCCTGATGTCCAAGGACATGGGGCTGCTGCTCGATGCCGGACGCAAGGTTGGCGCGTTCATGCCAGGCATGGCCGTGGCCGATCAGGCTCTGGCCCTTTCCAACCGGCTGCATGCGGATGAGGATTACTCGGCCCTCATCGGTGCGATGGAACACAGCGTTGCCAATCTTCCTCATAAATGAGAACGATACGCGGGAGCACCCGTCCCTGAGGACGGTCACCTCGCCTTATTCTGCCAAGGAGTGACATCATGGCCTTTGAACTTCCCACCCTGCCCTACGCCGAAAATGCTCT
The DNA here is from genome assembly GCF_002723915.1 of Gluconobacter albidus. Taxonomy (GTDB): domain Bacteria; phylum Pseudomonadota; class Alphaproteobacteria; order Acetobacterales; family Acetobacteraceae; genus Gluconobacter; species Gluconobacter albidus. Next base: position 277,052 of record NZ_BEWL01000001.1, read on the forward strand.
CGCTGATGCGGGCATGTGCCAGGAAACGCTGGAACTGCACCACGGCAAACACCATCAGGCCTATGTCACGGCCCTGAACGGTTTCGTGGAGAGCAAGCCGGAACTGGCTGGCAAGACGCTTGAGGAGATCATCGCGTTCTCCCACGGCAAGCCTGAGATTGCCCCGGTCTTCAACAATGCGGGCCAGCACTGGAACCACATCCTGTTCTGGAAGAATCTGTCTCCGAAGGGCGGCAAGATCCCGACCAGTCTGGAAAAGAAGATTGCTGAAGACTTCGGGTCTGTTGAAGAGTTCAAGAAGCTCTTCAAGCAGGCTGCCACGACGCAGTTCGGTTCGGGCTGGGCCTGGCTGGTACTGGACAAGTCCGGCAAGCTTGCCGTGACGAAAACGGCAAACGGCTCCAACCCGCTTGCTGAAGGTCAGGGCAAGACGCTTCTGGGCCTCGATGTGTGGGAGCACGCTTACTACCTCGATTTCCGCAACCGTCGCCCGGACTATGTCACGAACTATCTGGACAAGCTCGCCAACTACGAGTTCGCGGAAGCCGAACTGAAGTCTGCCTGATCCCTTCGAGGTTCATCAGACAAAAAAACGCCCCGTCCGGTTTTCCGGGCGGGGCGTTTTTCATGAACGGGTCGAAAAAGCCCGGTTCAGGAAGCGCTGGGCGTTTTCTCGCGCGACGTGATGGTCGTGATCGTGCTGCGGACGATTTTCACGCGTACACCCTGTGCGATCTCGACATCGACTTCATCGCTGTCATCACGCGTCGCCTGCACGACGCCCACGATGCCACCGGCCGTGACGATGCGGTCACCACGACGCAGCGAGCCCTGCTCGTCGCGCAGTTTCCGTGCGCGCTGCTGCTGGGGGCGGATCAGCAGGAAGTAGAACACCACGAAGATGAAAATCATCGGGGCGAACTGAAGCACCTGCGGATTGGAAAGCAGACCACCACCATCGGCGGCCTGGGCGGAAGGAATGAACAGACTGCTCATGGATGTCGGGGTCCAGTCTTGAGTGAAGCTGGCGGGGACCATATCGTCCGGGGGCTGCCCGTCAAGCGTGGCGCCGATGTCTTTTGATCTCAACTTCTTTCAGCCCGGAACCGTTTCCCATGACCAACCATGCCCTGCTCAGCGCGCTTGAACGTATTGCCGACAGTCTGGAGCGCATGAGTCCGCCTCCGCCAAGCGCGGATATCCTGCACAAACATGACGCCTTTCTGTGGCAGGCCGCGCTGGGCATGCTGACGCCAGTCGAGAAGGTTTCGGGCGTGCCCCTGTCCCTGCTTCAGGGCGTGAAGCGTCAGATGGATCAGGTCATGGCCAACACGCGGCATTTCGCGGAGGGCTTCAGCGCCAACAATGTCATGCTCTGGGGGGCGCGTGGCATGGGGAAGTCCTCGCTCGTTAAAGCCTCCGTTGCGGCTGTGAACGCGGAGCAGCGTGCGAAGAACGGCGGGACGCTCGCACTGATCGAGATCCAGCGGGACGAACTTTCATCGCTGCCGAAACTGCTGGCTGTCCTGCGGACCACGAAACGCCGCTGCATCCTGTTCTGTGATGACCTTTCGTTCGAAAGCCAGGACGCAGATTACAAGTCACTCAAATCCGTGCTCGATGGCGGGATCGGCGGACGCCCGGAAAACGTCCTGATCTATGCGACGTCCAACCGCCGTCACCTGATGCCGCGGGATATGATCGAGAACGAGACGGGAAGCGCAATCAATCCATCCGAAGCGATTGAGGAAAAGGTCTCTCTTTCGGACCGGTTCGGTCTGTGGATCGGACTGTATGGCGCGACGCAGGACGATTATCTGGCGATCGTTGAAGCCTATGCGGCTTATTACAACCTGCCGGTTCCGCGTGAGAACCTGCGACGCAAGGCGCTTCAGTGGGCCATGGCGCGGGGCAGTCGGTCCGGCCGCGTGGCCTCGCAGTTCATCAGCGATCTGGCTGCGGAACTGGGTATTCCGCAGTCGTGAGGACGGAAAAAAACCATGAAGATATTCCACGCCCTCGGACTCCTTGCCCTTCTGGCCTCTGCCATGAATACGGCTCAGGCCGGAGACAATCCACGCCTCAAGGCCATGTTCGACGCCGATCAGGCAGAGCGTGAACAGGAGCCGATCAACTGGGACACCCTGATCCCCAATGACATGAAGCGGCGGGCCGAACTACACAGGATGCTGGAGCAGAATGTCGTCACGACGGGGCTGGACTACTACGAAGCAGCCTTCATTCAGCAGCATGGCCAGAAACCGGACGATTACCTGCTTGCGCACGTCCTGGCCATGGCCGCACTGGCAAAGGGGTACACACAGGCCCGCTGGATCGCAGCAGCGACACTGGATCGCTATCTTCAGCAGAACAGGCACCCACAGATTTTCGGCACGCAGACTGTCATCCGGAGCGTAGCCGGAACCGGGAAGGAAGAAACTCCCACACGCGCACCATTTAACGCTGCACTGATACCTGACAGCCTTCGTGCCACACTTGGCGTCGCCGATCTGAAAACACTTGCGAACCGCCCATCCAAAAAGGACTATAATTCTTCGAATGGCGAGAACTGAGGTTACGTTCATGGCACCCCTGATACTTCTATGCCTGTTTGCTGCGATTTTTCTGGCCTACGCCGCACCCGATACGCCGGTCGGCAGGATCTGTCGTGATCGGCTTGTGACGCGTCCCTGCAGATGGATAAAAGAATTTCCCCATGTGGTGGGAATTCTTGCGCTGGGGACTATTCTGCTTGTGGGTTGCGCCACGTGGTTACTGGGCCATGATGGTTTTGCCACAAGCCTGCAGATGGCTCCGGATTTTCTGACCTTTGCCACCAGCTTTGAAGTCACGTCTTTTATCGAAGCGGCATCCAGCCTTGCGTTTGTGATGCTGACGACGGAAGTCGGAAAAAATATCCTCATTCTGCGGCAGCTGTTCCGACGCACGGCAAGACGGAGCAGGCGTGTTGCGAGTGCAGCCCGCTCACGTCTGACGGGACAAAATGCAGACGACCCTGACCCGGCAGTTCTCTCAGCTTTTTCCTGATGCTGAAAGCAGGCGGACCGAAGCTCCGCCTGCCTTGCCCGTCGTTCAGAATGACGCGCTGACGGTGCCAAAGAATTCGCGGACAGCACCGCGCTCCATGGACTGGTAATCGCCCACAGCGGGGTTATCGTTCTCACCCATCATGGAGATGTATTTGGTGTTGAACAGGTTGTAGACATTGAAGCTCGCCGTGACATCCTTGAGAACGCTGAGCTTGCCGAAACGATACTGCGCACCGGCATTAGCCAGCCAGTAGCCGCCGATCGACGTGTCGTTCATGAAGCTGTAATAGCGGCGGCTGTAGTAGTTGGCATCGAAATGCGCTGTCATACCCTTCCAGCTATAGGCAACCGATGTTTTGTACATCCAGGCGGGATAGTTCACGATATTCTTGCCCGCGAGCGCGTAATAGCCGCCGACCGTATCGACGTTCCGATCGTAGGTACCTTTGTTGTAGCTCAGGTTATTGCTGATGCTCAGGCCGTCGATGGGGGTAATGGTGATGTCGCCATTCGCACCCGTCATGGAGATATGGCCGAAATCAATGACCTGCGAGACCGGGTTGGTCAGAGAGCCAACGGCCGCGGCCAGGATCGGGTGGATCAGGCTGGCGTGGTAGACCGTCGCGTTCACCTGAAGGAGCTTCGACGAATAGCGATAACCACCGAGATAGACCCAGGCCTTTGACGGCTCTAGAGACTTCTTCTGCGCCTGGAACGTCGCCTGATCCTGCACGGAATAGACCGAGTTTGCGACACCATAGGCCGAGACCTCGTAGGCGCGCATGTTCTCGGCCACGTCAACATAGATCTCGTGGTGGCGGTTGATGTGCCAGTCCAGATTGACATGTGGCAGGAAGGCCTGAGACGCCGTCAGCGATCCGTTCGGCAGGGCGTCAGCACCCGTCCAGTCAGCATTGTTATACTGCGCACCGCCGGATGTGGTAGCGGTCATGGACTTGAAACCGACATGCAGGGTCAGGCCTTCAGCAAGCTGGATGCTGTCCTGAAGATGGAACTGCATGACATTGGTGTTCCACTGGAAGTTGTAACCTTCCAGGTAGGCCGGGCCATAAACGTCATAAGGCCCGACGGCCTTGAGCGGTGCACCCTGCCCCAGAAGCGGCTGGCGGTAATTGAAAAGACCTGCCTGCTGGTTGTTGTTCTCGTACCAGACACCGCCTTCGATCGTATGGCGGCCCCATTTGTAGCGCAGGCTGGTATCAAAACCGTAGCGTTCCTGACGGTTCTGCCAGACTTCCTCGGACAGGGGTGCGCCGTCCTCGACCTGATCGTCGGGGTCGCTGTCGGTATAGCTATAATAGCCGGTCTGGCTGTGGCCGTAGAGCGTGGTGTTCCAGGTCAGGTGGTCGGTAAGGGCAAGATCGAAATGCAGCCCGCCCATGTAATTGGTTTCGGCCTGACCGCCGTCATACATGGCGATATTGGAGCCATCGATACCCGGAACACTGTTGTAACCCGCCGGATAGGGGCGCGTCCCATTGGCGATGCCGTAAGCCAGACCATAGTTCGGATAAAGATGGGGTGTACGCCAGCCAAGGTTCTTCAGGATGCCGATGGACGTATCGGGATAGTTCCACTGCGCAAGGCTGGACCAGTTGAAGAAGGCCGACATGCGACTGCGTTCATTGATCGGCTGTACGAGCTTAGCATCGACCTGCTGCATGAACTGGTCGCCACTGCCCATCCACATGCCCTCGTCGGTCCGGGCATAGGAGGTATAGAGCTTCGTGCCGGTCTGGTTCAGCTTGCCGGAATCCAGACGGACATAGGTGCGGTAGGAGCCATAGCTGCCAAAGGACTGGCTCACCTTGCCACCGCGTTTATCGTCGGGATCCGAAGAGCCGATCTGGATCGTCCCGCCCAGCGTGTTCATGGAGGGCAGCTCAACGGAGCCTGCGCCCTGCGACATGCGCATGGACTGGATGTCATCGGGAATGATGGCAGAGGCCAGGCTCATGCCGCTGACGGACTGGTAGGTCTGGTCGTTCAGGGGAACGCCATCCACCGTCACCCCCATCTGATTCATGAAGAACCCGCGCACGTAGAGATTGGCGCCGAAGCTGTCGATACCAAACGGGTCGGTGGAAGTGAAGCTCACGCCCGGCGTGCGGTCCAGCATCTTGTAGGCACTGGTTCCGGGGACGTACTGGCGCATGATGGCTTTCGAGACAGCCTGCTCGGCGTCACGGCCCGTCAGTTGCCGCCCCGTGACGGCGACACTTTCGGTCGCGCGGGATTCCAGAGCTCCGGCCTTGCGACGAACCGGTGCGGCGTGCTCCGCGCCATTCCGTGCAGATGCGCCAGAAACAGCTTTCGGGGCATGATGCTTTGCCGGATGCGCGGACACCGAAACCGGCGAAGCATCATCCGCTGCAGGAAGGGGCTGATGCCCTGCCGCCAGAGCTGACTGGCGGACTGCAAACAGTGCGATGGAGGAAAGCAGCAGGGATCTGGTTCGCACCGTGGACGAAACTCCGGAATCTGGGTTTTGTAAACTTTGGGAAGCGGTGTCCTAAACGTGCCTGCACACTGCGGAAAGCGCCAGCATTGCTAGATGATGTTTCAATGACACGAAAACGGTGGTTTTTGTGCCGCATGTTGCGGGAAAGACGCGCTCTGCGGGCATGAATGATCGCTTCCTGTAGGGGGGCTTTGCCTGTTAGGTTCACTCTCAGCAAGACGATGTCGCGGTTTCATTACGGATCAGGATACTCATGTCGCAGACGCTTTCTGTCTCTTCTGCTGCCGAAAACTCTCCTTCGGGCACAGATCGGGTGATCGACCCGAATATCGGCGAATATTCTCCAGTCGAGGATGTGGTCCGCAAGACAGGAGATCTTCGGCGCGTTCTGGCCAACCCCGATTACTGGTATCCGGTCGCCTGGTCCCGCGAACTCAGGCGCGGCAAGACCATTGGCACGCGCTATGCCGGGCAGCCGATCGCACTCGTGCGCCCGATGGATGGGAGCGTGTTTGCGCTGGAAGACCGGTGCGCACATCGTCAGGTGCCGCTCAGCCTCGGCAAGGTCAGCGGTGAAGCGGTGCAGTGCTGCTATCATGGCTGGGCCTATGGACGCTCCGGGCGATGCATCGACGTGCCGTATCTGGGCAAGGGCAAACTGCCGAACGGCGTGCGAACCTATCCGTGCCGCGAAGAAGGCGGCCTGATCTTCATCTTCCCGGGCGATCCCGCGAAAGCCGAAAGCACGCCGTTTCCACAGATGGGATCGGTTGGCAATCCCGAATACAAGACGCGCCGTTTCGGCGAGACGGTCGCGTGCCATTACAGTTTCATGCATGAAAACCTGATGGATATGAACCATCAGTTCATGCACATGAAGCAGATGGGCCAGATGAAACCCCGCTTTCTGGGCGGGCGGGACGAACCCACACTGGTCGAGGCGCGCTACAGCTTCGCGCGTACCGGCGGCAAGCAGCCCTGGGGCGAGACGTTCATTTTCGGCGAGCGCCGCGACGCGAGCGAGAAATACGCCCATAAAGACGTCATGACGATCCGGACGGAATATCCGTACCAGACACTCCGCATCGCCACGGGCGACGAACCGCCGGTCATGGATCTGTGGATCGTCTATGTCCCGCAGGATGTGGAACAGAAGACCTGCCGTGTCTTCGGACTGCTCTCGATCCGTCGCCCGAAGGCCAAGCTGGTTCTGGACATCGCCTGGCCCTTCCTAGTTGCTTTCACGGAGCGGATCTTCAAGGAAGACCGGGACATCGTGGAGCTGGAACAGGCTGCGTGGAACGAACAGGGCGGCGACCGCAATCAGGAAGTCTTCCCGGTCATCAACATGCTGCGCCGGCTTCTGGCCCGATGCGGCGTTCAAGCCGACAAACCTACAGACCAGCAGGTTTCACAATCCTGACATGACACCTGAACTCAAGGCAGGGGGCCTCGTTCTGCGCGCCCTGCAGCCGGAAGACGCCCCGGCCGTCCATCGTCTGATCAATGACTGGAGCGTCGTGCGGATGCTCAGTCGCCTCCCCTTTCCGTATCCGCGCGATCTGGCGGAACAGTGGATCGACTCCACCCGTCATGACAGCGCGCAGGGCAGCGCGCATCATTTCGCCATCACCCGTGATGGATCGCTTCTGGGCGCAATCGGTCTCGTGCTGTCTGACGACCGGCGTTCCGGATCGCTGGGCTACTGGCTGGCTCCGAGCGCATGGGGACAGGGCCTCACCACCCAGGCGGCCCGGCGCGTGATCGAATGGGGGCTGACGGTCCTTCGGCTGGAGAAAATCACAGCAGATGCGGCGCAGGACAATGCAGCCTCTCTGGCGGTTCTGACCAAACTTGGTTTTGCAAAAACGGGCACATCCAGCCGACGCTTCGTGTCACGCGGGCAGGATTGTCCGATTGATCTGCTCGAACTGCCCCGGACGACATTTCTTTTGGAAGCGCAGCCACCAACTGAAGCTCCTGTGCCGCCGGCCGAAGCGGTTCCTGTCGCTATGGAACCACCTAAGCCGCGTACGCTGCTGGTCGTGGCCGCAGCACTTCTGGACGCGCAGGGACGGATTCTTCTCGCCAAAAGACCGGAAGGCAAACGTCTGGCAGGACTTTGGGAATTCCCCGGCGGCAAGGTCGAGCGTGATGAGACGCCAGAGCAGGCGCTGATCCGGGAAATGCGCGAGGAACTCGGACTGGATCTGACCGGTTCCTGTCTGGCGCCGTTCACGTTCGTCAGCGAAAATGCCGGACCGTTTCATCTGCTGATGCCGCTTTATGTGGTGCGGCGCTGGCGGGGTGTTCCCACCCCGCGTGAAGGTCAGACGCTGGAATGGGTGGCCGCCACCGATCTGGGCCGTTATCCCATGCCGGACCCGGACCTTCCGCTGATCCCGCTTTTGCAGGAGCTTCTGGGCTAGGTCAGCCGTTAAGACGGAAAACCTGCTGGTCCACACCTGCGACATCCGTGCGAAACTCGAACAGCGAACCGGCCTGCGGCTCCTTCGCAAGCGTTTCGGCATCCAGTCCTTTGCGTGCCGTTGTCACGAAAACGGTCTTCAGGTCGTCGCCACCGAACGCGACCTTGGTCACGTTTGTAACCGGCATGGGAATAGACGAAAGCTCCGTGCCATCCCGCTTGAAACGCATAATGCGCGAGCCACCCCATACGCCGGACCAGACCGTGCCCTCGTTATCGGTCACGATTCCGTCGGGATATCCCTGTTCCAGCCGCGCAAAAACCCGCTCGTTCGCGAGTTCGCCATCGGACTGGATATCAAAGGCGTAAATCGTCTGTTCCGGGCTGTCACAGACGTAAAGCGTCTTCCCGCATGGGGACACGGCAGGCCCGTTGGAAACGGTATAACCTTCATCATGATGGGTTATGTTCAGGCCGTTCCCTTCATGCATAACGCGATAAATCGAGCCGGAAGGCTGCTCCTCGCTGTCATCCATGGTCCCGAACCACAGACGCCCCTGCGGATCGACACAGCCGTCATTCAGGCGGTTGCCGGGTTTTTCAGGCTCAACAAATTTATGATCGGAGAAAGCACCTGTTCGCGGGTCGAAACGGCGCAGACCGTCAGGCATGCCCGCCAGAAACGTCCCATCTTCGACCGGCAGGAGAAAGGCCACACGGTCTGGCGCACTCCAGCTTTCATGAGCCCCTGTCTCGGGCGTGAAACGGTGAATCCTCGCTTCGGGGATATCGACGAAATAAAGGGATTTTTCGCCTGGAATCCAGACCGGGCCTTCCCCGAGTGTTGCACGCAGATCCAGGAGGCATTCGGGCTGATGGAGCGGGCTGGTGGTCATGGTTTCTCCTGATGAAAACCAAAATGCGGGACGGGTTTGTTCTCGACAACGCGGGACGACCCGTTACGTTCTGTGGCGAAGACTATCAGGAGCGGACAGATGCTTCAAAAAACTGCCTGTTTTCTCGTTATTGGCAACGAGATTCTCTCGGGACGCACACAGGACGCCAATACGCGCGTTCTGGCTCAGGCGCTCAACGCGCAGGGGATCCGGCTCATGGAAGTCCGTGTCATTCCCGATATCAAAGACTGGATCGTCCGGACCGTCCGGGAGTGTAGCGCGGCATTCGATGTCGTCTTCACGTCAGGCGGGATCGGGCCGACGCATGACGACATCACGGCCGAATGCGTCGCCACGGCCATGGGGGCACCACTGGTCCGACATGAGGAAAGCTTCCGGTTACTGGAGGCAGCGCTTGGGGCGGATCGCTTCAATGTCGCCCGTCAGCGCATGGCCTATCTACCGGAAGGGTCAACGCCAATCCTCAACACGGTTTCCGTAGCGCCCGGTTTCAGCATCGGCAATGTGCATGTGATGGCCGGAGTGCCGTCGATTTTTGCCTCCATGGTCGCATGGCTGGTTCCACAGATGGAGAAGGGCGCGCCCCTCGTTTCCGCAAGCTGGCATGCCGCGGGACTGAAGGAAGGCGATTTCGCGTCCGATCTGGCAACGTTGCAGGAGAACTTTCCGACGATTGATCTCGGCTCCTATCCCTATCACCTGCCGGATGGGGCGAGTGGCGTAGCCCTCGTGGCCAAGGGTTATGACAACGCGATCGTCGGTCAGGCCGCACAGGCGGTCCATGATCTCATCATGGCGCATGGACGTGAACCCCTGTTGGGTGAGCCTCCACACAAACAGACGGCCTGAAAAAACAAAAGCCGCTGCACGAAGCAGCGGCTTTCATGAAGACCTCAGTGAAGAGGTGTGCGGGTCATGGACAGGAACTTGTCCCGACGCTTCTGGATCAGCGCCGGTCCTGTCAGTCCCTTGAGGGACTCGAGTTCTTCGGAAATCGCATTCCCGATAGCCGTTACAGCTTCTTCCGGCGCGCGCTGGGCGCCACCGATGGGCTCGGGGACAATCCGGTCGATCAGGCCGAGGGACTGAAGATCCTGCGCGGTGAGCTTGAGAGCTTCTGCGGCGGCAGGGGCCAGCTTCGGATCCCGCCACAGAATGGAAGCTGCGGCTTCCGGCGAGATCACGGAATAAATCGAATGTTCGAGCATCAGGATGCGGTCACCCGCACCGATGGCGATGGCGCCGCCCGAACCACCCTCGCCGATCACGGTCGCGATCAGCGGTACGGGCGCCTTGAGACACACGTCGATCGACTTCGCGATGGCTTGGGCCTGTCCGCGCGCTTCGGCGTCGATTCCCGGCCAGGCACCCGCAGTGTCGATGAAGCTCAGAACCGGCAGGCCGAAGCGTCCGGCCATTTCGATCAGGCGCTGTGCTTTGCGGTAACCTTCGGGACGGGCCATGCCGAAATTGTGCTTCAGGCGCGTCTCGGTGTCGTGACCACGCTCGGTACCGACAACGACGACCGGCTCTCCGCGGAAACGGGCCAGACCACCGATCATGGCGTCATCGTCACCGAAGGCGCGGTCGCCGGACAGGGGGGTGTAGTCTGTCGTCAGCAGACGCACGTAGTCCAGTGCCTTGGGGCGCTGGGCGTGACGGGCCACCTGCACTTTCTGCAACGGCGTCAGCTTGGAGTACGTTGAGCGGAGCTGCTTGTCGGCCTTTTCGGACAGACGGGCAATCTCGTCATCGATATTGATGCCGCTGGTGCCTGAGGCCTTGCCCTGGCTGCCCATCTGGCGGAGTTCGTCGATTTTGGTCTCGAGTTCGGCGACCGACTTCTCGAAATCTAGGAATTGGCGCATGGCCGCCCGATAGCACGCCTGCGCGCCGGGAAACAGTCCCTGAGACAGGCGGAATGCTTCTGTCAGTCTTCCGCGAGCGCAGATGCCCCTTTGCGGGCGAGCGGATGATGCGCGCTCACAGCCTGTCGCAGACGTTCGGACATGACCTGCGTATAAATCTGGGTCGTCGCGATATCCGCGTGCCCGAGCAGCATCTGAAGCGCCCTCAGGTCCGCCCCATGCGCCAGAAGATGACTGGCAAAAGAATGCCTCAGAACATGCGGGCTGACGCGGTCGGGGTCGACACCGGCCTTGAGGGAGCAGGCGAGCAGGATCTTGTCGAATCCCTGCCGCGTCAGAGGTTTTTGCGGATTGCGTCCCGGGAAAAGCCACGGACTTCCCAGATCCCTGTCAAAATGCACAAGCTGGTCGGCCGCCTCCCGCGCGCTCCGGGACAGAGGCACCAGACGCTCCCGTCCGCCCTTGCCCCGCACCAGCAGCATGGGGCCGCGCACATGGACGCAGGTCGCTGGCAAAGCGAGAAGCTCGGAAATGCGCAGCCCCGTCGTATAAAGCAGTTCCAGCGCAGCCCGGGAGACGACGTCCCGGCGTTCGTTTTCATGTCCTTGCGTGCCGGTTTCGAGCAGGAGGCGGATTTCAGCCTCGTCGAGCGGTCTGGGCAAGGAAGACCCAATTTTAGGAGCCTGCTGCCGTTCGGTCGGATCGTCTTCCCGCACCGACTCGAGCATCAGGAAACGATAGAACTGACGCAGACAGGACAGCCGTCGCGCTGCGGTTCGTGCCGCCAGACCGGCGCGGGACAGTTCGGCCAGATAGGACTGAACCTCCCTCCCCTGCGCGTCGCAGAGGGACACGGGCGCGCAGTGCGCCGCGAAATCGGAGAGATCGGAGGCGTAAGCCTGTCGGGTTTTCAGCGCCGCGCCGCGCTCGGCAGCCAGCATTTCAAGGAAGGCCTCGACATGCCTGCCGTCACCGGAGCGCGACACGACAGGATGCTCAGTGTCGGGGAGCGGAAACCGGTGCGACCGGAGCGGCAGGCATGGACTGCGCTGGAGCAGCCTTGGGAGCAGGCATTGTTGGCAGTGGAGTCGAAGGGGTCAGGGGCGCGGCGGCAGTAGCAGCAGCCGGGGCTGCCGGAGTCGTTCCAGATGCAACAACAGAAGCAGCCGGGCTCTGGGCCGTCGTCTGAACCGCGGTCTGGGCTGCAGGCACGGGCGGCATGGCCGGAAGTTCTGCCTGCGGCGCGGTGGAGCTTGCGAAAGCCGCACCCGACAGATCCTTGTGCACCATGGTCTGCTCCGGCGGAGTGGCAGTCATGCCCAGACGCAGAAACGCTCCGCCAGCCCCCAGAACGAGAAGGACGGCAATAGCTCCGCCAATGAACGGCAGGCGGAAAATGGAACGATCAATATTGGCCATGGAAAAGGTCTCGAAGTGAGGGCAGGACGTGCCCCTTCTCCTATGATAGGTAGCAGGGCATGTCACGCCTGCCTTTCTCCCTTTCAGCCAAGTCGGAACCCTTTTTCTCATCCGATGGCATACCGTCGCGCACGGTTGTCCTCGTCGGGATGATGGGGGCTGGCAAAACCACTATCGGACGGCGTCTCGCCCAGATCTGCGGCCTGCCCTTCGTCGATGCCGACGTCGAGATCGAACGCGCTGCCGGAAGCTCGATTCCCGAAATCTTTGCCCGACATGGCGAAGCCGCGTTCCGGGACGGGGAACGGCGCGTCATCCAGCGCCTTCTTGATGGGCCACCGTGCATCCTTGCAACGGGAGGCGGTGCCTGGATGGACGCCCAAACCCGTCGGCTGGTGCGCCGTCATGCGGTCTCGATCTGGCTGCGCGCGCCCGTGCATGTGCTGGTCAAGCGGGTTGCAGGCCGCCCGGGGCGACCGCTCCTGGCCCAGGGACGTCCCGACGAAGTTCTGGAGCGGCTCGTCGGGCTGCGCTATCCGGTTTACGCCGAAGCAGACATCATTATCGATTGTGGAGACGAAACCGTGGAACAGGGCGTGCATCGGGTACGGGAAGTTCTGGAGGAATATCGCAGGCCGGAGACGGTGCATGTTTCGCTCAGCCATCACAGCTATGACGTGCTGATCGGGCCTGATCTCATTTCCCGTGCCGGCGCGCTGCTCGCCCCGCATCTCCCCCAGAAACGCGTGGTCGTCATTACTGACGACATCGTGGCCGGCCTGCATCTGCCGCGTCTGCTGGCGTCTTTCGAAGAAACGGGCATCCGTGCGGACGTGATTTCGGTTTCCGGCGGCGAGGAGAGCAAATCCCTCGCCTGCTACGCCGATGTGATGAACCGGCTTCTATCCACGGGCATCGAGCGCAAGACGACCATTGTGGCGCTGGGAGGTGGCGTGGTCGGAGATCTTGCCGGTTTCGTTGCAGCTACGGCCCTGCGCGGACTGCCTTTCGTGCAGATCCCCACAACGCTGCTCTCACAGGTGGACAGCAGCGTCGGAGGCAAAACCGGGATCAACGCAGCGGCAGGCAAGAACTTGATCGGGGCGTTCCATCAGCCTGTCGCGGTTCTGGCAGATACGTCCGCCCTGGCCACCCTCCCAAGACGTCAGCGCATTGCCGGATATGCCGAGATCGTCAAATCCGGCCTGATCGCAGATCCGGACCTGTTCGCCTGGTGCGAAAACTACGGACAGAATGTTCTGGAAGGCGATCCCGCGGCTCTTGCGGAAGCCGTGCGCCGCGCCTGTGCTTTCAAAGCGGCCGTCGTGGCTGCCGACGAAAAGGAACAGGCTTCTGTCGGAGGACGCGCCCTACTCAATCTGGGGCATACTTTCGGTCACGCTCTGGAAGCGGAACTGGAATATGACGGACGTCTTTTGCATGGCGAAGCGGTTTCAATCGGCATTCATCTGGCGATGGCGCTTTCCGTGGAGCTGGGTTATGCCCCCGTCGAAGACCTGCATCGACTGGACCGGCATCTGCGCAGTTTGGGTATGCCGGTGAGCTTTGACTGGTTCAGGGACTCGTTCTCGGCAGAAATACTTCTGCACCACATGACTCGGGATAAGAAAATGCAGGACGGAAAGGTTGCGTTCGTCCTGTTGCGCGGGATCGGGAAAGCCTTCTCCACACGCGAAATTCCCGCAGAAACAGTGCGTAATCTGCTCGTAAGCGAGGGTTGCCGTCCGTGATGAATGTTAAAATTTCGTCATACCTCGGCTAAATAGCTGTTTTGCCACCGCTTTTGCATAGCTGCTTTCTGCGGGAGGCTCTGGCGTCGGCTGGAACCTTGAGCTAAGGCAGCATAGACGCGAGGCGTAGATCGTGAAGCGGGCGAAATGGATTGTGGCTTTTATGTCACTCCCCTTCCCCGAGTAGAGCTGGAACCCCCTGAGTGGCTTTGTCGCCGGGAACTCTGAGTTCTATATGCGCTTATGCATCGCGCTGGGTCCGTTGGTGAAAGCATTTTCCAACGGCTCGAACGTTAGTCACTAAGAGGACGAAAACATGCGTCTCCGCACGGCACTCCTTGCCATGACGTCGATGGTCGCCGCACCGTCGCTTGCCATGGCCAGCACGATCACCGGCCCCTATGTCGACCTGGGTGGTGGGTACAATCTGGTCCAGAACCAGCACGGTCACTTCTCGCCGACGACACAGGCCGATGGCACAGGCAGCAATGCCGGTTCCAGCTCCCAGTACCGTCACCATGACGGCTTCACCGGTTTCGGTGCATTCGGCTGGGGCTTCGGCAATGGTCTGCGCGTTGAAGTTGAGGGTCTGTACAACTACTCTCAGATCAACCACCGCGCCCACACTGCAGCAACGGGTTCCACCCGTGGTTCCGATCAGGCCTATGGCGGTCTCGTCAATGTCCTGTATGACATTGATCTCGCCAACTTTGGCCTGAACGTTCCTGTCACGCCGTTCGTTGGTGTTGGCGCTGGCTACCTGTGGCAGCACTACAACCCGACCACGACCCAGTACGACAACGGCAATGTGAACCGCATGGGCGGAACGCAGGGCAGCTTCGCGTACCAGGGCATCGTCGGTGCAGCCTATGACATCCCGAATGTTCCGGGCCTTGCTGTCACCACCGAATACCGTTTCATCGGTCAGACGTTCTCGGACGGCCCCTATCGCTCCACGGCGTATAACGGTTCTGGCGTCCACAAGGGCAACGTGAACTTCGACCAGCGCTTCTCGCACCAGTTCATCCTGGGCCTGCGTTATGCCTTCGACACGGCTCCCCCGCCGCCGCCGCCGGCTCCGGTCATCGTTCCGCCGGCTCCGACCCCGGCCCGCACGTATCTCGTGTTCTTCGACTGGGACAAGTCTGACCTGACGGGCCGCGCCCGTGAGATCGTTGCCCAGGCAGCTCAGGCTTCCACGCACGTCCAGACGACGCGCATCGAAGTCAACGGCTACACGGATAACTCCGCTGCCCATCCGGGCCCGCGCGGCGAGAAGTACAACCTCGCCCTGTCCAACCGTCGCGCTTCCAGCGTGAAGGCTGAACTGATCCGTGACGGTGTTCCGGCTGCTGCCATCGACATCCACGGCTACGGCGAGTCCAACCCGCTGGTTCCGACCGGCCCGAACACCCGCGAGCCGCAGAACCGTCGCGTCGAGATCATCCTGAAGTAATTCAGACATGATCTGACGCCAGGGTCTTCGACTTCGGTTTCGGAAAAAAGGCGTCCTTCGGGGCGCCTTTTTTATGCGCTCATGTGGACTGAAAACAGAACGCCCTTGCATGCCTCTTTCCCAGCACGCTAGAGCCATCCCAACCCGCCCCACCGGAGACATACTCCTTGCGACGCAGCCGTATCTTTTATCCGCGCAGCCGCCCGGAAGTCATTGACCAGTTCCTGCGCTTTGGAACCGTGGGTGCAATCGGATTTCTTGTGGACTGGGGAACCGTCTCCCTGCTGCGCCAGCCGACAGGATTGATCGCAGCGACCCTGATTGCCTATTTCGTCGCGGCCACCGGAAACTGGTGCCTCAACCGCTTCTGGACTTTCCGGCTCTCAGCCGCCGACAACCAGCACATGATCCTGCAATGGCTCCGATTCCTGCTGGCCAATTCGTTCGGCTTTCTCCTCAACCGCGGAATGGTTTTCCTTCTATACGCTACGGTTCCGCTGACCGTGCATTTTCCTGCCTTGGCGCTGGCGGCGGGAGCGCTGTGCGGCATGGTGGCCAATTTCAATCTTTCGAGACGCCTCGTCTTTCGTGCTCAGACGCCGGAAACTCCGCTGGAACTCGTGCAGATGGCTGTAGAAATCCCCGCCGCCGGACTGACAGCACCGGAACCCGAACCGGACCTGTCGGGCCTTCAGGATCACAGCCTCAGATCGCATGACCGCATTGACTGACGGCTGCATTTCCAAGGCGGCCACAATAGTCTAGGACAGACAGCATATTTCCCTGTCTTCCCGGAACTGACGCTCCCTTATCATGACCAGCACCAACGATATCAGATCGGCCTTTCTCGAATACTTCGGTGCGCAGGGCCACCGCATCGTTCCTTCGGCGTCCCTCGTGCCGCAGAACGACCCGACCCTGCTATTCACCAACGCTGGCATGGTGCCGTTCAAGAACGTCTTCACCGGTCAGGAAACCCGCCCCTATTCCCGCGCAACCACGGCGCAGAAAGTCGTGCGCGCAGGCGGCAAGCACAACGATCTCGACAATGTCGGATACACGGCGCGCCATCATACGTTCTTTGAGATGATGGGAAATTTCAGCTTCGGGGATTACTTCAAGCCCGAAGCCATTGAATTCGCCTGGACGCTGCTGACCCGCGATTTTGGCCTTCCCAAGGACAAGCTGCTCGCCACCGTTTATGCGGAAGACGAAGACGCAGCAGAACTGTGGAAGAAAATTGCTGGCCTGTCCGATGACAGGATCATCCGCATCGGCACGTCCGACAATTTCTGGCGGATGGGCGATACGGGACCGTGCGGTCCGTGTTCAGAGATTTTCTACGATCATGGCGACAGCGTGTTCGGCGGTCCTCCGGGAAGCCCGGATGAAGATGGCGACCGCTTTGTCGAGATCTGGAACCTCGTGTTCATGCAGTTCCTCGATCAGCCGGACGGTTCTCGTGATTCTCTCCCCCGGCCTTCCATTGATACCGGTATGGGACTGGAGCGCTTTGCCGCGATCATGCAGGGCAAGCGCGACAATTATGATACCGATACAATGCGAGCGCTCATCGAAGCCTCGGCCGATGTCATGCATCAGGACGCGGATGGTGCTTTCAAGTCCAGCCATCGCGTTGTCGCCGACCATCTGCGCTCTACCGCTTTCCTGATCGCCGACGGCGTCCTGCCATCCAAGGAAGGGCGTGGCTATGTGCTGCGCCGTATCATGCGCCGCGCCATGCGCCATCTGCATATGATGGGCGCGAAAGAACCCGTCTTTTATCGTCTGCTCCCGGCGTTGATCCAGCAGATGGGCGCGGCCTATCCCGAACTGGTTCAGCATCAGGCACTCATTACCCAGACGATGAAAGGCGAAGAAGAACGCTTCACAGCCCTTCTGGAACGCGGTCTCACGCTGCTGTCCGACGAACTGGATCGTCTGGGCGAGACGGAAGCCCTTCCCGGTGATGTGGCGTTCAAACTGTATGACACGTTCGGTTTCCCCCTCGATCTGACGCAGGACGCCCTGCGCGAAAAGGGACGCACGGTTGACGAAAGCGGCTTTGAAACTGCCATGGCCGAACAGCGCAAGCGCGCGCGCGCGGCCTGGGTCGGTTCGGGCGATACGGCTGCCGAGACGGTCTGGTTCGATGCGCGGGACAAGCACGGCCCCAGCGAGTTCCTCGGCTATGTTTCGGAAAAGGCCGATGCGGAAGTGCAGGGCATTTTCCGCGGCAACGATGAACTGGCTTCGGCATCTGCCGGCGACGACACGGTTGCGATCCTGTTGAACCAGACACCATTCTATGGCGAAAGCGGCGGTCAGGTCGGCGATCATGGAACGCTGACGGCTCCGGGTGTGCGCGTCGAGATTACGGATACGCAGAAGCGTAACGGCGATCTGATCGTGCACTACGGCAAGGTTGTCGAAGGTACGCTGAAGCCGGGCATGGCGGTTCATGCCGAAATTGATCATGCCCGTCGCACAGCGGTTCGTGGCCACCATTCCGCGACCCATCTGCTGCATGAAGCCCTGCGCCGCCAGGTCGGAACCCATGTCACACAGAAGGGCAGTCTGAATGCACCGGAGCGTCTGCGCTTCGACATCAGCCAGCCACGTCCGCTGACGGATGAGGAACTTGCCGCAGTCGAGGCGGAGGTCAATGCCCGCATCCGCGAGAATGCTCCGGTCGAGACGCGCCTGATGACGCAGGAAGAAGCCGTTGCGGAAGGCGCCATGGCGCTCTTTGGCGAAAAATACGGCGACGAGGTCCGCGTGGTGTCGATGGGCAAGGGCGACGATGATCGTACGGCCTATTCCATCGAACTGTGCGGTGGCACGCATGTGGGCCGCGTGGGCGAAATCGGACCGTTCCGCATCGTGTCGGAAAGCGGTGTCTCGGCTGGCGTACGCCGGATCGAGGCGGTCTGTGGTCTGGCAGCGGAAGCGCTGGCACTGGAAACCGAGAACCGGCTGAAGCAGATCGCGGATCTGCTCAAGGTTCCCGTGACCGACGCTGCCGCCCGCGTGGCAGCACTGCTGGAAGAGCGCAAATCCCTGACGTCGCAGGTTTCCGATCTTCAGCGCAAGCTTGCGACCGGCGAAGGAGCGAGCGCCACGGAAAGCATCAACGGCATCACGTTTTCGGCGCGCGATCTGGGAGATGTCAGCCCCAAGGAGCTCAAAGGACTGGCAGAAAGCATCTCCCAGCAGATTGGGTCCGGCGTGGTGGCGCTGATGTCCAATGCCGATGGTCGTGGCAGTATTGTGATTGCCGTAACAAAAGACCTGACGGACCGTCTGGATGCGGTCAAACTCGTGCGCGAGGCATCTGCCCTGATGGGCGGAAAAGGCGGCGGTGGACGGCCGGATATGGCTCAGGCTGGCGGTCCGGATGCCAATGCGGATGTGGTCTTTGCAATGCTGCGCACGACATTGGGAGCAGCATAAGCAATCGCATCATGGTATGTCAGGGCAGTGACAAAGCATGGGTTGGCCGGAATCATGCTTTACCTGTCCTGATAAAGCCTTCTAACTGCCCGGTAGTTCAAGATGAAGGAGAACACCATGGCCTGTGGTCGTGATACTCTGGCGAAACTGCTGGGCGGCGTCCGGAAATTCGAAACCGACGTTTATCCCGAGAGTGCGGAACTGTTCGAGAGCCTGGCCTCCAGCCAGTCTCCATCAACCCTGTTCATCACCTGCGCAGACAGCCGGATCAGCCCAAGTCTCATCACCCAGACAGAGCCGGGTGAGCTGTTCATCGTACGCAATGTCGGCAATATCGTGCCGGCTTATGGCGAGATGCTCGGCGGAGTGTCGTCCGCGATCGAATATGCGGTCGGTGCGCTCAAGGTGAAGAACGTCATTATCTGCGGGCATTCCAACTGTGGCGCCATGGGCGCCCTGATGGATCTGAATTCCCCAAAGCTGGACAATCTTCCGACGGTCAAGAGCTGGATGCGTCATGGCGAAGCGGCCCGTGCGGCCCTTGGGAATCTCAAGGCCGAAGATGCCGGTCCGGAAGATATCCGTTCTCTGGCCGAATACAACGTCATGCTCCAGCTTGTGCATCTTCGCACCCACCCTGCCGTCGTACGGGCACTGGCGCAGGGCGAACTGAAGCTTCAGGGCTGGTTCTACGATATTCCCAAGGGCGAGATCCTCATCATTGATGAGAGCACCCGCAAGACACGCTCCGTCGAGAACGTGCTTGAGGAAATGTGCGCCACCGAAGGACAGGCGGCCTGAAACAGGCCACTGCTTCCATGCTGGCCGGTCTCATCGGGATCGGCAGCATGGGAACGGCTTCAGCACATATTCTGAAACTCTCGACCTGGAACATGGATTGGCTGACCCTGCGCCCTTCGGGCGATGAGGCGCTGCCCGATGATGTTCCAGGTGGAGAGCATCGCAATTTTTCAAAGCTCGCGGCCTATGCCAGGCATCTGGATTCAGATGTTGTGGCCTTTGAGGAAGTGGACGGTCCGATCGTCGCTTCCCGCGTTTTCAGCCCCAAAACATACCAGATCGTCATGACGCCTGATGCGGTGGTGCAGAGGGTGGGGGTCGCCGTACGGCGCGATCTGCGTGTAACAGTCAATGAAGAACTCTCTGCCCTCAATGTCGCGGCACCCAGCGCGCCCCATCAACTCCGCGGCGGGCTGGATGTCACCATCAGCGACGCGCATGCTAGTTTGCGCCTGCTTGTCGTGCATCTCAAGACGGGATGCTGGGACCAGCCGCTGAACCAGCGTCAGCACTCTTGCCCTACCCTGTACCAGCAGGTTCGCGTTATGCAGGACTGGATGCTCGAACGACAGGACGAGGGCGAGGCCTATGCCGTTCTAGGAGATTTCAACCGGCGCCTGACGCTGCATGACCCCCTGATGCAGCAGATCGAGACTGAAACGCCCGTGACACTGACGACTGCGGGCAAGGCCAGTCCCTGCTGGGGCGGCGAATATTTCATCGACCATATCCTGCTGGGCAATGCCGCACGCAACTGGCTCGTGCCGGACAGCCTGCGGGTCATGACTTACAGAAACGATACGATCCCCGCCGGACTTTCGGATCACTGCCCGGTTTCGGTCCGGCTGGACATGCCCTGAGAGGCGTTGCGGGCCCGGAGGTTCCGGTCCATGAAAGAGCCCTTTCCGCCGTCCTGTCCGGAGCGACCGATGCCTGATTTCCGATCCGCATGGCCCGTGACCCCTTTAGCCCCTCAGGTCATGGTCCGGGTTGAGCGGGGAATGCCGGACCTGTCTCCGGAGATCGAAAGCCGTGTGGCATCGCACTGGAACACAGCGCTGGCAAAACATCCCACACTCTATAACGGGCGCGTTTTCTGTGCCGACGTGATCGGAGCAGAGATCATCAGCGGGCACTGGTCGGAATACCGGCGGGTTCTGGCCCAGATGCGGGACCCTAATATTTATGGACCCGAAGTTCTGCGTCCACTGGCGGTTGTAGGACTGCTGCGAACAACGGACGGGATCGTGATCGGGCAGCGGTCGGAGAACTCCATCTATCTGCCTGGATACTGGCAGGGCGCGCCAGCGGGGAATGTGGAAAGCCGCGAAGGTGAAACCCGGATTGATCTGGCCGCACAATTGGCGGCGGAATGTCTTGAAGAACTGGGGCTGACAGATGTGGCATGTCAGGTCGGAGCGTGTCTTCTGGCCTGCGAACATCCGCAGACGCATATCGTGGATGTCGGGATGAACATCACCACCTCGCTGGATTTCGAAACGCTGAAAGAGCGTTGCAGCCGTCTGGGCAATGCGGAATATCAAACATTGATGCTGATCCGGCCTGAGATGACACTACCCACGCCTCTCGTCCCAACTCTCTCCGCCATGCTGGAGCAAAACCGATGACCTATCATATTCTGGACGCTGCGGGGCTGCGGGAATGGCTTGCACAGCAGCCGGATCTACCAGAGCGGCTTGGAGGTGAGGCTGCGGACTGGACCATCCGGGAGGTCAGCGACGGCAACCTCAACACGGTATTTCTGGTCACGGGTCCGACGGGGGCACTGTGCTGCAAACAGGCGCTGCCTCATGTCCGCGTGGCACCGGATTGGCCCATGCCGCTGGAGCGGGCTCTGTATGAATCGCGCTATATGCAGACTGTGGCGCCTGCGGTTCCGGGGCTGCTGCCGGAATTGTTCGCCTATGATGCCGATCTGTTTCTGATCGTCATGGAATGCCTGACGGCCCATGAAGTCCTGCGATCGGCATTGATCGCGGATCGGGCCGTGCCGGGATTTTCTGCCGTCATCGGGACGTATGTCGCCAAAACGGTGCAGGCGACGGGATGGGTGAACCAGCCATTCGAAACGGGCGCGCGCCTGCTGGAGCAGTTCTCCGGCAATACCGCCCTCACCCGCATTACGGTCGATCTGATTCTGACGGACCCGTATCGCGTCTGCGGCCGCAATCCGGCGCCGGAAGCCGGTCTGTGTGAGGATGTGAAAGCGCTTCAGAACGACCAGACGCTGCATCTTGCTGTCGGCCGACTTCAGGAGCGCTTCCTGACGGCAAGACAGGCGCTCCTTCACGGCGACCTGCATACCGGTTCCATCATGCTGGACGGTTCGGATGTGCGCGTTATTGATGGCGAATTCGCGACGATGGGGCCGGTCGGATTCGATTGCGGGCTTTATCTGGGCAATCTGGCGCTGCATCTCTGCGCGGCCCCCCACAAGGCTGCGATGCTCAGAGACGAAATGCAGGCCTTCTGGCAGAGCTTCTCAAAAGAACTGCGCTCCAGCCTCTCGAAGGAAGGTGGCGATCTGTGGGCGCTTTCCGGCCCTGCGGCCCGTCAGGACCTGATCGAGACGTTCCTGAACGGCATCCTGCGCGATACGGCAGGGTTCTGCGGGCTCGAGATGATCCGGCGCACAGTTGGCTTTGCACAGGTCGCCGATTATGGATTGTGCAACACGGATGCAGCGCGCCTGCTCGCACGCCAGAAGGCGCTCCAGATCGGACGGACGCTGGTTGTGCAGGGGACGCCGCTGCGATCTTTTGCCGACATCCTGTCCCTGATGGGACTGTAAGAAAAACCCCCGCTCCTTACAGAGCGGGGGTTTTCCTCTCAGGTGGCTGACATGCCGATCTGCTTGATGTCGTGAAACGCCAGATCGGGGTTCATCTCGATAGTCCGGCGCATCATGAAGGAGGATGTTGCGAGGAAAACCGGATCTCCATCCAGATCATCGGCCATGGCGGAGCGGTTCATGTCCTGGAACATCTCGATCTTGGCGCGGTCTCCGGTCACCCAGCGGGCCAGCGAGTAGGGAGTGCTCTCGAAACCGATGGTCACACCATACTCGCCCAGAAGACGGGACTGGAGCACGTCAAGCTGAAGCGTTCCGACCACACCCACGATCGGCGAAAGGCCGTCCTGCGGGCGGAAGAGCTGAACCACGCCTTCCTCGGCCAACTCCACGAGAGCCTGACGAAGCTTCTTGGCCTTCATCGCGTCATCGAGACGGACACGGCGCAGAATTTCGGGCGCGAAGTGCGGCACGCCCGTAAAACGCAGATCTTCGCTCTCGCTCAGCGTATCGCCGATCCGCAATGTGCCGTGGTTCGGAATACCCACGACGTCACCGCCAAAGGCTTCTTCCGCCAGTTGCCTGTCACGGGCGAAGAAGAACTGCGGCGTATGCAGGGCAAACTGCTTGCCGGTCCGGACATGCCTGAGGCGCATCCCGCGGGTCAGACGACCGGAACACACACGGGCGAAGGCCATACGGTCTCGATGGTTCGGGTCCATGTTGGCCTGAATCTTGAAGATCAGCGCCGTAACCTGATCTTCGGAGGCCTTGACCTCGCGCGTTTCGGTCTGCTGCGCACGGGGTGCGGGACCGTAGGCCACGAGCGCGTCCAGCAGATCCGTGACGCCGATTTCCTTCATGGCAGAACCGAAGAAGACCGGGGACAGATGGCCGGCGTCGAAGGATTCCCGGTCGAACTCAGGCAATGCGGCTTCGGCCAGTTCGACTTCCTCGCGCATCTGGACAATGCGGGGATCATCCTCGCCGACGGGTTCTTTTGTGTGCACTTCCTGCGTCCGCAGGTCATACGTGCCGATGAACTTGGCCGCGCGTCCGATCGGCCATGTCGCCGGGGACGTGTCCAGCGCGAGCGTGTTGGCAATTTCGTCGAGCAGCGCAAAACAGTCCTGCGCTTCACGGTCCATCTTGTTGATGAAGGTGACGATGGGAATGTCGCGCAGACGGCAGATTTCGAACAGTTTGCGTGTCCGCTCTTCGATACCCTTCGCAGCGTCGATGACCATGACCGCACAATCCACGGCCGTCAGGGTACGGTAGGTGTCTTCGGAGAAGTCTTCATGGCCCGGCGTGTCGAGCAGGTTGAAGACGCAGTCGCCATATTCGAAGGTCATGACGGAGGTCACGACGGAAATGCCACGGTCGCGTTCAATGCCCATCCAGTCGGACTTGGTACGGCGACGTTCGCCCTTGGCCCGGACATTGCCCGCCATCTGGATCGCACCACCCGCCCGCAGGATGCGTTCGGTCAGGGTCGTCTTACCGGCATCCGGATGGGAGATGATGGCAAAGGTGCGCCGACGTGCGATCTCGCGGTTAATTTCTGCGCTCAATGCCTCTGACATGATGCCTCCGGTAAAAAGAAAGACCCGGGACTGGAACCTTCATGGTGCCCAGACAGAGTGCCCAGGCAGGCAGATCACCGGGCAGCAGAAGCAGAGGACAACCCTGATCGAAGCCTATTCCATCGGGAGGCGGCAATGTGCAGAAGGACCCCTGCCCCGTCAAGAGACCGGAGGGCTACTCTTCCGGGAAATGCCGGTTTGGCGGCACCTCTTCCTAGTCCACGGTGTTCCCATGGGGTGCGATCCCGCTTCCCATCGGGCCGGATGTTGCATAGGCCTCGCCGAATTTCCCGATGGCGCTCCCTGAAACAGGGTCATGTAGACTGCCAGAATTAGAGATATCTCCCTTCCCGCCGGGCAGAACGCTGCGCAGGAACTGCCAGGCTTTTCCTGCACGCGTGAGACGGAGTGGGGGCGGCGCCATGGCCCGTGCCTGCGGGGCGTCCACATAATGCCCGGAACCTTCAGAGGTTTGCGCAGACGTCACGGTGTAATTCCGTGGAAGGTCGACCGGGACGTGCACTGGCGGGACAAAAGTATTGATCCCTCGGGAAAGGGCAGGCGCACTGAGCAGTGCCGGAAGCATCAGGCATAATCCCGCAGCGGTAAGAGCGCGCATCCCCGGATCCTTTGCAAACGTCATGCAACAGTAATGACCAGTAGACTATCCGTGCAACAGGATACGGCAGCCTGCGGCCCTGGCACAAAAAAAGCCGGATGGGAGAACCCATCCGGCTTTTTCCGGTCGCATTCCGATCCGGGCAATAAAGCCCGGCTCAGGATCAGCGGGAGTAGAACTCGACGACCAGGTTTGGTTCCATCTGCACCGGGTACGGCACGTCCGAAAGAACGGGAACACGCAGGAACGTGCCCTTCATCTGGCGGTGATCGACTTCAACGTATTCCGGCGTGTCGCGCTCACCCGTCTGAACAGCGTCGAGCACAATGGCGAGCTGCTTGGAGGTGGAGCGGACTTCGATGACGTCGCCTTCCTTCACCAGGTAGGACGGGATGTTCACCTTCTTGCCGTTGACCGTGACATGGCCGTGGCTGATGAACTGACGCGATGCGAACGGCGTGATCGCGAACTTCAGACGGTACACAACGGCGTCCAGACGACGCTCGAGCAGACCGATCAGGTTCTCGGACGTATCGCCCTTGCGACGAACGGCTTCGTCATAATACTTGCGGAACTGCTTCTCGCTGATGTTGCCGTAGTAGCCCTTGAGCTTCTGCTTGGCCATCAGCTGGATGGAGAAGTCGGACGGCTTCTGCTTGCGGCGCTGACCGTGCTGGCCGGGGCCGTATTCGCGACGGTTGACCGGGGACTTGGCACGGCCCCACAGGTTGACGCCGAGGCGACGGTTGATCTTGTACTTGCTCTCAAGACGCTTTGACATGGGTTGACCCCTGTACTCATCAGAACCGCCCCATGCTGCATGGCGGTCCGTTTTGTTGTGCCGGTAGGCCCTCTCCCGGATTGGAAAGGGCGGGCGCGCACCCAGATGCCGGACCGGCGGGATTGCAGACTCCCGCGCTGTTGGACCGGCCGGTACGTCCACGTTTCCGGCTGTGCCGTCGCGCCTACAGGAGTCCCCGGACGGGGTCAATCAAAACCTGCTTGCAAGCCATGTCATTTTCTTGCAGTGGGGGCGCGGAAAGTACGCAACCACATCAACTCCGGCTGCGCTAACTGTCCGGAACTCCCCTTCGCTTTTTCCCGAGCACTCCTGAAGGGGAGCAACACGTTTTTTCGAGTTTCCGCATGAAAACCTACCGCTTCAATCCCAAAGCCGGCCGTATCGGCGAAGGTTCCCTCGAAGGACTGGTGCAGTCCCTTGATGCGCCTCTGCCCCCCAAGCCCGGGGAGAGCGTCATCAAGCGTGCCTTCAAAAGATTCGGCCTCGCCCAGATGCACATGTCCCATCTGGTGATCGACGACCGCACGATCTATCTGCGCGGCAAGGCGGACAACGCCAAGGACCGCGACCAGATGATCCTTGCGGCAGGCAATGTCGCGGGCGTCTCGGCGGTTGAAGCCGAAATCGCCGTTCCGGCCGGAACGCCGGAGCCAGAGTTTCTGGAAATCAAGACGAGCAAAACGCTGGACGAAGTGGCTGACAAGCTGCCGCAGGACATCACCGGCGATGAGCTGCTTGACGCAAATCAACCGCTTGTCACAGCCAAGGATGACATTTATCCGGGTCAGACCATCCGACTGCCGACCGAGAACTGATCTGTTCGTCGCGGCTCCTCCGAGATGGGGAGCCGCGACAGCGTTTCACGATCCGGTACTGGCAGGACGGTCCTGACCTCCATTCCCGGAATTCCCCTTATGGACTCCATCGAACCTCTCGACGTCGAACGGGTGCGCCCACCCCACGGTGTCGGACCGGCCATGCTGTCCCTCATGCTGGCAACATTCACCATCGGCACCGGCGAATTCGCCATGATGGGTCTGCTGCCGGAATTCTCGCACTCCCTGAACATCACCATTTCGCAGGCAAGCTGGGCTATTTCGGCCTATGCCATGGGCGTCGTCATCGGTGCCCCGCTGATTGCGATCCTGGGTGCGCGCCTGCCACGCCGCACGCTCCTGCTCTGCCTGTTATGCCTGTTCATTGCGGGCAATATAGGCAGCATCCTGATGCCCAGCTTCGCGGGCATCGAACTCATGCGCTTCATCACGGGCCTGCCTCACGGGGCTTTCTTTGGCGTTTCGGCTCTGATCGGCGCCTCGATGGTCGAGCGTGCCCGACGCGGACGGGCGGTCGGACGGGTGCTGTCGGGCATCATGATTTCGACTGTTATCGGGTCGCCCCTCTCGACCTATGCCGCCAATCACGTGGGATGGCGCGTGGCCTACGGCACGATCGCGGCTCTGGGCGCCGTATGCTTTGTGGGGATCTGGTTCTTCGCACCGCGTGACAGGCCGCATCCGGGCGCAACCGCACTGACCGAACTCGGTGCGTTCAAACGCCCGCAGGTTCTGCTGACGCTGCTGACCAGCGCGGTCGGGTTTGGCGGGCTTTTCGGGATCTACACGTTCCTGACGACCGGCCTGACGGAGGTCACACAGCTTCCGGGCTGGCTGGTGGCCGTCTATCAGGTCGTGTGGGGACTGGGCATGGTGGCGGGCAATGCGTTTGGCGGAGCCATGGTTGACCGCAGCATCGACCGGACGGTGATCGTCTCCCTGACGGGAAGCATTGTCTTCATGTTGGGGTTCTGGCTGCTGCTGCCCTCGCCCTACGCCATGCTGCCGGTCACTTTTCTGGTTCCGGCCGGGATCATCATGCTCTCCCCTGCCCTCCAGACCCGCCTGATGGAAGTCGCCGGGGATGCACAGACCCTCGCCGCCTCGCTCAACCATTCGGCGTTCAATCTCGCCAATGCCTTCGGAGCATGGCTGGGGGCGGTGCTGGTCAGTTCAGGGCTCGGCCTGGGATCCGTTGGCTGGGGCGGGGCGCTGTTCTCGGCACTGGGACTGGTGATCTACGGGCTCACGATGTGGCAGGCACGGGCTTGCGCATCACGCGAAGCAGCCTGATCCCGAAGGCCACACAGGTCGTGGCCAGCGCCAGCGCCATGCCGATCCAGAGGCCTTCCACACCAACATGCTGGTGGAAGGCCAGCCATCCTCCGAACACCAGACCGACCAGACCATAGCTTGCCACGGCAATCAGCATCGGCGTCACGGCGTCTCCGCAGCCCCGGAGTGCGCCGCTGAAGACGCATTGCAGGCCATCCGCGATCTGGTAGAGCCCCGCAATTTTGAGAAGTGTCACGACCAGCGCCGTGGTTTCGGGGTCCGGCGCACGATTCGAGAAATAGAGCGGCAGGATCTTTTCCGGCCAGAGCAGCAGTAGCGAGGAAGTGGCCAAGCTCCACATCAGGACGATGCCGATTCCGGTCAGAGCCGCACGACGACCCTGCTCCATGCGGCCCGCTCCCCGCCAGTACGCCACGCGCACATTCGTAGCCTGACCGATCGCCAGACACACCATAAACAGCAGCGAACTAACATTGACCGCCACCTGATGGGCCGCGAGGCTGTGTGTTCCGAGCTCACCGGCGCGCAGACTGGTGATCTGGAACATCAGGATTTCGGCCGCCGCTCCCATCATCATGGGACCGCCCAGCTTCAGCAGATCCTTCATGACGGCCCACTGCACGGGCGCGGGTTTCAGTACCGCCCGCACGCGCTGATGGGTCAGACAGAGGCCGAACAGAGCAAAACTGACGACCCAGCCGGTCAGGGTCGTCGCCGTTGCGGAACCGTAAAGCCCCATCGCGGGAAGCCCCGCCCAGCCGTGGATCAGCGCCGCATTGGTCAGCCCGTTGCAGATCGCCATGGCCGGCATGATCCAGAGCAGCAGCGTCTCGGCGCCCAGCGCCGGCAGCGCGACACGCAGCACCCCGATAACGGCCAGATCAGGCAGAAGTGACAGCAGCAGAATATCAATGAAACGGCTGCCATGCGTGATGACTTCCGCCGGTTCACCGATGGCCGTGAAAATAGTTTTCGAAAAAGCCAGCAGCAGGGCGCACGGAACGAAAACCGCAATGGCGAGTACGAGCGTCGCACTCATGACACTGCGCCCGTCATGGGACGTGCGGCCATGATCTTCCGCGCCGCGTCCATGCGACAGAAGCACCCCTGCCCCGCCGAGAACGGCCTGGAACGTCACCATCGTCGTGAAGAAAAACGTGCTGGACAGACCACCAATGGCCAGTTCCGTCACACCCAGTCCACCGAGCAGGACCGTATCCGTGACACCCATCGCCATTTCGGAGAGCTGCGACAGGGCCAGCGGCAGCGCAATCCGCACCAGCGTCAGGGCATGATTGCGTGGCGTTGTCGGGTCAGACGGCGGATGACTGAAAAAGGTGCTGCTCATGCTCCCCTAATACAGGCGTCAAACCTGCCGACAAGAGTAACAAAGCCTGTTGCGCCCAAACCAAGGCTGGCGCATTGATCGGCATATGGCCGATCCTGCTGCACACGTGCTCCGCCTGCACGATACCCATCTTCGCGAAAAGCGACCGTTCACGCCCCTCAATCCTGAGAATGTGCGCGTCTATTTCTGCGGACCGACCGTCTATGACCGCGCGCATCTGGGCAACCTGCGCGCCATGATGTGCGCGGATATCCTCATTCGCCTGCTGCGG
Source organism: Gluconobacter albidus (assembly GCF_002723915.1). Classification (GTDB taxonomy): domain Bacteria; phylum Pseudomonadota; class Alphaproteobacteria; order Acetobacterales; family Acetobacteraceae; genus Gluconobacter; species Gluconobacter albidus. Next base: position 306,247 of record NZ_BEWL01000001.1, read on the forward strand.
ACGCTGTATCCGCGCGTCACTTACGTCCGCAACGTCACCGACGTGGACGACAAGATCAACGCGCGCGCGAAAGAGAACGGCGAGGACATTTCCGCCCTGACCGAACGCACGACGCAGGCCTTTCATGAAGATCTCGCGTCACTCTTCATTCTGCCGCCCGATATCGAGCCCCGCGCCACCCATCATATCGACGATATGCTGGAGATGATCGCGCAATTGATCGAGACCGGTCATGCCTATGAAGCCGAAGGGCATGTGTTGTTCGCAGTCCGCAGCTTCCCGTCCTATGGCGCACTTTCGGGCCGCTCGCTCGATGACATGATCGCGGGCGCCCGTGTTGAAGTCGCGCCCTACAAGCGTGATCCGGGCGATTTCGTGCTGTGGAAGCCGTCCGAGCCGGACCTGCCGGGCTGGGACAGCCCCTATGGGCGCGGACGTCCGGGCTGGCATATCGAATGCTCGGCCATGTCGCACCGTTATCTGGGCGAGAGCTTCGACATTCATGGCGGCGGCGACGACCTGCTGTTTCCACATCATGAAAACGAACGCGCGCAGTCCATGTGCTGCCATCCGCATGGCAAATTCGCCACGCACTGGGTCCATAACGGGATGCTGCTGTCGAACGGCGAGAAAATGTCGAAATCGCTCGGCAATTTCTTCACGATCCGCGAAGTGCTGGACCGCTCGCCTGCTGAGCCTTTGCGGCTGCTCTATCTGGGCGCGCAGTACCGCTCTACGCTGGATTTCAGCTGGGACAAGCTGGAGGAAGCGCGTCGGGTTCTGGACCGGCTGTACCGTGCGCTTGAACGTGGCGATGCGCAGCCGGGTGCGGCTGTTCCGGCAGCGGTCATGGACGCATTGTGCGACGATCTGAACACGCCTTTGGCCATCGCCGCCCTTCACCCGCTAGCGGATGCCGCCATGCAGGGCGATCAGGACGCAGCCTCCAGCCTGCTGGCTGCCGGAAAAATGCTGGGTCTGTTCAATGTGACGCCTGCAGAGTGGTTCCAGTCCGGTGTGGATGCTCGTGTTATTAACGTGCTGATCGAAGAACGTCTTGCTGCCCGCATCTCCCGCGATTTCGCCCGTGCCGATGCCATCCGTGCGCAGCTTGCGGCAGATGGCATTACCCTTGAAGACGGCCCCGGTGGCACAACCTGGCGGAAGGCGTAACCATGACCGGACGTGACGGCGGGGCGGATATCGGCCCCCTTGGAGATTTTGATCCGGTTGTGATCCTGGTACGCCCGCAGCTTGCCGAGAATATCGGTACGACGGCGCGCGCCATGGCGAATGGCGGCCTGTTCCATCTGCGCATTGTCGCCCCGCGCGACGGCTGGCCACAGGAACGCGCCTGGTATGCATCGTCGGGCGCGGACCGGATCCTGGACGCGGCTCAGGTGTTCGAGACGGTGGACGATGCCGTGGCCGACCTGCACCGCATTTTCGCGACGTGCCCGCGCCCGCGCCATGTGGTCAAGCCGGTCATGACTGCGCGAGGTGCCGCCGCCGAACTGCGTGTCGCCTCCACCCGTGGCCTGCGCACCGGCATTCTGTTCGGGCCCGAACGCGCCGGTCTGGATAACGAGGATATGGCCCGCGCCGATACGCTGGTCCGCTATCCGCTCAACCCGAAATTCATGTCGCTGAACCTCGCACAGGCCGTGCTGATCATGGCCTATGAATGGTTCCTGACCGAAGACATGACGCCACCGCGCGAACTCATGACTAACGAGACGCATGTGGCGACGAAGGGGGAGATGGAGAATTTCATGTCCCACCTCGTCCGCGATCTGGATGAGACCAATTTCCTCAGAAATGAGCAGAAACGCCCCGGAATGTTGCGGAACCTGCGTCATTTCTTCACCCGAGGCGAAGTGACGGAACAGGAGCTTCGCACCCTTCACGGCGTTGTCAGCGAACTGAGCAGCGCCCGCAGGAACAGGAGCTGACCCCATGATCCACTGGCGCCACCGGAAACGGATGCAAGCCCGACCTGATCCGGGGGCGCCAGAATCACAGCACGGACATCCCACCGTCGTCGAGACGGTCAACAGGATCCGGGCGCATGTCCTCGAAGAGAACGGCCGCAGCGACATCATCCGCACAGGTCTGGATTCAGGAGCTCTTGGAGACCTCTATCATACCCTGATGACCATGAGCTGGTTCATGTTCTTCTGGGCCTCGATCGGGCTGTATCTGGTCATCAATATCGCCTTTGCGCTGATGTATTACGTCATCCCGCACAGCGTCAGCGGCATTGCGGATGGGGATTTCCTCGACGATATTTTCTTTAGCGTTCAAACGATTTCGACCGTCGGTTACGGCACCATGTCGCCCGTCGGACGCCTGACGAACACCATCGTCTCGTTCGAAGTTCTGGCAGGCATGATGCTGAACGCGCTCGCCACAGGACTGGTCTTCGCCCGCTTCTCCCGCCCCCGCGCCCGCGTGCTCTTCAGTCATGTGGCGGTCGTCTCCTATGACGACGTGATCCCCACCCTCACGATCCGCATCGCCAACCAGCGCCGCACCCTGATCCTGTCCGCCAATATCGAGATGACGCTCACCCGCCTGATGCCGGACGAGCGCGGACGTCTGGTCCGGCGGTTCGACCGGCTTACGCTGGTGCAGTCCCACATGCCGATCTTTCGCATCAGTCTGAACGCGACCCATCTGATCGACGCACAGAGCCCGCTTTTCGGTCTGTCAGCCGAGACGCTGATTGATCAGAACGCGGAAATCATCATCACGATGGACGGCACGGACGAAATCTCGTCCCAGACCGTTTTCGCCCGTCATGCCTACGAAATCGGACATGTGAAACACGGCTACCGTTTTTCGGATATGATCGCCAATCGTCCGGATGGACGCGTGGAGGTCGATTTCCGTCGCTTCCACACGACCGAGCCGGGCGATACGCCGCAAACGCCTGATCCTACCCCCCTGACAGGAGACATCCCATGACGGATATCGTGACGGACGACAGACATGATTTCGGGACCGGCCTGCTGAAGGCCTCGGTCAGAAGCCATGGCGCCGAACTGGTCGCCTTGAGCAACGGGACGGACGATCTGCTCTGGAACGCAGGACCGGCATGGCCCAGACAGTCGCCGGTCCTGTTCCCGATCATCGGCAGGCTCCCCGAACATGAGATCACGCTCGATGGCACGCCTGTCCGGCTGAAACAGCACGGCCTGGCGCGGGACCGGGCCTTCCGCTGGATAGCGCGGACGCCCGAGGGCTGTACGCTGGAACTGGTGGACGATGGCGAAAGCCGCGCGCTCTTCCCGTCCGCCTTCCGGCTGCGGATGGTCTATCTGATCGAGAACAACACGCTGCGCGTCTCGTATCATCTGCACAATCCGGACAGCACCAGCACGCTCCATGCCTCCCTTGGCGCACACCCGGCGTTCCGCTGGCCCCTGAAGGATGGTGTCGCCAAAGACAGCTACCGGCTGATTTTTGAATACGACGAACCGCTGCCCGTCCGTCGTATTGGCGCTGACGGCCTGCTTCTGCCGGAAAAACAGCATACGCCGGTCCGGGACAATGTCCTTGCGCTGACGGATAAGCTTTTTGAAAAAGACGCTCTCATCATGGAGAAGCCCGAAAGCCGGTCCGTGGACATGGTCGGGCCGGACGGCGCAGGTCTCCGTTTCGTCTGGGGCGGATTTAAAGAGCTTGGTCTGTGGACGAAACCGGGAGCCGATTTCCTGTGCATCGAGCCCTGGTATGGCTATGCGACACCGGCCGGCTTCAAGGGGGATTTTTCACAGAAACCCGGTCTTCTGCACCTGAAGCCGGGCGAAAGCTGGACTGCCTTCTGGTCCGTTAAGGCAATCTGAAAAACAGGCCCGTCGTGCTTTTCAACGAGCGCGACGGGCAACAGGCTCAGGCCTGAATGGCGTCCCGCAGACGGGCCACCGTGCGCTCGCGTCCCATCAGACCGAGCAGAACATGCAGTTCCGGGCCGGCATCTTCACCCGTCAGGGACAGACGCAGCGGCATGAAGAGGGTGCGCCCTTTGCGGCCCGAGGCTTCCTTGAGCGTATTGGTCCAGTCCTTCCAGGTGTCCTCGCCCCACGGCTCGGCCGGCAGAGTGTCGAGGGCCTGCTGAAGAAACTCACGATCTTCGGGCTGGGACGGCGGGACGATCGTGCCGTGTACCACGTCCCACCAGTGCGGAATTTCGGCGGAGAGGTCCACGTTTCCGCGCACGGCATTCCAGAACGTCTCGTCGGCTTCTGGCGGAAGATGCGCCTTCGCAGCCTCGAACGGCAGGCTGTGCAGAGCACGGCGGTTCAGAGCGAGAAGCTGCGTCATGTCGAACCGCGCGGCCGATTTGGACACATGCGAGATGTCATAAGCCGCAATGGCCTCGTCCATCGTCATGATCTGCGGATCATCCGAGGACCCCACTCGGGCGAGATAAGAGACGATCGACATCGGCTCCAGCCCGTCCTGACGCAGGGATTTCAGCGCGAGCGAGTCGAACCGCTTCGACAGCTTCCCGCCATCGGAATCCAGCAACAGCGGCAGATGCGCGAAGGTGAAGCGGTTGGGCTTGGCACCCAAGGCTTCGGCAATGTCGATCTGCACGCCGGTATTGGTCACATGATCTTCGCCGCGGACAATATGGGTGATGCCCATGTCCAGATCGTCGATCACGGAGGCCAGCGTGTAGAGGATCGTGCCGTCCCCACGCACCAGAACCGGATCGGAAATGGCCGTCAGCTTGACCGAGCACTCGTCCATGACGAGATCGTTCCACTTGCGGCTACCATCGCTGAGGCGGAAGCGCCAGTGCGGCGTCTTGCCGTTGGCTTCAGCGCGGGCACGCTGATCGGCCGTGAGCTTGAGCATGGCGCGGTCGTAGATCGGCGCCTTGCCGCAGCGGATGCGGGCTTCGCGCTTGGCGTTCAGCTCGTATTCCGTTTCAAAGCAGGGATAAAGACGGCCTGTTGCCTTCAGCTTTTCAATAACTTCGGCATAACGGTCCAGCCGCTCGGACTGGCGGACATATTCGTCCCATTTCAGCCCCAGCCAGGACAGGTCCTTGCCGATTGCCTCTTCATATTCGGGCTTGCCCCGGCTGGTATCGGTATCGTCGATCCGCAGCAGGAATTTTGCGCCGTTATGGCGTGCGAAAAGAAAGTTGGCGACGGCAAGGCGCGCATTGCCAACATGCAGGTAACCGGTCGGGGACGGAGCGAAGCGCAGTTTCATGACGCCTTAATGCCGCATGATGCGCCGCGTTGCCAGAGCGGGTTTTCAGGAAGGCTGCGCAAAGGATGGGGAGCCTCCCCATCCTTTGCAGCGGATATTCAGTGACGGATCACTTCGTGACGGTTTTCGTCATCTTCGTCATCATCCTCATCCGGCGGACCATTGATTTCCTCGTCGTCAACCAGGCGACGCGGATCAATGGCGCGCCAGTCACGCTCCATCGGCGTGGCGCGGCTGGCCGCGAAGTCTTCGAGCTCGGTGGAGGACTTCCAGCCATCTTCGCCGGCATCCACGACTTCGGCGTTTTCACCGAACGCCAGCCAGTTCTCGATGACTTCCTTGCTGCTCGCACCCGGCGTCCGGCAGCGCTCGATGCTGTCGCGAACATAGGCGCGGGCATAGGCGTTGGCGTGCATCAGGTCGATGAAGTCCTTGACCACCTCGACCGTATCATCCTCGCCTTCCGTCGCGCCTGACAGGTCGATGATGCGCACGTTCCACGTCCCCGCCTCAGTGCCGTTTTCGGGGGCGCCTTCGACAGGGTCAATCGTATCGTCGGTCATGAAATGTCCTTGGATGTCTCGTGGCTGTCACGGACCTTCTGGAGCAGGAACTCGCGTCCGAGCTTGACGCGGGGCTGCCCGTCATAGGCCACGATATCAGCCGTTGCATAGGTTTCGGACCAGCGGTCGGGAATGAAGGACCCGCTGCCGATCACGTCGATCGGGGCATGAGCGTCCCGCATCGTCGAACATTTGGCGACGTTGAAGCCGGAAGACGCAACGATTCTGACATGATGGAAGCCTGCATGATCCAGAGCCTCCCTCATGCGCCAGATCGCCGCCGCCGACACGCCCGTCCCCACCAGATCGCGCAGTTCCTGATCGGAACGGTAGCGGCGGATGGTGCCCGGCGTGTGACGCTCAAGCACTCCATATGAGGTCTGGGGGTCCAGTCCTTCAAGGAAGCGACCGCCATGTGTGTCGAGACGGACACTCAGATGGCCCTTCGCAGCACGCTCCGGGAAGCGGCGGCAGACGGCGAGCGCATCCGTGATTTCCTGTCCGAAGTAATCCACCAGAACCGTCAGCGGATCGTTCGGATACACCTCGTCATACATCTCCGCCGCACGCAGCGTGGAGCCTGCATAGCCGATCAGGGCATGGGGCATCGTGCCCAGCCCTGCCTCGAGACCGAAAAAACCGGCCGTGGCGTCATTGGCGTTGCCGATGAAGCCGCGTGCGCCTTCCTTTCGGGCCGCGCGGGAGCCGACACCCGCTGCATAGGCCATCTGTTCCTGCATCTCAAAGCCCGCGCAGTGACGGGCGTCCATGGCAAGGAACGGGATGGAGGGGAGTGCCATGGCCATCTGATAGGCATTATGTGCGGCCACGCAGGTCGAGCCGATCCGCTGGAGCACCAGCGTTTCCAACGGCGCCAGACGGCTGAAACTGCCGCTCAGGTAGAGCAGCGGTTCACCCGCGCCGACCCACTCGCCTTCGGCGTACATTTCCCGGCATTCAAGGTCGAAGCCCTGCGCTTCCGCCACGTTCTTCAGCCACTGCGTGACCAGACCGCAGGCCGCAATCACCGGACGGCGGATGAACACCGCATAGGTGACGCGGGAATCCCCGAAATGCTCCACGATGTGCCGCGTTCGCCCGAAATAGGCGTCCGTCCGCGCTTCGATGGTTTTCTCGTCCAGCGGGCCGAGAGTGCCAAGCGCGCGCCGGAGCGCGGCCTGTGGAGTCTTCTGGGGATCGGAAGCGGTCATTATTTCTTTCCTGCTCGTCCCGTCAATTCCTGAGCAAGAAGGAAGGCCATTTCAAGGGACTGCTCCGCATTAAGGCGCGGATCACAGAATGTTTCATAGCGACCAGCCAGATCGTCTTCGGTAAGGCACTGTGCGCCGCCGATGCATTCCGTGACATCCTGACCCGTCATTTCAAGATGGATGCCACCCGGACGACGGCCTGCAGCCTCGAAGACGTCGAAGAAGCCGAGCACTTCGCCAAGGATGTTGTCGAAAGAGCGCGTCTTGATCTTGCTGGACGTGGTCGTGGTGTTACCATGCATCGGATCGCACAGCCAGGTCACGGTGCGGCCCGTGCGGTTCACGGCATCGAGCAGCGGCGGCAGATGCTCGCGCACCTTGTCTTTGCCCATGCGCGAGATCAGCGTGATGCGACCGGCCTCGTCATTCGGGTTCAGGATTTCGAGCAGCTTCTCGAGATCCGCAACCGTCGTGGTCGGGCCCACCTTGATACCAATCGGGTTCTGCACACCGCGCAGGAACTCGACATGCGCACCGTCCGGCTGGCGCGTGCGGTCACCGATCCACAGGAAATGTGCCGAGCAGTCATAGTAATCGCCGCTCGTGCTGTCCACGCGGGTCAGGGCCTGTTCATACGGCAGCAACAGGGCTTCGTGAGACGTGTAGAACTCCGTCTCGTCGATCTGCGAAGCCGAGCCGTCGAACCCGCAGGCACGCAGGAAGGACAGCGTCTCGTCAATGCGATGGGCCAGATCCTGATAGCGCGCGGCGAGCGGCGAGCGCTCCACGAAGCCCAGATTCCAGCTATGGACCTGATGCAGGTTCGCGTAACCACCATGCGCGAAAGCACGGAGCAGGTTCATCACGCCGGCGGACTGGAAATATCCGGTTTCCATACGGCGCGGATCGGGAATACGGGCTTCGGGCGTGAATTCCGGACCGTTGATGATGTCACCGCGATAGCACGGCAGCGTCACGCCATTGATCGTCTCGGTATTGGACGAGCGGGGCTTGGCGTACTGTCCGGCCATGCGCCCGATCTTCACGACCGGAACCTTGGCGGCGAATGTCAGCACGACCGCCATCTGGAGCAGGACGCGGAATGTGTCGCGCACGATGTCGGCAGTGAACTCGTCGAAGCTCTCAGCACAGGCGCCGCCCTGCAGGACGAAGGCCTCCCCGCGCGACGCCGCGGCCAGACGCGTCTTGAGACGGCGGGCTTCCCCCGCAAAGACCAGCGGTGGATATCGATGCAGACGAGCTTCGACAGCAGCAAGCGCCGCTTCATCCGCATAGGATGGAGCCTGGACGATGGGGCGGGAACGCCAGCTTGCAGGAGACCAGGACATCGTGTTGGTGGACGTCGGGGTCTGGCTCGAGGGGTGCATCAAATGCCCTCCGGAAGGATGTGAATGCAGGAGTTGCGGGGGGCTGGTTATGGCCGAAAAAGCGCGGCGTTGATAGCGCGAAACGTCAGATTGTATCGCATGGCACCTGTCTGCGGATGGAATGTTTCGCGAATGCGGGAGACCCCGTGCCATGCAAAGCGCGATGCCCCACCCCAGACCACGACATCCCCATCCAGAAGTTCGATGATACGCTTCGGATCGCTCCGGCTCGTGCCGCCAAACGAAAAGCGTGCCGGGATCCCAAGGGAAACCGACACAACCGGCGCTTCCGGCCGCCCCTCATCGCGATCCTGATGGAGCCCCATACCCGCTCCCGGCATATAGCGGTTAATGAGACAGGACTCCGGTTCGAAGCCATCATACCCCGCTTCCGATGCGGCCCGGATTGCAAGATGACGAAGTGCGTCCGGCATTGGTGGCCAGGGCTCGCCGGTTTCGGGATCGGTCCGGGTATAGTGGTATCCGGAGGGATCGGCCGTCCAGCCGCAGGCTCCGCAGGAGGTCATGGCGGCGGACATCGCCCCCATGCGCGTGTGGAAATGCCGGAAGGGCGCGATGGCGCTCACATCCGCAATGGCCTGATGGAGCGCGGGGGCATCGGGCAAGGCAAAACCGGGCAGCCATACCGCACCTTCCGCCAGAACGGTCCGGGGACGCAGAGAGGCGAAAAGATCCTCCATCCGGTTATTCCTCAGACGCTTTCAAACGGCGATAAAACATCTCGAATATCGGCATGACTTTCATATGGGAGCCTTCTGCGGCCTCTGTCAGGGGAAAAGAACTCTTGAACCCGGCTCAAAGCAGGCCGATTATAGTGTCATATGCCGTCTTGCCGGGAAGGTCGGAACATGACGTTCTCTCTCGTCCGGAAGGCAGTCTTGTTGTTATGATCGGCCAAGGACTGGATCACATGTTGTCCTCTTCCCGTTTCTTCTGCCATGCCCTGCTGGCAACTGCCCTGGTGGCCGGGGCGGCACAAGCCCAGACCGCGACATTCGGTCAGCCTTATGCCTCCGGCACGACCCTTCCCGTGCAGCCGGATCAGGGCCAGACGGATGCCAAGCAGCAGGCCACAACCGGCGGCGAGCATTTCCGTGCGCGCGGCCATCGCAAGCCGCCTCCGGGCTATTCCGATACGCCGTCCAACGATTTCGAGCATGGTCCGGATCCGGATCACGAGGCCGGGGTGGAACGTGATTCCGTAACGGGCGCAAACCTGTCCAAGTTCGGATCGTCCTATCAGGGCAGCAACAACACGCAGTCTGGCCAGCTCGGCGACGCCACCGGCAACGGCTACGTCGCACCGCGCGGAAACGGCTGGTAAGACACGCAACCAAAACCCCGGCAGCAAGTTCTGATCCCCGTATGAACTCCTTCGAGGATCAGAACCATGCCGTATATCACCGCCACTGATGGAACCAGCCTTCACGTCAAGGATATGGGCGCAGGCAAGCCCGTTGTCCTGATCCATGGATGGCCCTTAACCGGGGACATGTGGGAAAAGCAGACGCTGGCACTGGTGGAAGCGGGTTATCGGGTCATCACCTATGACCGTCGCGGCTTTGGCCAGTCCGGCCATCCGATCGACTGCTACGACTACGATACCTTCGCCGACGATCTGGCTGTCATTCTCGAACAGCTCGATTTGTGGGATGCGACGCTTGTCGGCTTCTCCATGGGGGGCGGTGAAGTCGCCCGCTATCTGAGCCGCCACGGCCGCTCGCGCATTTCCAAGACCGTTCTGCTGTCGTCCGTCGTGCCGTTCCTGCTCAAGACGTCCGACAATCCCAAGGGCGTGGACATCTCCGTGTTCGACGGCATCAAACAGAAAATCCGTCAGGACCGTTTCGGCTTCCTGAAAGACTTCATTCCCGAATTCTACGGCGTCAGCATGCTCCATCACCCTGTCAGTCAGGGCGTGCTGGACTGGTCCTTCCTGCTGGCCAGCATGGCCAGTCCGATGGCCACGCTGGACTGTGTGGATGCGTGGGGCACGACCGATTTCCGTTCGGACCTGCAGGCCTTCACCGTCCCGACACTGGTGATCCACGGCACGGCCGATTCTGCCGTTCCGGCTGGCATCTCCGGCGAGAAAGCCGCGGCCGCCATTCCGGGCTCGACCTGGATTTCCTATGAAGGCGCCCCGCACGGACTTTTCATGACCCATGCCGAGCGCGTGAACGAAGATCTGCTCCGCTTCCTCGCCACGCCCTGAGACGCGTCAGAACGCCCCTTTGAGAAACGCCCTGCTGACCGGCATTTCAGTGCGCACGATCAGCAGGGAACCAATGGCCAGAACCAGATCGTGGCGGATCGACGGATCCTGCGACTGGCGTTCCAGTGCATAAAGTTCATCCAGCGTCGGGTCGATGGTCGCTGTTGTATGCGTCAGAGGCAGCTTGCGGCGGGACAGGTTGCGGACCAGCCCGTCCACCGCCGCCACTGCCGTGTCCGGCAGGCTTCCATGCTGTGCCAGCTTGCGCAGCATCAGTACGTTTCGCCCGACCGTCAGCACCGAGAGCGTTCCGCGCAGCATGGCCTCCGCCCGGTCACTGGACAGGGAGCCCGCAAAGCGCACGGCGCGCTCCATGCTCTGCGTGCCTTCGTTGATCCAGACATATTCGTCCATCACGACACCCGGCAAAGCCAGCCGTCGCAGGCTACGCTTGAGCTGATAGCGCAGAACCTCGCCCGCACGGGCGGGCGTAAACGGCAGGATAGCACGGAAGATCACCACACCCGCCCCGAGGCCCAGCAGCAGGGCAATGGTGGTGTTGAACCAGCCAAGCTCGTTGATGCGTCCCTGATTGTCCATCCCCAGCAGGAACGGAAAGAATGTCCCATAGGACGCCGCCATGACCGCCGTGGACGGATTGCGGGCGGCCAGCCCGCCGATCATCATGAAGAACCCGACCACGAGGCAGAAGAACGGATAATTCGCCGTAACCGGCATAACGATAAAGACCGGGATGATGCTTCCCAGAGCCGCGAAAACCGCACCGTAGAAAAATGCGGAACTCAGCAGAACGGTGTTTTCAAAGGTTGCGAAACGCGCGCAGACCACGGCGATGAAGGTCAGGAACACACTGCCCTGCGGCCAGGCCGTGACTTCCCAGACATAGGCCCCGAACAGCAGCGCGACCGTTGTGCGGATACCGTTTCGCATGGATGCGCGCCAGTCCGGATTGCGGGTCAGGCGATGCCGCTCCGAGACCGGGGCTCCATCCACGCTGGCCCGATAGGACCGCAGGGTCTCGCACAGGTCGGACAGCATGACTTCCACGCCTGTGAGAATGATTCCTTCGTTCAGGGAGTCCTCGTCGTCGCGGGGCAGAACCGTCTGCATGCGCCCCCGGCACTCCGCCAGAAGGGCTTCGGCCTGCATCAGGGCGCCGATGCCGCGACGATCCGTCACCAGACGCTCTGGCAAGCCGTCCAGAGCATTGGCCATGCTTTCCATGAAGGGGCGCAGGGCTTCGGGCTGATGCGTCACGGACGTCATGCGGGTGCGCAGACCCAGTCCACGCGACAGGACGCGCGCAACCAGCCCGAGCGTGACATAGGCGTGCTCGACCTCGTTGCCTTCGCTGCGGATCTCGATGCGGCTGAACTCGATCTGATCGCTGGAGGCCTGCAGAGAGCCCAGCAGTGCGGACAGATCATCCGTCGCGCCCGTTTTCTGGCGCAGCACGGCCGTCAGCGCCGGGACGGCGCGGGTGAGAATGGCCTGAAGACGGTTACGCAGCTCTTCACGCGCACGACCAGCAACGTTGGGCAGCGCGATCATGCCCATCGCCGTCTCGCAGATTACGCCGAGGAAAATATAGGTTCCCCGCGCCATCGCGATGTTGAAGACGTGATCCGGCTCTTTCACCGCGCCCAGCGCGATAATGGTGCAGGTATAGCCCGCAAGCACGAGCGCATAACCGCGGAAGTTGTGTGTCAGCGTGGCAAGGCCCGCGCACAGCCCGACCCAGATGGCGAGAGCCGGCAGGAACAGCCATGGAGACTGCGGGAACGCTGCCATGAGCACGATGGCCATCACCATCCCGATGACGGTGCCGACCAGACGCCAGCGTCCTTTGGAAATACTCTCGCCGCGTGAATTCTGGGCGACGATCCAGACGGTCATGGCGGCCCATTGCGGCTCACCAAGTTCCATCCACAGCGCAATCGCCAGAGCCAGAAGCGAGGCGACCGTGGTGCGGAGGGCGAACATGACGGACGTGATGGACGGGGCAAACAGCCAGCCAAACTTCATGCCCGGTCTTGCCCTTCAGAAATTCTGTGACGGCCCGACTGCCGGGCCTCCGTGAGACCAGTACGCGCCGTCATGATGTGTCAGCCTGCTTTTCGGGGAACGTGGCGCGTGAGGCTTCGCATGGTCACGAATTCCTCCGCACTGGTCGGATGCAGGCCGATCGTGCGATCGAAATCCCGCTTCGTCAGCTTTGCCGTGATCGCGATGGCAAGGCCCTGAATGATTTCCGGGGAATCCGGGCCGACCATATGGGCGCCAAGCACGATCTGGCTCTTTGCGTCCACGACCAGCTTCATCAGGGCCTTGCCCTTACGGCCCGACAGCGTCTGGCGCATCGGGGTGAAACTGGACGTGTAGATGTCCACGTCATGCGTCTGCACGGCGTCTTCTTCCGTCAGACCAACCGTGGCGAGCGGCTGGGAGAAAAACACGGCCTTGGGCGTCGTGGCGAAGGACCATTCGCGGCCCGGCTCACCAAACAGGCGCTCGGCCAGAATGTGACCTTCGGCAATGGCGGTGGGCGTAAGGTTGTAGGTATCCGTCACGTCCCCGATAGCATAGATGCCGGGCACGTTCGTCGTCGCATCGTCAGGCTTGGCCGGAATACGACCATCCCATGTGGCCACGCCCGCATTGTCAAGCTTCAGCGGAGCCAGATTGGGATGACGGCCCGTCGCCATGAACACGCAGTCCGTCTCAATGACGTCCCCACCATCAAGATGCAGACGGAAAGCCTCGCCGACCTTCTCGATCCGCTCCGGGGAGCGACCGGGATGCGCCTTGATGCCGTTCAGCGGCAGCAGTTCGGAGAGATGGGCGCGCAGTTCGTTGTCAAAGCCGCGCAAAGGATGTTGCTGGCGGAAGACCAGATCCACCTTCGAGCCGAGCCCGGCAAAAATGCCTGCAAATTCAAGGCCAATATAGCCGCTGCCGATCACGGCGACGCGCTCGGGGCGGTCCGCCAGATGGAAGGCATCGTCCGAGACGATCGCATGTTCCGCGCCGGGGATGTTCAGACGCGTGGGCGTGGAACCCGTGGCGATGACGATGTTCTTCGCACGGACCTGCTGGACGGACGCATCCGGTGCGAGTTCAGACGGGCCGATTTCGACCGTATGGGCGTCCACGAAACGCGCATCGCCCGTGAACAGCGTGACCCCGGCCTTTTCCAGCATCGAGACATAGATGCGGTTCAGGCGCTCGATCTCGCGGTCCTTGGCGCTGATCAGCGTGGACCAGTCATGCGGGACCGGCGCGACGTCCCATCCATAGGACGGGGCATCGGCGATCTCGCGGCCATAATCGGCCGCATAAACCATCAGTTTCTTGGGCACGCAGCCCAGATTGACGCAGGTTCCGCCCCAGTGACGGCGCTCCGCAATCGCGACGCGCGCTCCGTTCTGGGCGGCGATACGCGCGCAGCGCACACCGCCCGATCCGGCACCAATAACGAACAGATCAAAATCCTGCATCATTCCGGCCTTTCGTACCCTGTTTGAGACCTCAGCGCTCGGCGAAGGCCTTCTCGACGACATACGAACCCTGCGTGCTCATATTGCCTTCCTCAAAACCCATACGCTCCAGCAGAGCTTCGGTGTCAGCCAGCATTTCCGGCGAGCCACAGATCATGACGCGGTCATGCTCGGGATCGAGCTTGTCGATGCCCAGATCCTCGAAGATCTTGCCCGTTTCGATCAGCTTGGTGATGCGATCGGTCACGGCATAGTCTTCGCGGGTCACAGCCGGGTAGTAACGCAGCTTATCCTTCACGTACTCGCCAAGGAATTCGTGCTCCGGCAGTTCGTGGCGGATGTGGTTCTCATAGGCTAGCTCGCCCGAAATGCGGACGGTGTGGCTGAGGATCACATTCTCATAGCGCTCATAGGCCTCGGGATCCTTGATGAGGCTCATGAACGGTGCCAGACCCGTGCCTGTGGACAGGAAATACAGGTTGCGGCCCGGCTTGAGGTTGTCGAGCAGCAGCGTGCCAACCGGCTTGCGGCCGATCAGAACTGTATCGCCGACCTTCACATGGCGCAGACGCGAGGTCAGCGGACCATCGGGAACCGCAATGGAGAGGAACTCCATGTGGTCTTCGTAGTTCGCGGACGCGATCGAATAGGCGCGCAGGAGCGGCTTACCCTCGACTTCAATGCCAATCATCGCAAACTGGCCGTTCTCGAAACGCAGGCCCGGATCACGCGTCGTGGTGAAGCTGAACAGGCGGTCCGTCCAGTGGTGGACCGTCAGCACCTTGGCCGGATACAGATGCGCGTATTCCTTGCTCGGTTCGGCAAGACGATACTGCTTCGGATGACCTTCGAACGGCACCAAGCCGGTGATGGGCTCGTCGATCTCGGGAGTAGGGGCGGCAAAAGTCGGGGTAGACATGTCTGGTTCTGTCTCCGGTGCGGAACGGATAACAGGTCTCGGACCTGATAAGGGTCGGGTCTTTTAGCCCAATCGTCACCGCTCGGGAAACCCATGTGCGTTGAAGCGCATGCCGGAATGACGCACAAGACTCTTATGACAGACGACTCCATGCCGGACGCCCCTCTTTCCGACACACTCTCTCCGGCCGAACGCGCCCTTGCGCGGGCCGAGGCTGACTTCGGAAGCCCGCTCGAAATTACATCGCGCGAACGCCCTGCCCTGCTGCGTCAGGTTGCGCGCCGGCTTGAAGGCCCGGAGGCAAGCCTGTCCCATGATGGGCTGATCGAGGCGCTATGCGTTGTGCGCCGCAAGACCTGGGCATCCCAGCTCATGAATCTGTGCCGCAGGGCCGGTGAAGTCTGGGTGAGTAAAGCCGACACGCAGGACGCGGCGGCCCGCACCCATGACCCGCGCGCCGACATGCCTGCCCTGCGCCGGACACTGGACGATGTCCTGATGACGCGCTGGCAGGAGATGGGCGATTCTCCGCGCGCCGTTCTGGAGGATGTGCGTGCCGATCTCGCCGACACCGGACTGATCCTGTCGAGCGGCCAGCTTGAAAAGCTCTCACAGAGCATTGCTAGCGCCTTCGGCAGCGTCGATCTGGGCTTTGAGGACGATCTGCGCATTGCGGAAGAACGCCGCGCTCGCGAACAGGCCGACATTCAGGCCCGTGCCGAAGAACGCCGTGCCCGTGAGCTTGAACGCCTGCGGCAGTGGGAAGAGGGACTCGTCAGCTTCGATGATCTGCCCGGCGTTCTGCACTGCTCCCGCCGCGAGGCGCTGCGCTGGGTTGCGGAAAACCGGATTCCCGTTGCGCGCCGCGAAACGCGACCGGACGGAATCGAGCTGTTCTTTTTCGATCCCATAGAACTCAAACGGCTTCGGACATTCCTGCCACAGTGGCGCAGCGAAACGAAAGACCGGCCGGAAGTTCTGGATCTGGGCAACAAGGCGGGCAATGCGGCCATTGCCCGTGTCGCGGCTCTGGACCGGTTCGCGGCCCATTTCCGCACGGCACGCGCGCTGAAACGGCGTATCACCCTGGTAACGGGTCCGACGAACTCCGGAAAATCCTACACAGCGCTCAATGCTCTGGCGAATGCCGAGAGCGGCCTGGCGCTCGCGCCCCTGCGCCTGCTCGCCCATGAATTCCGCGAGTCCTTGCTCTCACGCGGCGTTCCGGCATCCCTCTCCACGGGCGAGGAGCGGATCGAAATGCCCGGCGCGCGCCATCTGGCGGCAACGGTCGAGATGTGCCCGTTCCACAATCCGGTGGATGTCGCGATTATCGACGAAGCGCAGATGCTCGCCGATCCGGACCGTGGGGCCGCCTGGACGGCTGCCATCATGGGTGTTCCGGCACGGCATGTCTTCATCCTTGGCGCGCCGGACTGTATCCCGCTGGTCAAGCGCATCGCCGAGCTTTGCGATGATCCGGTGGATGAGATCCATCTCGAACGCAAAAGCCCGCTCAAAGCGGGTGAGACCTTGCATCTCGATGAACTGAAGCCCAGCGATGCAGTCATCGCCTTTTCGCGCCGCGAAGTTCTGGATCTGCGCGCCGAACTCATGGCGCGCGGGCGTCGCGTAGCTGTAGTCTACGGCGCTCTGAGCCCGGAAGTCCGTCGTGCCGAAGCCGCCCGGTTCAACAATGGCGAGGCCGATATCCTGATCGCGACGGATGCCATCGGTATGGGGCTGAACCTCTCGATCCGGCGGGTCGTGTTCAGTGCACTACGCAAATTCGACGGACGCCAGACGCGCGATCTGGTCTCGCAGGAAGTCAAACAGATCGGCGGTCGCGCCGGACGCTATGGCAAGCATGAAAACGGACTTGTCTGCGTGCTGGCCGGAGCGGGCAGCCCGACCTTCGTCAAAAAGATGCTGAGTGCGCCACCTGAAGTCGTCACGGAACTCCGCCCGCTGGTTCAGCCGGATTCGGATATCGTCCGGGCCGTTGCCGAAGAAATTGCCAGCGACAGTCTCTACGGCGTTCTGACACGCATCAAACACGCCGTTCTGCGTGCGGATGACCCGAACTACCGCCTTGCCGACATGGAACAGGCGCTGGAAATCGCAGCCGCTCTGGAAGGCGTGGAAAACCTCGATCTTTCGACACGTTGGACCTATGCCATGTGCCCGATCGACGAGCGGGACAACGGGATCCAGCGCCTTGTCCAGTGGGCGGCGGATCATGCGGCCGGGCGACCGGTACCGCCGCCGGGCACGGGGCGTCTGCCGCATCCGGAGCAGGCGGGACGCGAAGAACTGGAGCGGGCCGAGAAACGTCACAAGCGGCTGGTGGCCTGGCGCTGGCTCGCACTGCGCTTCCCGGACGCCTATCCGGCGCGTCAGGACGCGGAAATCAACACATCCATTCTCAATGACTGGATCGAACAGGTTCTGCGGACCCAGAGCCGGATGCGCGAAAGCCAGAAACAGCAGCGTATCGGGGGGCGTCCTGGGCGCGGCGGCGAGAGATCCGGCGGCAGACCGGGAGACAGAAGCTCCTTTTCCGGGCCGAAAAAGCCGGGAGGCCATCCGGGCGGGCGGAGTTTTCCTGCGAAAGGCGGCAAGCGTTCGGGGAGCACGCGCAAACGACCTTCGTAATTCGCGCACTGGCCTGACGGATGTCAGGCCGGTTTTAATCAGGCGGACTTAGGCGAACGACCCGTTTTTGCGTTCTGGATTTCGCTTTCACTATGACGCACGCGTCGTTCGATCCATTTCTGGGCCTGCAACTTAATGAGCGGATCGAGCTGCCGGTAGAGGGCAAGCATCGTGTCTTCATCAGGCGTCAGGGTGGCCTGAATCGCCTTGTAAGCCATGCCCGTCAGAAGGACTTCGGGCTCCACTCCCAGAACCTCGGCTAGACCGCCCAGATGTTTTCCCACATGGCCTGAGTGCCCCGTTTCCCAGAAAGCCACGGCCGAACGCGAAATTCCGACCTTTTCGGCCAGCTGATTCTGGCTCAGGCCGGCCATTTCCCGCAGAAGCCGAATACGACGCCCAAGCTCAAGTCCGGGGGAAAGCTGCGCCTGTGGAATGGCATTTTTGGTCAATACGGCCTCCGTTTCTCTGATCCATGCCTTGTATGCCGCTTCGGAAGTCTGTGTTGGAACAAGCGATTTCCCTTCAGTTCTGAAACAGACACGTCCTGCCGCAAGCGTTACGATTTCCCGGACCTCGCGCACTGACCAATCAGATGCGGAATAAGACGTCCATTTCTGCCCAAGCCCGAGCTGAAGTGTCGTTTTCATGTCTAAGCCTCCGAACTGACGGCCACGGCGCGTTCTGTTCTGCGCCTGTCGTGCAACAGAAATTTCCCGCCCGTCAGGGTTCCCGCGCCGTCGCGCAAAAGCCTCTGTCTGCTCGATCCATTTTGGAAGATAGCGGTAGCTGGATCAGATTAGTCCTCTTTCGCTTTTCAGGAAAAGAGGGATCATACCCCCCTGCCCTTTTAAAAATTCACAAGACGAAAGGTTTCCTGAAAGACCCCGTCTTTTTGAGTCTGCTTACGGTGCATCCTGCGGAACGAGCACCATCGTGTCAGACGTCTTGCTCCCGTGCAGGACAAGGTGATTCTCTCCTTCCCGCGACCAAGACGTCACGGTCGGCAGAAATGCGCCGATCTGCCGTTCCTGTTCCATCAGCGGCGACAGACACGCCTTGCGCGTCATGGCCAGTGGCTGAAAGCGGAGTGTCCGGGCCTCAAGACTGAAGTGGCCCATTAGGCGGTTGCAGCCATCCGTTCCGTAAACCGTCCCGTCCTGCTGAAGGGTCAGGCCCGGTGCTTCAGGCATATTGGGGAAATTCAGGGCACCGACACTCTGGATTCGCCACGTTCCGTAAGGCGCCCGAACGGTCGTTTCCGCGACACGCCGCAGCAGAAGCTGCGGGTGATCGAGTGGTACGCCCCCATCCGGCGTGGCGAAAAGCCGCCGTCCCTCGACCGTGATTTCCGCATTCAGCACATAATGCCCCCCCGGCGGCAGCGCGGGATAGGTCAGCGTATAGGGAATGGGAACGCCATGATGGATCTCGTCGCGCTGCTCGGCCATGACGAGGGGGGCGCCATGCGTGGCGCCCGTATCCTCGATCCAGACACTCAGAACCGCGCCCGGCGGCAGGGCCATGCGCTCACGATACAGCGCCTGACCGTGCAGCGTGTGCATGGCATTCGCCCGATCCACCGTCGGACTGGCGGCATAAACAGGCAAACTGGACAGGACAGAACCTGCGGCCAACAAGGTCAGGACGAAGCGGCGGAGCGTGATCATCATGCGCAGGGTTCCTCAACCGATGCGGTTCAGCCCACCCATATAGGGACGCAGAACCTCGGGAATATCAATGCTGCCGTCTTCGTTCTGATAGGTCTCCATGACCGCGATCATCGTCCGGCCGACAGCAAGACCGGACCCGTTGAGCGTGTTGACGAAGGCCGGTCCATTTTCCGCACGATAGCGCGCATTCATCCGGCGCGCCTGAAAATCGCGCGTGTTGGAGCATGAGGAAATCTCGCGCCATGCCTTCTGGCCCGGCAGCCAGGCCTCCAGATCGAACGTCTTGGCCGCGCCAAACCCCGTATCGCCCGCGCAGAGCAGCATCCGACGAAACGTGATGCCGAGACGCTCCAGAACCGTCTCAGCAGCCTGCGTCATGCGCTCATGCTCGGCCTCGCTGTCTTCCGGCCGCACGACCGAGACCAGTTCGCATTTCGTGAACTGGTGCTGGCGCAGCATGCCACGCACGTCACGCCCGGCGGAGCCAGCTTCGGAGCGGAAGCACTGCGAGAGTGCGGTCATGCGGATCGGCAGGGCATCGGCGGGCAGGATATCGCCCATGACAGAGGCCGTCAGCGGCACTTCGGCGGTCGGGATCAGCCAGCGGCCGTCTTCAGTCCGGAACGAGTCCTCGGCGAATTTGGGCAGCTTGTCCGTGCCATACATCGCGTCGTCATTGACCAGAAGCGGCACGCTGGTTTCGCTGTAGCCGAACTCGGTCGTATGGGTGTCGAGCATGAACTGGCCAAGGGCGCGTTCCAGACGCGCCAGCGCACCGCGCAGAACCACAAAACGCGTGCCCGACAGTTTGGCCGCGGTCGGGAAGTCCATCTGGCCCAGCGCTTCGCCAAGCTCAAAATGCTGTTTCGGCTCGAAAGCCAGCTCGCGCTTTTCGCCTCGGACATGGACGACGACGTTGTCGTCTTCGCTCCTGCCGTCCGGGACGGAGGCGTCAAGACGGTTTGGCAGGGCTTTCAGCACATCGTCGATCCGGGTCTGGATCGTGTTGGCACGCTCTTCAAGCCCGGCGATCTGATCCCGCAGGGCTACGGCCTTTGCTTCAATCTCAGCAGTGTCGAGCTTCTGCCGCTTGAGCAGGCCAATTTCCTTGGC
Source organism: Gluconobacter albidus (assembly GCF_002723915.1). GTDB lineage: Bacteria > Pseudomonadota > Alphaproteobacteria > Acetobacterales > Acetobacteraceae > Gluconobacter > Gluconobacter albidus. Next base: position 326,752 of record NZ_BEWL01000001.1, read on the forward strand.
GATCGTCTTGCGGGCGGCCTGTGCGTCCTGAAGCGCGACCAGAGCAGCGCGGCGCTCTTCGTCTTCGCTGACGAGTTGCTGTCCCACGGGTGACAGGCCCCGACGTGCGAGAGCAGCGTCAAAAGCGGCCGGGTCGGCGCGCAGGGCTTTCAGGTCATGCATGGTTCAGGGCTCCGGCAGGTGTCATCAGTCTTCGTCGGCGGCCATCGGTTTCGGTTCCACGAACCGGGCCGTCAGGATGGATACCTCGTACAGTGCGACGAGGGGAATGGCGAGGCTCAGCATCGTAATCGCATCCGGCGGCGCAATGACGGCCGCAACCGCAAAGGACGCGACGACGGCATAGCGACGGAAACGCTTGAGTTGCGCCACGCTCAGCAGGCCGACACGGACCAGCAGCGTCAGAATGACGGGCAGTTCGAAACAGACCCCGAACGCCAGGATCATTTTCGTCACCAGCGTCAGATATTCCGAGACTTTCGCCTGAAGTTCGATCTGCATGCCGCCATCAGTGTTCTGCGGCGTCTGGAAAGAGAGGAAGAACTGCCACGCGTAAGGAAACACGACATAATAGGCGAGTGCCGCGCCGATCAGGAACATGATGGGCGTGGCGATCAGGAACGGCGCAAAGGCGCGTTTTTCGCTGCGATACAGTCCGGGCGCGATGAAAATCCAGGCCTGGATGGCGATCATGGGAAAAGACAGGCAGGTCGCGCCGAAAACGGCCACGCGGATATAGGTGAAGAAAGCCTCATACAGCGCGGTGTAGATCAGGTGCGGCTGTTCGCCGTTCTTGCGCATGATGTTGCCGAGCGGGGCCGCCAGAAAGCGGTAGATCTCGCCCGAAAAATGGTAGCAGATGGCAAACGCGATCACGAAGGTCACGATCGACCAGATCAGGCGTTTGCGCAGTTCCACGAGATGCTCAAGGAGCGGCATCGGCGTGTCGTTGATGCTGTCGGTGTCGGTCATTCGCCGTCCTTTCCGCTCGCGATGGGGATGCGCCGGCCAGCATGGATGGCCCGGACGGGCGGCAGGATGTCGGGGGCACGCCAGCGGGAACGTTCATGCTGAAGCCGCCGGGCCGTGCTGGGCGGCAGAATGGACGGAGCGCCCGCGACATCTTCGTTGACGTCCGGCTCCTCCTGCGCGGGCAGGTCCACGGCCGGCTCGAACTGAGGACGGGCATTGTAGGGCACCGTTTCCAGATCGGTCAGGGACGACGCAGGCGGTGGCGGAAGCGGCGGTGCGGCCGGAACCCTGGGCAGTGCAGCGGCCGAAGCCTTCGTGGAGGCATCCAGATCCAGACTGCGCCGGATGGAATTGTCACCGTCGATGGCTTTCGTGACGCGGTCGCGCAGGTTGAAGCTCTTCAGATCACGGAACTGGTCCCGCGCCTCGGACAGATCGGCCTCACGGACCATCTCGTCCACATGGGACTGGAACTCCGAGGCCATGCGCCGCATCGCCTTCAGCCCGTTGGACAGGGTGCGGATGGCAACCGGCAGGTCCTTCGGGCGGATGAAGACCATCGCCACCATCACGAACAGCGCGATTTCCGAGAAACTGAAGTCAAACATGCGACATTCCTAGCCTGTCTGCTCCGTTCCGCCTACGGTAGAACCGTTCGGCGCATCGTCTTCCACTTCTGTGGAGGCCCGATCCAGCAGGAAATCTTCCCTGCGCGGCAGAGCGGCAAGATCCGGGAGGGCGAAACTTTCCAGAAAATGGGCCGTGGTGCCCCACAGGACAGGGCGACCGGGCACCTCCTTGCGCCCTTTCGGAGCGATCAAACTGTCTTCCAGCAGGGCGTCAAGAATGGCCTGCCCGAGCGAAACACCTCGAATGGCTTCGATTTCCGCACGGGTACAAGGCTGGTGATAGGCCACGATCGCCAGCGTTTCCATGGCCCCCCGGCTCAGGCGACGCGGCTTTTCCACGATTTTCGTCAGAGCCGAGGCATATTCGGGGCGGGTGCGGAACTGCCACCCCCCCGCGACCAGCACCATTTCGATGGCATGATCGACATAGAGTGTACGGACGGCCTCAATCGCCTCCTCCGTTGCGACGGCAACGGACTGGGCTCTGAGAAGTTCTGCGATTGCAGACGGTTTGACGGGTTCGGGACTGGCGAAAACCAGTGCCTCCACCAGGCGGCAGGCCCGGTCGAGCATTCCGGAGTCGCTCATGATACGGCGCGCCATTCGATGATACCGAAAGCCTCGGGCTGCCGCAGTTCCAGCGCCCCGCCTTTCGCCATCTCCAGCCCCGCGAGGAGCGTCCCTGCCAGTGCTGCGTTGCGTCCGTAAGGCCCTTCTTCGCCATCCAGTTCGTTCGGGTCCGGGAGGAGGGAGGTCAGAGTGTGCCAGCCGACCACACTATCCGTTCCAAGGAGGCGTTTGAGACGGGACAGCGCGTCCTGCACGCTCCAGTAGCGGCGGGCACGCGGCGCATAGACTGTCCGGCGCCCTGTTCTGCGCCGGGCAGACAGATAGGCGGTGATGAGCGCAGGCATGTCCACGCGCAGGCCGGAGCGGTCGATTTCAGTATGGTCCTCGCCCTCCCCGCGCCGGAACACGTCCAGAGCAAGCCGGGGCTGTTCGGCCAGCCACCGGGCGGCGGCACGCATCCGTTCGAGTTCGATCAGGCGTTCCTGAAGCAGCTCGATGGCGTCTTCGGCGTCCGGGTCTTCGTTTTCGGCGGGGAGCAGCAGTTTGGATTTCAGCCAGGCAAGCCAGGCCGCCATGACGAGCCAGTCCGCCGCCAGTTCCAGCCGCAGGCTACGCGCTTCCGCACGGGCCTTGTCCACGACGGCCAGATACTGCTCCACCAGTTGCAGGATGGAGATTTTCGCCAGATCCACCTTCTGCCTGCGGGCCAGATCGAGGAGCAGATCGAGCGGCCCCTCAAACCCGTCAAGCGTCAGATGCAGTGTCTCGCTCAAACGCCAGCGCTCAGAACTGGGCTGGCGTACAGGCGACGGACTGTGCGTGCAGCTTCACACAGTAAGCCCGCGCAGCCTTCAGATCCGCAAATCCGCCGATCCGCAGACGCACGAATGTATGATCCCCACGCGTGGTCTTTTCAAACAACGGGGTATGCCCGGCGAGCAGGGCCGGAGCCTGATGGCGCAGACTGTCCCATTCCTTGCGGGCCGCGGCTTCACTGTCGAGCGCACCGAGCTGCACTTCATGCGAACCACCGGCCGTCTCGGCTTTCTCCGCAGCCGGAGCGGCGGCTTTGGGCGATGCGACAGCATCGGGATTGGGCACAGGCGCGGGCAGCGGCTTCTCCACCGGTCGCGCCGCATGATGGACGGGCGCCTCTTCCTTCTTGGAGGCTTCCTTGACAGGCGCAGCCTTTGGAGGCTCGGCCGGGGCAGCAGCCTGATCCTGCGGCTTTTCCGGAACTGTGGCAGGCAGCGCGGTCCCTGGAGACATCTGCCCCGTATCCGCAGGCGCAGCCCCTTCGGGCGGGATCGCAGGCGTCTGGGCTGTCGAAGCCTTGTCCGGAGTGGCGGCTCCCTGTGCCGGGGCATCCGCTTTCGGTGCGTCTGTTGCAGATGTTCCCGGTGCCGGTGTGCCGGGAGGGACGCCGTACTGACGGGCCAGCGCCTTCGTATCGGGTTGCTCGGGGCCGGGCGCGAGATGCGCCTCGCCGTTGCCGGTCATGTCGGTTTCTCCGTCATCACCGCTCATGATCTGCATTCCGCCCGGATCGGCGGGACGGTCCTTCACGGGGCCCGGCGGCGGACCGATGATGGGGATGCCACCATGGTGGCCGCCCATGAGCGACCAGCCGCCGACCGCCAGCATCAGCACCACGCCGATGCCAACCGCACCGCCGACCAGCTTGCGCGTGGCAGGATCACTACCCAGAACCGATGTCAGACGCCCGGCTCCGGAGGCTCCCCCGGCAGCAGCCGGACGGCGGCGCGGCGAGGGCTCGTCGTCATAATCGTTGCTCAGCCGCTCGCGGTCGAAACGCGCCTGCGGGCGTGGTCCGGAAGCCGGACCCGCAGGCTGTTTCGGGGCGCGGGCGTAATCGCCGGGATCGGGGCGGTTGCGATCCTGATCGTTTTCCGGGCTCATCGCATTTCCTCTACCGGCACGACGCCGAGAATGGTGAGGGCACAGCGCAGCGTTCCCGCAATGGCCGAAACCAGCGCCAACTTGGCGAGGCTGGTTGCGCGGTCGTTCTCGTGCAGGAAGCGCAGGGTGGTATCTTCGCGGCCCCGGTTCCACAGGGCATGGAAGTCGGAGGCCAGATCAATGCAATAGGTCGCGATGCGGTGCGGCTCACGGGCCGTAGCCGCGGCTTCGACACTGCGCGGGAAAGCCGCCAGACGACGCAGGACGGCCAGTTCGACGTCCGAAGACAGGTTGGTCAGGTCAGCGCTGCACAGGGCTTCCGGCGTCACGGCATCCGCGCCAAACATCGTCTCGGCCGAACGCAGGACCGAGCGGCAGCGGGCGTGGGCGTACTGGACGTAGAACACCGGGTTGTCGCGCGTCTGGGCGACAACGGCGTCCAGGTCGAATTCCATCTGCGCGTCGGCCTTACGGGTCAGCATCGTGAAGCGCACGGCGTCACGGCCCACTTCGTCGAGCAGATCGCGCAGGGTCACGAACGTGCCAGCGCGCTTGGACATCTTCACCGGCTCGCCGTTCTTCACGACGCGCACGATCTGGCACATCACGACCTCAAAGCCGGTCTTGCCATCCGTCAGGGCCGAAATCGCCGCGCGCATACGGGAAACGTACCCGCCGTGATCGGCGCCGAGGACGTCGATCAGGACGTCGGCATTCTCCGCCTTCTGGGCGTGGTAGCCGATATCGTTGGCGAAATAGGTGTTGGTGCCGTCGGACTTGCGGAGTGCGCGGTCCTGATCATCGCCGAATTCGGTGGAGCGGAACAGCGTTTGCGGACGGGCTTCCCAGTCTTCCGGCATCTTGCCCTTGGGCGGCTCCAGCACGCCTTCATAGAGCAGACCCTTGCTGTCGAGCTTGGCGATCGCGGCATCGACGCGTCCGCTGGCCAGCGTTTCGGCTTCGCTGGCGAAGACTTCGTGCGAAATGCCCAGCGCTTCCAGATCCTCGCGGATGGCTGCCATCATCTGCGTCAGGGCTTCACGGCGCACCGTCTCGAACCAGACGGACGGATCGGCGGGACCACCTTCGGCATTGGCGAGCGCGCGACCATGCGTCTTAACAATGCTCTCGGCAACAGGGATCAGGTACTCGCCCTGATATTGCAGGCCATTCGGGGTCAGCGGGCTGAAATCGTCTGCGGAAATCTCCGTGCCGATGGCCTGAAGATAGCGCCAGTATGTGGCCCAGGTCAGAGCGACGACCTGCGTTCCGGCGTCGTTAATGTAATATTCGCGCGTCACCGGGCTGCCTGCGGCTTCGAGCAGGTTTGCCAGCGCGTCACCGACCACCGCGCCGCGACAGTGACCGACATGCATCGGGCCGGTCGGGTTGGCGGAGACGTATTCCACGTTCACGCGCGTCCCCTGCCCCATTGTGGAGCGGCCATAACGCTCGCCAGCTTTGAGAACCGAGACGGCCACGCCCTGCAGGACTTCGGGCCTGAGCGTCAGGTTCACGAAGCCCGGCCCTGCCGCTTCGGCCTTCGCGATCTCCGGAAGTGCGGAGAGCTTCGCGACCAGTTCGGCGGCAATATCGGCGGGTTTGCGGCGTGCGGGCTTGGCGGCCAGCATGGCGGCGTTTGTCGCCATATCACCGTGGGACGGATCACGGGTAGGGGTCAGATCGACGCGCTGCACCACCTCTTCCGGCAGGCCGGGGACGACCGATCGCAGAGCATCGCACACCTGAACCCGGGTGCGGGCAAAGAGACAGTCAGTCGTAAGGGTCGTGGTGTCAGCGGCCATTTCAGCTCGATTCCTGTAACGCGTCTTCAAATCAGAGGCTCTATCAGCCCAGCACGGAGAGGTCCGTCAACCGTCGATGTTCTTCCATGGCGAAACGATCGGTCATTCCGGCAATATAATCGGCCACCAGACGCCTGCGCTGTACGTCATCGGCGGCTTTCGCCCGGCCCCGCAGCGGATCGGGCAGAAGGCCGGGATCTTCGGACAGGATGTCGAAAATTTCGCGCACGGCGATCTTGGCCTTCCGCGCCATGCGGTTGACGCGCCAGTGGCGGTACATGTTGGCATAGAGAAACTTGCGGATGGTCTTGTTGGCCTCACGCATTTCCGGGCTGAACGCCACCACGGGATAGCCGGCATTACGGATGTCGTCGGCCGATTGCGGATTGAGCGCTTCGAGGTTCCGGCGCGTCTGGTCCGTCAGGTCGGTGGCGAGCTGGTTGATGACGACGCGGATGGTTTCATGACGCACGCGCTGGGCCTGATCAGACGCCTCACGCCCGATCTGACGCTCCATCTCGCGGGACCGGCGCAGGGCGTCTCCGACCAGCGGCAGGTCTTCAATATCCTCAAAAGACAGCAGCCCGGCGCGCAGACCGTCATCGAGATCGTGGCCGTGATAGGCGATATCGTCCGACATGGCGGCTACCTGCGCTTCCGCCGAAGCATGGCTTTGCAGGTCCAGATGATGTTTTGCGTCGTATTCCGCGAAATAGGGCGTCGGGCGTTTGACCGGGCCGTTATGTTTGGCGAGGCCCTCCAGCGCTTCCCATGTCAGGTTCAGGCCATCAAAGGCGTGGTAGCGGGCTTCGAGCGCAGTCACGAGCCGCAGGGATTGGGTGTTGTGATCGAAGCCACCCCAGTCCTTCATCGCAAGTGCGAGGGCGTCTTCCCCGGCATGGCCGAACGGCGTGTGACCGAGATCGTGAGCAAGCGCCACGGTTTCGGTCAGATCCTCATTAAGGTCCAGATTGCGGGCGATGGAGCGGGCGATCTGCGCGACTTCGAGCGAATGTGTCAGGCGTGTGCGGAAAAAATCGCCTTCGTGATTGATGAAGACCTGTGTCTTGTATTGCAGGGTCCGGAACCCCGCAGAATGCAGTACGCGGTCACGGTCCCGCTGCCAGGGCGAGCGGACCGGGCTTTCCACTTCGGGGTAGAGTCGGCCCCTGAAATCCGTAGGGGAGCCGGAATCCTGTACCGCGTAGATCGCTACCATCAAGACATGTCCTGCGTGAGCCGTCGGGCCGAGAGAGCGCCGTTTCGGGCGGCCCACGGGACCATTCTACGCCAGCATTGTGCCCGCGCAAGCATGCCTCCTCTACCCACCCCTTTGCTCTGGGGGACGCTCTGGCCATATAATCAGGACCGCAGTTGTCTTTTCAGAGTGTCTTTACCAGAGTCCGGGAAACAGAACCCATGTCCGACACCGTGCCTTTCAGCGTTTCCGCCAGTGCGGCCGCCCGCATCAAGGAGATCATCGCAGCCCAGCCCGAACCTGAGGGGCTTGCGCTGCGCGTTGCGGTTCTGGCCGGAGGATGCAACGGATTTCAGTACCAGTTCAAACTGGAACGCGATCAGGCAGCGGATGATGTCATCATCGAGCGGGACGGCGCGCGCGTGTTCGTGGATACGACCAGCCTCGACCTGCTGGAAAACGCGGAGCTGGAATTCGTGGACAAGCTGATGGGGGCGCATTTTACGGTGACGAACCCCAATGCGGCCTCGTCCTGTGGCTGCGGCACCAGCTTCTCGCTGGCCTGATCCAATGAGCACGACGCCGTTCACCTTCGCGAGCTGGAACATCAACTCCATACGCGCCCGCGTCCATCACGTTCAGGACTGGCTGGAGCGCCATCCGGACTGTGACCTGCTGTGCCTTCAGGAAATCAAATGCGAAGACAGCCAGTTTCCGGCCGTGTTCGCAGAAGCCGGGCTACATGTCGCAACCTCGGGACAGAAAGCCTATAACGGCGTCGCCCTGATCGGACGCCGGCCTTTCACGGTGACGCACCATACGCTTCCGGGCTTCGATCATCCGTCTGCCCGTTATATCGAGGCGGAACTCGACGGCATCACGATCGGCAATCTGTATCTGCCCAACGGCAATTCCGGCGGCGAAGACGGTTACGCGACCAAGCTGGCGTTTTTTGACGCTTTAGCGGAACGCGCGCGTGTTCTGCTCGATGCGGAAAAGCCGTTTGCGTTCATCGGCGATTTCAATGTCTGCCCGACAGACGAGGACCTGGCGCCCGGCGCGCTCTCACCGGATGACGCACTGGTGCGACCCGAGACGCGCGCGGCGTTCCGCAGGTTAAAATGGATGGGGCTAACGGATGCCCTGCGCGCCCTTCACCCTGCGGGCCGACATTATACGTTCTGGGATTATCAGGCGGCCGCGTTCCAGCGAAATTCGGGCCTGCGGATCGACCATGCGCTCCTGTCACCCCGCCTGACGGAGCGTCTGACAGCCTTCGTGATCGACCGGAACGAGCGGACGAAGGAAAAGGCCTCCGATCACGTTCCGGTTCTCGTTACGGTTTGAAGGCGTAAGGGGAACAGTCCACCCTGCCCCCCTTACGTCCCCTCATGCGTGTCGCAGACTGGGTTTTCGACTCAGATGGCCCGGCTGCCACTGATACCCGTTGCCACTCCAGCGCCAGTAGCCCGGCACCCAGTGCAGGTCTCCGCGATGGGGGGGAATGGTCTCCGGAAGCGTATGCGGCGGCGGCGGGGGCTGCCGATATGGGCCACTATAGGGCACGAACTGGGCATGGGCTGTTCCCGACATCGGCGCAATCGCCATCGTACCTGCAAACAGGGCGGAAACAGCCAAGATCCCTGACAGATGTTTCAGCATCAATGCTCTCCTTCTCATGACGCCTTGTCACGGAAAGATGATGCCGGGAATGTGTTGTCGCAGCTGAGGCGCATCTGTGGCGGAATCCGGGCAAACCATGATTTTGTGTTTCATGCATGATGCCTTTCCCTACGCCTGTAACGGAAAGATACACAAGTTGATATGTGTCTTTTAAGATACAAATTTAGAATTGAATTTATTTCCAGTCTTTGAATTTGAATATCTTATATTGACTGTATCATTTTTGACGCACAACGTAGTGTGCGCCTACATCTTGCACATCCGGTTCGCACGCCATTACCGCAGACCCTCATTTCGTTTTTTCGTTGGGGGTTTCATCATGTACACAGACTGGCGGCTTGCGGCCTGTATTCTCGGCAGCGTCTGGGCCTTCCCGCTTCGCGCCCAGGTCCCCGCCTATTTCATGCCCGCACATCATACCGCCCGCACACGGATGCCCCGTCCGGATGCCCTGCGGGATCCTGCGCTGCTGGACAGCATGACAGGTCGATCCGGGTCAGGCGGATTAAGTTTTGACCAGACAGGAACGTCCCCCGTGGTGCGACGGGAGTGGATGAAGCTGGATCTGTCGAATCTCTCAAAAATTGGCCCTCTGGACGTCGAACGGGCAGCACAATCGCCGCTGATGGAAGAAAAAGGCGTGACGACGACTTTTGCCTATCCGCTGAAATCACTTCCGGGCGTGGACCTGACGGCGAGCTTCTTCGGAGGACACCGCGATACCATCCAGGGTGCCGCAGGCGGCAGTGCAGCTGTGACCGCGGGCATCCGGGTCCACTGGTAGTTCCGCGGCCCACACCTGGAAATAACGAAGCAGAACAGGCAGCATAAAAAACCGGCATCTCCTGAATGGAAGATGCCGGTTCTGAAACAGCGAATGAGGCTGCTTAAGGTTTACTTGCTGGCGGTCGGCTTGGGCTTCGGCAGGTCGAGCGCAAGATGAAGCTCTTTCAGACGGGCCGGTTCGACCGGGGCCGGGGCTTCCATCATCAGGTCTTCGCCACTCTGGTTAAGCGGGAAGAGAATGACTTCGCGAATGTTCGGCTCATCGGCCAACAGCATCACGATACGGTCCACGCCCGGTGCGGCACCACCATGCGGCGGGGCACCGTAACGGAAGGCGTTCAGCATGCCGCCGAAGCGCTCTTCCACGACCTCCGGGCCGTAGCCTGCGATCTCGAAGGCACGCAGCATAACTTCCGGAAGATGGTTCCGGATCGCGCCGGAGGACAGCTCCACGCCGTTGCAGACGATATCGTACTGGTAGGCGTTGATCGTCAGCGGGTCCTGCGTTTTCAGCGCCTCAAGCCCGCCCTGCGGCATGGAGAATGGGTTGTGCGAGAAGTCGACCTTTCCGGTTTCCTCGTTCAGCTCGAACATTGGGAAGTCCACGACCCAGCAGAAGCGGAACGCATTCTTCTCGATCAGGTCCAGTTCGGTTGCGACCTTGGTGCGGACGACGCCAGAGAACTTGGCAACTTCGTCCCCCTTGCCTGCTACGAAGAACACGGCGTCCCCAGCCTTGAGCCCGCAGGCTTCACGGATGCTCTCGACACGATCAGCTTCGAGATTCTTGGCAATCGGGCCCTTGCCGCCTTCGGCTTCGAAAATGATGTAGCCCAGGCCACCGGCGCCGCTCTCACGCGCCCAGGTGTTGAGCTTGTCGAAGAAGCCGCGCGGACGGTCACCCGCACCCGGAGCCGGAATGGCGCGGATCTGGCCGCCGGACGCTGCGATCTTGGCGAACAGACCGAAACCGGAATCGCGGAACGCTTCCGTCACATCCTTGATAATCAGCGGGTTGCGCAGATCCGGCTTGTCGGAACCGTAGTCGCGCATGGCGTCGGCATACGGAATGCGCGGGAATGCGCCGTCCGTGATTTTCCAGCCTTCGGGCGTAAACTCGTTGAACACGCCTGCGAGAACGGGTTCGAGCACCGTGAAGACGTCTTCCTGCGTGACGAAGGACATCTCGAAATCGAGCTGATAGAACTCGCCCGGGCTTCGGTCCGCGCGCGAGGCTTCGTCACGGAAGCAGGGTGCGATCTGGAAGTAACGGTCGAAACCGGCAACCATGGCAAGCTGCTTGAACTGCTGGGGCGCCTGCGGCAGGGCGTAGAACTTGCCCGGATGCAGACGGGCCGGGACGAGGAAGTCACGCGCGCCTTCGGGGGACGAGGCCGTCAGGATCGGCGTCTGGAACTCGGTGAAGCCCTGCGCGATCATGCGCTGACGCAGGCTCGTGATGACCTTGCTGCGAAGCAGGATGTTCTGGTGCATCTTGTCGCGACGCAGGTCGATGTAGCGATATTTCAGGCGCAGTTCTTCGGGGTAATGCTCGTTGCCCGCAACCTGGAACGGCAGGACTTCAGCGCTGGAACGGACGTCCAGAGCCTCGGCCAGAACTTCGACGTCACCGGTCGGCAGGTTCGCGTTGCGCTGCGATCCATGCCGCACCACAACCTTGCCGGTCACGGTAATGACGCTCTCGACACGCAGGCGCTCGACCTTTTCCAGCAGATCCGTGCCCGAGGGGATGACGATCTGCGTCACGCCATAATGGTCGCGCAGGTCGATGAACAGCAGGCCGCCGTGATCGCGCTTGCTGTGCACCCAGCCGGAAAGACGGACGGTCTGCCCGGCGTTCTCTTCACGCAGGGCGCTACAGTCATGGGTGCGGTATGGATGCATGTCGGGCCTCTTCAACGTCCTGTGCGGATAAGTGGGCGCAGGAAGCCGGGACGGCCCTCTGATGTCAAGTTTTCTGCGACTTCAGGGGCGCGTTCAGACCTTTTCCTTCATGAAGCCGTCGAAATCGACCGCAGCCCGCGCCATGTCGGCCGCATGGCCTGCTCCGGCCAGCGCGATGGGTTTGCCATCCTTCAGATAGGTCGCAAGGAACTTGAAACCGCGGATATCGCCTTCCAGCGCAACGTTGTCGAAGCTCTCGCCCCATCCCAGAAGCTCGATTTTCTTGCCGAACTGCTGCGTCCAGAACCACGGCATGGGCACGTTCGGAGTATCATGTCCCATCATCGCCAGAGCCGCGATCCGCCCCTGCACTTCGGCGTGACGCCAATGCTCGATTCGCCGTGGGGCACCGTCATGGAAGACAGCCGAGGCGTCTCCCGCGGCATAGACACTGGGATAGGCCCCAACGTCGTCGCCCCGCGTCACGCGCATCTGGCCGTTCACGACAATCGCGCCGCTTTTGTCGCGTTCGAGACCCGAAACATAATCCGTAACCGGCATCACCCCGACGCCCAGAAGCACAAAAGCGGCGGGCAGACGCGTGCCGTCGTCCAGTTCAACGCCAGACGCCGTCCCCTCTTTGCCGTCATCGGCATAAATCTTCGTCACCCGCGCGTCCGAGACGAACGCCACGCCGTTTTCTTCATGCAACTGACGGAGACGAATGCCAATTTCGCGGCCGAACTGCTTTTCCATCGGGATTTCGCTGTCGGAAATGATTGTCACACCAACGCCCCGCTGTCGCAGGGATGAGGCTGCTTCAAGCCCGATGAATCCCGCGCCCACGATCGTCACCGCCAAGTCGGGGTCCAGAATGGCGGCGATCCGCTCAGCGTCCGCTTCCCGATGCAGCGTATAGACGCCTTTCATATCCACCCCGGGAATATCAGGCTTTTTAGTGACCGCACCCGTGGCGATCAGGACATGATCGGCTGTCAGCTTCGTCCCGCCCTCCAGGGTTGCGGTCCGGGTCTGCGGATCGAACTGCGCCACATGCCCCCGGATGCGCGTGATGTCGCGCTCGGTATAGAATTCTTCTTCCCGGACCGGAGGCGCATGCGCTTTTTCGGATTCGCTGACGAGAACAGTCTTGCTCAGGGCCGTGCGGTCGTAGGGAAGATCCTTTTCCTCGCTCACCATCGTAATGGTGCCCGCGAAGCCTTCCGCCCGAAGCGTCACAGCCGCGCTGACAGCCGCCGCACCGGCGCCAAGAAGCAGGACGCTGTCGCCTTCCTGTCGTTTCTGCGGCGCGACACGCTGCACCGGCTTCAGCCCGACCAGAACGCGTCCATCAACGATCCGGGCCGGGTAACGCGGCAGCGGATCAAGGGCCAGCGGTTCGACAAGGCTTCCATCCGTCGCATCAAAAACCGCCTTGTGCCAGGGGCAGACCAGCACGCTGCCTTTTTCGGTCCGGCAGAACGCCCCCTGTTCCAGCGGCGCTTCCTTATGCGGGCATTTTCCTGCGAAGGCGTGGATTTCTTCGCCATCGCGGATGAGAACCACCGGCACCCCGTCCAGGGAAAACGAGGTGATCCTGCCGTCCTCAAGCGCGTCGAAGGCTGAAAGATCACGGAAATCGGCGTTCTGGACGGAATGGGACATCGGATGGGGCCTCCCGGTTGGGAAAGAGGTCAGTCATGAGAGCGAACGCAGCATAAGGCGACAGGTTGGCAAACATCAAAAAACCCGCCCGGACATCACGTCCGGACGGGCTTTTGAAAAATATCTGTCCGGTGGAGACAGACTCAGAACATGTCGTCGAATCCGCCGCCGTCACCGCCGCCGAAGTCTCCTCCACCGGAATCGCCACCGCCGAAATCGGAGTTGGAGAAGTTACCGGCATCGGTACCCGAACCGCCAAAGGGATCGGCCGTCGACGCATCACTGCCGTAATTGTTGATGATCGTGTCACCACCCGCGCCCCAGCCGCCGGCTGCGTCGCCGCCGCCACCGTGATGGTCGGAGAACAGGCCTTCAAGCGCGTTGGCGGCCATCATGCCGCCGGCCACACCCGCAGCCGTCGTCAGGGCCGAGCCGAGAAAGCCCGAACCGCCGCGCTGAAACATGCCCGGCTGGTAACCTGGCGGATAACCATACTGCTGCTGCGGCATGAAGTTCGGCGGAGGCGCAGCCTGTGCGCCCCAGCCCGGCGGGGGAGCGGACTGCTGCGGGCGGTTGCCACCGCCGAAGAAACCACCGAAAAGCCCGCCCGACTTGCCACCGCCAGACTGCTGCGCCTGTGCGAGCTGCTGCTGGGCCTGCTGGAGCTGGAATTCAAGCTGGCGGATACGGTTCTGCGCCTGCGCCAGAGCGGCTTCCTGCACCACGGCCATCTGGGTGACGCGGTAGCGTGCTTCCGGATACTGCTGGAAGTTTTCGGCGATGAAGCGGTCCGCTTCGGGGTCTACAGGCGGCAGAGGGGCGGCCGGTGGCTGGCCGGGTCCCGTGACCTGCGGCCCTCCCCCGACACGGGCGACGAAACGGGCGATCAGATCGCGTTCTTCGTTATTCATCGTCATCATCCTTCCAGATGAAGAAATTGCTGAGCTTCCATCATATGATGCAGCCACGAGCACTCTACAAGATCAACCGCAGGAGGCTCCCTTCCGGTTCAGGGCCTGTGCCTGTAAGGTGACGCCCGATTTCTGCCAACCGGAGCCTATCGAATTGTCTGCGACCCGGCCGCTCTGTTTTCAGGACCTGATCCTGCGCCTTCATCAATTCTGGTCCGAGAAGGGCTGCGCCATTTTGCAGCCTTACGATACCGAACTCGGAGCAGGCACGCTCTCCCCTCATACCACGCTTCGCGCGCTCGGTCCCAAGCCGTGGGCCGCGGCCTATGTGCAGCCCTGCCGCCGTCCGTCGGATGGCCGTTATGGCGAGAACCCGAACCGTCTTCAGCACTATTACCAGTATCAGGTGCTGCTCAAGCCGACGCCGGAAGACAGCCAGCAGCTTCTGCTCGACAGCTATCGCGCCATCGGGATCGACCCCGAACTGCACGATATCCGATTCGTCGAGGATGACTGGGAAAACCCGACCATCGGCGCCTGGGGACTGGGCTGGGAAGTCTGGTGTGACGGGATGGAAGTCTCGCAGTTCACCTATTTCCAGCAGGTTGGCGGTATTCCGACCGTCATGCCGTCTACGGAGCTGACCTACGGGCTCGAGCGCCTGGCGATGTATGTGCAGGGCGTTGAGAACGTCTATGACCTCGATTTCAACGGCCGTGGCCTGACCTATGGCGATGTGTTCCTGCGTGCCGAGCAGGACTATTCGCGCCATAATTTCGAGCTCGCTGACACGCAGATGCTGCTGACCCATTTCAACGATGCCGAGCGGGAGTCCATCCGGCTGTCCGAGGCCGGCGTGGCCCAGCCTGCCTATGACCAGTGCCTCAAGGCCTCGCATCTGTTCAATCTGCTGGATGCGCGGGGCGTGATTTCCGTGTCCGAGCGCGCATCCTATATCGGGCGCGTCCGAGCGCTTGCCAAAGCCGCCTGCGATGCCTGGCTCGCCGGTGAGGAGGAGACGTCCCATGGCTGAACTCTTTATCGAACTGTTCAGCGAGGAAATCCCCTCCGGCATGCAGGCCCGCGCGGCGAACGATCTGGGTTCGCTGCTGACCAAAGCGCTCGACGGCCTGAACCCGCGCGACCTGCGCATTTTCTTCGGCGCCCGGCGCATTGCGGCAGTCCTGAGCGTTGATGCCGAAATCCCGGCGCGCAGCGTGTCCGAACGCGGGCCGCGCGAGGGAGCTCCAGAAAAGGCGCTGGAGGGCTTCACCCGCAAGCATGGCGTCACGCCAGGGGATCTGACGCTGGAAAACGGCTTCTGGGTTCTGAACAAGTCGCTCGATCCGGTGAGCGCGGAAAGCCGCGTGGCGGAAGCCGTGCCTGAGTTGCTGTGGAAGTTTCCCTGGCCCAAATCCATGCGCTGGGGCGAGGGGTCGAACTTCACCTGGGTCCGGCCGCTGCGTCGGATCGCGTGTATGCTGGACGGACACGTCGTGCCGTTCGCCCTCGCCCGTGACGGGGACGACGCGCATGGGCTGAAGGCGTCCAACCTCTCCGAAGGTCACCGCTTCCTCGCGCCCGGCGCGTTCGAGATCCTGTCCGGCCAGCAGTGGAAGGACGAGCTTGAAACCCGCTCGGTCATCGTGGACATGGACAGCCGCCGCGACATGGTGCGCACCGGCGTGGCGCGTCTGGCGGACCAACATGGCATTACGGTCGTGCAGGATGACGGGCTGGTCGATGAAGTCTGCGGGCTGGTCGAGTATCCGGTCCCATTGTTGGGTAAAATCGACGCTGCATTCATGGATCTGCCTGCGGAAGTGATGCAGGTCTCCATGCGGATCAACCAGCGTTATTTCGCGCTCCGCAATCCGGACGGCTCGGCTGCACCCTATTTCGCCTTCATCGGCAATCTGCCGTTTAAGGATGGTGGCAAGCTGACCACGGCGGGCAATGAGCGCGTGCTCCGCGCCCGTTTTGCCGATGCCCGACATTTCTGGGATCTGGACCGCAAGACCAAACTGGCTGACCGCGTTCCGGCTCTGGCAGCGGTGACGTTCCATGCCAAGCTGGGCACGCAGGCCGAGCGCGCCGAGCGGATCTCGAAGCTTGCAGGCACCGTGGCGCAGGCCATGGGTCTTGATGGCGCGCAGATCGCACAGGCCGAGCGCGCGGGTCTGCTGGCCAAGGCGGATCTGACGACAGGAATGGTCGGCGAGTTCCCCGAACTTCAGGGCGTCATGGGCGGCTACTACGCGGCGCATGACGGCGAGGACGAAGCCGTCTCCCGCGCCGTAGCCGAGCATTACCTGCCGCGCGGTCAGTCCGATGAGACTGCAAAGGCGCCGGTTTCGGTCGCTGTGGCACTCGCGGACCGTCTGGACCTGCTGGCCGGGTTCTTTGCCATCGGCGAACTGCCGAGCGGTTCGGGCGATCCGTATGCGTTGCGTCGTGCGGCACTCGGCATCATCCGCACCATCCGTGACAACGGGCTGCGTCTGGACCTGACGGAACTGTTCACGCAGGCCGAGAATGGCCGGACGGGCGGCGAACTGGCCAAGCTGCCGGACTTCATTGCCGAGCGTCTGCGCGTGCAGCTTCGCAGCGAAGGCGAGCGGCATGACGTTCTTGCGGCCATTCTGACGCGCGGGCTGGACGGCGATCTGGTCCGGCTTCTGGCCCGGACCTCGGCGCTGTCGGAGATGATCCAGACGGAAGACGGCCGCAATCTGCTCGCTGCTGCCAAGCGGGCCGCCAACATCCTGCGCATCGAGGACAAGAAGGACGGCCCGCATACCGGCGCGCCCAATCCGGCCCTCTATACGCAGGACGAGGAACGCGCTCTGGCTGCCGGTCTGGATCAGGCTGTTCCCGCGATTGAAACAGCTCTCAAAGAAGAGCGTTTCACCGATGCGATGCAGGCCATTGCGGCCCTGCGCCCGACGCTGGACCGGTTCTTCGAAGCCGTGACGGTCAATGCGCCGGAGCCGGAAGTACGGGCCAACCGCCTCAGGCTGCTGTCCCGCTTCCGCGAGACAACCGCCCTGATCGCCGATTTCGGCCAGATCGAGGGCTGAGACGATGGGAGCGTGGTGGTCCGGATCCGTCACCACGTTCCTTCACACGCCTCCGGACCAGCTCTGCGCCGCTTTGGCCCATAAGGTGGTGCAGAACCGTTTTCAGGGCGAGCCGCAGCAGGCTCGTGCCTGGGAAGCGCAGATCGATCTTCTGCATGAAATTCTCTCCACACTTCCCAACGCACAGGACTGGCAGGTTCTGTTCGAGTTTCCGATCCCGCGGCTTGGCGGCCGGATCGACACGGTTCTGGTCTCGCCCGGCGCGATTTATGTACTGGAATTCAAAATTGGCTCGTCCAGCTTCGACGCGGCCGCTCTCTCCCAGACGGAGGGCTATGCGCTCGACCTGCTGGATTTTCATGCCGCAAGTCGGAAACACCCGCTCGTTCCCGTTCTGGTCGCCACGGATGCGCCGTCCCGAGCCCAAACAACGCCGCTTCTGCTTCCCTTGGGCGTCACAGAGGTTCAGTGCGTCAATGCAGCGGGACTGAAAACGCTCCTGACCACGCTGGCGGCACAGACGGCTCATACCGATCATCCGCTGGTCCCCGCACAATGGGAGCATGCTCCCTACGATCCGGTCCCAAGCATTGTGGAGGCGGCCCGGCAGATTTACGCGACACATAGCGTTGCCGACATCCACACCGCCCGTGCCGATGCAACGAACCTGACACAGACCTCGGCCTGCATCGCCAGCATTCTGAACACGGCCCGGACAGCTGGGCGCAAGGTGATTGTGTTCGTGTCGGGTATTCCGGGCGCGGGCAAGACGTTATGTGGTCTGAAAGCGGCTTTCGCAGATGGAAGCGACGCAACTGGCGCCACGTTTCTGACGGGGAACCCGACCCTTGTTTCGGTTCTGCGGGAGGCCCTCACGCGCGATACCGTCAGTCGTGGACAAAAGCGCCTGCTCGTAGAGCAGCGGATGGAATCCACCATTCAGTCCCTGACGAAATTCCGCGATCATTATGTCGGGCGGCCTGAAGAATGTCCGCCTGAACAGATCATGGTCATTGACGAGGCCCAACGGTGCTGGACGCAGGCTCAGGCCGTGCGCAAAAGTACATCACGTCACGTGAAGCTGACGGACTCCGAGCCTGCTCATCTGCTGGACATCATGGGACGGCATGAGGGGTTTGCAGCCATTCTGTGTCTGATCGGGCATGGACAGGAAATCAATGATGGCGAAGGCGGTCTGGCCTGTTGGGGCGAGGCACTTTTAAGCCGCCCGGCATGGTTGGTGGAGGCCGCTCCGGACGTGATCGGGACCGGGGACCTGACCCACCTGCCATCAGCACTTGCGGCGGGCCGGCAGCGCTTTTTGCATCTCGGGGTGGCAATCCGCTCCCTGCGCGAAGAAAAAGCACCCCGCTGGGTCAATGCCGTATTGAATGGAGACGTCGAGACAGCGAGAAGTCTGGCCGGGCAGACGGATCTGCCGTTTCGGCTCACACGCAGTCTGGATGATCTGCGGGCCGGGCTCCGTCATCGCTCCCGCCTGACCTACCGGTGCGGGCTGGTCGCAAGCTCCAAAGCGAAACGTCTTCGCGCCGAGGGGCTTGGCTGTGAAGTTCCGCATATGGATGACAAGGCTGTCTCCCAGTGGTTTCTGAACCGCTGGGTTCCGGACAGGGATATCCGGGCCTCTGATGCGCTGGAAACCTATGCGACGGAGTTTGCAATCCAGGGGCTGGAACTGGATTTCGTGGGGCTGTGCTGGGATGGAGACCTGATCCGCGCCTCATCAGACGATTGCTGGCAGCCACGTCGTTTCTCGGGCACGAAATGGGCCAATGTAAAATCTGAGGAAACGGCGCTATGGCGACTGAACACCTATCGCGTCCTGCTGACACGGGCCCGATACGAGACCCTGATCTGGGTGCCGCAGGGTAGTGCAGATGATCCGACACGCGATCCCGAAACACTGGACCGGATCGCAGATTTTCTGATGGCATGCGGTGTACCCCTTCTGGGAACTGTCGCTGATACCGCTCCGCCCTTTACCGTGCAGAACGATCTGGCGGATCTGCTGAGCGGTTAACCTGCATCGTATTCCAGCCTCGGGGCGCAGAGCATTCCGCTTATGATTGACGCGAGGGGACCGTCGGTTCTCAGCGCTTGTGGATCTGTGCGGTCATTGGCGAGGGCTGAATTCCGTAGGTGATGACCGTTCCGGCAGGGGCGCGTTCGAACTCTGCGGCTTTCGTATAGAAATCGGACATCGGAAAGAACGGAAAGTGCCAGTCCCGGATACAGGCTGCTGTGACGAGCAGGAGCGCCGAGACCCCGGCTGCCTTCAGCGCAGGGCGCGGGGCCCGGGCAAGAACGAAGAATGACCCGAGCAGGGTCAGCATCGCGAAGATGTAATACCGATCGCTCCAGCCGGAATACTGCATGACATGCCACTGGGGCTGATCAATGGACACCTGAGGATGCGCCAGGGCAGCCGCAAAGGTCAGCCCGGAAGCAAGAAGCGCCTCACGGAAAATCGTAGGGCCACGCATGCAGGCATAGATCAGGGCGGCGATCCCCAGAAGACAGAGCACGACCGGCGGGCTGCGATGCTGCCACCACAATGCCGACCCCGCCACATCTGCAGCCGCATGCTGTCCGAACAGGAGGCCGATCTCGATATTGAGGGCGATGATGCGCATCCCGGTGATGAGCGAGGCCCCGAGTTCAGTGCCGACCCGCTGATGTGCCTTGTGCAGATAGGTAATTGCCTGCAGGCCCACACAGAGACTGACGAGCGCAAGCCGTATCAGATGCGAGCGGTCCCGGACCGCCGCAAAACGGAGCACGGCGATCGGAAACAGGAAGACGCAGAACGGCCCTGTCAGCCCTGACAGCAGCAGGACGGCGCCGTCGAACAGGCGCTGCCCCCAGCCCTGTGGCGGCGTGCTCTGGAGAACCAGAAACGCCAGAATGGCGAGGTGCCACTGGGAGTTGGTGAGATTGACCTGCACTTCGTAGGAATTGGGCAACGCAACCATGAACAGCGCGAACAGCAGGCGCGACGTCCTGTCCGGCCATGCCTGATCCAGACGTCCGGTCAGCAGAAACAGAGGTGGTGCGAGTTGCACCAGAAAGGCCACGACCGCAAAAAGGGTCGGAGCCAGATGGAACGGCAGGCCCTGCGCCAGAAGGCCGATCAGACGTGGGAAAGTCTGGAGATATCCTGTCTCCGGATTGAGCAGGCTTGCCACGCCCTGTTCATAGGCCTGCGGATACCAGACCCATGAATCCTCGCCCCAGAACTGCGCCATCAGCAGCGCGCCCGGATGTCTCAGGAACAGGGCCACCGCGAAGACCAGTCCCCAGAACACCAGCCGGGACGCCGGCATACCGCCTTTTAGCATAAAAAAAGCAGGCAGGCGCTCAATCCTCATCGTCTTCCGTCCCCGGATCGCGTTCGTTCCGATGCACCCAGGCGGACATGAGCAGGCCGAAACCGAACATCATCGTCAGCATCGCCGAGCCACCATAGGAAATCAGGGGCAGCGGCACACCACCGACGGGGATGGCACCCATGACCATCGACAGGTTTACGGCGCAATACAGGAAGAAATCCATCGCGATGCCCAGACCCAGCAAGCGCCCGAACTGATTGCGGCTGCGGATCGCAATGAGCATTCCGCCCATGACGAGCGTTCCGAGCAGCGCGATGACGGCAACCCCGCCGACGAAGCCCCATTCCTCTCCGATCATGGTGAAGATGAAGTCCGTCTGTTTTTCCGGCAGGAAATTCAGCTGTCCCTGACTGCCATGCAGGTATCCCTCACCCCACATGCCGCCCGAACCAAGGGCGATTTTGGACTGGATGATGTTGTAGCCCGCGCCGAGCGGATCATGTTCGGGGTGCAGGAAGGTGTCGATCCGGGCCTTCTGGTAGTCGTGCAGATGGCTGTAGATCAGCTTTCCCATGAAAGGCAGCGGCGCCACGAGCAGCAGGATCTGCCACAGCCGCATTCCCGCCGCGAAGAACATCGTCGCCCCGATGACGCCGATGATGGTGGCCGTTCCAAGGTTGGGCTCCTTGAGCACCAGAAGGACCGGCAGCAATGTCAGGAGCGCTGGCGGGATCAGGCGCAGCGGGTTGCCCATCCGCTCATTGCCAATGCGGTGAAACCAGGTCGCCAGCATCAGAACGAGGCCGATTTTGGCGAATTCGGAGGGCTGGAACTGCATCCCCGCCAGATTGATCCAGCGCTCCGCCCCCTTCCCCACATGGCCCATCCGCAACACAAGGGCGAGGAGCGTGACCGAGAGCAGATAGACCGGAACCGCCGCCATCCGCAGAACGCGCGGACTGACGAGCGAGACCGCAATCATCATGACAAGGCCGAAGCCGAACCGCACCATCTGCGGCCCGGCAAACGGCTTGGCCGAGCCGCCGCCTGCGGAATAGAGGGCGATATAGCCTACGCCCGCCAGCACACAGACCAACAGGACATACAGCCAGTTGACCTGAAGCAGGCGCGCCATGGGCCTGAAATCAGGCTCCGCGCGCAGAAGGCGCCGGTCGGATTTCAGAAAACCGAACGTGTTCAGACCATTACGCTTCATTGCGCTGCCCCCGGTTCCGGCTGGGTTTGTGCAACAGGAGGGTCCGTGGGAACAGAAGTGCCGGTTTCCGCGGGTGCGGACGGCATTTCCGCTCCGGCGGGCGGTGGTGCAGCATTTGGGACAACGCTGGAGGCCATACCAGGGGCAGCAGGGCGGACGTCACTGGCCGGGTCGCGCAGCAGGGTATCGGTCATGATGAGTTTGGCGAGCGGGGCTGCTTCGTCCGCGCCCGCATTGCCGTGTTCCACGACCACCGCGACGGCATATTTCGGGTTGTCGTAAGGCGCAAAACAGATGAACAGCGCATGGGGACGGTATTCCCACGGCAGGTTCATGGAATTGAAATGCCCGGACTCACGCAGCGCACGCGAGACGCGCCGGACCTGCGCCGAGCCTGTTTTTCCGGCCATCTGGATCCCCGGCAGGTCCAGCCGCGCCTTGGGGGCCGTGCCGTGCTGATCGTTGACGACCGCAAACATGCCGCCACGCACGACATCCAGAAATTCCGGCGGCAGATCGACCTTTGGCACATCGTCCGCGGACGCCATTGTGGAAATCTGGTCATTGGTCGCCCGCAGCAGATGCGGCTGAACATTGCGGCCCGAAGCGATGCGGGAGGTATAGGTGGCAAGCTCCAGCGGGGTGACCTGGACGAACCCCTGCCCGATGCCCGCATTGACCGTATCGCCGCCATTCCAGTGAAAGCCGTGCTTCTGACGCCATTCGGGCGTCGGGATCACACCGGAACGAACATGTGGCAATTCAATTTCCGGTTTGACGCCCAGCCCCATCGTGTTGCCAACCGCCTTGATCGGGTCCATGCCGCAACGGCGCGCGACTTCATAGAAATAGACGTCGCAGGAGAATTTCAGACCCTCACGCATGTTGATCATGCCGTGGCCCCAGCGGTTCCAGCAATGGAAACGCACGCCACCCAGATCGTAATATCCGGGGCAGTTGAAACGGTCCTGCGCCGTAACGGAACCGGATTTGAGGGCTGCGAGCGCCACGGCGGGCTTAAAGGTCGAGCCGGGTGGATAAAGACCGGATACGGCCTTGTCCACGAGCGGCGTGCGCGGATCACTGGCCCATTCGTTCCACTGGGCATGACTCACGCCTGAATCGAACAGGGACGGATCAAAAGACGGCGTGCTGACCATCGCCATTACTTCGCCGTTGCGACAGTCCATGACGACCGCACTCGCCACACGGTCTTCAAGACGACCCAGCACCTGCTGCTGCAGGACGGAATCCAGCGTCAGGCGCACGTCTTCGCCCTGTTGCCCTTCCACGCGGTCGATCTCGCCAATGACGCGCCCGACCGCGTTGACTTCCATCTCAACGGAACCCGGTTCGCCACGCAGCGACGCTTCCTGCGTCTGCTCGATCCCGGCGCGACCGACGCGCATTCCCGGTAGGGAGAGCGTCGTGTCCTTCACCACGTCCTCTTCGTTCGGAGGCGCAACATAACCCACGATATGGGCGGTCAGTCCCTTGAACGGATACAGCCGCGTCGAACCGACATCGACCAGCACACCCGGCAAAGAGGGCGCGTTCAGTTCGATCCGCGCCATGTCGTCCCAGGACAGGAACTCATGCAGCGTGACGGGGACATATTTATGGACATGGCGCAGATCACGCTCGATACGCGCGCGGTCATGCTCGTCCAGAGGCACGATCTGGGAGAAACGTTCGATGACGGCCGGGATATCCGTCGTCTCTTCCGGCATCAGCAGCGCGCGCCAGCTGACCTTGTTGTCTGCAAGAGCCACGCCAAAACGGTCATGAACCGTGCCCCGGGCCGGGGCGAGAAGGCGTTTGCTTGTGCGATTGCGCTCGGCGAGCTGTCGCAGATGGCCGCCATCCACGACCTGAAGATTATACAGCCGCCGCCCCAGCACACCCAGAACCCCGGCCTGCACGGCCATGACCAGCAGAGCGCGGCGCGTGAAGACGCCACGTCCTGACCGCACAGGCTCAGCCTGACGTTTCTGGCGTATCCGCGAGCGGAAAGGGGTCTTTCGGGAAAACATCAGGGCAGGAATTCAGATCCGGAAAAGAAAACAGCCTTCAGCGCGGCACGCAGAAGGACGCTGTCAGGCCTGATCGGGATTGGCAAATGTGCGGCGTCCCCAGACGAACAGCGCTGTCAGGCTGGGATAGATACCGATTGTCAGCGCCGCCTGAAAGAGGCCAGGTGCGGGAGAGAGAAGTGCAACCGCATGCAGGCACACGAGGGACCACTGGAAAAAGGAGGCCAGAACAGCAAAAATGCTGAAAATCAGCCACCCCATGAGAAATCCCAGACGCGACAGGCCATAGCGCCAGTGATGCGCCACACCGTAAATCACCAGAAGTGACAGCAGCACCGTTCCCGGTGGTCCGAAACTGAAAATTTCCACAACCAGCCCGCACAGGAAGACCGCAAGCGCCGGCATGGAGCGGGGACGGCTATGGGCCCAGAACCAGACCGTACACATCGCAATCCCAAACTGAAGCTGCGCCTGTCCGGGAATTCCAAACGGCGCGGACAGCAGGATGGCGCTGAACATGATGAACAGCGACGGCATGGCCGCCCGACTGGACATGTCGAGGGCGCGACGGAAGGTCTGTTTGGGTTCAACTGCGGAATGCAGATGGGGCGTGGAGTTCTCGGCAACCATGGCGCTTACTGCCCTCCCCGCCCCGGCATGTCCGGCAGGTTAGGCAGCCATGAGAACGGCAGCGGCCCGGTGAGCGGATTCTGCGGCAGTTTTTTCACACGCACGCGGCCCGGCGCATCCGGCGCCTGCGAATCGTCATCGCCATAATCGAACACGCGCACGATATCGAGACGGTCCAGATCCGCATCCGGCACCACAACCGGGCGGTTTGGCGCGCTGTAATGTACCGTCCCGACCGGCAGCCCGGCGGGCATCGTGCTCTGGCCCCGCGTCTCGACGCGCTCGCCTTCAACGGGGTGATGGTCCTGCGGATAGAAGATCAGGCGCGGCGCGGCGGTATCGTCACCGGCCATGATTGCATCCCCGTGCGAGGACGCCAGCGTGACGGGAATGCGGCTGGCATCATCATTGATCATCAGAACGCGCACCGTATGCGGCCCGACTTCCGTCACGCGGCCCAGTAATCCGGCGGCATCAAGCGCAACGTCCCCGATCCGGACCTGATGGCCGCTACCGACGTCCAGAAGAACCGCGCGCGAATAAGGGCCACCATCGTCACGGGTGACGCGTCCGGTCACGTATTGGGGAACGGTCTGCGGAATCCAGTGCAGGCTGTTCTTCAGGCGCCCGTTTTCCGCCGCCAGCGCGACCGCGACGTCATACCAGTGTCGCAGGGCGCGGTTTTCTTCCCGCAGACGAGAATTCTCTTTGGCCAGATCGGTCGCACCGCGCAGATCCGTCAGCCAGACGGCCACACGCTCCTGCGGCCAGACCAGCCCGTGATAGGCCGGGGCCATGAAGTCCGTCGCCATCAGTCGCACGCCATCAACGGCCGGACGTCGGACCAGTCCCAGAAGGACAAGCCCGACCGCCAGCAGGATCAGGAGAGGCAGGATGGCCTTTGCAAGCACCTGCCGGGCATGGATGGACAGCATCCGGCGTCAGCCAGTCCTCAGTACATGCTGCTTAGAACACTGCGCAGACGACGCATTTCCTCAAGCGCCCGCCCCGTTCCGAGTGCCACGCAGGACAGGGCGTTCTCCGCAACCGTCACGGGCAGACCGGTATAAAGACGCAGCACTTCGTCCAGACGATACAGAAGTGCACCACCACCCGAGAGAACGATGCCCTTGTCCACGATGTCGGCGGCCAGTTCGGGCGGCGTGTTTTCAAGCGCGGTCGTCACGGCATCGACGATCTGCATGACGGGTTCCGCCAGGCTCTCGGCGATCTGGGCCTGACTGACGACCACTTCACGCGGCACACCGTTGATAAGGTCGCGGCCCTTGATCTCCGTCAGGGGGCCGTCGGGATTGGCGGGATCGTCCGGCATCATGGCGGAGCCGAGTTCGATCTTGATCCGCTCGGCCGAGCTTTCGCCGACAAGAAGGTTATAGGTCTTGCGGATATAGGAGATGATGGCTTCGTCCATCTTGTCTCCGCCCACGCGCGCGGACCGGGCATAGACAATGCCGCCAAGGGAAATGACCGCAACTTCCGTCGTGCCACCGCCGATATCCACGATCATGCTGCCCGATGGCTCCGTCACCGGAAGACCAGCGCCGATGGCTGCCGCCATGGGCTCCTCGATCAGCATGACCTTGCGTGCGCCCGCGCTTTCCGCACTTTCCTGAATGGCCCGACGCTCCACCGCTGTAGCGCCGGAAGGCACGCAGATGATAATCTGCGGGCTGGCGAAGGCACGGCGGTTATGAACCTTGCGGATGAAATGCTTGATCATTTCTTCCGCGACTTCAAAGTCCGCGATCACGCCGTCGCGCAGCGGGCGGATGGCCGTGATGTTTCCCGGCGTGCGGCCGACCATCTGCTTGGCTTCATTGCCAACCGCAAGAACCTGTTTCTTGCCACGCACTTCGGCGATCGCCACAACGGAGGGCTCATCAAGGACAATGCCGCGACCCTTGACATAAACGAGCGTGTTGGCAGTGCCGAGGTCGATGGCCATGTCGGCAGACATGAGACCCAGCAGACGAGAAAACATCCAAAACTCCTGGCGCGGCTCTGTGCGGGTGACAGATAGCGGATCGTGATTGCGGGGCGGTTCCCCGCGGGTGGACTTAACCAGACGCGGCAGGTTCAGCAAGGCCCGGAGAGTCAATATAATGCGCGCGACGGGATCGGGGCGTCCAGATCCCATTTTCCGGATCCCGTCCGGGGACATGCAAAAAAATAATCGTGCGCCCTGATCCTGCCACCCTTCTGTCACGTTGTATGTGTCTAGAAGTACGAAACCGTTCCTTCCGAACCGATCACCGGAACGCGGATCGGAACGTCTAACAGGATGTTTTGTCATGAAGACCCTTACAACACCCCGCTTTCTGGCAGCTCTTGCTCTCTGTGGCGTTGCCCTCACCGGCTGTGGCAGCCCGTATGACAGCGGCTCCCGCGCCGGGTCCGGCGCACTGATCGGCGCAGGCGGTGGCGCAGCAATCGGCGCTCTGGCAGGGGGTGGCCGTGGTGCGCTCATCGGCGCTCTGGCAGGCGGCGGCACGGGTGCGGCAGTCGGTGCCGCAACGACCCCCAACCGCCCAAGCAACGGATATTGAGCTATAAGCAGCGCTCACTCCGTTAGAGACGATCAAGGATTCGGACTATGAGGACCGCTTTTTCCCATACTGGCCTGCGCTGCACGGCGCTGGTCGGAGCATTTGCCACGATCATGGCTCTGGGTGGATGTGAAGGGAATTACGACCCTGGCTCACGCGCACTGGGCGGCGGCCTTCTGGGCGGCGGAACGGGCGCTGCGATCGGTGCGCTGGCAGGTGGCGGCCGCGGTGCGGCAATCGGCGCTCTGGCAGGCGGCGTTCTGGGTGCCGGCGCGGGTGCGGTGACGACGCCCAATCGCCCCGGCTACCAGAGCGGCTACTCCAATGGCCAGCAGCAGGGCTATTATAACAACCAGCAGGGCACTTACCCGCAGCAGCAGGGCCAGTACATGCAGCCGCAGTACCAGTGCCCGCCGAACATAAACTGCCAGCAACCCCAGTATCCCAACGGATATCCGAACAACAGCTACCCGCCCAACAGCGGATATTCACAGCAGAGCGGCTACCAGCAGCAGCCCCAGAACTATCAGGGCGGTTACGGCTACTAAGCCGCAACACCACCCCGACCCATCGGCCTCAGATCATTCTCAGGCCGATAATTGCCAGAAGGATGCCCAGAAACCATCTCTGCGCATCCTCTGGCATACGTCCTGCGAGAAGTGTTCCAAGCAGGATTCCGGGGATAGACCCCATCAGCAGTTCCACGAGCACAACGGAATCGACTGCGCCCTGAAGCCAGTGTCCGCCACCGGCCAGAAGTGCCAGCGGCACGGCATGTGCAATATCCGTCGCCACGAGCTCCCGCGTACTGACACGCGGATAGAGCACTGTCAGAGCGGCCATGCCGATCGCCCCGGCCCCCACGGAAGACAACGTGACCAGCGTTCCCAGAACGATACCAAGCACAACCGTTAGCGCATCGACCGTCTGTGGACGAAGGGTTCCTGCATTGGCTGACCATTTCTGAAGCTTCGGCTTGAACAAGATGGCAGGCACCGTCAGCAGGAGTGCCACACCCAGCACTTCGGTAATCAGTTTCGAAACGAACGGGCTCGGACCGAAATGACGCAGGAAGATGAGACACAGCAGACCGGCTGGAAGACTTCCTGCCATCTGAAGAAGAACGATTCTCCAGCGTACAACGCCGTGATGGCGATTGAGCGCCGTACCGAAGATCTTGGTAATGGCGGCATAGAGCAGGTCCGTGCCGACCGCCGACTGCGGCTTGACGCCGAATAACAGGATCAGCAGCGGGGTCATCAGGGAGCCACCGCCTACGCCGGTCATTCCGACCAGAAAGCCCACCAGCAGTCCTGAAAGCGTATAAAGCCATGAATGCGGCATGAGGGTTCCTTGTCCGGCCAGATAAGAAAACCATACCGTTCGTGTTATATTTGTCTACTTCTTATATAAACTATTTTATATAGTTTATAACCGCCCTTCAAAAAAACGGGCATGCAGAAATCCTCCGCATGCCCGCTGACTGAAACAATGTCGCCCCGGACGGATCAGGACAGTGCTTCCGGCTCCCGGCGTTCGCGCTTGGTCAGGAGCTTGTTCAGCGCATGGATATAGGCACGGACCGCAGAGACCACCGTATCGGCATCAGCGCCCTGCCCGTCCACGAGCTTGCCGTTTTCCTGTAACCGCACGGTCGTACGCGCCTGTGCATCTGTGCCTTCCGTGACGTTGGCCACCGAGAACAGAGCAAGTTCAGCCGTATGCGGAAACGCTTCGCCAATGGCGCGGAAGGCTGCATCGACCGGACCGTTGCCACTGACCGCAGCATACTGGATGGCGCCGTCCACGCTGATTTCGAGCTTCGCCTGGGACTTCTGCTTCGTGCCAGAAGCCAGTTCCAGCGAGATCAGGTGAACCCGCTCGTGATCGCGGCTCTCGTCATCCACAAGTGCGCGGATATCGTCGTCGAACACGACTTTCTTGCTGTCGGCCAGATCCTTGAAGCGCGCAAACGCAGCGTTCAGGGCTTCATCTTCCAGCGGCGGGTATCCGAGCTGCGCCAGCTTGTCGCGGAATGCCGCACGGCCGGAATGCTTGCCCATGACCAGCGAGGTCTTGTTCCAGCCTACGCTTTCCGGCGTCATGATTTCATAGGTCGCGGCGTTTTTCAGGATCCCGTCCTGATGGATGCCGCTTTCATGCGCGAACGCATTACGTCCGACGATGGCCTTGTTCGGCTGCACGTCAAAGCCCGTGATCGTCGCCAGCATACGAGACATGCCCAGCAGCTTCGTTGTCTCAATACCGGTCGTCTTGCCATACTGATCGTGACGGGTCCGCAGCGCCATGACGATTTCTTCGAGCGCGGCATTGCCTGCACGTTCGCCGATACCGTTGATCGTGCACTCGATCTGACGCGCCCCACCCTCGACGGAAGCGAGCGTGTTGGCGACGCCGAGCCCCAGATCGTTATGGTTATGGGCGGAGAAAATCACCTGATCCGCACCCGGAACGCGCTCACGCAGCATGGTGAAGATCGCACGCATTTCTTCTGGCGTGGCAAAGCCGACCGTATCGGGGATGTTGATCGTGTTTGCGCCATTGCGGATCGCCATTTCCACGCAGCGGCACAGGAAGTCCGGATCGGTCCGGGAGCCGTCCTCGGCCGACCATTCAACGTCATCCGTGTACTGACGGGCCTTCTGGTTGCCGGACGCGATGATTTCCAGCACCGTTTCCGGCTCCATCCGCAGCTTGTACTTCATATGCAGCGGGGACGTGGAAATGAAGTTGTGGATCCGCGAACGCTCGGCCTTCTTCAGGGCCTCGCCACAGGATTCGATATCCCGCTTGCCACCACTGCGGGCCAGACCGCAGATTACCGATCCACGGACATCCTCGGCAATCCGGCGCACACTCTCGAAATCGCCTTCGGACGCCACGGGGAACCCGGCTTCAATCACGTCCACGCCGAGAGCGCTCAGCGCATGGGCCATGCGAAGCTTCTCTTCGATATTCATCGAAAAGCCGGGGGACTGTTCGCCGTCGCGCAGCGTGGTGTCGAAAATGATGACGCGGTCGTCGGCGATATTACCGAAGGACGGGTGCTGGAAAGTCATGATGGAGATCGTCTCGTCTGGTTCAGGGTGGCTTTCTGTCTGTTATCCCCTGAACGCAACGGAGCGCTGTCCGCCTAGGATAAGGCGTTCAGGGGCCAATAAGTCGAAGCGAGAGGATCGAAAGAAACATCATAGGCGCGTTAAATGACCGATTCTTGCGTCATGCGCAACCCGCATGAGCATAAAGCCTCCCCTGCGCAAAAAGCGGATCAGCCCGTCATCACGCCGGCATGCGTTGCAAAATAACGGTCTATGGCGGTTTTCATGGCGCTGGCGACCTGTGTGCGATGGACGGCCTGACGCAGCGCGGCCTCATCCAGCCGGTTCGACATGAACCCCATCTCAACCAGGACCGATGGAATTTCGGAAGATTTCAGAACCACGAAAGCCGCATGACGTGAGGGATGGGTCAGGAGCCCGATCCTGTTCCGAAACGAATTCACCACACTGGCCGCCATATGCGCCGACCCCCGGCGCGTTTCTTCCGAAACGAGGCTGGCGAGGATCTGCTGCACATCGGGCGACATGCCATGAAAGGCCGGCCCAGCGAAACGATCGGCGCTGTTCTCCGTCCGTGCGAGAGACGCCGTCTGTGCGTCCGAGGCACCACCAGAGAGCGTATAGACGCTCGCGCCCCGCACATCCCTGTCATGAAGGGCATCGGCGTGCATCGAAATAAAGAGATGCGCCTGATGCCGCTGTGCCAGTTCGACACGCCCTTCAAGCGGAATGAAACGGTCTTCGGAGCGGGTCATGGCGACGCGGTACTGTCCCGAAGCCAGAAGCTGACGGCTCAGTTCGGAGGCTGCGGCTTCGGCAATATGCTTTTCATAGGTACCGGAAATCCCGATGGCACCGGGATCCTTGCCGCCATGTCCGGGGTCCAGCATCACAAGAGGTTTCGGCGGTGCGGCTCCGCGATGAACGGCAGGAGCGTGCAGCTTTCCGTGAAGCGGACCATGAACCGGGTGACGCCCGAAGGCCGTCAGGGGCGCCAGCAGCGATACTCCCGAAAGGCCACCGAAAAGACCACTGGCCAGTGTGCGTCGCGTCAGCATCCCTTGTTTCCCGGTTGCAGCGGTGAATGACGAAAGAACCATACAGCACGAAACCCTGTCAGGAACATGGCAGAAGACTTCCGCAGGCCTCTTCCACAGAAAAATGAAACACGCCGCTTTTCCCCGCCGGGCACCCAGACTTGCCACAGACAGCGGTTTCAGTCATCCTGTGCGACAGGGACCTGTAAAGTGCGGTCCGACCGGCTACGGACTTTAACCTTTCCCGTACCGCTCCCGCCTTTTCCTGTCCCCACCACGACGTCCCGTCGTTTGACAGATGCGCGACTAGCCTTCCGTACCCTGTCCTGACCGGATCGAACTGGTGATATGTCACTCCGGTACAGGCCAGACGCCCGTCCGGATCAGGTTTTTCATCCGGCTCCGGATTTTCGGACCGGCCGTCTGTTCAGGGGACGAATGTCACTCAACGTGCTCGCAGCCAGCAACCTCAGCGAAACGGGACCCAACATGTCCCGTCGCTGTGCGTTCGGACTGCGCCGTTCCCTCCACCCCACACAATCTGACGTTCCCCCCGGCCCAGGCAGCCATTGCGGAGCGTCGTGGAGTTCAGTGTTCCATGACCAAGCGTATGCTCATCGACACCACACACGCGGAAGAAACGCGTGTTGTGGTCATGGATGGTGACCGCGTCGAAGATTACGACGTCGAGACATCGACCAAGAAGCAGCTCAAGGGCAACATTTATCTTGCCAAGGTCATTCGCGTAGAGCCGAGCCTTCAGGCCGCTTTCGTCGAATATGGCGGCAACCGCCACGGCTTCCTCGCCTTCAGCGAAATCCACCCGGACTATTTCCAGATTCCTGTCGCAGACCGCGAGAAGCTCATCGCGCTCCAGGAAGAAGAAATTGCCGAGCGCGGTGATGCGGCGGATGATGCCGAGACCGAAACGGTTTCCGAAGACGGTGCCGATAACGAAGACGGCGACAACCACGACCGTCGCGCGCCCGAGACCGTTGGTGGCGAGCATGATACGGGCGAGGAAAGCGCGTCGTCGCGCCGCACGGCCCGTTTCCTGCGCAACTACAAGATCCAGGAAGTCATCCGCCGCCGTCAGGTGCTGCTGGTGCAGGTCGTCAAGGAAGAGCGGGGCAACAAGGGTGCGGCCCTGACCACCTACATCTCTCTTGCCGGGCGCTATTGTGTCCTGATGCCGAACGCCCTGCGTGGCGGTGGCGTTTCGCGCAAGATCACTTCCGATGCCGACCGCCGCCGCCTGCGCGATGTGATCGCGGAACTCGACCTGCCGAAGTCCATGGCAATGATCGTCCGGACCGCCGGTGCCGGTCGCCCGGCACAGGAAGTGACGCGCGACTGCGAATACCTGCTCCAGCTCTGGGACGATATCCGCTCCCACGCCCTGTCCTCGGTCGCGCCGACGCTGGTCTATGAGGAAGCAAGCCTCATCAAGCGCGTCATCCGCGACCTGTTTTCCAAGGATATCGAAGACATCCTCGTGGATGGCGAAGCGGCCTGGAAGAACGCGCGCGAGTTCATGCGCCTGCTGATGCCCAGCAACGCCAACAAGGTGAAGCTGTGGCAGAACCGCGGGCAGAGCCTGTTTGCGCGCTACAATGTCGAAGGCCATCTGGACGCCATGTTCTCGCCGACGGCCCGTCTGCCGTCCGGTGGCTATCTGGTCATCAACCAGACGGAAGCCCTCGTCGCCATCGACGTGAATTCCGGCAAGTCCACTTCGCAGCGCAACATTGAGGAAACGGCCCTGCGCACGAACCTCGAAGCCGCCGAGGAAGTGGGTCGCCAGCTCCGTCTGCGTGATCTGGCCGGTCTGGTCGTGATCGACTTCATCGACATGGAAAGCCGCCGCCACAACGCACAGGTGGAAAAGCGTCTCAAAGAAGCCCTGCGTTCCGACCGTGCGCGCATACAGGTCGGGCATATTTCCCATTTCGGTCTGCTGGAAATGTCCCGCCAGCGCCTGCGCCCGTCCATTGCGGAATCCGTCCTCACGCCCTGCCCGCACTGTCAGGGTA
Organism: Gluconobacter albidus; assembly: GCF_002723915.1. GTDB lineage: Bacteria > Pseudomonadota > Alphaproteobacteria > Acetobacterales > Acetobacteraceae > Gluconobacter > Gluconobacter albidus. Next base: position 359,822 of record NZ_BEWL01000001.1, read on the forward strand.
CCGGCTTCATCCGTGGGACGGAAAGCTCGGCCCTGCACGTCCTGCGTGCCATCGACGAAGAAGGCGCACGCCAGCGTTCAGCCGAAATCGAAGTCTATGTGGGCTCCGAGATTGCCCTCTATATCCTCAACCACAAGCGCTCCTGGCTGGCTGACATCGAGCGCCATCATCGGATGCAGGTCATCTTCCGTACGGAAGAAAACCTCGCTGCCGCAGATATGCGGATCGAGCGCCTGAAAACCCAGACAGCGGCTCCGGCACAGGCCCGCGCTCCGGAACGGACGGAACGCGCCGTGGAGCGTGCGCCGGAAAGCGTCCGCACGATCGAGATCATCGAAGAACAGGCCCCCGTCGCCCTGCGGGTGGAAACGCCGGTCGTCGATGCGGAAGTCATTGAAGATGTTGTGCCGTCGGAAGGCCAGGAAGACAGCAACGATGGTCGCCGCCGCCGCCGCCGCCGCCGCCGTGGTGGCCGTCGCGAGCAGAACGGAGACGTCGCAGCGGACGCACCGCAGGACCATAACGTCCATGCGCCCGAAGAGCGTGAGACCCCGCCCGCTGACAATGTTGACGAAAACGGCATCATTCCGGGCCGCCGTCGCACCCGCTTCAAGCGCATCGTCAAGGAAGCCGAGGGCTCTGAAGCGCCGCGTGCAGAACCCGTGGCCGAAACCCGTGACGTTGCGCCCCGGCGCCCCGCACCGGCACCACGCCCTGCCGCACCGGCTCCCGCAGCGCGCAATCCGCGTCGCCGGGAGGAACGCGAGGAGCGTCCCGCCCAGCATCGCTACACGGGCCCTACGCCTGCTGATCCGTTCGGCGGCAGCTTCGACATCTTCGACGTGATTGAGCAGGCGGAATTTGAAGGGACGACACAGGCCCTTCAGACCGGGATCAGCCTGCCCACGGACGTCGTGATCGAACATGTCCCGGCTGTCGAAACGGCTGTTGCCGTGGAAGAGCGAGCAGCGGAAGTTCCGGCAACGGAAGAGGCTCCCAAGCCCCGCCGTGGTCGCGGACGTCGCCCGGCCCGTGCCAAGGCTGCAGATGCCGCTCCTGCCGAAACGGTGACGGAAGCCGCGCCTGCAGTGGAAGTCGCTCCTGCTCCGGCTGTCGAAGAGCCTCTGGCCGAAGAGGCTCCCAAGCCCCGTCGGACCCGGACGCGGCGCACTCCGAAGGCGGAGGCCGTGGCTACTGAAGCCCCGGCTGAAGCCGCCCCCGAAGCTGCGCCGGCTCCGGCTGAAGTCGCAGCGGAAGAGACCGCCAAGCCGAAGCGCAGCCGGACCCGTCGCGCGCCAAAGACCGCCGCTGCCGAGGCTCCGGCCGAGGATGGAAACATCCTTCAGCCGGTGAACATTGATGAAGTCGCTCCGGCGAAGCGTCGTGCAGGATGGTGGAAGCGCTGATCCGTCAGCACTTTCCACAGCCATAAAAAAGGCCGGTCAGGAAATCCTGACCGGCCTTTTTCTTTGTCCTGTTGAAACACGGCGCTCCAGTTAGCGGCAGACGCTCTGCGCCCCGGTTGCCGCGATATAGGTGCCAGTCAGCGGCTGGAAACAGGCATTGCGCGGACAGGAACTCGTGCTGGCCAGACTTTGCGGATACAGCGCCGCACCAGCCCGCGCCTGTTCCTGTAGCGCTGTGCCGCAGAGCGGTGTGTTCAGCGGCGCGGACGGATCGTTGAACAGCTTCTTCTTGCCGTCCTCGGGAGCCTCTTCCGCCAGACCCGGCGCGAAATCCTGCGGCGGGATCCTGGCCTGCGACGCCGGGGCAGCAGGGCGCGCGGGGGCCGTGGGCTGTTCAGCGCAGGCTGCAAGCAGTGGCAGGGTAACGAGACTCAACCAGAACGAACGCATGCAGACTCCGGATCGCAGATCAGATGGGTGAAAGATTAAAGCCCAAGATCGCCCTGCGGCGACAGGCTGTCCAGTTTTGCGCCACGATCTCCATCCGCGAAAGACAGAACGACGCGATCGGCAACAGGCCGGGCTTCCGCACTCGTAACGGGTTGACCGTTCACATCCTGCACAAGCACATAACCGCGGCTGAGAATGGCGCGGGGCGACACGGCTTCAAGATGGCTGCCCAGCCCGTGAAACCTCATTTTCTGAAGGCGGATGGCGCTTCTGAGAACATCCGGCGACAGGCGCTGGCGTTCGGTGCGCAGATGGAAAGTCTGGAGCGAACGCTGCCATGAGGCGTCCAGACCGCTGGAAACCATCCGCAGGGCGGCACGGCGGCGTTCGATCAGCAGTTCGGGGTTCGGCAGATGTGTGACTGGCCCGTTCAGGCGGGCTCGTGCACGGCTGACGAGAAGTTCTGGCGCAGGCAGACGCAGGGCCTGCAGACGTGCCTGACTGCGCCCGATCAGAAGCTCCGGCGATGGCAGATGCATGCCCGGCGCATCAAGCCGGTTGCGGATGCGCATGACGAAAGACGGCAACGCCAGATCGAGCCGCTGACCACGATCATCCAGACGCATCCGGGCGGAATCCAGCAGTCCCGGCAGGTCCGGCAGACGGGCGGCGGCCTGATCCAGCCGTGCACGCGCCGTCTGGATGATACGGGTGAGCGCACCCGTCAGACGTGCATTGCGATGCGCCATGTCCGCGACCATTTCCGAGCGCAGCGGCACGGCCATTTCGGCGGCGGCGGTCGGGGTGGGCGCCCGACGGTCCGAGACAAGGTCAATCAGCGTCGTGTCGGTCTCATGCCCGACTGCCGAAATGACAGGAATGGGACAGGCCGCAACGGAGCGCAGGACGCGCTCGTCGTTGAACGCCATGAGGTCTTCGAGAGACCCGCCCCCACGCGCAACGATCAGCACATCCGGCGTGCGCGGACGACGCACGGACATGCCTTCGATGGCGGCAGCAATCTGGGCTGCCGCCCCTTCGCCCTGCACAGGAACCGGCCACAGAAGGACGTCCCGCGGGAAACGGCGGCTGACGGTCGTGATGATATCGTGCAGCACCGCGCCGGACCGCGACGTGATGACACCCACGAGAGACGGCAGGAACGGGATGGCTTTCTTGCGCTCGGGGTCGAACAGACCTTCTTCAAGCAGTTTGCGGCGCAGGCGCTCGATATTTGCGAGCAAAGCCCCCTCGCCCGCAAACTCCATGCGGTCGATGACCAGCTGATAGCTGGAGCGTTCGCCGTAGGCAGAGACGCGGCCGGTTGCGATGACCTCGTTGCCGTTTTCGGGAGCCATGCCGAGGCGCGAGACACTCCCGCGCCAGATCACACCCGCGATCTTGCCACCTTCATCCTTGAGAGAAAGATAAATATGCCCGGACGGATAGCGTTTGAGTTCCGTGATCTCGCCCCGCACGCGCACGCGCCCGAATCCACTCTCCAGCGTGCGTTTGATCGCCCCGGAAATCTCGGAAACCGAATATTGCGGCACATTCCCGCGGATCGACGCGCCATCACTCTCCATCATGGCGTCAGTCTATGCTACGGACGCCCTCAAACGAAGCCCATGATTGCATAATAAAGGATAAGCGGAATGCGCGTTTTGCTGGTCGGGTCCGGAGGGCGTGAACATGCCCTGGCTATATGTCTTGCGCGCTCGCCGAGCCTGACGGCTCTTTATGCGGCTCCGGGCAATCCCGGCATGGCGTCCGTTGCCACGCTTGTTCCGCTAAAGGCCGATGACGTTCCGGGCCTGGTCCGGTTCGCGCAGGAACAGAAGATCGACCTGATCGTCCCCGGCCCGGAAGCGCCGCTGGTGGCAGGCCTGGCGGATGCCTGTGCCGAAGCGGGCATTCCGTGCGCCGGTCCGACGAAGGCGGCGGCCCTGCTGGAGGGCAGCAAGGCGTTCACGAAGGATGTGGCAGACGCAGCCGGCATTCCAACCGCGCGCTGGGAACGATTTGAAGACGAGGCTCTGGCCATCGAATTCGTGCGTCGTCGGGGGGCGCCTATCGTCATCAAGGCGGACGGTCTGGCCGGGGGCAAGGGCGTCGTCGTGGCACAGAGCGTGGACGAGGCTGAGGACGCCATTCGCAGGCTCGGCATGCCACTCGTGATCGAGGAGTGTCTGGTGGGCGAGGAAGTCTCGCTCTTCGCATTCTGCTCAGACGACAAGGCCGTACTCATCGGTGCCGCGCGCGATCACAAGCGTCTCGGTGACGGCGATACCGGTCCGAACACCGGCGGCATGGGGGCAATTGCGCCTCCCCCCGCGTTCGGACGCGAGATGCAGGAAAAAGCGCTCGACATCATGGTGCGACCGATGCTGGCCGAGATGGTCCGTCGTGGCACGCCGTTCCGGGGTGTGATCTTTGCAGGGCTGATGCTGACGAACGAAGGGCCCAAGCTGATCGAATATAATGTCCGTTTTGGCGATCCCGAAGCCCAGGCCCTGCTGATCCGACTGCAATCGGACCTGCTGCCGATCCTTGCCGCACTGGCACAGGGCAATCTGGAACACGCAGCCGCCGAGTTCTCGGACGAACATTCGATATCGCTGGTTCTGGCCGCCAACGGATATCCGGATGCTCCGAAAAAGGGTGGCCGGATCAGCGGGATCGAGCGTGCGGAAGCCGTTCCGGGCGTTTCGGTTTTCCATGCCGGAACCAGACTGGCAGATGGCGTTCTGGTGGCGGATGGCGGGCGTGTCCTGACGGTCTGCGCCAAGGCTGCAACGCCGGAAGACGCCAGAAAACTGGCCTATGAAGGGGCGTCTGCGATCCAGTGGGAGGACAAGATTTTCCGGAACGATATCGGGCTTTAATACGCTCAGAATCGTTGAGCACCAACCGAGGGAAGCCCGGATGACCCGTCTGTGGAAACTGCTGGTTTGTCTGGCATTGTGCAGCGTGAGCAGTGCACATGCTGCATCAGACGGACGCGTCATCCCTACAGCGTTCGAAGCCGGGCATTTTTATGCCACGCCCAGAACCTCGAAGGGACAGACGGTCCGGCTTCTCGTCGACACAGGTGGTGGAGGAATGGGCATCCTCTACATCATGAAAGCGGCCGCCTTGAAACGGATTGGTGGCCAGGCCAGGCCATGCCGCCTGCCCGGCTTCAGTTTTGATGGAGCCCGCATGCCTCCCTTCACCGCCGCGACGCGTCTCCCTGCTCCGGCAGGACCAGAGGCATGCGGCGCTGCGGCGGCGGTCGTGAACACTCTACCCGACCTTGGATATGACGGAGTCCTTGGAGCCGCCTATCTTTCGCACTTCATCTGGACATTCGATTACCCTGCGCAGCGCCTCATCGTTGAAAGCCCGTCATGGCAACCCGATGGTCATGCGACACACGCGCCATTACTCTTTGCCCGGAATTCCGCGGGCGAATGGCTCAGTGACTTTCCTGCAGTTACGCTGACTATTGATGGTGAAGCACTCAGTTTGCTGCTCGATACCGGAGCAACCGCGCTGCCCACCCCATCCGGCGCAGCGGCCCAGCACATCGCAACCGTGAATGGGATCGGCGTTACCTCTTATATCATCACGAGCATTTTCAACCGATGGCATGCCCGTCATCCGGCCTGGCCTGTCATCCTGAACGGTGACCACCTCATCCCCGGAACACGCCTGATCCGGGTACCGGATGTCACCATTGGTGCCGTTCATGTCGGGCCCGTATGGTTCAGTGAAAGGCCCGATGTGAATTTCGGTCCCGAGCGCATGAGTCTCTGGATGGGCCAGACGGTGGTCGGAGCAGCGGGCGCGAATGTTTACGGGCGCTTCAGAGTGACCGTCGATTACCCGCATGAAACGTTATGGATGGCTTTTCCGGCACCGTAAGCCATCATCAACAATACCCACCCTTACTGCACCCACACATGTGAAAACAGCATGTGGTTCAGAGATGTTGAAAAGTAATTCCCCAGCCGTTTCGAAACAAAATCGACCGTCTTCATTTGGATCATGGGTGCGCCAGGCATCTGCTGCATGACAGCGTGACCGGCCTCCTGCCAGATTGGGGCGGCTTTTGCCGGGTCCGTCTGGGCTTTCGCCTGATCGAACAGGGACTGGATGTGCTGATCGCAAAAACCGGTGACATTCGGGGAGACGGCTGAATTCGGATGGTAGTTGTCGCAGCCGAACAGGTCGTCGAGAAAGGTTGAGGCGGACGGGTAGTCCGCAAACCAGTAGGACAACGCGATCTGGACGTGATTGGCGGTGTTCTGTTCGTAGGATTCCGCAAGGCCCGCCGTGATAGGGCGAAGCTGCGCGTTCAGGCCCACGGCCTGCAGAGCGTTGCGCAGATAGGTGCCCATGCCGAGCTCCATGGCGCGGTTGGGGACGATCAGTGTCACCGACGCCCCTTCTGCCCCGGCTTCATGGATCAGGCGGCGCGCGCCTTCCACATCCTGCGGGCAGTCCAACCCGAGATCCGCGCCGGAAATCCCATGCGGCACCATCTGACACAAAGGTACGGAGATCGCGCTGCCCCCGAACAGGATCGTCATGGCATGGCGGTTGACGGCCATGCTGACCGCCCGGCGCACCCGCACATCGGTGAAGGGTTTTTCATGCGTGTTCATCGCCAGATAATACAGGCCCAGCAAGGGCTCGATATGAACCTGAGCAGTGTATTGTGCACCGAGTTCGCCCAGACGGTCTCCGGGCTTGGCGTCCAGCATCCAGTCATACCGGCCCTGCTCGACCGCCGTGACCTGTGCTTCATCCGACAGGCCGAAATCGTATTCGATACGGTCCACGAAGCCGTCCGTCTGGGCCTGCGGGTTCCAGACATGGAAATACGGATTGCGCTCCAGAACCATGCCGTGTCCGGGATCGTACTGCGTGATGCGATACGGCCCGGTTCCAGGAACCGTGGTTCCCCCCATGTCATGAGTTGGGGTGGTGGCAGGCACAATCACAGCGTGGGGAAATGCGAGTTTGTAGAGAAATTCGCCGTCGGGTTTCGTCAGATGAAAGACGATCTCGCCTGTCTCCGGGTGTCCTTCGACGCCGGGAAGCGTGCAGCGGTCAGGCTTGGCCAGACAGTCCGCAGCCCCCTCGATACCGCCATAGAAAGATCCCGCAGTCGGGCTTCCGGCGCGGTAGATCCGGCGAAAAGATGCCACCACATCTTCCACACGCACGGGGGAACCATTGGAAAAATGCAGACCGGAGCGTAAATGCAGCCGCCACGTGAGGCCATCGGGGCTGATGACCGGCATGGCATCGGCGAGGTCCGGTACCACATCCAGTCCGGCGGCTCCGCGCGCCAGACGAAACGTCAGCAGGGGGTCGTACATATTGACGAACACCTGCATGTACTGCGTGCCGTAATTGATCTGCGGGTCCAGCGTACCGCCGGGGCCGTCCGCCGTCAGATGCAGGGTCCCGCCACGATGGGGGCTGCCGAGCGTAATACCGTTCCACTGCGGCGGGGTCTGCTCCTGTGCATGGGCCTGAAAAAATCCAGGCCCCAGAAGCAGACTTGCCGCGAGAAGCGCTGCCCCGCGCCTCATTCAGCGCTTCGCAAGTTCGCGCAGACGCGCGATCAGGGCATCTGCATTGCCGTCAGCCGGGACGGTGCCGGCATAGCGCGCATTCGGGTCCATGATGACGATCTGCGGCGCAGGAACAAAATGATCCCCCTCCTTCTGGAGCGGCGCATGATATTCGGCCGTCATTGCCTTGATCATGTTCGGGGTCCCGGTGAATGGCATGACATGGGGGGCGACGGGCAGAACGTATTCCCGAAGCGGGTCCGCCTCATCAAAGGGATTGAGCGACACTGCGAGCGGCGAGACGCGGATGCCCTGCGCCCGGAGCGTCACCAGTGCCTGATCCATGCTTTTCAATACGGGCTGGCACTTGTCCTCGGGACAGTTCGCATCAAAGAACCACACCAGCATCCAGGTATTGTGGAAATCGCCTTCGGTAACCGTGCTTTCGCCCAGCGAGTCCAGACGGAAGCTGCCACCGATTTCGTTGCCGTTGGACTGGACCAGAAGGCCCGGCCCGCCATTGGACGCCAGGTGGAAGCCGACATACCCCAGAACGGCCGCCACGGCGAGAACGCTCCAGATGATGCGATTGCCGACCCGCTTGCGGCGTTCGTGATTGGTCTGCATGACCTTCCTGTCTTTAATGTGCGTCAGCCCAGCTTGGGCCGATACCGGTTTCTACTTCAAGGGCCACGTCAAGTTTGGCGGCCCCTTCCATTTCCGTGCGGACGAACTCCGCCAGAGCCTTCGCGTCCTGCTCCTCGACTTCGAAGAGCAGTTCATCGTGCACCTGAAGAACCATTTTCGCCTTCAGTCCCGTGGCGGGCAGACGCCGCGCCAGATGGACCATGGCGCGTTTGATGATGTCCGCAGCACCGCCCTGAAGCGGGGCGTTGATAGCCTGACGCTCCGCATAGGCGCGACGGGCACCGTTTTTCTCCGCGATGCCCGGCACATAGCAGCGACGTCCGAACGGCGTCGTGACATAGCCGTGCTTTTTCGCCTCTTCCTTGGTCCGCTCCATATAGGCGCGGATGCCGGGATAGCGGGCGAAATAGGCGTCGATATAGGAGCGTGCCTCGCCCGGCGAAATCTGGAGCTGCTGCGCCAGACCGAAAGCCGAAATGCCGTAAATAATGCCGAAATTGATGGCCTTGGCCCGGCGACGGGTCAGCGGGTCCATGCCCTCAAGCGGAATACTGAACACTTCGGACGCCGTGCGGGCATGAATGTCCTGCCCCAGACGGAACGCCTCAAGCAGCGGCTCGATCTTCGCAACATGGGCCAGAAGGCGCAGTTCGATCTGGCTGTAATCCGCCGAGAGCAGAACACAGCCGGGAGCAGCGACGAATGCCTTGCGGATGCGTGCGCCTTCTTCGGTGCGGATGGGGATGTTCTGAAGGTTCGGCTCGTTGGACGACAGACGACCCGTCGTGGTGATGGCCATCTGAAAAGATGTATGAACCCGCTGCGTGTCCTGATCCATCTGCTGGACCAGCGCATCGGCATAGGTCGATTTCAGCTTGGCCAGTTGCCGCCAGTCCAAAATCTTGCGCGGCAGGTCATGCCCCTGCTCGGCCAGCGATTCCAATACCCCGGAATCGGTACCCCAGCTTCCACTTTTCGTCCGTTTTCCGCCGGGCAGGCCCATTTCATCAAACAGGATCTCGCCAAGCTGCTTGGGGGAGCCGACATTGAAACTCCGCCCCACCTGCTCATGGATGTCCTGCTCGATCATTCCCATGCGTTCGGCAAAATCAACGGACATGCGACGCAGTTCGGTGGCGTCCACCTTGATGCCGACGTCTTCCATATCCGTCAGGATCTGGATGAGCGGACGCTCTATTTCCTCATACAGCGATAGCGCCTGACGGGTCCGCAACTGCGGACGCAGCACCTGCCACAGACGCAGCGTGACATCCGCGTCTTCGGCGGCATAGGCGGTCGCCGCGTCAATCGCGACCTGTGCGAACGGAATGCGCTTTCGGCCTGTTCCCGTCACGGAATCATAGGGGACAGGCGTGTGCCCCAGATGCAGTTCGGAAAGCTCGTCCATCCCCTGCCCGTGCTCACCGGCGGACTGGGCGTAGGAAATCAGCATCGTATCGTCGATGGGCGTGATCTCGGGAATGCCAGCGCCCCGAAAGACAGTCAGATCATATTTCGCGTTCTGAAATACCTTGAGAACGGACGCATCCTGCAACAGGGGCTTCAGACGCTCCAGTGCCTCGGTACGGTCCAGCTGACGGACGGCAGCTTCGCCGGTCGAATTTTCTTCCAGAAGGTCTCGTACGGTTTCATGCAGGAATGGCACATAACAGGCCTTCCCTGGCGCAACCGACAGCGACAGCCCGACCATATTGGCCTGACGCGCATTGAGACTGTCCGTTTCGGTATCGACGGCCACCACACCCGCCGTCCGGGCCTCTGCGATCCAGCGGTCCAGCGTCTCCAGATCCGTGATGGTTTCGTAGGGGCCATAAGGCGCATCGGGGACCGTGACAGCCGAAGCTTCGTCCCGTGCAGCAACCTTGTCTTCGGGCCGGACAATCTGACGCGTGAACGGACGCGGCTTGGCGGCCAGACCCAGCCCCATGCGCTGGATGGTGGAATGGAACCCCATGTCCTCCAGCCAGTCCCGCAAGGTCTCGCGAACCGGCTCGCGACATCCCAGCTCGCTGATCGGCTGCGGCATCGGGGCATTGTCGTCCAGCAGGACCAGCTTGCGGGACATGCGCGCGGCCTCGGCATGTTCGATCAGATTGTCGCGCCGCTTGGACGCCTTCATGCCGGGGGCTGCGGCGAGGATCTGCTCCAGTGTGCCGTATTCGTTAACGAGCTGCGCGGCTCCTTTCGGACCAATACCCGGAACGCCCGGCACATTATCCGTCGAATCTCCCATCAGCGCCTGAACATCTACGACCTGATCGGGGCGTACGCCGAACTTGGCTTCGACCTCGGCTTCGCGGATCGGCTTCTGCTTCATCGGGTCCATCAGTTCGACACCGGGACGCACAAGCTGCATCAGGTCCTTGTCGGATGAGATGATGGTGCAGCACCCGCCCTCCTCCACGACCGCCTTGGCATAGGCGGCGAGCAGGTCATCCGCCTCCCAGCCTTCAAGCTCGATCGACGGCACATTGAAGGCGGCCGTGGCATCACGGATCAGACCGAACTGCGGGCGCAGGTCTTCCGGGGCTTCCGGACGGTGCGCCTTGTACTGCGGGTAAATCTCGTTGCGGAACGTCACGCGGCCAGCATCGAAAATCACCGCCAAATGCGTGCCCACATGGTCCCGCAGCAGACGCGACAGCATGTTCGTAAAGCCATAGACCGCATTGACCGGAACGCCCTGCGGGCTGCTCATCGGCGGCAGGGCATGGAACGCACGGAAGATGAAACCAGATCCGTCGATCAGGACCAGATGGGGCTTTCCCGAATCAGGCTTTTCTGGCGGCACGAATGTCTCCCTTCTCGCCCCGAAGGAGCGGACGTTCTAAAATCTGCGCGATGATAGGCCCATTCCCTTCCGTTTCAAACCGCCTCAGACGTCTTTCCTGCGGGCTGCTTGGCCTGCTGGCGTTACAGGCGTGCACAGCACCGCCTATGCCCGACCTGCATCCAACGGCACAGGAGACAGCCCTCATTCCTCCGGATGTGACGCTCGACATGTCGGACGGCGCCTCGATCCCGCTACGCCTCTACCCCGCCAGCACGCCTGAACCACGTGGCATCATCCTGGCACTGCATGGATATGGTGACAGCCGGGACGCCTGGGAATTCGCGGCTCCAACCTTCGCCTCCGCGGGCTTTACCCTTGCCGCCCCCGACATCCGCGGCTTTGGACAGGCTCCGAAGCGGAACGGATGGAGCAGCACGGCAAGGCTGGTGCAGGACGCCCGCGAACAGGTGCTCTGGTTGCACGCCCGTTATCCGCACGTCCCCATTCACGTCATGGGGGAAAGCATGGGGGGTGCCATCGCCCTGCTACTGGCGACCACCGACACGCCGCAGATCAGCAGCACAATCCTGCTCGCCCCGGCCGCACTGGACATCGGCCAGCCGTGGGAAATTCTTCTGGGGGGAATGGATGTTCTGGCGCCGCACTGGAAGCTGGACGGGTCGGCGGTGCCGGGTCACCGCGTCGCGAGCGACAATATTCAGGCCCTGCGCCGGATGTATTTCGATCCCCTTACCTTGCACAGCTCGACAATCCATCCGCTCTACGGCCTGACATTACTGATGCGGAGTGCCTACGAGGCCGCTCCAAAAGTACGGACACCCCTGCTCATCATCTTCGGAGGCCGCGACCAGTTCGTCCTGCCCCCCTTCACGGCCCGTCTGCTCCGCAGATTGCCCACCGGCACCCGGACCGACGAACTGCCGGGCGCCCACCATCTCCTCAGCCGCGATCGCAGAGGCGCTGTGCAGGATACTGTGTCATGGTTGACCGAACCGGATCGTCTGCTTCCCTCAGGCGGCGATATCGCCGCGGCCGCATGGCAGGCCACGGCCCAGACAGGAAGTTTTCCATGACCACCTTCCGATCACGCAAATGAACGGCAGAACTTTCAAAAAGAGGGCTGGCAATCTTCCGCCGAAGCAGTTATCTGAACCCCTATGGACCTGTAGCTCAGCTGGATAGAGCGTTGCCCTCCGAAGGCAAAGGTCACGCGTTCGAATCGCGTCAGGTCCACCACCAATCTCAAAAATCGCTATCTTCCGCCAGTTTTTCGGCAGGTTTGACACCTTCCGGGACAGGTTTGACATTCGGCCTCAGCCTTGACATCGCCGATCGTGCCAATTCCATCTGCTCGGCAGCACGGGTGTAGCGGGCGACTTCGCTGAGGCTCCGGTGGCCTGTGATAGCGGCGATCTGGTGGGTTGTGCAGCCAGCTTCTGCGAGCCTTCGAGCTGCGGCCTTTCTAAGACCATGCGGGCTGCATCCGGGCAGCAATCCGGCTTCACGACACCAGTCGATAAACTGATTGTAGAAGTTGTTCACTGACATCGGCCGGCCTCGCTCAGTCGCCAGGAACGTCCCTGCCCCGTTCGGTTGCCACTGATCCAGTTCGATGCGCAGCTGCTCGTGGATAGGGATCACCAGCTCGGTACCTGTCTTCTGCTGACGGAGATGAATGCCGTTCGCACTTACGGAACTGGGGCCCATCTTCACAACGTCACTTCGGCGCTGCCCCGTATAGAGCAGTAAAGCCAAGGCCAGACGCTCTCTCGTGCCGCTTGGCCAGCGGGCTTCGTATCGGGCAATCTCATCATCTGTCCATGAATGGATGCCGTCACTTTTAACCTTCATCCGCGGGACACCAGCCGTCGGATTACTTTCGGCCCAGCCCATGTGGATGGCATGCTCCATCAGCACCGAGAGCAACCGTAGCATGCGGTTGGCGGTCGTGGGCGAATCGTTATGTCGGCTCATGATCATCCGCACATGCCGGCTCTCCATGAGCAGGACGGGATTGGCGGCGTAGTCTGCGCCTCTCATGCGTTCCAGCAAGCGCCGATAAACGGCCTTCGTGCTCTCTTCAAGCGTCTTGAAATGCGCGGTGGCATACCAGGACTCAATCACATCTCTCAGGCTGCCGGTGGGCGTCACCTGCGCTGCGTCGAGCCCTCTCGGCTCTGCCCCCGCAACCGCGGCCTGATAGGCGGATATGAAACCCGGATCCCGAAGATCCGGCAGCGCCATCCGCTTCTGGCCCTTCTTGCGGAAATAGTATCTGACCTTCCCATGCCGATCCTTGAAACGCTGGATGTAGGGCAGTCTAAGGGTGGTCAACTCATCATGTCCCAAGGGTTGGCAGAAGCTGGCAGCTCTGTCCCGCCGCCAGCCTGCTGATCGATCCAGCGGTCCAGATCCGAGACAAGATATCCCCGCCGACGAGCCGACAGGGCAATCTGGCGCACATGGGGAAGAACCTGAGTTCTGAACGTCCCGACCGACATCGCCAGATAGGATGCCGCATCGCCAATATCGAGGACGCGTGGCGGCATCTGAACAATTTTCCCGCTCATGCCCGTTCCTCCCCGTCCATGGCTATATCCAATGTGTCTCGCAGGATTAGGCCACTGCTCAGTTTGCGGCACTGGGGCCCCGAATAATCCCAGATAATCCACATATTAACTCGATGGTTTGGGTCCCCTCCGAACTGATGGAAACCAGCGGTCAGTTTGTTAGCCTCCAACCAGTCCAGCCGCTCCGTGTCAGTGCGCTGGGTCATCACCATGTATCCAGATGAATGTCGCTGCCCTGGTATTCGTCATCAGTCCACTTCGGAGGTGGCGCAGGCTCTGCAGTAAGGGCGCGCCAGATCTTCTTGAGCCATTTCTTCATTTCGCGTTGGCCCTGAGTGCTTCCCGCTTGATCGTGGCGAGTGCGCTGTGGATTACATTCATGCGCAGCTGCTCCCGAATTCCGTCAGATCCACTGAAATCTTCCCAGCGAAAGACGGGGCGCTGACGGTGGCGACCAGGCGGTTGCCGAGATAGATGTCGTGGGCGCAGATCGTGCGGCGCGTGTCTTCCTTGGCGCGGCGTTCGGCGTCCCGGTATTCGGCAAACCCCTGATCCCGCTGGGGACTGGGGCGCATTCCCAAGACGGTAACGCGGAAGAGATCCGGCGAGCGGGCAGATGCTTTCATGGCACCTGCCTCCGGCCGAGGCCCTGCATCCAGTCATCTGCCTTGGCGATGACAAGGCCGGTGATGATCCCTACCCCATACAGCGCTACCACCAGAACGCACGGGACCAGCACGTCCATGAGATCAGTGGACATCGCGCCCTCCGGGAAGCAGGTCCGTGCAGAAGCGCAGGAAGCTCGCGAGGCGAAGACCGCGGACTTGCGGGGCGGAATGCTCCAGCAGGTCGTCCAGCGTCTGCGGGCCGGATGCGGCAGGCGGCTCCGGGAACGGAACGGGATCGGCCGGGCGTGTTGCATGAAGCAGCGCCACCAGTTCGTCTTCGACCTCCTCGGCCGTCTTAGTGTAGGCAGCGGCAATGCCGGAATTCGGAGCGTCCTTGGCACGCTCACGGGCATAGATCAGGCACACGCGACGTTCGCGGGCCTTCTGCTGCACCGCTACTGGACGGTCGGAAAGCAAAGCGGCGAAAGACTGGTCCGTATGACCGCGCAGGAGAGGATGAAGCTGGCGCATCATGCCGCGCCCTGCGCCTTCAGAGATAGACTGAATATACGGGAGAATCGGTTGCCCAATTCTCCCGTTCTTTCCATCATTGGTGCGGACAAACACCCAATGAGGAAACTAATGGCCAAGCCACTTCCGCCGCCAATACAGGCCCCTGCACCCAAGCCTACTCCACAGGTAAGCTGGCCTCCATTTAAGACAGAAAAATTACCGCAACGCTTAAAGCCGCTGCTGCCATAAGACCCAGCGTTAATTTCATGAATACCGAAGCCCAGCCCAAACGAATATCGTTCAGCTTGATCCCCTGCTCGTCTCTCTGGGCGAGGGTTTCGCGTAGTTCTAGCTCTGTTTCGTACTGCAGGCTGTCGAGGTAGGACGGCAGATCGCCAGAAATCTGCCACCGCAGCGGCCACAGGAGCAATGCCGCTGAAAATGAAGCCGCAGCTGTCAGAGTAGCCGGTATCCATATATAAGGTGGATGACTGTGGAGCCTCCAGGCCGCCGATAGCCCAATCGTTGCTGTCAGGCCCCATCCCACGAAACTTGCCCCTCGCGCCATGTAGCGCTCCAGCAGCTTCATCTGCGCGTCGATGCGATCCTTCGCAATCCGCTGTGCTTCGGTCGCCTTCCAGAGACGAAGAGTTTGCCGATCCGAAGAGGCCCCGACCTGTTCCGCGTCGTACAGTTCTTCCATAGGCTGAGCCTCTTTCACGAATGACCCGGTAACGATTGGCGAGACTTCTGGGGTCATGAACTTCAGGCTCCATCAGCTTAAGGCGCGGAGCAGATAGGTTAGCTAAATTTTCAGACAATGACATATCGATCTCCATCGCGTTCGTGCGATGGAGATAGTTTCACCAGAAGAAACTTATTGGTCAATAAAAAATTTCATTAGAAGAAATTTCTTATTTTCCTTTCATTGCTTTTCCAGCATTGATCCACGCATCAAATGCTCCAGCGTCCAAGCTAGCTGCCAATGCAGCGGCCTCTTTATATCGCTGTGACATATCGAGCTCAGAAGGATCGAAGAGAAGAGATTCCGGGGTAGTTTCAAGAATTTCTGCTACCCGCACGAATTGCGATAACGTCATATTAACCTTGCCATTCAGCCATTTAGAGACTGACGGCTCGGACATATCTAATGCTTCAGCCAATTTTCGTTGCGTATATCCCTTGAGCTTCATCCATGCCTTAACAAACCGAAGAGTGTGACGGTTTTTGGCGACTTCTTGAGGGGAGAGCTCTTTCTCGATCATGCTGCCATTTTGGCGGCTAAAGCGAAGAAGCGGGATACCTCCACATGAAAACTTTCTTGACCTGAAAGTTTCATCAGAATAAATTTTCTGCATGTCGTTGAAAGCTATCCTCATCGAGCGCGGAATCACCCAGACTCAATTGGCTGCACAAGTGCAAATGAGCGAGCCAACCGTATCCCGGTGGGTGAAAGGGGCTTCGTACATCCCCACGCACAAGCTGAGAGAAGTCGCGTCAGCTCTGAATGTCTCACTGGACGCTCTCGTGCCGCTTACTTCGACAAGATCCAATAACGATCCGCAGCAAGGTTCGACTAGGGGAGCAGCAGCATGAGCATCCTTCATACCCTCAAACGTAAACTCCGCTCATGCCGCCGTCAGCAAGATGGTGTCTTGCTGAGCTTACAGTCTTTCATCTCACCTCCGATCCTTGCGATGAGTGAGACCTCTCCCTTCTTGCAGTTTTCGTTAAAGAGCAGGCTATTCGTTCCGATTTTTGAAGTAACCACCCGGGACGATCACGATAGTCAGCCTATTGTCAGAGGCTGGTCCTATGTACGGTGGCGACATTTTATCGCCCACATTCTCGTCGCAGGCTGGCCGGATCTTAGCGACGAGGCCAGTTTGCGGTCATTTCGTTACAAGATTTTGTTGCAAATTGGCATCCGATGCTGCCCTGCCTATCGTTTTCAAAGCCGGGATTCTGATCATGCCAATCCAAGCAACGTTTCATGGAAAAACGATCGAGTAAAGTTGACTGAAAATGGTTGCGCTCGCCTTTGGCTTCGAACTGCGCTCCGCATTTTTCGCAGCTGCCGATTTCATACATGCAAATCGTCTCCTGTTGGTTGTGAGAAACACAGGATGAACGATCACAGTCGAGGATGCGAGTCCTCGACTGTGCTTACTGGAGCAGCAGTGTGAGCATTTCCGACAATTTCTCGCGTGTGCTTGGATCAGACTGCTGCTCACAAAAAAGTATTGCGCAGGATGCGGTAAAATCAGCGGGCTTTAATGCATCTCGCCTTTGGGTTTCTGGAGAAGAATTTCGGCAGCGTCGAGCAGGTCGCGTCCCAGTTCAGCAGCCGTTTGCGGGGACAGGGAAAACTGCTCGAGCTTATCGCCCGCCGGGAAATGCTCTGGCGCTGTGGCCGCTTTCACCTGCAGCACGACAGCACCGTCCTGAATTACCACCGTGCGGAAACCCGTCAGGCTTGAGATATCGAGATTTCCGTCTTCCTTCAGTTTCCATTCGTCAGCCATGTGTCCTCGCTCCGTTCGCTATAGATGCGCGCAAGATGGCCGATCGTGCTGCGGGGGTGAAGCCATGAATCACGCCCCCGCCCTCAAGACAGCCACGCAACTGGCCGTTCGTGCGATTGGCGGCATCGATGCCGCCGCAGCTGTCACACGCGTCGGTCGTGCCCGGATCTCGGAGTATCAGAACCGGAATTCAACAACGACAGCCCCGGTCGATATCGCCATCGTGCTGGACGAGTTCGCCCAGGAGCCTTTCATTCTCCAGACCATGGCGCATGAGCTTGGCTACAATCTGACGCCGATCCAGTTGGGTCATGGCGATGTAGCCGAGATCATGGAAGACGTGGCGGACAAGGCCAACGATACCATGAAGATGACGATCCGCGTTCTGGCGGATGGCATCGTGACGGTCGATGAAGCCCACAGCCTTGGCCATGAGCTGACCAAGCTGCGCCGCGTTGTCGATCATGCTCTCAAGATCGTGCGCGGGATAGAAAAGACAGGAGCCTCGGCATGACGCTCCAGATCCCCGTCACGTTTGATCGTGACGACATTCCTGCCATGGCGTTCCTGAAGGTTCTACCGGCCGAGTTGCGCGGCGTGTTCCATTCTCTGATGGACGCTCTGAAATCTGCCCGTGACGTAGTGTTCCGCATTGGCGGTCGCGCGCTGGACGATGCTCAAGTCGCGCAGTTGGCGTGCGAGAACGTCGAGGTGCTGCGTCGCGTCTTGCCGGAACTCGAGTTCACCCGGTTCATCCTGCGAGACGAAGACGGCGCGCTCTACAGCCCGCACCTCGTGGAACGGCAGATCCGTCGTGAAGAACGGGCTCAGGCCCGTGCTGAAAAGCAACGTCGCCTGGAAGAGTTTCAGGAGCGTCAAGACGCGGGAGAATTCGCTCCAGGGGCATCTATAAAAAAGATGACCTCTCGCGCCAATGCTGCGAAGGGGGGACGCCCGCGCCAGGGCGAGAAGCCGGAAGAGGCTTATGCGCGGCGGGAGCGTGAAGCGATCGCACAGCGTGAAATGCGTTTGCTGTCGGCCGTGTCGGGTGGGCGGGTTTCGGAAACTGAAAACCAAAGCCAGTTTTCAAAAGCGGTTTTGGTTTCCGGGGTTTCGGTTTCAAAACCGGTTTCCGGGTTTTCCGTAGATCTAGAATTAGAGAAAGATATATCCCCTTCTGATTCTAATTCTACGAAACCGGCAGAAACCGAAACCGACAAACCGGCCCTGGAGATTTCGGAAGCACTGATCTCCCAGACCGTCGCCCGCGTCCTCAAGATTGGACGCCTGCCAGACGGCCAGGCCGGGTTCGCCAAGAGCATCTGCGGCCGTTTCTTGCGAGATGGTGTTCCAGCCGATGTGCTGGTTGAGGCTGTAAAGCAGCATGCCGAGAAAATGGCGCTGAATGGCGACACTGCTTACAAAATGGGCGCTTTCCGCAAGCCGATCGAGCGGTTCTGGGCCGATCATCAGGCGGGCGTATCAACCGCCCCTTCCCCGGAGCCAGTAGCTCGGGAAGACTGGGAAGATCGTGCGCTGGAAGTCTATGCCAGGGCGCAGAGGGTCTGGAATGAAGCCTTCCGCCTGAAGCGGGACTTCTCGGCCGTGAAACGGGACTGGCTGGAACTGACGAAGACCCATGACCTGCCTACCTGCCCCGTTGAGCGCGATGCATATCTGGACTGGTACCGCCCGCAGGCGCAGGCCGCATGAAGGCGCTGCGGAGAGCCCTCGCCTCTTTCACCCATTCTGAATTCCTCACGGTCCGCTCTGAACGTGACCAGGCGCAGCATGCTGCCTTGGCACTGGAGCTGACTGTCGCGGATCAAGCCCTGGAGATTGTCACGCTCCAGGCCCGTTTGGCTCGGCTCACCTCGAACCGGGATGCCGACGGCCGATTTATGAAGCGCAACCCCACATGAACGTGGAATGCAAATGACTACTGCCACTGAGGCAACTCAAAATATCAGAGAAAACATCGTCCCGCTTGTCGGGGCTTGGGCTAACCGCTTCACCTTAACTGAGCTGGATTTAGGAAAAGACAGACCACCTGTCGAAGTCATTCGACGCGGTGTCGGGCTGTATAGCCTCCTCCGCAGCGGGAAGATTACACAGCGGCATGTAGATAATGCCGAACGATGGGCGCGGGATTTTGAAACGGGCATTATGGGCGCGTCTGATCCGGAGCGACGCTCAAACGGACAGGGTACGCTAGAAGACATGTTACTGGCGCGATCTGCGGCAGTGGCACGCTGTGAAGGCATACGCCGAACCTTGGGGCGATATGCAGCCGATTTGCTTGTTCTTCTGGTGCTAGACGGGCTGTCCATTGCGAAAATCGCAGAACTGTACGGTAAGAATCGTCAAGGCATGACAGGTGCAGTCGAGTTGCTGCTCGAGCAAGTCACAGACTATTATGATACGAACTGAGATGTTTTTACAAAACAGGTTGTGAGATGATGTTCAACTGCTTCTGGCATATTCCAGACTGGACCTTTGTAGATATTCTTGGGTTTGTTTGGGATGGGCTAAAAGCAGCTGCACCAGCTCTAGTTGCCTGGGTGGCATATAAAGTCTCTGTCGAAGCAAAAGATGCCACACAGGCCCAAAAGGACATTGCTGCAAACCAATATTTAATAAGCCTTTATGATGTGAGAAGATCGTCTTTATCAAAACTTACAACATGGCTAAAATCTAATGAAAACAAAATATTAGGAACGCGGGAGACAAATTCTGATATACCTGATATAATACAAGAAATAGAAGATACTTACTGTATGAATTTTAATATCCGAGGCATAGATAAGCAAATAGCAGATATCTTGGCAGAAGAACTTCAAGCTTCTGTTCTCGATAAATGGGTCGAACGAGAAAGTGACCATTCATCACAGGCCGTAAGAAATTCCCTCGCTGAAGCAGCTCACCATCGAGCGCGCCATGCTGAGTTCCAAAGATTGCTGGTCGATGATCTGGAGAAGATAGTTTTGAAATGCAGAGCTAAGTTGAAGGTTCCTGATCAGCCTTATCAAGCATAGTTAGCTATTGACCTGAAACAGGAACGGACAGTAAACATCTAAGCTCTACGAAGGCGTGTGACCATTGAAGGTCCACGCCTTTTTTATTGGCGTTTTCGCCCCTCTCCCAAAAGCGAATCAGAAATGCGGACACTCGCCCCTGCGAGCGCAGGCGACGTGTGCCGTCGCGGCGCGCAGCACTATTGTGTGCTTGCGGTCGAGGGGAAACGGGCGCTTTGCGTGCCCGTCATCTTCAACCGCACATTCATTCATCGCGCTGATGTTTTCCTCTGGGACAGTCGGCGCGAAAAATCGCTTCAGCTGTCAGGGACAACGGTTGTCCGTTGCACAGATCATCGCTGGCGCGAGAATGGCTGGGATAGCTGCACGTTGCAGGTCAGCCCTTCAGTCATGCGAAAAATCCTCGCCAGTTTGTGTCGGGACAGTGAAGCCCAGGCAATCGAGACTGGCCGCTCCGGATTGTATCAATCCACTCTGGCGCGCGGGCCCAAGCTCGGTGATCGCGGTCGGAAGAAGGGTGGCTCACCATCCGACTGACAGGCGCGAAAGGCGACACGATAACCCGGAGTTATCTGACAAGCCTATCAAGACAGAGTGTCAGATAACCCGTCAGAAGGGTTCATAACCCGTCAGATAATACCTGTTATCTGACGGTTTTTCAGGGTCTCCGCAGGATCGGAAATCCTTATTATTCAACGACTTGTCGGAGAACTGGGCCAATGGCACCAGCAACGGCCGCGAAAAGGCCCCGTATCTCTGATGACGATCGCCTCGTGAATATGTGGCTTCACAACCGCTCCGCGAACACGGCCCGCGCCTATCGTGCGGACGTGGATGCCTTTCGCCAGTGGGCCGACAAGCCGCTTGCGGATGTTGTGCTGGATGACCTGCAAGGCTGGTTTGACAGCCTCAAGGGATCGGACGCCACGCGCCGCCGAAAGCTGGCCTCCGTCAAATCGGCTCTGGCCTTCGGGGTCCGCGTCGGTTTTCTGGACGTAGACGTTGGCGCGGCGCTCCGTCTCGATCGTGGGCGAGATCGTCTCAGTGAGCGCATCCTCACGGAAGAGGATGTGCGGCGCGTCATCGACATGGAGGAATGCCCGCGAAAGCGGGTCGCCCTCCGCGTTTTGTATTTCATGGGACTGCGCATCTCGGAGATGTGCAGCCTGACCTGGCGAGACATGACACGGCGTCAGCAGGGAGGCGTGGCCTCCGTGTTCGGCAAAGGGGGCAAGACACGCCATGTGCTTGTTCCCGCAAAGCTGTGGAAAGAGATCGTGGCTGTGAGAGCTGACGACTGGCGTCCTGAAACGCCTGTTGTCCCCGGCCACGATGGGAGCCCGCTTCACTTGAGAGCTGCACATCGCCTCGTGAAGCGGGCGGCGAAGCGTGCCGGATTGCCAGATGCCTCGGCGCACTGGTTCCGGCACGCCCACGCATCACACGCCCTGGACAATGGCGCACCCGCGCATGTCGTCCAGCAGACTTTGGGACATTCCGACCTGAAGACCACGACACGCTACGCCCACGTCCGCGAAGGCGACGGTGGCGGCAATTACCTGAAAGACTGACGCCTCACGAAAAGGCAGCGTCGGCCATTACTGGAGAGCAAAATGAGCACTCGATACCGACGCCGCCCCGAAACGCCTGAAGAGATCCAGGCGGAGCATGTCGATTTCTGGACCCGCGCAGCCGAGCGATACGAGCGCACGGCACAGCATGCGCGGATGCCGGGAATGAAGATCTGGGCAGCCGCTGAAGCGCGCCGCGCCCGCGCAATCGAGGCCGATCGCAAGCGAGAACAGGCATGAGCCACAACCCCGACGATTACATGAAGGATTCCGCTGGCCGTCTGGTGCCACGGGCGAACGTGAAGCCGGAGGACCTGCTTCAGGACGAGCTGGTGCGCAAGCTATTCGAGCGCGCCCGCACCATCCGTGAAGGCATGCGCCAGTTTCGTGAGGATGCAGACAGCGACATTCGCGCCTTTCTGGATCTTCTGGCGGAGCAGTACGGAGCCAAGAAGGGCGGTGCCAAGGGCAATCTGACGCTGGCGACCTATGACGGCTGCGAGCGCGTAACCATCGCCATCAGCGACACCATCACGTTCGGCCCAGAGCTTCAGATCGCCAAGGAACTGGTGGACAGCTGCCTGACGCGCTGGACGGAAGGCGGCAACGCCAATATCCGCGCCGTCGTCACCGATGCCTTTGACGTCGGCAAAGAAGGCAAGCTGAACGTGTCCAAGATCCTCGGACTGCGCCGGCTTTCGATCGACGATGATGAATGGAAGCGCGCCATGCAGGCCATCACTGACGCGGTGAAGGTGAACGCATCGCGCAGCTACATCCGTTTCCATGAGCGCGCCTCTCCGGACAGCGCGTTCATTCAGGTTCCCTTGGACATTGCCAAGGCATAAAAAAAGGCCGGAGCAATGTCCGGCTTTTCGCAGTTAACGGCGCTTTGTCACGTTTCAGAATCAACAAGCATAGTCTCTGAGCTGACATACGGACTGAGTATCGTCTTCAGGCAGCCTTACTCTGACGATGAATGCCATACCCGATTCGTTATTCGGATCCCGCATAATAGTTTTGAAGGATGATGGATCTGGCATGTCACATCCTTCCTCGATCATTCCTTCAATGTGAAAAGCCAAAGCCTCGTAGGCCATGACGTGTGCTTCAGCCAATGTATCACCAACTGTTACGCAGCCCGGAAAGTCTGGGAAACTGACACCGAAATCGCTATCGGGATCTTTGTGAACGAGACCAAGGTATTCAGTCATTGCACCGTCTCAATGAGACAATGAGGCTTTAAGCGCCTCGTTGATTCTTGTCTGCCAACCAGCACCTTGCCGCTTGAAAGCGTCCAGAACGTCAGCATCCAGCCGCAATGTGACCTGCTGCTTTCGATGCGGATTAGTCGGACGTCCGCGACGCACGACCGTTTTACCGTTCCGAACGGTCGCGGCTTCAAAGAAAGCATCGGTGAGTTCCGGAGCATCGTCCGGATCAACCCATTCTGGCTTTCCACTGTTGTTCTTCGCGTTCATGTGCATGCCTCATGGAGATAATGCGGCGAGCATCGCCACGTGGTGTCCAGACCATCACGACAAGGCGTTCATTCAACATCCCGGCCGTAATGAAACGCTCTTCGCCATAGTCTTTTCGTAAGTCCGGCGCGGTTGCTGTCATGCCTTCGAAAACGGCAGCAGCGTCGGCGAAGTCGAGACCGCGTTCAGACAAGGTTTTATCGCACTTGGCGTTATCGAACTCGACTTTCATGAACTTGATGTAGCTACGAATAATCCATAGAGCAAGGATATAATGTAGTTACAAATAATAGTGAGAAGCATCATGGCACTGCTGCGTTGCATCAACAGCGGGCTGGCAGTGCTGGACACCAGCATCGCCCACGAACCACCCAAGCGCGCAGACGCGTTCTATGTCTCGAAGGAATGGCGCGCCCTGATGGGCACCATCCTCAAGCAGCGTGGACGCGTCTGCGAGCGCTGCGGCCGGTCTGGCTGCCGGATCTTCGGCGACCACATCGTCGAACTGAAGGACGGCGGCGCCAAGCTCGATCCGGCGAACGTCCAGCTGCTCTGCGGCTCGTGCCACACGGCCAAGACGGCGCGGGCAAAAGCGCAGCGCGCGGCGAAAAGCTGGTGAAAAACGGCTGAAAACCGTCATTTTCTCGCGTTTTCAACCCAAAAGGCGACCGAAACGGTACGGATTGAGGGGGGGGCGGGTCAAATCTTCGGCCCGACCCCAGGGGCGTAACCGCGCCAGTTCCACGCGTGAAAAATTTTCCTGAAATTACGAAATGAGGTGCGCACCATCCTGCGCAGGACGGTCCAGAATGTCGAAAAAACCGCCCGCAAACTGGGAGGAGATTGCCAGCGCCTACTGCGTAGGAAGCCTGTCAAATCGCCAGATTGCCAAGCAATTCGGGATTGCCGAAAGCACCCTGCGCAAGCGCATCGCGTCTGAAGGATGGGAGAAAACAGGTGCGCAAAAGGTGCGCACTCGCACTCCAAAAGTGCGCACCGCTGCGCACTCTGGAACAGCAACGCCAAAACGCCCTTCCCCGATCATCGCAGAAGCCATCCCGGACGACATCGAGGGCCGCCTGCTCTGCCTGGCAGAACGCATGACCGACGAACTGGAGCAGATCACGGCGCACCAGGGCGAAATCTCTGAAGCAATCGAAATTGAGACGATGGACGACGAAAACCCGCGCCGAAAAGAGGCAATGCTGAAAGCCATCAGTCACCCGATCCGGGCCAATTCGCTCAAGACGATCGCGCAGACCGTCGCGCTGCTCGGCGGCAAAGGGGCCAGCAAAAAGGGCAAGAAGGAGCAGCTCAAAGATGCTGCTGATACTGCATCCTCTGGGAAGTTTGCGCCCATGACTCAACCCAAACTGGTAGTGAACAATGGCAAGCGACGGGACAGTTAAAGTCAGCTCTCGGGGGCGGAAACCGGCATCGCGCCGGACCGGAATGCGCAAGGCTCTCAAGCAGGCTCCTGTCATTCCTGCGCTTACCTGGTCAACGGCGTGCCCCACCTGGGAAAAGCGCATTGTCGCCGGCGAAAGCATCATCCCCTGCCCGCCGCTTTTCCCTGAGGCTGCCAAACAGGGCATGGACGTCTTCAATGCCCTGAAGCTCGTCGACGTGATGGGCGAGCCGACAATCGGGGAATCCTGCCGGCCATGGCTGAAGGACTTCGCGGAATCCTTCTTCGGGTCCTACGATCCGGAAACCGGCGTTCGACACATCAGCGAGTTCTTCCTGCTGGTCAGCAAGAAGAACACCAAATCGACCATCGCAGCCGGCGTCATGCTGACCCAGCTGGTGCTGAACTGGCGGCGATCGGCTGAATTTCTGATCCTGGCACCAACCAAGGAAGCGGCTGACAACGCCTTCAAACCGGCACGGGACATGGTCCTGAACGATCCGGATCTGGACGCGATCTTCCACGTCCAGCAGTACAACCGCATCATCACCCACCGGCAGACCGGGGCGACGCTCAAGGTCGTGGCCGCTGACGGTCAGTCGGTGGTCGGCAAGAAGGCGACCGGCATTCTCGTCGACGAACTCTGGGAGTTTGGCAAGAAGCCGACAGGCGAGAACATGCTCATGGAAGCCATGGGCGGCATCTCGTCGCGCCCTGAAGGTTTTGTGATCTATCTGACCACCCAGTCAGAGGAAGAGCCAGCCGGCGTTTTCAAATCAAAGCTGGACTATGCCCGCTCCGTCCGCGACGGGAAGATCCAGAACAGGAAGTTCTTCCCGGTCATCTACGAGTTTCCGGCCGCGCTGATTGAGGCTGAGAAGCACAAGGATCCGGATTACTGGTACGTCACCAATCCGAACCTCGGCCTGTCGGTCGGAACCGAGTTCCTGATCAGCCAGTTTGACCAGCAGAAAGAAGCTGGCGAAGGCCCGCTTCGGGTCTGGATGGCCAAGCACCTCAATGTGCAGGTCGGGCTTTCCCTGCGAGAGAAAGCCTGGGCAGGCGCGAAATACTGGGAGCAGCGAGGGGATCCCAACCTCACCCTGGACGATGTGGTCAGACGCTCCAGTGTCCTGGTCGTGGGGATCGACGGTGGCGGCCTGGACGATTTCCTGTCCATGGCCGTTCTGGGCTGCGATGCCGAGACCGATGAGTGGCTGCACTGGCAGCGCAGCTGGGTCTATTGCGACGTCCTCAAGACCCGCAAGGAAGAAGCGCCCCGTTATCTCGATTTCCAAAAACAGCGTGATCTCGTGCTGGTCACAACGATGCAGGACGACATCATCGAACTGGGCGAAATCGCCGCGGATCTGAACCGGTCGGGAAAACTGGCGCTGATCGGGCTCGACCCGGCTGGCGTGGCGGAGATCGTCTTCGAGCTACGCCGGCAGGAGATCGAGGAAAGCCAGATCGTCGGTGTCAGTCAGGGCTGGAAGCTCACCGGACCGATCAAGACGCTCGAGCGCAAACTGGCAGATGGCTCTTTCCACCATGGCGGCCGGCCGATCATGGCCTGGGCCGTTGGGAATGCGAAAGCCCAGGCCAAAGGCAACAACATCGAAATCACCAAGCAGTTGGCGGGCGGAAAGAAGATTGATCCTCTGATGGCGCTGTTCGATGCCGTGGCCTGCATGTCCAAAAACCCGGAGCCACCCGGACCGAAAAGCATTTTTGACCGTGAGGACCTATGGGATTCCTGAAGAGTATTTTCGGCGGTTCTCAACGTCCTCTTCCGGAGCGCAGAGAGCCCGTCCTGGCGCAGATCCTCGAAAACCCCAGTACGCCACTGTCTGACATCGGCAACTGGAGCGAGTTTCTGGGATTGCCGGGGACCAGTGATGACTGGATCCCGCCTACCAGCGAACGCACGGCGATGGCCTGCTCGGCCGTCTATCGCTGCGTGACGCTGGAAGCTGGCGTCATCGCCGGACTGCCCCTGAAAATCTATCGCCTCTCGGTGGATGGCCAGCGCGAAGAACTGTCGAATCACCGGCTGATGCCGCTCCTTCAGACGGCGCCGTTTCCAGGACGTTCTCTAACAGCCTTCTCCTGGCGGGAACTCTGGGGCGTGAATGTCCTGCTCTGGGGTAACCACTACAGCGCAATCCGCTATGACGGCGCAGGCCGGGTCATCGGCTTTGACGCCTATATGCCCTGGCAGGTTCAGGTGGTGCGCCTTCCGGGCAAGCGTGGGGTCAATTTCTACGTTTGCACGGATGATGACGGCAACAGTGAGGTCCTCCACCAGGAGGACATGCTGCACATTCCCGGTCCGGGCTTTGACGGGATCAAGGGTCTGTCCCGGATCCAGTCTTTCGCACGTGGCTCTGTCGGGCTGGCGCGCTCCATGGAAGAACGCACGGGCCGGGTCCATCAGAATGCCTCGATGCCGAGCGGCATCATGCAGGTGCAGGGCAAGATGTCGGATGATGGCTTTCGTCGCCTGAAACGCCAGCTTCAGGAAGCCCATTCCGGTGTCGCCAACTGGGGTAAGACCGTCATCGCAGATGAAGGGTCGAAATACACGCCCTTCCAGCTGTCTCCGCAGGATCTCCAGACGATCGAGGGCAGACGCTATCAGGTGGCCGATATTTCCCGCTTCTTCGGTGTGCCCCTGCATCTGTTGAACGAGACGGACAAGACGTCGTCCTGGGGGACGGGCCTGTCCGAGAACACGCTGGCTTATCTGATCTTCTCGCTTGATGCGGACCTGCGCCGGATCGAAAGCGAGCTGAACTACAAGCTGTTCTCGAACACCCGTCTTTTCGTGGAATTTGACCGTGATGGTTTGCTTTCCATGGATCCTGAAAAGACCGCGACAGTCATGCAGAGCGAGATCTCCAGCGGTGTCAGCACGATCAACGAGGCACGCCGGAAGAAAAATCGTCCACCTGTAACGGGCGGCGATACCCCGCTGATCAACAGCACCAACGTGCCGTTGACGACACAGGCGGCAAAAGGGCCAGACAAGTCCTCGCCTGTTCCTCCACCTTCACCAGGGCAACAGGAATGAAACGCTATGATGCCCAGGCAGGCCGGTTCTCGAACCGAGCCCTTCTGGCCTTCACGCAGGCAGGGCTCCCGCAGACCCTGAGCAGCCGGCCACGGGCTGACGGCAAGCCGGCCGAGATCCTGCTGTATGACGAAATCGGCTTCTGGGGTGTGACGGCCAAGGACTTTGCCGGCCAGCTGGCGCAGGTCGGTCCCGGACCGATCAATCTGCGGATCAACAGCCCGGGCGGCGATGTCTTCGACGGCCTCGCCATCTATTCGTCGCTCAAGCAGCATGATGGCGCAGTCAACGTGATCATCGACGGTCTGGCTGCCTCGGCTGCCTCCTACATCGCCCTTGCTGGCGATACGGTCTCGATCGCGCCCAATGCCTTCATGATGATCCACAACGCCTGGGGGCTTGTGATCGGCAACAAGGCCGACATGACGGCAACGGCAGGTGTCATGTCCAAGATCGACGGCCAGATGGCGGCGCTCTATTCGGGCAAGACCGGCCAAAGCGTCGACGCCATTTCGGCCCAGATGGATGCCGAGACCTGGTTCACGGCCCAGGAGGCCCTGGATGCAGGTCTGGCGGACGTCATCGTCGATGATGACCGCTCCGGCGGTAGTTCGCCCGCAGCCAAGGCAACACAGCCGCCGCCCGAGGACCTGCTCGCACAGGCCGGGGAAATTGCCCTTGCGTCGCGCCGGCGTATGGCCCGTCTGGCTGAGGCCGAAAACGCACTCTGACCATGTCCAGACCGACCTCCACGCGAGGCGGCATCAGGTCATGACCCTTCTAGAATGCCGCCAACATTGCGCGGCAGGTCCTCCTTCATTGCAAAAACAGGAATACCCATGCGTTCCAAGGAACTGCGCGCCAAGCGTGCAAAGCTGATTGCTGACGCCCGCGCCCTGATCAACGGCGAGACCGTCACTGCCGAACAGAGTGCCCAGTTCGATGCCATGATGGCCGAGGCTGACGAGCTCAAGGCGCGGATCGACCGCATCGAGACCGCAGATGCGGCTGAAGCAGAACTGGTCGGCCAGATCGCGGCCCGTGGCGAACAGGAAGGCCGTGGGACTGACGAACAGCGCGATCGTGAGACGCAGGAAGTCCGCGTCTTCGGTGCCTGGCTTCGTGGTGGCATGGACAACCTTTCCGGTGAAGACCGCTTGTTCGCAATGCGCCAGGCGCAGCTCGGCACCGAACTCCGGGCAGCGCAGAGCACACAGACCGGTCAGGCTGGCGGCTATCTCGTGCCTCCGCTCTTCGAAAATCAGCTGCTGGTGGCCCTGAAAGCCTATTTCACGGCACTGGACCTGTTTGACGAAATCCCGACCGCAACAGGAGCCCCGCTGCCCTGGCCGACCAATGACGATACGTCTGCCCGTGCCAAGATCATCGGTGAGAACACCACGATCAGCACCAGCGACATGAAGTTCGGTATCTCCAGCATCCTGGCCTATCTATACGCCACGGATGCTGTTCTGGTCCCCTGGACGCTGATGCAGGATTCCTTCCTGGATCTGGATGCCTTCCTGCGCGGCGCTCTGGCTACCCGCTTCGGGCGCACGCTGGCAGACGATCTGACCAATGGGACTGGCACGAACATGCCGCAGGGTGTGTGCACGGCCGCAGGCGTAGGCCCCACCACGGCAACCGTCGCCATTGGCTATGACGACATCCTCGATCTGCAGCACAGTGTTGACCCCGCCTATCGTCAGGGCGCCTCGTTCATGCTGAACGACATGACGTTCAAGGCTCTGCGCAAGCTGAAGGATAACGAGGGCCGTCCGCTGTGGTCGCCGTCCATCGCTGCTGGCGCACCCGACATGTTCGCGGGCTCGCCGCTGAACATCAACCAGAGCATGCCCGACATTGCGGCCGGCAATAAGGCGATGCTGTTCGGCAACTTCAAAAACTACAAGTTCCGCAACGTAAAGGGCCTGTCGGTGGTGCGTTTGAATGAGCGCTACGCTGATGCGCTGCAGACAGCTTACTTCGGATATGCCCGCTTTGGTGGTGGCGTTCCGGGGGCGGGCACGGCCATCAAGGCCCTGCAGACCGGTGCCCCGACTGGCGGCTGATCTGACGGAGGAGACGATCTATGAGGAGCATTTCCATCGGATCGGCTCCTGCGACGGTTCCCCTGGCATCCGTGCAGGATCTGATGACGGATCTGGGTATCACGGATGCCCAGGCCTTCGATCCCCTCGAGCGGCATCTCCTGGATGCGACCGAGGCCGTTCTGGTCTTCATCGGCCGCCCGATCCTGTCCCAGACCTGGCAGGATCAGATCTTTGTCCGACACTTCCCACGAACCCTGTCCCTTCTGGTTGCGGCCTACCCTGTCCAGAAGGTTCTGGGGATCGTCCGCAACGGGACAGCGTTGTCTCAGGATGAAATCGACGGTCTCGTCATCGCGGATGAAACCGGCGAGATCTTCCGGCCGGATGCGGAGCGCCCGTTCTGGCATCCGGGGCGCTATGAGATCACCTATGAGGCCGGATACCAGCTTCCGGCCACGCAGGACGATGGCACGGCGCTTCTTGGGAACATTCCCCGGCCGATCCAGCTCGCTGTCCGCAGGGTTGCGGCAGCGGCCTACTATGCGGAAGGCCGTGACCCTTCCCTGAAGTCCGAAAGTGCCCAGGGCATCGGCTCGACCAGCTGGGTCACACCTGACCCTGCCCTGGGTGGCCTGACACCTGAAGCGGCTGGCCTCGTCCAGCGCTACCAGTCTCCGGGGACGGCGTGATGGGATACCAGGCAGACTGCCGTCGTCGGCAGATCCGCAAGAAAGGCCGGCTGATGACGCTATCACGGCCGAACGAGGCCAACCCGGTCACGCTGATGGCCTATGCCGCACCGCCCGCGACGGCCGCACTGGAATCAGGCGTGTCGGTCATGCCCTTTGTGGCCGAGACCCTGAACGACGAACTGGCGGCAGCGGGTTACGGGCAACCCCGGAATGCCGACATCCTGACGGATGGCGGTCGTCAATACGCGCTGACAGATGCCACGCCTGTCTATGACGGCAGCCTGCTCTGCGGCTGGAAACTTTTTGCAGCAGGTGGAACATGACCTCTCCCGTCGTCTGGCAGGATGCCTTTGACCGCGCCACGGCCGCCGCCACATCGCTGGGACTGGTGGTCAAGGATGCACTCGCACAGGATCAAGAGACGAACACCGGCCCGTGGATCTATTTCGAGACGGCCAGCGCCTCCTCCGGACGTCTGGGCATGGGCGAGATCGTCGACGAAGAAACCGGCCAGATCTGGCTGCACCTGATGGTGCGGCGCGGAACGGGCGCGATCGACGCCGTCACGAAACGCAAGGCTCTGTCCGTCGCGTTCCGGGTTCCGGTCGCGCCGCTGCCTGCCGGTCTGTTCTACGACGATCAGGGCTTCGATCCGCCCGATGACGATCAGACCGGCAACTGGGTCCGCTTCTCCCTGATGGTGGATTATCGCTATCAGGACATCGTCCTGCCGGCATCCTGAAATTCCTGACGCAGCCACCTTCGGGTGGCTTTTTTTATGAGGTGAAACATGGCCTTTACCGGTGCCACGGCAGGCTATCAGGCCGCCGCGCAGGCGAACGATACTGCGATTTCCTATGCGATGGAGCCGAATTACGGCGTCCCGGCCACGGGAAACTACCAGCGCACCCGCTTTACGGGTGAGAACTTCAAGCCGACGGACACGACCCAGCGTCCGGACGAAATCAATGCCGACATCGAGGCAGCGCAGGCTGTCCTGACGCAGACGGCCGTCGCTGGCACACTGTCGGGTGCGCTGTCTTACGGCACCTACGACGACATGCTGGCGGCCGTGCTCGGCGCAGACTGGGCAAACAACGTCGCGCAGAATGGCCCTGTCGTGAAGACCTGGACCATCATCGAAAAGATGAACGGCAAATGGGTGGTGCGTCCGGGCAGCTACTGCACTCAGGCGCAGCTGACCTTTGCCCAAGGCAGCTTTGCGTCGACGTCTTTCGACTTCTCCTGCAAGCAGCAGACGCTGGCGGATGCCGACCCGGCTGCAACCTACACCGATGCGCCGTCCGGCCGCGTGTTCAACACGGTCGATAACTTCGTCGGCATGACCGTGAACGGCGTGGCTCCGGATGGCTGCGTCAAGCAGATCCAGATCACGCTCGATCGTGATGGCTCGGGTTCGGATTACGGCATGGGCCATGCCGATGCCTGTGGCATCCGCGTCGGTCAGCTGCTGGCTTCGGGCTCGGCGCAGATCTTCTTCAAGACCTGGGACATGTATCAGGTCTGGGCCAGTGGCACGCAGGGGCCGATCGTCACCACGGTCAAGGACGCGGACGGCAACAGCTACGTCCTGACCTTCCTGAATGCGGCGCTGCGCAATCCGGTCATCAATGCCGGCAGCAAGAACTCCTCGATCGTCGCCACCTTCGACATCGAGGGCAATCCGCAGGCCGGTGGTGGCACCTTCAAGATCCAGCGCATCCCGGCAGTTGCTCCGGGCGGCTGATCCCCGGAAATCTGCGCTTTTTATCCCTCATTTCAGACTGGAAAAATTCACATGCCGAAACTTTCAGACCTCAAGATCGACAGTGCCTCCATCAACGACGGCGTCTGGGTCGATATCGAACAGTTCCCCGGCCTGCGGATCCGCACGCGTGGCTACACTGACGCCTTTGTCGACGCGCAGAACCGGCGTCTGGCTGTGGCTGCGGAGAAGTTCCGCAATGATCCGTCCCGCATTCCAAACGCTGTGCGTCGCGCGATCAACGCAGGCCTGCTGGCTGACTTCCTGATCCTCGATGTCGACGGTCTGTATGCGGACGATGCCGAAACCCAGAAGGTCTCGGTGGAAGACTTCGGAAAGCTGATTGCCGATCCCGAATATGCGCGCCTGATGCGCTGCTGCTGGGAGGCTGCCAGCCTCGTCGCCAACGGCGCGGTTGAGCAGGCCGAGGCCGCTTCGGGAAACTGACGCGGGCGCTGGCATGGTGGCTGGAATGGGGAGAATACCCCGAATTCTGGGATGACCTGGAGGGGGAAGATGCCGTGCGTGTCGATCCGGAGCCGCAGTGGCTCTGGATCTGGCGCGCCTGGCATCGTCTTTCTTCAGAACGCCATGAAGCGCCCCATGGCATCATGATGCCGATGGGTGGCGGTCTGATCAGTGGCCGCCCCCGACAGATCCCCTGGTCATCCGTGCAGCTCTGGGCCGAACACCATGGGATGTCCATGCAGGAAATGGCCCTGCTCGATCGCTGTATCGTTCTGATGGACGAAGTTTTCATTCGCCGATGGGTCGAAAAACAGGAGCGGCAGAGAGCATCATGAGGCGACGGTCATCTGCTCTGAAATGGTCGGAAGTGATGCATCGGCAGATTGCGATCAACACGACTGCCGCTCTTTCCAGCCCGGCCCTTCATGCCCTTGTGGCGCAGGAGAGCCGGAGCCTGCGCGATGACGCCATCCACCAGGGACTGGCGTCGGGGGCGTATACGACCCGTGTCGATGGGCAGCTGGGGCGCCTGGAGGAAGAGGTCCGCCTCGATGGCGGGATCATCACTTATGTCTTCAGTGATCTGGCACAGGCCGCGAACTGGGCGCTGTCAGAATGCCGCAAGCGCTCACCCGTGAAGAGCGGGGCCTTCCGCAAGAGCTGGACCATCCTGGTCGACGAAAAGGAATGGACGCAGCCGGCTGCGAAGATCCCAACGGGATCGACAGTCTGGATCGTCAACACGATGCCCTATGCCCGCAAGATTGACGTTGGTGGCCAGAAAGTCCGCGTCGATCCAAAGATCGTGGAGAGCGTCCGCAGCAGCATGGGAAGCCGTTTCCCTTCTGTGAAAGCAGAGCGTGGCTTTCAGGCTCTGAAAGGCGGCCGCGATGCCCGTGGTGGGGCAGTTCCTTACATCCTGAAAAGTGCTGGCATCGCGTCGGGCCTGAGCTGGACCAAAAAGGCCGGCTGGAGCCGGAAACACAAGGCCTATGCCAGCCGTCGACCCGACCGGCAGGCCGGGCAGCAGATGCGTTATCCTACCCTTATCCTGACTGAACGGATCTCATAGCCATGGCGACCCTCACGCAGATCAACAAGATCGTCAACGATGTCAGCGTTGAGGATAACACTGCGGCGGGGGCAGAAAGCGCAGGTAAAAACCTCGATGCGCTCCAGGAGAAAAGTGACTCTGTTGCGGACTCCCTTTCCGGCATCGGGACCGCTGCCCAGGAAGCAGTGGAGGCCGTCGCGAAGACGGCGGACACGGCCTCGTCTGCTCTGGAAGATACGGCACAGTCCGGGGTCAAAAGCCTTTCCACGCTCCGACGCGCCGTCACAGGCCTCCGTCAGGAGGAAAAGGCCCTTCAGGAAGATCTCGACCGTTCCTCTGCTGCGGGCGCAGACACTACTGCCATCACGTCCAGGCTGTCCGAAGTTCAGGATACCCTGGGCAAGACCCGTGATCAGATCGCAGACCTGACGCAGCGCCAGAAAGCGGCGGCGGATGCGCAGGCCGCATGGAATGGCGAGCTGGGACAGGGCAGCGCGGCCACACTGGGCATGCGTGATGCGCTGATGTCTCTGGATCAGGCCCAGAAGGGTGTGGCCGGTGGTTTACAGGGCAGCATGACGGGATCCCTGAAATCCTTCCTTCAGATGTCGGCTGCGGCTGGCGATGAAGTCGCAAGCCTGACGCTCCGGTTGCAAAAAGAGCAGGACCGGCTTGAGCAGATGCGGGTTCAGGCCGCAGATGCCGTCGCTGACGGCATGTCGCAGTCTGATGCCGATGCCGGCGTGTCCAGCCAGCAGGCAAAAGTCGACACGACTTCCCAGCGCCTGAATGATGCCAGACGTCTGCGGGATGCGCTTGATCAGGAAGCCGAGGGACACAGGAACAACAGCAATGCCGCCAAGCTGGAAAGCTACCAGCTCAACATCCTGATGGATGAAGCTCACAAGTTTCTGGACATGGTCCTCTCAGGCGGCAATCCGCTTCAGGCCGCATTTTATGAAGTGCCGAACGCCGTGGGTGTCCTGGGTGGGTTTCGCAAGTCTGTCGATCTGGCGGTTAATGCCATGACGGGGCCAGCAGGGTATGTCGCGGCAGCGGCAGCTGTTGGTGCGGGTCTGTATAAAATGGGGTCCATGGCCGAGGAAGAGCAGTCCCGTCTTGCCAAACTCTCGACGCAGCTCAAGGCCACGCGAGACGATGCCCAGCATATGGCTGGCGCCATCATGTCTGCCTCTGACAGCCTCAAGGCCATGCCGGGATGGGATGAAAGCTCCGCCCGTACCGCTGCGACCACGATCGGCGGAACGTATAATTTCACCGGGTCGAGCACGGATATTTCGACGCTATCCGGGATTGCGCGCGATGCCGGAGCCATCTTCGGCAGTCTGGAGGACGGCCTCAAGGCGGTTCAGACCGCCATGGTCGATCCGACAGCCGAGATCGAGGCGCTGTACAAGCAGCACCTTCCTGGGGTGGATGCCGCCCTGGTCGAGCAGGTCAAAAACCTTCAGGCCAGTGGGCAGCAGGGTGTGGCTTACGCGCTGGTCATCGGCAAGATCCGGGATGCGTCGAAAGATGCCTATGATCAGGGCCTGACGCCGTTCCAGCGGTCTCTGGAGAACCTGGAGAAAGCGGCCTCGCCCGTCACCCATGCCATCAGTGATCTGGTGACAGGCATGGGCGGCCGCCTGCTGGAATGGCTGACGGATCTGATCAAACTGATCCCGACGACCACGAGGCCCACGACAGATGGTCTCGCCGGCAAGCAGCTTCTGGACAATTATGCCGGCGGAAATCATCACTACGGACTGGGTCAGGTCGATCCCCGCTATTCCTCCGGATATGACGTCAGCACGCCGCAGGGAAACATCGATGCGGCGATCAAGATTTTCCAGGAAGCAAACACCCGTGCAGGTGGAAACTGGGATAACACGCTCGCCTATTACAGCGGGAACAAGGTCGGAAGCTCCGGCCAGAAATCCTATAATTCCTCTGTCTATGGCTACGACATCAACACGCTGCCTTCTGACACGTCCAGCCTGATCGACACGGAAACGTCCCGCCTGGGCCTGTCCTCCCGTCTGGTCAATCTCTTCAAGGGCGTCATCGGTCATGAGAGCGGTGGTCACCAGTATGTTGATCACGCAGGCGGGGTGTCCGGATCTGCTGCGGCGGTCCAGCACGCCACATCCGCTGCGGTCATCGACAACACCCGCTCTGTCGCAGGAGGCGCGGCCGATGTAGCCGGTGGCTATTCGTCCAGCAGCTGGTCGGAGCAGCGGGCCGGGATCGAAGCCTATATCGAGGCGCAGCAGAAGCTCCAGACGACCCAGAAAGCGGGTTCCGAAGCCTGGCAGGAAACCCAGGAGCGCATCACCACGGCCAGGGTGGCGCTGGCCGACACACTGAGCCCGCAGGAGAAAATCACTCAGGGGCTGACGGACAGTCTCGATCCACTGAAAGCCCAGACGGGTTATTGGCGCAGCATGGCTGAGGTCGTGGCGCAGTTCGATCAGACGACGCGCGGTACCGGAACGGACCAGCAGGCCCTGACGGCTGCCATGGCGGCCAAGCAGAGGCAGCTTGCGGCCGCCTATGATGACGGAACGGTTTCGGCCGAACGTCAGGCGCGGTCTCAGGCGGCCATTGCCGACGCTGCGGGCGGATCTGCCGTGGCTCTTCAGCATGCCACGAATTACCAGCAGGCTTACACGGAAGCCCAGAACGACTTCAGCACGACGTCGCCTGAATTTGCCGCTGCGGTGGCAAAGCGGACGGCTGCGCTCGATGCCAGCACGGCTGCCCAGATAAAGACCCAGCAGCTTCAGCAGAATGCCGGACTGTCGGACAATCTGGATATGATCCAGGCCGAGACGGCCTCGATCGGACAGAATGCGGAGCAACGTCAGGTCAATCTGGCCGTCATGCAGGCGGAGCTGGAAAAGCACCGGCAGTATGGCGACGTTCTACCGCAGGAAGCGCAGGATTATATTGATCTGACCGGCCGTGTCGCAGAGGCCTCGGCAGAGTATCAGCATCAGCAGGAGACCTTGCAGGAGCTGACGGGAGATATTTCGTCGATGGCGGACACGCTGTCGAGCGATGTCACCCAGGCTTTCGTCGATGCCTCGAATGGCGGCGTGACCTTCAAGTCCGTCATGCAGGGACTGGAAACCCAGATCATCTCCATGGTGGCCAAGCTGGCGCTGATCAATCCGCTGCTGAATGCGATTGACGGTCAGAGCCGGACGACACTGGGGGATATTTCTTCTGTGCTTTCCGGGGCATCGTCATCCGGTAGCTTCGGGAGCGGAAGCATCGGGAGTGATCCTTTCGGCGGAGCGGGGACCACCATTGAGAATTTCTCTTCGGGGGGAGCATCTTCATCTGTCCTTGGCGGTTCCACGTCCTGGCTGTCCTCCGGCCTCAAGACCAACCTGTTTGGCACGGCCACGGTGGGCAACCTCCTGAGCGGGATTGGTGGGGGCTTCGGGCTCGGCTCGGCCCTGTCCGGCATCGGCGGCGGGACAAAGACCAACGGCATGATCGGAAGCGGCGGCGGAGCTGCAGCAGGCGCTGCAGCCGGATCGTTCATTCCGGTGGTCGGCACCATGCTGGGCGGTCTGATCGGCGGCGGTCTGGGCGGTCTTCTGGGCGGCCTCTTCGGGCACAAGAAAAACCCGTACACGATCGACCAGGTCATGACGACGGGAGGCTCGCTGTCGCTTGGCAAGACCTGGAACCAGGCCCAGACCGATCAGATCACGGAGCAGCTCAAATCCGACATCGCATCGTTCAACAAGGTCCTGTCCACGGACGGGGTCACGATCGGCGGCGGCAATGGCGGGCTACTGGGCACGGTCCGCGATGACAAGAACAACAAGGACAAGTCCCTCCAGTCCGTCTCGCTCACGGATCTGCTGAAACAGGCGACCTACAGCACGTCGGACGCCACGTTCCAGCAGGCCCTGCAACAGGGGCTGCCGAGCGATGCAACATCCGTCTCGGATTATGCAACGGCGATCGCCAACCTGAAGACCATGGCCGACACGGTCGACCAGCTGGGCGTTGCCGTCTCGAAGTTCAATTCGGACGGTACGGTCACGGTCGGCAGTTTCACCAAGGCCACCGGGGACCTGAAAACGGCTCTGGACACGGCGCTTGATGGCAAGTCGCTGTCGACGTCGGATCTCCAGACCCAGATCTCCACCATCACGACCTTCGTCGACACGACGATGCCGGGGCTGCTCAAGGCCACGGTCTCGGGGCAGCAGTCCTGGGTGGATCAGATGGCCGCGCTGAAACAGACCTATGAGGCAGCCGCCTCGCAGGCCAGTCAGTACGGGCTGGACG
Organism: Gluconobacter albidus; assembly: GCF_002723915.1. Classification (GTDB taxonomy): domain Bacteria; phylum Pseudomonadota; class Alphaproteobacteria; order Acetobacterales; family Acetobacteraceae; genus Gluconobacter; species Gluconobacter albidus. Next base: position 397,839 of record NZ_BEWL01000001.1, read on the forward strand.
GCACCCAGCTGAATGCGAAGTACCAGTCGCTTTACGACCAGGGCTTTGCCTCCCAGCTGGACACGCTGCGGCAGAGCGATCTGTCGGTCCAGGCGCGGTACCAGACGGCCACGGGCGATGATGAAGGGGCCGCGCTGACGAACTTCGACGTCAGCGCGGACCAGCAGCGCCAGCAGCTGGCGGACGACTGGAAGAACTTCCTCGGGGACGCCTACACGTCCCAGAAGGAATATATCAGCCAGTCGGCCGACCTGGAAAAGACGCTCTCGGCCGAGCGCCTGAAGATCCAGCAACAGTACAATGACCAGGCGCTGCAAAGCGCTGAAAGCGTCATGTCCAGCCTGGAGACCTATGGCGCGGGTCTGGCCACGTCGGATGCCTCTCCGCTGTCGGCCGCCGATCAGTACAAGGTCGCGAATGACAACTTCACGACCGATCTGACGGCAGCCCAGGGCGGCAGCTTCACGGCGCTTCAGGCGATGCAGGGCGACATGCAGACCCTGCTGGCGCAGAGCAAGACCTTCAACGGGTCGGGCACGGCCTATGCCAATGACTATGACAGAGTCCTTCAGGCAATGCGCAGTCTTGGCAACATCAGCACGGACAGCCTGACGGCCTCCGCCATGAAGGAGCTGATGAAGTCCTCGACCGATACGCTCAAGGCCACGATGGACCAAATGGTCGATCTGACTGGAAAGGTGTTGAGCGAAATCCGCATGCAGAGCATGAAATCCACCACCGGAAAGGCAGCATGACATGACAGTGATCCGGGCAGTCGAGATCGACCTGGTCGATACCCTGGCTGTCCAGGTCGATGACCTTCCGGCCCATGGCAGCCGGCCACGCGGAACGCTGCGGCGGAGTGCGGGGTCTCTGGAGACGATCGAGACCCTGCGCTTCTCCGATATGGGTTACGTCGATGAAAACCATGTTCCCTATGTCCCGATCGTCACCCAGGCGTTCGATCTGGACCGCGGCATTTCCCTGACCTCGGACGCCCTCGGGGGCACGTCGTCATTCGGCTCGGTCACGCTGATCAATGATGGCTCCCTCGACACGCTCGTGGCCAGCCGCACGAATGACCATCTGCCCATCCGGATCCTGAGCGGGCGTAAGATTTTCGACCGGGACCGGGGGATCTGGCAGGATCCGAAGCGCTCGGATCTTCAGCCGGTCTTTGCGGGTCTGGGCACGCTCTGGCAGCCCGGACGTCGCACCCTGACCGTGCCCCTGCTCGGGGCGCTGTCCTGGCTCGATGTCACCATGGCAGGTCGGATCTATGGAGGCACGGGCCGTCTGGACGGAGATGCCAACGTCTCCGGCCGCGTCATGCCGACCCTGCGGGGGACGGCGTGCAACATCACACCCGTCCTGATTGATGCGGTCAATTACGTCTATCAGGTCAGCGATGCGCCGGCCGAGATTTCCGCGCTCTATGAGGGCGGCTTTGCGGGTGGCATCGCCTTCGGTGGTCTGGTCTCAGATCTCTATGCCCAGTCTCCTGCTCCTGGAACCTACCAGATCCAGAGAGGGGGAACCGGCACATGGATCCGGCTGGGAACACGTCCTGTCTATGGCATCACCGTGGACGCAGTCGGGTCGTTCCCCTCCGGAGCCGCGCCGCAGAACGTCCTGGACATCCTGCGCACGATGCTCCTGGAGGACTTCGTTCTTCCGGAATCCTACATCGACGTCCAGTGGCCAGCGCAGAGCCCGCTGGCCCCCTGGCGGGCAGGGTGGTTCTGGGATGGAACAGAAACGGTCACGGGACAGGACGTCGTCCGGACGCTGCTCTCGGGGCTGGCGCTTTCGATCGTGCCAACCCGGTCGGGCACGCTGCGGCCTGTCCTGCTGGAAGCGGTCGATGACCTGACCGCCTCGACCCTGACGCTGGATGCGACTGTCATCACCGACATCCAGTCCGTGTCTCTGGATGCCTCGCTCAATCCTCCGACATGGCGCTGGCGCATGGGGTGGCAGCATAATTTCACGGTCCAGACGGCCGGATCGGGTCTGCACCCGCAGGCCCCGGCCGACCGGCAGGCCCTGATCGCCGCAGCCGATCGCAATGCCGTCTGGTCCGATGCGACCCTGCGGACGCGCTGGCGGGTTCCGAACGATCCGACGCCGGTCGTCACGGCCCTGGCATCCGCGGAAGACGCCCAGACCGTCGCAAATTCACATGGCCAGCTCTGGGGTGCCTATCGCACCCTCTGGGCCATCACCATTCCGGTGGAACTGAGCTGGCAGGTCGACCTTGGCGATACCGTCTTGATTCAGGCTCCCATTCCAGGGCTGTCCTATGCATGCCTGGGCGTGGTTGTCGCGGAGCATGTCCGGGGCGGCGATGCGACGGCAACCCTTCAGATCCTGACCCTGTGGACCGTCCCGCAAGACGTGGACGGCGGTGATTTCGGGCCAGATATTATGTGAGACTTCATGGAAAACTGTGGACTTGGCTATCAGAACGCCGTGCTCTCCGCTGTCCTGTCGACCGACAGCGCCGCCGCAACGCTGCCTGTCACGAACCTGACCTCCCCGCAGGGCAATCCGGCCTATGCCTGGCGGGCGGACGCCACGACAGCGACCCTGACGGTGGCGCTGTCGCAGCGCGGGGGCGTGCGGGTCGTCTCGGTGCATCGCACCAACCTGACGGCGCAGGCCAGCTGGCGGATCGTCGTCAGCAGCGCCGGCAACGTCCTGCATGATGCAACCCAGCCCATGGCGATCGTGGCGGGTCAGGCGGTCTGCGTTCTGCCGGCCGAGCTGCAATGTGACGTCGTGGCGATCACGATCGCGGATCCGGGCAATCCGGACGGGTATCTCTCGGTCCCGCTGGCCTATGTCGGGCCGCTCTGGCAGCCGGTCCGCAACTTCTCCACCGACAGCAGCTCGGGCTTCAATCTTGGCGTCGATGAAGTAACGGCGCTGTCTGGCGCGGAATTTCCGCAGATGCGCTGGATCCAGCGAAAGGCCTCGATTGCGCATCAGTCCTATGGCGCGGCCGAGACCGCAACCTTGCGGGAGATCCAGCGGGTCGCGGCGGTCGGGGAGAATATTCTCTTCCTTCCGGATCCGGCGGCGGCCTCGCAGGAGGAGGCGATCTTCGGGCGTCTGAGCGGCGGCGACATCGGCAATCCTTACGGCCCCGCCGATCGGCGGAGCTGGACCTTCACCCAGACGGAGCGACTGTAATGACCATGCTGGCCAATTTTGTTCTGGAGACCGCCAGCAGTCCGGGCGTCGGGGACTTCGTGCTGAACGGCGCGGTCGCGGATCGCAGGGCGTTCTCCCAGGCATTTCCAAACGGCGGCCGGGTCTTCTATTTCGCGGATGACGGGACGCAGGCGGAATGGGGCGTGGGGACGCTGACGATCGGCAATCCCTGCACGCTGGCCCGCAGCCGGGTGATCGGCAACACGCAGAACACCACGGACCTCCTCCGCTTCTCCGGAGGGGTGCAGGTCTATAACGAGATCCCGGCCGAGTTTCTGGTCCAGCTGGATGAGAACGGCGCGGCGAGCCTCAAATCGCTGACCGTGCTTTCTGAACTGCTGGTCCCGCAGGTTTCAGACTGGAGCAGTAATCAGGCTGTCGGAGCCGTGGATGCCAAAAACCAGTTCGTCAAACAGGGCTGGAATTTCGCCAATTTCGGCACGAATCAGATTTATGCCGGCTGGCGCACGGATGGGTCAGGCCTTGGCCTTGCGGTGGACAAAACGGATCTCGGGAATGTGGCGTTCCAGTCCTGGGTTGGGCAGAACTATGCAACCACGATTCAGCTCAATACAGCGATGTCATCCGCCAACTCTGCCCAGGGAACAGCAAACTCCGCGCTTGCAGCGGCAAATACTGCGAACGGCACCAAGCTCAATATTACCGATGGGACGGCGACCCGCCTGACGGTCCTTTATGGTGCCATGCGCGCTCAATACCAGGACGACGGGAATTTCGTTATCTACTCCGGGACTGCGCCTGTGCTCAGTGTCAGCTCCCAGTCCATCAACTGGAACGGGCATGGCTTCGCCTTCACGGAAGACCTGCCCACGGATCCGGGGCAGAAAATCGTCATGGACGTCGCGACAAGCGTGTCCGCCGGTGGTCGCGTGACCTTCGCGGTGCCGTTTTCGGATACGCCGAAGGTCATGGCCCAGAATTTCGGGGATGGTGACGTGAACTGTCACGCCTATGCGCCGGACAAGAACGGCTTCTCGCTGCACATCAACAATGGCGGGACGACGGACATCACCTACATCGCCAAGGGTCCGAAGTAACCAGCCGCCCTGCCGCTCCGCATTCTTCTGTCAGCCGCCTTCAAGGTGGCTTTTTTTATGGAAAAACGATGCCTGTCTCTCAGACTCCCGAAGACATTTTCGCTAGCCTGCGGGCTGAAATCCGCACCCTTCAGGATCGTACGCTCAAGCTCGAAACCTATGCAGACGGACTGAACGACAAGCACGACACCCTGCGCAGTGAAGTCCGCACGGAGATTGCCTCTCTCCGCAACCAGATCGCCAGTCTGGAGACGAAAATGGAAACGGCGAACAAGCAGATCAACACGAAGCTGGACCGCCTGTTCGGTGCCCGCTCCGTCGTCACGGCCGCCATCACCCTGCTGACCTCAATCCTTGGATCGGGAGTCGTTCATCTGGTTGTATCGATCGGGAAGTAAAATTGAAAACAGCAGAGCAAATAAAAGGATCAGTATTTAATTTTTTTTCAAAAAATATAAATTTACTAAGTAGTATTTCGCCTTCAATCTGATAATTTTCGTGTAAGCAAACATATATTTAGATATTATCATTCAAATATATAGGAACAACCAATAGACCATCGAAATCCTTGATTTAGTGCGGCAGAGAGGTGACTATAATTCATTTCGCCTTAGATGCCTGCTTTTCTATCATTGATAGAGCAGGAACGTTCAATCAGGATCCCCCCATGCGCATCTCGCTTTCCAATAATTACAAATCAATTCCTGCTTTCGACAGTATTGAATTGCCTAATTTTACGGTAATTATTGGCTTGAACGGAACAGGAAAATCACAGCTATTAGAAGCAATTAAATCCCGTAAAGTTGACTGTGATGCGCTTGCGCCTGAGATGTTAGGAAGACTATCTCAAGAAAATCCAAGCGCAGTTATACTTACGAATACGTCATTAAAACTTGACTCGGATTTATATATAGAAAAAAACATAGAAGACAACGGTCTTTTAAAGGATAATTTTGAGAAAAACCGAAACGAAGCAATAAAGAAAATAGATAATGATGTAAAAAATATATTCATTAATACAAAATATAGAGATTTGTCTACATTAGAAATTACAAAAAAGCCAATAGAAGAAATTATTCTAGCTTTAGGGGGTTCTGAAATTGATGAAATAATAAAAAATAATATTGAAACAATATTGTCTTCTTTTAATAGTTCCCTTTTTAGTCATAGCAATAAACTAGAATTAAGAAAAATTCAAAACCAAATACATAGAGTAACCAATAATTCTGGCATAGAAGCCAGGTTTTTGAGTTTTGATGATGTCATTGGATTTGGGTCTTGGGGAATACAAAATATATTTCATTACAAACTTACAAAATTATTTTATGGATATCGTAATGAATATATTGAAAATATTAAAAAATCCCCTCAAGGAGGGCGTCCTGCTAGCAATGACTGGCTTACCGACAGTGAATTTCAAAATAAATTTGGAATTCCGCCATGGGAGCAGATATCCGCTAGCATGAAGCTGTTTGATCTCAATTACCGTTGTGCGCCGCCAGGCGTAAGAAAAATTGATCCAGTTGTTTTGTATTTCGAGCGCTTAGACGAAGAGGGCACGCATGTTGAATTCTCTTCACTTTCCGCGGGAGAGAAAGTGCTGGTCCTCCTATCTATTTCGATGCTTAATATTGATTCTTCCAGAGTTATTATTCAAAAGCCTCCATTGCTTTTACTAGATGAAATTGATGCATCGCTACATCCCGCAGTTCTTCATCAGTGGATAAAGACGATACAAGACAAAGTTGTCGGGAAGATGGGGATTCCGTGTATTATGACGACACACTCTCCGGTAACTGTGGCTTTAGCACCGGAAGAAGCCTTATTTGAGATGCGTCGCGAAAATATTCCATTATCGAAGATCTCCACGCGCGAAGCGTTGAACAAATTAACGGTCGGACTACCATCCATGGAGGTAGATTTTACGCAGCGTCGGCAAATTTTCGTCGAAGCTGACGTCGATGCCGAGGCTTATGATCGGCTCCACACGCTTATGAAAGCTAAACTACAGCTTCGTCGATCCCTTAATTTTCTATCGACCGGAATTAAAAACAAACAAGGAATCGAGCAAGGCACTGGTTGCGCGGCTGTCGGAAAAGTCGTCAGCGGATTGGCTGACTTCGGCAGTCTTTCTACCTTCGGTTTACTTGATTGGGATGGGGATAGAACGCCCAGTGGCCGAATCCACATCTTAGCTCAAGGAACTCACTATGCATTTGACAATGTAATTTTACACCCATTACTGATTGGATTGCTGTTGATCCGAAATAGAAAACCTCCTTCTGAAAACTTACCACCTTTCGTAGGTATTGATCGCCTTAAATCCACCCGTCTTCAAGAGATAGCGGACGCCGTCCAATCGAAACTTAAATACCCAGCCGGGGCTTCGGAGGAGAAAGTTCCGGTAAAGTTTGTTAATGATCTAATTATCATGACGGATGAGGCATTCTGTCAAAGCAACGGCCATAAGATGGAAGAAGCGCTCTCTACAGCGTTTCCTTCGCTGAAACAATTTACTATGCAAAAGGGTAAGCTGGCACTTGCCGTAATCGACCAAGTCCTAGAAGATTGCCCTGACTTGTGCCCAAAACCACTGGCTGAGGCTTTCAGAACACTTTCCGAAGCAAATCCTTGAACTCGGACACTATTGACCCGGTCTCCCTACCCAAGCCGCCCTAACCGGGCGGCTTTTTTTATGGAAAATCCCCATGCATGAAACCGCCATCACTCTGGCGACGGCGCTGCTGCGGCGGCCGGGGTTCGAGGGCTTTTGCGCATCGCCCTATGTCTGCCCGGCCGGGTACTGGACGATCGGGTATGGCAGCCGGTGGCTGGCCAACGGACAGCCCGTCACGGCCCGGACCGCTTCCATTGATGAGGCAGCCGCCAGCAGTCTCCTGCTCCGGACCGTGACAGCGCTGGATGCGGCGCTCTCCCGTCTGGTCCGGGTGGCGCTGTCGGACGTCCAGCGCGCGGCCCTGCTGTCCTGGCAGTACAATGTCGGGACACCCGCCGTCGAAAGCTCGACCCTGCTGCGCAAGCTGAATGCCGGAGATTATGCCGGCGCGGCTGACGAGCTGCTGCGCTGGGACAAGGCCACCATGCGCGGCCATCTGGTCGAGCTGGCTGGCCTGAAAAATCGCCGTGCCCGTGAGCGGGCGCTTTTTCTTGGCCCCGGCATGCCCCTGACACTGAAGAATGGAAACGTCTGATGGTCCAGAGTTTTACACTGCTCCGAAAATCCGCCATCGGTACAGGAGAACTCTCCTCACGGTGCGACATGACCGGAGCAATGAAAATGCGGGTATTTCCTCTTATCGTCGCATGGACGTTTCTGGCTGTGCCTTCAGCCTTTGGACAAAGCATGCCGCTCTGGAAATCCGTTACCCAGACGGGGAGCATCAGAGATCTCGTTCTTTCGGCCGGAAATGACAATTCGGTTGCTGCATGGCTGGGAAAAAAGGCTGATACCCAGAACGGCCACCTCCAAAATCCAGTCATCAATCAACGGGCCATTACCAGTGGCCCGCTGCAGATGTCTGATATCGGATCTCCTCTTGGCGTTGCCGCGCTGGACGCCCACAGCGTTGTCCAATCAACTGGAGTGGCAAACTTCGACTATTCGGGCATAAACCCAGCGTCCTCGACAGAGCGTCTTCGGGTTCCGGTCCCTTCGATGATGTGCCCGGGCACGATGGGCACGACGTCTCCGTCGGCACAATGCATTGCAGTTCAGGCCACCACCGACAGTCCCGCTGTCGTGGGACAGATGATCGGTGTTGTGAACGAGGACAAATCGACTGACACCCAGAAGTATCAGGTCATCCAGGCCCTTGGCGGCCTACAGGACAGTCCGAACTCTGCGCTGTGGGGGCAGAATATTGTCCTGACGCAAGGCCCCGGCACAGCGGGCATCGCGGGGATGGAAATAGACATGAACCGCGCGGCAACCTGTGACACCGCCGTTGACAGTTGGTCCGATCCGAAATGCCCCGGTAACACAGGCGTTTGGGTCACTGGCCTGCAACTCAGTAATCACGTGGGAAGTCCGGCCTTTGTGGTGGCGGCCAATCCGTTTGCCACGTCCCCCCTGTTTAATGTGGGGTATATGGTGCAGGGGAACTCTGTGCGCGATACCGGCTTTCTAGATGCCTCAAGCACATCAGTGGCGTCGCTCCGGATGTATTACGGGCACACCTATGGGGTGGATTGCTCTAATGCCGTATTTTTCAACTCGTGCATTGCCATGCTGGATAGTGGCACGAGCGAGGGCGGCCAGCAGGAAATCGCATGGTATAATCAGAAGTCCACAGCAGCGGGAACGCTCACGAAATCCTCTCGGATTTATACCGCATCGGGATTGGTTCATGTGGACGCCATGGCGACAGGCGTGGTCAACGTGAATGACGATACGACCACACCTCTCACTGAGCTAAACCTTGGCTCCACGAAGACAGCGCAGTCCACCAGTATCAACCTACACTCCGGGGGGACGACGAACCATTTTGATGCTCAGATCAGATCTGATGGTGGCACTTCGGGGGCAGATGATGGCGGTACTCTCCAGATCACCGCCTCTCGAATTAAACTCAATGGTGTCACCAGCATTCAGGAACTGACGAAAGCGCAGATCCTGGGCGTCGCCAATCCGATTGAGGGGACAATCCTCAATGACAGCGATGACCATGTGCCTGTCGTTTACGAAAATGGGCACTGGTATCCGATGACACTCGGGCCCGCTCTTCAGTAAGCGACAGAACATATCTTTTAGAACAGCCGCCTCCGGGCGGTTTTTTCATGTCTGGAGAACTGAAATGGACTGGACAACCCTGTTCCAGACGGTCCTGCCGTACCTGCCTGCGCGGTATGCGGGGGATATCGTCTCGATCCTCACCTTCCTGATCGCGGCGGCCGCGCTGGCCATGCGCTTCTGGAAACCGCCTGCGGCCGGCAGCAGGCTGGCGCTGCTCTACAAGATCGTTTCCAGCCTGGCGCAGTCGAAAGGATGGAACACGAACGCCTATCAGCCCGATGCCAAGGCCCTGATGATCCCGGCCGAAGCCAGCCGCACGATCGAAGCCGCCAAGCTGGGCCTCGATCCGGCCTCCACCCATCCCAAGGCAGGCGCGCCTCCCAAACCGACCGCCTGACCCGAAGGAGGCAGGCTCCCGCCTGTCAGACCGCTCTTTCTTCCGCCGCCCTCCGAGGCGGTTTTTTTATGTCCGGAGACTTCATGCGCAATCGCTTTCTCGCCTTCAGCCTTGGTGCCCTTCTTCTCGGCTCCACGGCGGCCTGCACCACGACCGCCAACACGGCCAGCTTCAACACGGCAGCGCTCAACAATGACGCCACGGCCATCGCCTATGCCGTCCAGGCGATCGAGGGCATCCCCGAACTGGAAAGCCATCTCTCCGCCTCCGAGAAGGCGAAGTTCGACAACCTCGTCGCACAGATCCGCAGCGTGACGGCACAGGTCGCGGCCAACTCGAACGGCTCGATTACGGTGGCGACCGGCAAGGACTGGGCGAAGAGCCTCGGCACGGATCTCGAAACCCTGCTGGCGATCGCGACCCCGATCGTGAAGGTCTACTCGCCCTCGGCCGCGACCTACATGCAGACCGTCCAGGCGATGATTCCGCTGGTTGAGGCGCTGGCCGGTGTAACGGCTACGCCCTATGCCGCGCCTCTCCAGTCGCCGGAGCTGGTCCGCGCCCGGATCTATCAGGGCGTCTGACCATATTCCCGACGTCGGGAAAAAGGGGAGCGGCTTCGGCTGCTCCCCTCTTTTTTGTTTCCGGAGATCTCGCACATGAGTGCACCTTTTGTCGGCGGACGCTGCCTGGGCAAGCGCGCCCCGAAACATGATTCGCGCACCTACCGCCTCGGCCGGGTGCTGGCCGTGCGCCTGCCGGCCGTGCCCGCCGCGCAGGACTGGTCGCAGAACGTGCCCTATCAGATGTGGGGCAATGACCGTTTCGGCTGCTGCGCTTTCGCCGCTCACGCCGCCCTGGTGGCGACCTGGACGAAGGCTGCGCAGAGCCTTGTGATGCTCTCGACCGAAACCGTGCTGGACAACTATGCGGCGCTGACAGGCTTCGATCCGGCCACCGGGGCCAATGATGACGGCACCATCCTGCTGGACGAACTCAACGCCTGGCGCCGTGACGGCCTGCTCCGGCCGGGACAGACGCGCGATTACCTGACCGCCTATGGCTCGATTGTGCCCACGGACGTCGTGGGCATCCGCCGTGCCATTGCCTATCTGGGCGGCGTGCTGGCCGGGGTGCAGGTGCCGCAAGGCTTCCTCGATCTGGGTCTCGGTGAAACCTGGGACTGGAATGCCATCTCCGACCATACGCCTGCCGGGGGCCATGCCATCGCGCTTGTCGGCTACAACCCGGACGGCGTGTTCTTCAACACCTGGGGCACGCGGACCTTCATGCCGTGGGGAACCTTCACGCGGATCGCGGATGAAGCCTATGGCCTGCTGTCGCGCGAGAACTGGCTGGGCATTCCCGGCACGGCTCCGACCGGTGAGGACTTCGACGCGCTCCTGGCGGAAGTGACGGCCGCATGACCACGGTTCACAATCTCACGCCGTCTCCGCTGCGGACGGTGACGCTCCAGTCCTGCACCGAGCTGTTTGCCCAGGTGATGTGGACACCAAAGGCCTCGGCCGACTGTCTGGACTATGTTCTGGACTTCTCCACCCTGCTGGCTGGCACGGGCGACACGCTGACCGCAATCCGCTCCGCCGTCGTCACGACAGCTACAGGCGGGGAGTATGACCTCAAAGTCATGTGGTCGGCCGTGGCCGGACCTCTGGTCGTGGCCTTCCTTGCCAGCGGGCAGCCGAACACGGCGCAGAAGATCCTCTTTGAGATCACGACCGCTCAGGGCCGCGTCTATTCCGTGATGGCTGTGCTTCAGATCACGCCGCTGACGGCGGCAACGGCCCCGCCCGGTGATTTCCCGGCCGATACTCTGACGAACGGCAAGGTGCTGATTGCCGGCATCGAGGCGCTCCCTTCGGGATATTCGTCGAACGGCCGCGTGGTTATGGCGACGGAAGACGCGGCTCCTGTGGGCACGCCGTCCTTTGAGAGCGTGACGGCCGGGACCTATGCGGGCGATGGCTCCGGGCTGGAGGTCACGTCCGACGGCAAGGCCCAGACCATCGGCCAGTGGATTGCGGCCCTGTCTTCGGGCGGGACTCAGGGCGTCGGGATCAAGGCGATCAACCTGACGCAGGATCCTGTCGTCGCGGGCCAGCCGTCGACCGTGACGCTGACGGCCACGCTCACGGACGGCACGACAACCGCCCCTGCCACCTTTGAGCTTCCAGCCGGCGCTGCAGGAGCAGCCGGTGTGCCTGGCCCACAGGGCATCAAGGGCGATACAGGGGCGAGCGGGGCAACCGGGCCAGCTGGTGCACCGGGGTCCGATGCGAATGTCACGGCGGCCAATATCAAGACGGCGCTTGGATACGCCCCGGCAGCCACGGTGCCGCAATGCACGGCTGCTGAACTGCCGAAGCGCGGCACGGTCGGGGACGCCGTCTTCTGCACGGATGCGACCAGTGGTCTTCAGGGCCAGACATTCCCGGCGGAGGGATGCTATCTCTTCTGGAACGGGGCTGCATGGGTCGATTACATGGGGTTCGCCTACACCACGGGGAATTTCCCAGGCGGTACGGCCCATATCACTGCCCAGAAAATCACGGCGTCGTACGAAGCTGACATCGCAGCTGGATACGTCTACGGGTATTTTGCTTTCCAGAGCGATGCAGTTCTGGACATGCAGAATAAGACAACGATCACCAGCAGCACCGGCAACACGCTCGCGGCCATCAAAGCCAACGCCAGTACATCCCAGAATGTCGCCAGTGCGATGGCCTGGGCGAAAGATGCCCGGGGCCCAGGCGAAGCGGCGGGCGCGGGTACCGGGCGCTGGATCTATAAAAACACTGCGGGCGTATGGTGCGATTTCGCGACCGGGACGGAGGCTCTGGCATGAGAGCGCTGGCTTTCTGCGGGCTTCTGGCCCTCTCGGCCTGCTCGGCCGGATCGGTCGCGCCTGTGACGATCAGTCAGGCCATTGCCGGCGTTCAGGCCGATCTGACGAAGGCCGGTGTGGTCAGCGTGTCTGGTATCCAAACATGGACAGCGGATCAGGCCGCCCGGTTCGACGCGAACGTTCGGGCGCTTCAGTGCGCCCAGCAGACGTCAGATCCGGTCGTGGCGATGATTGCCGGGCCGGTCACGATGGACCTGTCCGGGACATTCAGCCAGTCGGGATCGTTCTCAGTATCAGCATCATCAGCTCTGCCGGTCTTCGGGCTGCAAGCCGATGCCAGCCGGACGAAAGGCCAGACGATGAACGTCCCGGTGCAGTTCGTGCCGCTCTCTGCCTTGGCTGATGCCGAGGCTGGACGGGAGGTCGGTTATGCGGGAGCACTGCTCGGGCAAAACGATGCTGTGCGGCAGGAGGTGGCCGCACGAATTGAGAAAAGCCGATCTGCGCTGGCAGCTCACATTACGGCGTTACTCTCGGGATACTCTGAGATCTGCCATCAGAATGAAGGGCGATCATTCGTAGGAATGCGGCACGGTGCATGACCTCTCCCACCTTACGAGAGCAAATTTAGGTTTGACACTAGGACGATTCGGCCCTTGATATTCCGTTAGAGAAATTTGCAGGTTTTACCATATAAGACATTGTTTTATATGGTTTTATCTAGTTGCGTCAGGTCCACCAAATTCCTCAGACTTCAAGAAATTCAGATGCTTTTGGCTGATCTCATTGCCTGCGGGAGTCAGAACATTCTGTTCGTGACAACGGTGTAATCCGCTCTGGTATCCAGACCCAGAGCGTGAGCTACATCAGGACGACATTCAGATGAAAAATCGTGTTGTTTTCAGGTAGTTCATTAGCCTCCGACGTCGCAGGATAACGCGCCAAGGCGTCAGAATACGGGTCAGGAGCCACATTCTGTTCGCATGGCGGTCTATCCTGCTCAGACCGGCTTGTCCTGATGAATGGAAATACTGTTTGAGCGAATAAAAAGCCTCAAGTTGTGGGAACTGCTTCAGAAGCTCGACATAAGATGCAATAAAGCGCCCCTGCCACGGCCGTGCTTTTGAGAACCATGGTTTTTCAGCGCCCGTGAAATGAATGATCGACGGCCGCACAGTGTTCACGAAATTATTTTCGGCGAACATGGTCGTGAAATTGTATTTGGGTGACATAGGCAGTCTTCTGCCGACACACACGGCGTTTAGAGCGCTCTGATCGTGGAACATGCAGTCTTTGGAGTGATTGACGAAATAATCAAATCCTTCTTTGCAGAGATTGATCCATGTCTCACGCTTTGCAGCCAGAATTCCTGCATTGAAATAATCCGACTCATGCGAAACCCCGAGTTTTTTGAGGTATTCGCGCGTTTTTTCTCCGGATTTGTCATGTTCTTTTGCTTTAAGAAAATGTCGATCAATAGCACCCAACATTTTGCCATCCGGAATGTCGGCATTCGCCAGATCGAAAATTGACCCGACGACCTGAACGTCCCCGTCAATATACAGGATGTTCTCATATTTCGGATCTATACACGGACCTGTGAAAAAACGTCCCAAAGTTGAAATCGAAATATGTGTTTCTCTGAACGAAAGAGATTCCTGTTCGCTCAATACTTTATCAAGATCAAGCTTGATGGTCGTAATGCCGTGATCTGTGACGAGATCCGTGATCGTACGGAAATCTTCATCATTAAGATCCGTTGTGAACAAGAAGAGATCCGCGACACTCATCGTATCTTTCTGTCGGCTGATCTGCAGCATCGCGAGGATGCTTGGTACCAGGAAATTCCTATCCGCGACAAAGATAATTGCAGTTTTATGTCCCAAAACAGGATCCCTTCTCGTTACAACGCCGTCAGATTTTCTTTTGAAGATGCCATACTATTTCATAACTGTTTAGTTAATATTTTTCTCGGCATTGTCCTGTCGATCGCTCTGCAGGATAACGGAAAAATAATCTCACAATAACGGATTGCAGACATAGTATTCATTGCCTGCATCCATCTGGCATTAGAGGTAATCATATCAATGGCTGCCCTGCGGAGCAGCACTGATGTCACACCAGACTCATGTTGCGGACGTCGATCATTCCGAAATCCGTAATCTTGAGATGGGGGATGACCGGGAGGGGCAGGAACGCCAGTTGCAGGAACGGCTCCTCTAAAACCACGCCCATCTCTTTCGCGGCCTGTCGCAACACGATCAGATCATCGCGCACCTGTTCATAGGGGGCGTCGCTCATCAGGCCTGCTACGGGAAGACGCAGTTCCGCCAGCACCTGTCCATCACGGACGGCCACGAAACCGCCGCCAGTCTTTTCCAGATGGTTCACCGCGCAGGCCATATCGGCGTCACTGGTTCCGACGACACAGATATTATGGCTGTCGTGTCCGACTGAGGATGCCAGTGCTCCGCGTCCGAGGCCGAAGCCACGAACAAAACCGCGCCCGATATTGTCGTTATGCCCGTGCCGCGCCACGACGCAGACCTTTGCGATATCCTGCGCGGGGTCAGGCAGAACGGCACCATCGTCTTCCGGAAGATCCAGACGCAGGAATTCGGTAATGATCTGTCCCGGAATGATCCCCATGACCGGACGATCTGTGCCGCTGCCTTCAATCCGCATATCCCGCGCGCTCACCGGGTTTGGCAGCTGCACGCTGTCCAGCCCGACGGGCGCCACGATCTCGCGCCCTGCAAACAGTGCATCGTTCACCAGACGCCCGGCGGAAATGACATCGGACACCTGACAACGTTCCAGATCGTCGAGCAGGACGATATCCGCGCGTTTGCCGGGCGCGATCTGTCCGCGATCTTTCAGGCCAAAGGCGGTTGCGGCCGAGAGCGAAGCCGCCCGGTATGCAGCCAGAGGCTCCACACCGAGTTCGATCGCCCGGCGGATCAGGAAATCCAGATGGCCTTCATGAGCAATTTCGAGCGGATTGCGGTCATCGGTGCAGAAGGCAAAGAACGGCGATGTGGCGACGTTCAGCAGCGGGACCAGGGCTTCAAGATCCTTGCAGACAGAGCCTTCGCGGATCAGGACTGTCATGCCTTTCCGGACTTTCTCCAGCGCTTCTTCGGCTGCTGTCGCCTCGTGATCGGTCGAAATTCCGGCTGCCAGATAGCCGTTGAGGGCCTTGCCGCGCATGAGAGGCGCATGGCCGTCGATATGGCCGTCCGCAAAGGCCGCGAGTTTGTCCAAGCAGCCCGGATCGCCGTTCAGAACGCCCGGGATATTCATGAATTCGGCCAGGCCGATTACTTTGGGATGGTTTCGATAGGGCAGCAGATCATCGACATTCAGAACCGCTCCTGACGTCTCCATAGCCGTTGCCGGTACGCAGCTTGAGAGATTGACCCGCAAGTCCATGATGGTCCGCTCGGCCGCGGCCAGAAAATAATCGAATGCGGCGCGGCCCAGCACATTGGCCATTTCGTGCGGATCACAGATGGCGGTCGTTACGCCATGCGGCAGGACGCAACGGTCGAATTCAAACGGCGTGACGAGTGATGATTCAACATGCAGATGCGTGTCGATGAAGCCCGGCACGGCGATCCGGCCTGCACCGTCAATCGTCTGCACACCGTCATAGTTACCATAAGTCCCGACGATCCGGTCGCCACATATGGCGATATCGGTGGGAACAAGATCACCCGTAACCAGATCGAACAGCCGGACATTGCGGATGACCAGATCGGCGGGTTCGCGTCCCTGCCCCTGAGCCACCCGGCGCATGATGGTTTTCTGCATGTCTGAAATCCTCCGTCCGTCAGCAATTCATGCTTATACCGCACGAAGGAGACAGATCTCAAAGCGGCATGTTGTCGATCAGCCGGACCGCCCCTGCCTGCACAGCCAGAAGCGCCAGCGCGTTTTCGGAACAGGGGTCTTCGCGGCGGAATGTGTCTGCATTTACGACCGTAGCATAGTCGATGTCCGGCACGCCGGCCTTTATCAGGCTGACGCGCAGAGCTCCCTCCAGAACGTCCGCGTTACGTTCACCGCTGCGGAACAGTCGCGATGCTTCCTGCAAAGCCTCATACAGCACCGGGGCTTTCTGGCGGTTTTCTAGCGTCAGGCGCACATTGCGGCTGGACCGCGCGAGGCCGTCTGTTTCCCGGGCGATGTCGCAGACCACGATTTCGACGGGGATATCCAGATCCGCCACAAAACGGCGGACGACCGCGCATTGCTGGGCATCCTTCTGTCCGAAATAGGCCCGCTGCGGCTGGACGATGTTGAACAGCTTCGTCACCACCGTTGCCACACCGGAGAAATGTCCGGGGCGGGACTGGCCTTCGAGTTCGTCCGCAACGCCGCCGACTTCAATGCGGGTTGCGAAACCCGGTGGATAAAGCACGTCCGGCGTTGGCAGGAAGACCAGATCGGCTCCGGCGTCTTTCAGAAGTGCCAGATCACGGTCCGGATCGCGGGGATAGGAAGCATAGTCTTCGTTCGGGCCGAACTGCGTCGGGTTCACGAAAATGCTGACGGCCACCGCACCATTTTCGGCCCTGGCTCTGCGGACGAGGCCCAGATGGCCTTCATGCAGGAACCCCATCGTAGGAACGAAGCCGAGCGTCGCATAGCCTTTCCGGGCGGTCCGCAACGCCGCGATTGTCTCAAAAACCTGCATCTGTGTTTCCTTTCCGGCCAGAACCCGCCGCGCAGAACCTGACAAACCCTGCCGCACATGGCAATCAGACGCCTATGACTACTGCGTCCCCTTCCCCGTCCATCGGCCCATCCATCGCCATTATAGGAGCCGGTCCGGCAGGGCTGTTCGCAGCCGAAATCCTGGCTGCGCGGGGATGCAGGGTGCAGGTCTTCGACCGGATGCCAAGCGTGGGGCGAAAGCTGCTCATGGCCGGACGCAGCGGGCTGAACCTGACGCATTCGGAACCGCTGGACAGGTTTCTGAAGCGTTATGGCAACGCGCAGGACTGGCTCGAACCCGCCATCCGCGCCTTTCCGCCAGAGGCGCTGAGGCAATGGGCGGAAGGCCTCGGACAGCCATGTTTTTCCGGCTCTTCAGGGCGGGTGTTTCCCAAAGCCATGAAAGCCTCTCCGC
Source organism: Gluconobacter albidus (assembly GCF_002723915.1). Taxonomy (GTDB): domain Bacteria; phylum Pseudomonadota; class Alphaproteobacteria; order Acetobacterales; family Acetobacteraceae; genus Gluconobacter; species Gluconobacter albidus. The sequence continues at coordinate 415,263 of NZ_BEWL01000001.1, forward strand.
TCCTGCGGGCATGGCTTGAGCGTCTCGCGCAGCAGGGCGTGACGATCCGGACCCGGCATCGTTTCGTCAGCTGGGAGGGTTCGGACCCTGTTTTCGATACTCCTGACGGCCGGATTTCCGTTCAGGCCGATGCGACCCTCCTGACACTGGGGGGCGCAAGCTGGTCCCGTCTGGGGTCGGACGGTCTCTGGGCAGACCTGCTGCCGGATGACACCGCGCCTTTCGCACCCGCAAACTGCGGCTTCCTGCCCGACTGGCCAGCCGATTTCGCAGCAAGGCACGACGGTAGCGTCCTGCATTCGGTCGGGCTGTCTTTTAACGAACAACACAGCCGGGGCGACCTGACCATCACGGCCCGCGGGCTTGAAGGATCGGCGCTTTATGCGCTCTCGGCTGCATTGCGGGACGCGATCCGGCGCGACGGGCGGGCAGTTCTCACGCTCGATCTACGCCCCACACTTTCGAACGACGAGGTTCTGAAACGCCTGCTGGCCCAGCGCGAGCGTGAAAGCCAGACCAACCGCCTGCGGAAAGCACTCGCACTGGATGCGCTGTCCCGCGAGCTTCTGAAGTTCGCTACTTCCAAAGACGCCACGCCCCTTCAGCTGGCCCACACCCTCAAGGCCCTCCCCCTGCCGCTGATCGGCATGGACACGCTCGATCGTGCCATCTCGACCGCAGGCGGTGTGCGGCGGGACGCCATGGATGCACGCTTCATGCTGACGTCCCGCCCCGGCGTGTTTGTGGCCGGGGAAATGCTGGACTGGGAGGCCCCAACGGGCGGCTATCTGCTTCAGGGGTGTTTTTCCACCGCTTATGCGGCGGCAAATGGTGTCCTTGGGTGGCTAGAATCGCGCAACTCGGCTATCGCCTGACACCATGACATCCATCGTTCTCGGACAGGGCCGCGACGGCTCCGACACCTGCATTGATCTGCCGGAACTCCTGGCCACGCGCCTGCTGGTCCAGGGCAATTCCGGCTCTGGGAAATCGCATCTCCTGCGACGCCTGCTGGAGCAGACGGCAACCCTCGTCCAGCAGGTGATGATTGATCCGGAAGGCGATTTCGTCACTCTCGCCGACCATTACGGCCATCTGGTAATCGACGTCGAAGACCAGTCCGAAGCCAGCCTTCGCGCCGCAGGTGAGCGCGTGCGGGCGCATCGGGCCTCCGTGGTGCTGAACCTCGAACAGGTTGAAGCCGAAATGCAGCTTCGGGCGGCCGGCGCGTTCCTCAACGGCATGTTCGAAGCCCCACGTGCGCACTGGTATCCTGCCCTCGTGGTGGTGGACGAAGCGCAGCTTTTCGCCCCCGTGACCAGCGGCGACACATCGGACGAAGCGCGCCGCCTGTCGCTTGGCGCCATGACGAACCTGATGTGCCGTGGCCGAAAACGCGGTCTGGCAGGCGTGATCGCCACCCAGCGTCTGGCGAAGCTGGCGAAGAACGTTGCGGCAGAAGCGTCCAACTTCCTGATGGGCCGGACGTTCCTCGATATCGACATGGCGCGCGCGGCCGACCTTCTGGGCATGGAGCGACGGGCGGCGGAATCCTTCCGCGATCTGGCGCGCGGTCAGTTCATGGCGCTTGGCCCGGCGCTGAGCCGACGTCCGAAACTCGTGGCCATCGGCCCTGTCACAACCGCAAGCCATGCCACCGGTCCGGTTCTCGTGCCGCTTGAGCCGGTTTCAGCCGAAGACCTGCGGGACATCATTCTCGAGCCGGTCCATGAGTTCACGCCCCGCGCGCGTCGGGAATCCCGCCCCCCTCCGCCGGACCTTCTCGCCCAGCTCGATGCCTACGGGGCCGAGCGTGAGGCCGAAGAACCCGCTCCCGCCGCCATCAGCGTCGAGGCCGACCCCGACCAGCTGTGGTCGCTGGTTACCGAAGTCGTGGCCGGAGACGGGTCGGACTACAAACCGCTGGCGACCCTGTATCAGGACTTCCAGCTCAGGGCACGTATTCAGGGCCTGTCGCGCAATGTGCTTGAACTGGGATCTTTCAACCGGATGCTGGCCACGATCCGCGCTGGGATGGACCGGGAGCGCTCCGAAAGCGAAGAGTGGAAGCAGGCCCAGACAGTCGCCGCGACCCTGCCGGAAGACGTGCAGGGCGTTTTCCTGCTGCTCGCCCGCACGGCGCTGGATGCGGAAATCTGCCCGGACGATGATGCGCTGGCCCGCGCCTATGGGACGCATTCTCTGGGCCGTGCGCGCCGTCAGCTCAACTATCTGGAAGAGCGGGAGGTCATCGTTCTTCAGGATACGCCTCTGGGGCGCCGGGTCGCGATCGTCGGGCTGGGCTGGCAAACGGCCTGACTGTCATAATTCTGTCACTGCACGTTCACAGGAGCTTCACACGCAGTTCTTTAAGGAAAGATTAGGGTCCGCCGCGTCCGATCCCTTCTTGCTCCGGAAAGATCTTCGATGCCGCGCAACCTGCTGCGTTCCCGCCTGCTCCTGACTGTTTTCTGCTCGCCATTTGCGCTGGCTGCCGCTCTTCCCCACCCCGCCAGTGCCGCTGCGACTGGAACGAAAAAAGCCACACCGGCCAAACATGCTGCCAAAAACGACGCCAAACACAAGGCTAGGGTGGATGCCGTGGCCGGGGGGACGGAACAGCTTGTCATCACGGCACGGCGCACACGTTCCGAACAGGGGCTGAGCCATGTGCAGATCCAGCGGATCCTTCCGGGCGTGAACCCGGTCAAGGCGCTGGAAATGCTGCCGGGCGTCGTGTTCAACAACGCCGATCCCTGGGGTAACAACGAGCAGAACTCCTCGCTTTATGTTCACGGGTTCAACCAGAACCAGCTCGGCTACACGCTCGACGGCATTCCGCTCGGCGATCAGGCTTACGGCAACTACAACGGCCTCTCTCCGCAGCGCGCAGCCATCAGCGAGAACATCGGATCGGCTTCGGTTTCGTCCGGTGCAGGTGCGCTTGGCACAGCCTCCACGTCCAACCTTGGCGGAACGCTCCAGTTCACCACGCAGGACCCGCTGAAGAAGCGCGGCGCGCAGATCGAGCAGGTTTTCGGAAGCTGGTCTACGTTCCGCACCTTCGCCCGCCTCGATACGGGTGAGTTCGGCAATGGCAACTCAGCCTATGTTTCTTTCGCACGTCAGGACGCACGCGCCTGGGACTTCGCCGGCCATCAGGGCGGCTATCAGGTCAACGCGAAGTTCGTCCACAACAGCGAACATGACCATTTCTCGACGTTCTTCGACTGGTCCCAGAAGGTCGAGCCCAACGAAGACAGCGTTACGCTGCCGCAGGGTTATGGCATTTATGTTCGCCCGTTCACCTATCCCAATTTCAATTACGCCAAGGCCAACGCCAATGCGGTCGGCCTGAACTATCGCAATTATTACTCTGCGGCCCAGCGCGAGGACTTCCTCGCCTATTCCAAGTGGACGCATGATTTCAGCGAAAACCTGCACTGGGACAACAGCATCTATTATCACCATGATCTGGGTGAAGGTGTTGTAGCCGGTCCGATTTCGGCCGCCGGCCTGCCGACGCTGTTCGCCGCCTATTTCCCGGGTCAGGATCTGAACACCGTCTTCGGCGGTTCGGGCTATGCAACCCGCACGACCGAATACTGGGACAACCGCGGTGGCCTGATGTCCACGCTGCGCTACCATCTCGGCAAGCACTCGATCGAGCTTGGCGGCTGGTATGAGCGCAACAACAACACCCAGGCCCGTCGCTGGTATCCGCTGAACGCCAACAACCCGACCACGCCTTACGAGCGCCAGCAGAACGCCCTGATCGACCAGTACACCAACAATTTCTACACCAACACGTTCGTCACGCATCTGCAGGACAACTGGCAGATCTCCAAGAATTTCTCGCTGATGGCGGGCTTCAAGTCCGAACTGGTCTATACCAACGGCACGCTTCCGGTGGCCGCAAAGCCGGGTTCGCTTTCCCCGTCCTATGCCGTGACGGCACCGGGTGGCGAAATCGACGCCGCCAAGCCGTTCCTGCCCGCTTTCGGCGCAGTCTGGGATATCACGAAGCACGAGCAGTGGTTTGCCAACATCCAGGAGAACATGCGCTCCTTCCAGGATGCGGGCTATGGCAACGCCACCCCGTGGGGCGCGACCAGCCAGGCCGCTTTCGAAGAGTTCAAGAAGAACGGCAAGCCCGAAACCTCATGGACCTACGAAACCGGTCTGCGTGAGCACCGCCAGATCCATCTCGGCCCGCTGACGGCGATCGAAGGTCAGGTCGAATACTATCACGTTCACTTCTCAAACCGCCTGCTGGCCGTCGCAACGACGCAGACCCTGTCGTCCATCATCGGCTCGGCCACCACGCTTGCGAACGTGGGTTCGGTTACGACGGATGGTATGGATTTCTCCTTCACCACCCATTTCGGTCCGCATTTCTCGCTGTACAACGCGCTGTCCTACAACAAGTCCACCTACAACGATAACTACAGCACGGGTTCGAGCATCATCCACACGGCAGGTAAGGACGTTGTGGGCATGCCGGACTGGTCGGAGAAGTTCGTCTTCACCACCAACTGGGGCAATGCCTACGGCCAGTTCACCGGTGATGTCATCGGCAAGCGTTATGCGACCTACACCAACGACATGTGGGCTGCACCCTACGCCCAGTTCAACTTGAACGCAGGTTATACGTTCCACAATATTCCGCATCTGGCGTCGCTGAAGGTTCAGGGCAATATTACCAACCTGACAAACACGAAGGGATGGTCCACGATCAATGCCACCCAGACTGCGGGTCAGTTCTCGGCCTTTCCCATCGCGCCGCGCATGTTCTTCCTGAGCCTGAGCGCCGCCCTGTAAGGAACACTGCTCCATGCTGACACGTCGCCAGAGCCTCGGCCTGCTCGCAGCAGGGCTTCCCGCCCTGCATCTGCGGGCGAAAGCCGCGCCCTCACTGGCGCCGAAGCCACTCGTATTCGCCCATCGCGGGGCTTCGGCCCTGCGCCCCGAACACACGCTGGCCTCCTATGCCCGCGCCATGATGGATGGCGCGGATTTCATCGAGCCGGATCTCGTCATGACGCGCGACGGTCATCTGGTTGTCCGCCACGAAAGCAACATTGTCGGGACCACGGATGTTTCGGAACGTCCGGAATTCGCTTCCCGTCACCGGTCTCTCAAGATCGACGGACGGGTCGAAACCGGCTGGTTCACCACGGACTTCACGCTGGCCGAACTCAAAACCCTCCGTGCCCGTGAGCGCCTGTCCACGATCCGCGTCCACAACACGCGCTATGACGACCACTTCGAAATCCCGACCTTCGAGGAGGTCATCGAACAGGTCGCGGCTCAGTCGGCGGCGACGGGCAAGGTTTTCGGTCTGGTGCCGGAAATCAAGCACTCCACTTATTTCAACAGCCTTGGCCTCAATCCCGAAGCCGCGTTTCTCCAGACCATCGCGGCACACGACTACACCCGGCAGGCACCGCTGGAACTCCAGTCCTTCGAAACCGGAAATCTGGGACGCATCCGGGCTGATGTCCTCTCCATCAATCCGCAGGCGCGTCTCATGCTGCTGATGGGTGAGCGCAAGGACATACCGCCCGATCTTCTGGCAGACGGCAAGACCACGACTTTTGGCGATCTCATGACGCCTGAAGGCCTTAAGGAAGTCCGGCGCTATGCCGACGTGATCGGACCGTCCAACACGGACCTGATCCCGCGTGACAGCAAGGGCGCGTGGATGGAGCCATCCAGCCTCGTCACGGATGCCCATCGTGCCGGGCTTCTGGTGCATTCCTATACGGCACGGCCGGAAAACCATTTCCTCCCCGCACAGCTTCGCAGTACCGCAGGCGATGCGGCTCGCAATCCCGAGGGCATGATCGCGGAACTGCGCCGCTATCTGGACATGGGCATCGACGGCTTCTTTACCGACGATCCCGCTCTAGGGCGCAAAGCCGTCGATGGAACGATCTGACGCCAGCCAGATCCCCACAAAAAAGGAGGCTCTCCCAAAAGGGGCGCCTCCTTTTTTGTGGGACCGTCAGGGACTTCAGGCAAGCCTGAAATGCCTGAGCATGGCCTTGTTGAAAGCTGGAATATCGGCCGGACAACGGGAAAAAACATAAGGGCCGTCAACCACAACGGCGTTGTCCACCCAGATCGCCCCGGCATTTTCCAGATCGCGGCGGATGGCTGGCCAGGACGTAACGGTCCGCCCCTTGAGTTCATTGACCTCAATCAGCGTCTGCACACCATGACAGATGGCCGCGATGGGCTTGTTTGCCTTCACGAACGCTCTCGCAAACGCCACCACGTCCCGGTTCATGCGCAACGCATCTGGAGACGCCACCCCGCCGGGAAGCAGCAGGGCATGATAGTCGTTTGGATTTGCATCGGCGATCGCCAGATCGGCCCGGATTTTATGGGAGGGATAGATATCCTTGCTCACGGCCTGAAACTCACCGGCCCGGAGGGAAATAACCGTAACGGTCGCACCGGCTTTTTCAAGCGCGGAGCGAGGCGCGACCAGTTCTATTTCCTCAAGGCCATCCGTAGCCAGGACAGCAACTTTTACCATAATCCCGATCCCCTCCAGAAAAAACGGGCGACCGCCAAGAGCCGTCCGTCAGGCCGTTACGCGTTGAGGTAAATGGTTTTGGTCTGAACGTAGGCTTCCATACCGTGCTGCCCGTCCTCGCCTCCCAGACCACTCTCTTTGTAACCATGATGGAAGCCCTGCGGGGCCTCTCCGCCCGGCCGATTCACATAGACTTCACCGAATTCAAGTTCGCGGGTCATACGCAGGACCCGGCCCAGATCATTCGTGAAGAGATAGGCTGACAGGCCGTAACGGCAGTCATTGGCCCACGCGATGGCCTGATCGAAGTCCTTCACCCGGATCAGCGACATGACCGGGCCAAACACTTCGTTATGAACGACGTCCATGTCCTGGGTGACATCGGTCAGAAGCGTCGGGGCATAGAAATAGCCCTTGTCATACACGCCACCCCTCAGCCGCTTGCCACCGATAGCGAGACGCGCGCCCTGCCTGATAGCGTTTTCGACCATGCCATGAACCTTGTTCAGCTCGTCTTCACTGACCTTTGGCCCCATATCCGTACTGTCGTCCGTCGGCAGTCCGACCTTCAGCGCCTCGATTTTCTCGCGGATTTTCTGGACGAAGCGGTCGTAAATAGCCTCATGGATATAGGTGCGTTCGTTGGACGTGCAGACCTGCCCGCCATTGCCAAAACGCGCAGCCACCGCTGCATCGGCGGCCTTGTCCAGATCGGCATCTTCCATGACCATGAATGGCGCCTTGCCGCCCAGTTCCAGCCGGACTTCCTTCAGCGTTTCGGATGCGGCTGCCATGATCTTCTTGCCTGCCGGGGTAGAGCCCGTCATCGTAATGAGCCGGACATCTTTATGCGCCACCAGTGGCACACCAACATCCTGGCCATCTCCCGTCACGATATTGATGACGCCATGAGGAATTCGCGCTTCGCCAACTAGCTTTGCCAGATGCAGACAGGTCAGCGGCGTCAGTTCATGCGGCTTGAGAACGATGGTATTTCCCGCCGCCACGGCGGGCCCTATCTTTCTTGCACACAACGCCAGCGGGAAGTTCCAGGCCGTGATGGCACCAATAACGCCCAGCGGCACGCGGTCGATCAGGATTTTCTCGTTCGGCGAGCTTCCCGAAATGATCTCGCCCTGAAGGCGCAAAACATTTTCCGCAGCAAAACGCAGCAGGCCAATCGCAAAATCAACCTCGATCCGGGCTTCCTTCAGCGGTTTGCCCATTTCAGAAGTGATGAGAGCGGCCAGTTTTTCCCGATCCCGCTTTACCAAATTCTTCAGCGCGTGAATGTAATCGGCCCGTTCAGTCGCCGTACGGTGGCTCCAGCCGGCAAAGGCTGCTTTCGCAGCCGCGACAGCCGCATCCACATCCGCCTGTCCGCCTTTGGCAACCTCGCCAATCACCGCTTTCGTGGCCGGATTTTCAACCGTGATCCATTCGCCACCCTTCGGTGAGACCCAGCTGCCGTTAATGAAAAGAGTGCTTTTCTCAGTCATGGAGTTTCCTGCATTCCTGTGTGACGACTTGCGCCTGTCACGAAACAGACGCATCAGGACGCCGGCAGTTCACTCAACAACTGCAAAAGAGCGACATTCTTTCATAATCAAAAGCGGAAACTTGTGAATCTTCGGTTTATTTTGCGCCTGAATTGTCATCAGGCGGCGAATGAAGCGGAAATCTCTGATCCGGGACATTCAGTCTCCGAACACGCCAGATGAAGTAGAAGATGCTCCCGTCGATGGCCTCCAGGATGGAAATTCGCCCCCGTCCCGACGCTGACTTTCAATCCCTCAGAGGATACTGCTTAGCAAACAGAGTTCATGAAATTTATGGGGAAAATATTCCATCGGAAGCGGCTTTTCCCGCGCGAGAAGATATCCCCAGAATCAGGGAACATCTCCGGGGAAGGGCCTGTGGATTGTTTCTGAAGAAGTGGGGAGCGATTGCGCCAGAGCAGCTTTCCTGCGGAGTCGCACGATGAGTGTATCGAGTGCGGATAAAAACCGGCTTCGGTCGTTTTTGCCGAAAGACGGATTATAGGTCGTAACCGCTCCCGTCTCGCGCAGACCCTGCATCAGATCCCGCATCGCCGATACCATGCCGACAGAGCGCTCGTCGATTTCCTCGCCGTTTGGACGCAGGACCGTGCCTTTCCTGGCAAGGCAGCGCACGGCCAGCGGAATATCGCTGGTAATGACGATATCGGAAGCTGTCACCTGCTCCGCAATCCAGTCATCCGCCACGTCTGGCCCTTCAGGGACCACAACACGTTCGATGAGCGGAGACTGCGGGATATTCATCCAGCTATTGGCGACAATGACCGTTTTCAGGCCGTAGCGCGCCCCGACCCGATAGATTTCATCCTTGACCGGACACGCATCGGCATCCACCAAAATCCGGGTGGTATCTGCCATGGATCAGCCCTCCGTCTGGAAGTGACGGATCAGATCCTCCAGCACCACGTCGGGGTGCTTTTCGCCTGAAACGCGAATCACCGGCTCATCGTCACCCGGCACTTCAAGCGTGGCGAGCTGGCTTGGCAGCAGGCTGGCGGGCATGAAGTGCCCTTCCCGTCGCTCCAGACGCGCCGCAAGTTCAGTGGCAGACGTGTCAATATGCACGAATTCAATCGGTAGCCCGTTGGCGCGAAGCTGTTCACGATAGGCGCGTTTGAGCGCGGAGCACGTCAGAACCGCACCATGGCCAGCCTCGACCTGTGCCCGCAGCCAGTCATGGCACAATGCGAGCCAAGGGGCGCGATCCGCATCGGTCAGCGGACGACCGGTGCTCATCTTTTCAACATTCGCAGGAGGGTGCAGGGCATCGCCTTCCTGAAAATGCCAGCCAAGCCGGGTCGCCAGTCCGGTGGCGATCGTCGTTTTTCCTGTCCCAGAGACGCCCATGACAACGAGAAAACGCGGCTCCAGACCCATCTTCACCCGTGCTGCCGAAGCCGTCATGGCTCCCACCGCTCCACGCCTTCTGTGGTGGCGACCAGAACGTCCGAAGCCATGTTGAGGAACATGCCATGCTCCACCACGCCGACGATCCGGTCGATTTTCTCCGCCAGATCTTCGGGATTTTCGATCGGTCCGAAATGGCAGTCCAGAATCATGTTTCCCGTATCCGTCACGAACAGCGATCCGGCACGGTCCGCTCTCGGCTTTACACCGCGAGCGCCACAGGCCGCCAGACGTTCGGCCGTGCATTCCCAGCCGAAGGAAATGACTTCCACGGGAACAGGCGCGCGCTCTCCCAGCAGATCGACAGGCTTGGTGCCATCGACGATCACCACGAAACGCTTTGCAGCCTGTGCCACGATTTTTTCGCGAAGGAGCGCGCCGCCCAGACCCTTGATCAGGTTGAGCGAACCGCGCTGGACCTCGTCCGCCCCGTCAATCGCAATGTCGATCCGGCGATGCGCGCTGAAATCCGTCAGCGGAATTCCGGCCTTGATCGCCTTGTCTTCGCTGTCATCGGAGGTCGGAATGCCAAAAATTTCCAGACCTTCCGCAACACGCTCACCCAGGCGCTCAATCATATAAGCGGCTGTGCTGCCCGTTCCGAGCCCCACGACCATGCCGCTCTTAACCATATCAGCCGCTTCACGCGCCGCGGTGCGCTTGTGAACGCTCATATCGGACACTGTCATGCCCCTTCTCCGACCGCTGCGCGATCTGCAAGAACGACGATCCGGCCTTCGCTCGTCACGCGGGCGGAGGGGATGGAACTGTCGCCTTCGACCAGACGCTCCAGCATCTCGACCTTGGACGCTCCCGTCACGAGAAACACCACCAGCGCGCTGGACTGAATAGCGGGATAGGTCAGCGTGATGCGTTCATAAGGCGCGGTGGACGGTGCGGCTGTTCCGACCCAGGCTTTGCGTTCCTTCAGGACCGGCTGTCCCGGAAACAGCGAGGCCGTATGACCATCCGTGCCGAGGCCCAGCATGACCAGATCGAACAGCGGGCGCTTCGGATCGAGTTCCGTAGCACCATAAGAGGTCTGAAGGGTTTTCTCGTAAGCCTGTGCGTCCGCCTCCACCGTATCGCCGGTCGGGATGGCATGGACGTTCTGCGCGGGCACCGGAACATGCGACAGCAGGACGGACTGGCCGACCGTGTGGTTGCTGTCCGCATGGCCTTCCGGCACATGGCGCTCGTCACCATAGAAAATCTCGACCCGCTCCCACGGAACCAGCTTTGCCCGCGACGGCGTGGCGAGGATCTCGAACAGGCGCTTGGGCGTGGAGCCACCAGAAAGCGCCACCCGGAACAGGCCATCCGTTTTGGCGAGAACGCCTTCGATGAAGAGCTCGGCCATCCGCAGGGCTACGGCTTCCGAATCAGGGAGGGTTTCCAGAGTGGCGGTACGAATGTCGGTCGTCATGAATGGGGAACCCTCGGCAGAATATAGCGCTCGACAGCCTTGGCCCAGCCATCGCGCTCGTTGGTGTCCGTGAAAACCTGCGCGGCGGCTTTCACGTCCTCTTCAGCCTGTCCCATGGCAATTCCCAGCCCTGCGACAGAAAACATCGGCAGGTCGTTATGGGCATCGCCAAGGCAGGCCACCTCATGCGGCGCAATGCCGTGGGCAACCGCCAGTTCGCGGATCGCCTCGCCCTTGTTGGCAAGCGCTGGCGTCACATCAAGAAGAATATCGGAAGAGCGGCGCACGCTCGCATCCCCCTGAAGCATCGCGCCGAGTTCGGTCTCGACGTCCTGCAACAGGCTGGTATTACTGCTCACGCCCATCACCTTTCCGATGCCCTCGAATTCCCTGCGCAGGTCGGGAACCTGATTTGGCGTCAGGCCGGTAATGCCCCGCTCATGCTGAACGAACGGCGTATGTGCATCCTGCACCATCCAGTAGGACTGCCGCAGGAACCATGTTTCAATCCCGTGCAGATGCAGCATGTCATACACGATCGACAGCACATCCGGCGCAAGGACGCGGCTGACGGTCGTGCTACCGTCAGGTTTGAAGATGATGCCGCCGTTAAATCCGGCGTTCTGACCGGTCAGACCGAGCTGCTCTATATAGGGTACCATGGCGGCTGGAGGCCGCGCACTGGCGAGACAGAGGGGAATTCCCCGTTCCTGAAGCGCTTTCACCATCGCCAGGGTAGATGGCGCGATGGTCTTGTCTGGCGTCAGGAGTGTGCCATCCATGTCGGACACGACCATCCGGATGGTCTTTGGCAGCGGCGGCAGATCCGCGTGGATGGCGTCGAGGTCAACGGACATAAAAGCCCCTGTAAAAACCCCCGTCAGAGTCTTTGCGGGGGCTGGCTGGTCAGCAATGGCAAAAACCATACCCTGCCAGCCAGTCATTGCCCATGAGGGGCGTAGTCTTATTTCTTTTCGACGTGGCCGCCGAAACCGAAACGCTGGGCCGAGAGCACTTTCTCGGCAAAGTTGTTGCCGGACCGGGAGCGGAAACGCGTAAACAGCGCGGCCGTCATGACCGGAGCCGGTACGTCTTCCTCGATGGCGGCCTCGATCGTCCAGCGGCCTTCACCGGAATCCGCGACTTCGCCGGAGAACTCGTTGAGGGTTTCCGAACGGGTCAGGGCCTCGGCCGTCAGGTCCAGCAGCCAGGACGATACGACACTGCCGCGGCGCCAGACTTCGGCGATATCGCCCATGTTGAGCTCGAACCGGTCTTTTTCCGCAAGAACCGGGGAGTTCTTGCTTTTCATGATGTCGAAACCTTCGGCGAAGGCCTGCATCATGCCGTATTCGATGCCGTTATGGACCATCTTCACGAAGTGCCCTGAACCGGCGGGACCACAGTGCAGATAGCCCTGCTCGGCCCGCGGATCGTGACCCGCAGCGTCACGGCCAGGCGTGCGCGGCACGTCCCCGATGCCCGGCGCCAGCGCGCTGAGGATCGGATCAATATATTCGGCGGTCTCTTTCGTGCCGCCGAACATCATGCAGTAACCACGCTCCAGACCCCAGACGCCGCCCGAGGTGCCAACATCCACGTAGGAGATGCCCTTTTCGGCCAGTTCGGCCGAACGGCGGACGTCATCCTTGTAATAGGTGTTACCACCGTCGATGATGACATCCCCGCGCCCCAGAAGGCCACCGAGTTCCTGAACGCAGGCTTCGGTGATGGCACCCGCCGGAAGCATGACCCACACCACGCGGTGTTCGTCACCTTCGAGCAGCTTCGCCATCTCGGCCACGGAACTGGCGGGCGTCGCGCGCCCCGCTTCGCAGCGGCCGACGACCGAGGCCGTCACTTCCGGCGTACGGTCGTGCACGACGACATCATGTCCGTGGCGCGTCAGACGGACGGCAATATTGCCGCCCATCCGTCCCAGTCCGATGATTCCGATCCGCATGACTTATGCTCCTGCCAGTGCTTCGTGGATTGCCGTTTCCAGAGCCTTCAGCCCCTCTTCCAGCGGTCCATCAATATGAACGCGAAGGGCACGCCGGCCGCGGGCCGCGAGTACCTCGAAATCGCCTCTTGCCTGCGCCGCCTTGACGACGCTGAAGCTGAAGCCATGACCCGGAACCGGCACATCCGCCGCATCCGTTGCCGTGACCTGAAGGAACACGCCGCTGTCAGGGCCGCCCTTGTAAGCCTGACCTGTCGAATGCAGGAACCGGGGGCCGAATTCGGCGGCTGTCGCCACCTTCAGCGTGTCCCGGAGCTCCATACGAACGGACTGTGCCCAGTCCCGCGTCTGCTGGTCGCGGCGGATATAGGCCAGAAGACCAACATAGTCGCCAGGCTTCACACGATCGAAAAGCGTCCTGAGAATGGAGACCGCATCGCTTTTGCTTCCAGCGGCTTCCGTGTTCTTCGCATCCGCGTAGAAGGACAGCGGGCCGTCCTTGGCGAACGGTGTTTCCGGCGGCAGCGATCCCGTTTCGGCATAGGCGGAGGTCAGCTTGCGCGTCTCAAGCTTGCTGAATTCCACATCCGGCTGATCGAACGGGTCGATGCCGAGCACCGCGCCGGCCACGGCCGTCGCAAATTCGAACAGGAAGAATGCCTGTCCGATCTGGGACGCATCGGCCAGACGGATGGTGACGACCGGCGCACCAGCTTCGCGCAGAGCGCCAAGACGGCTGTCGGGAACGTCATCGCCCAGTAGAAGGTCCACGAAAATGCGGTCCGTCCCATAGACATCCGGCGCGCCGAGTTCTTCCTCGTCAATGGGAATAAGGCCGAGGCCCTTCTTGCCCGTGCTTTCTGCAATGAGCTGTTCCAGCCAGGCACCCAGCGAGGCAATGCCGTCAGAGGCGAGGATCGTCACCTTGTCGCGGCCGAAGCAGTGCGCGGCATGACCCAGGATCAGGCCCAGCACCGCGCCTGGATTGGCCGCAGGAGGCGCGCTTCCGTCACAGGATTCCACCATCAGGCGCGTGACCATCAGCAGCTTGCGGACGTCAATGCCGCTTGCCGCCGCCGGAACGAGACCGAAGTTGGACAGGACCGAATAACGCCCGCCGATTTTTGGATCACCGTAGAACACGCGCCAGAAGCCGTTTTCCTCGGCCACTTTCTGCATGTGCGAGCCGGGATCGGTGATGGCGATGAAGCTGTCACCGGGTTTCTTGCCCAGAGCCTGACCGGCCACCTGCCAGAAATGCGCGAACAGGATGTTCGGCTCCAGCGTTCCGCCGGATTTGCTGGCCACGATGAACAGCGTGTTCTTGGGGTCAATGGCTTTCTCGAACGCCGTGACCTGCTGGGGGTCCGTGCTGTCGAGGACGTGCAGTTTCGGCCAACCTTCGCGCTGTCCAAACGTCTCGGCCAGAACCTCAGGACCGAGGCTCGAACCACCCATGCCCAGAAGCAGGATGTCCTTGAAGCCGCGACTGCGGACATCGCGGGCCAGAACTTCCAGCTCCTCAACGTTCCAGAGGCGATCCTGCACGATCGTCAGCCAGTTCAGCCAGCCAGCTTCCGGGCCGTTCGTCCAGACCGACGGGTCTTTCTGCCAGATCCGGCGAAGACCGCCGCTCAGGCTCCAGTCCTTTTCAGCCCCCGCGACATCATCACGCAGTTCCGGCGGCAGGTCCGCGCTGACACGCAGCAGGCGCTTGCCGATGACGGCTTCACGCTTGGTTGCCACGGCCGTCAGCAGCGTGTCGAACGACACGCTGAAGGACGCACAGCCTTCCTTGACGAGCTTTGTCGTCACACCATCCAGATCCAGACCAAGGCGTTCGGCCTCGGCCAGAACATGCCGCGCCTCCTCGACGTTTTCCGTCAGACTGGCGCGGGCCTTGCCGTGATCACGGAACGCATCAAACGTTGCGGGAGGGATGGTGTTGACCGTCTCGGGGCCAATCAGCTCCTCGACATACAGGACATCGGAATAGGCCTTGTCCTTGGTTCCGGTGCTGGCCCAGAGCAGACGCTGCGGGTTGGCGCCCTTCTCGGCGAGTGCTTTCCAGCGCGGGCTGTTACGGACATCCAGATAATACTGATATGCCATCTTCGCATTGGCGATCGCAACCTTGCCGCGAACGGCCTTCAGCGCTTCGGCGTCTGCATCTCCAGCGGCGATGCGACGGTCGATTTCGCCATCAATCTTGGCGTCGATACGGCTGACGAAGAACGAAGCCACGCTGGAAATGCGCGAAATGTCTTCGCCGCGGGCGGCACGGGCCTCAAGTCCGGAAATATAGGCTTCCAGAACCGCCTTGTAGGCTTCCAGCGAGAACAGCAGCGTCACGTTGACATTGATGCCGTCCGCAATGGCTTCGCGGATGGCGCCCGTGCCTTCTGACGTGCCGGGGATCTTGATCATCAGATTGTCGCGCGCGACGGTTTTCCACAGACGGCGGGCTTCCGTGATCGTCCCGTGCGCATCGAATGCCAGATAGGGCGAAACTTCGAGACTGACATAGCCGTCCAGCCCCTTGGTCTTCTCGAACACCGGATACAGAACCGCGCAGGCGGAACGGATGTCGTCAATCGCCAGATGCTCGTACAGATCACCGGGGGGAAGGCCCTCGCCTTCCAGCAGCTTGCGGATTTGCGGATCGTATTCGGTGCCGTGACCAATGGCCTTCTCGAAGATGGCCGGGTTGGACGTGACGCCCCGCAGGCCGTCTTCGTCCACCAGCTTACGGAGGCTTCCATTCTCCGTGAAGCTGCGCTGGATGAAATCCAGCCAGGGAGACTGGCCGTATTTCTCAAGCTCGCGCAGCACGCTGCCGACTTCGTTCAGACCGGTATTGGAGATTGTGTCTGCCACAGGATCTCTCCCTTACTTGCCGCGCAGGGCCTGACGCTTTGCCGCGTCAAGAACCGCTTCCGGCGTGAAACCGAATTTCGTGAGAAGTGCGGAGGCCGGGGCCGACGCACCGAACGTGTTCATTGCAATAATCGCACCGCCGATGCCGACATACCGGTCCCATCCGAACGCTGCGGCCTGCTCGACCGCGACGCGGCCGATGACATCCGGCGGCAGAACGGAATCGCGGTATTCCTGGCTCTGCTCTTCGAAGAGATCGAAGCTCGGCATGGAGACGACGCGGGCTTTGATGCCCTCCTCCGTCAGCTTCTCGTAAGCCGTCACCACGAGGCTGACTTCCGAACCCGAAGCGATCAGGATCACGTCGGGCTTGCCGTCACAGCTCGCCAGTACATAGCCACCCTTCGCCAGACCGGCGGCGGAGGCATATTTCGTGCGGTCGATCGTCGGCAGGTTCTGACGGCTCAGCGCAAGCACGGCCGGCTTGTGCGTCATCGGGATCAGCGTGCGCCAGGCTTCGGACACTTCGTTGGCGTCAGACGGGCGGATCGTCATGATGCCCGGCGTGGCGCGAAGCTGTGCAAGCTGCTCGATCGGCTGATGCGTCGGTCCGTCTTCGCCCACACCGATGGAGTCATGCGTGAAGATATACAGAACCGGCAGTTCCATGATGGCCGACAGACGGATCGGCGCTTTCATGTAATCGGAGAAGATCAGGAAGCCCGAACCGTAGGAGCGGATACCCGACAGTGCGATACCGTTACAGATGGAGCCCATCGCATGTTCGCGCACACCGAAATGCAGGTTCCGGCCACCATAGGTGCCGTTCCATTTTTCCGGCTGGAAAGACCCGCCGCCCTTGATGTCCGTCTTGGTGGACGGCGTGAGGTCTGCGGACCCGCCGATCATCCAGGGCAGGTTCTTCGCAACCGCATTCAGCACCTGACCCGAGCTGGCACGCGAGGCAACGCCCTTCGCATCGGCTTCGAAGGTCGGGATGTCCTTGTCCCAGCCTTCCGGCAGACGATGCTCGATGATGCAGTCGATTTCAGCCGCGAGTTCCGGATGCGCTTCGCGATAGGCCGAGAACAGCTCGCGCCATTCCGCATGGGCTTCAGCGCCACGCTTGCCGAGACCTTCTGCGAAATGCTCCTTCACGCCGTCCGGGACATAGAAGTCCGGAGCATCTTCCGGCCAGCCATAGACAGCCTTCGCGCCTTTGATTTCGTCCGCACCCAGCGGCTCGCCATGGGCCGAAGCTGTACCGGCCTTCTTGGGAGCGCCATAGCCGATGACCGTCTTGAGAACGATCATGCTCGGACGATCCGTCACGGCACGGGCGGCCTTCAGAGCAGCGAGAATGGCCTCGACGTCGTTACCATCCGTCAGGGTCTGGACATGCCAGCCATAGGCTTCGAAACGCTTGCCCACGTTTTCCGTGAAGGCCAGGTCCGTCGACCCCTCGATGGAAATCTGGTTCGAATCATAGATCCAGGTCAGGTTGCCAAGTGCGAGATGGCCAGCGGTGGAAGCGGCTTCCGAGGCCACGCCTTCCATCATGTCGCCATCGCCACAGAACACCGTCACGTGATAGTCGAACAGCTTGAAGCCCGGGCGGTCATAACGCGCGGACATCCATTTCTGGGCGATCGCCATACCGACAGAATTGCCACAACCCTGTCCGAGCGGGCCGGTCGTGGTCTCCACACCAGCGGTAAAGCGGTATTCCGGGTGACCCGGCGTCTTGGAGTTCAGCTGACGGAACTGCGACAGGTCTTCGACGGTAAGGGACGGCGCGTCAACGACCTTGCCATCCTGGATATCCTTCACGCCTGTGAGGAACAGGGTGGAGTACAGCAGCATCGACGCATGACCGACCGAAAGGACGAAACGGTCACGGGCGGGCCAGCACGGATCGGCCGGATCATATTTCAGATCATGCTGCCAGACCGCATACATCGCGGGGGCGAGGGCCATGGCCGTGCCGGGATGGCCGGAATTGGCGCGCTCGACACCTTCCATCGAAAGGGTACGGATCGTATTGATGGTGAGCTGAGGAAGCGTACTCATCGGAATGGGATCTCCGGCTTGTGACTGACAGGAAGAAAAGCAACGATATCTTCCATACCTTCTGCTGCCACGGCATGACGCGAAGTCGCGCCGGACGCAATGGCTGATCGGTAAACCATATTGTGAAACACGCTCTTGTGCTTGATGACAACCTGCCGCATTTCGACGGGCGTCATTACCGAAACCCCGAAAACTGGCGCCCGGACGAGGCCCGGACGGCCCGCAGCCCTTCGCAGCGGATCGGGAACATCTTCCGCTGGCAGATGGGGCTCAGACCACGCTGGCCAGACGCCTTTCCCCCGCAGAAAACCTACCCTCAGGTCACGCCTGCTGCCGGGGAATGCTGTGTCACGTTTGTCGGTCATGCGACCGTTCTGCTCCAGTTCGGCCGTACAGGACGCGCGCCTCTGCGGATCATCACTGATCCGGTTTTTTCCGAACGCTGCTCCCCCTTCCGCAGTTTCGGACCCCGCCGCGTCTGCCCTCCCGGCATCGCACTGGATGCCCTTCCTCGCATCGACATCATCCTCGTCTCGCACTGCCATTACGACCACATGGACCTGCCGAGCCTGCGGGCGCTGGCCGAACGTGACGATCCGCTCTGCATTTCCCTCCCGGGCAACCGTCGCCATCTGAAAAAGGCCGCTCTTCCGCGCATCGTCGAGCTGGACTGGTGGGAAGGCATGGCCGATGACGGCGCGCACATCACGGCGACGCCGGCCCTGCACGGAAGCGCGCGCACGCCGTTCGATTCCAACCGTGCGCTCTGGGGCGGTTTCACGATCAAAGCGGACGGCCACACCGTGTTTTTCGCGGGGGATACGGCCTGGGGCAGGCATTTCGACGCGATCCACCGCCGCTGGCCCACCATCGACCTCGCGATCCTCCCCATCGGAGCTTACGACCCGCGAAACCTGATGCGCCGCGTTCACATGTCTCCCGAAGAAGCGCTCATGGCTTTTGATACGCTCGGAGCAAAACAGGGCCTCCCCATCCATTTCGGGACGTTCCAGCTCACGGACGAGGCCATTCTGGAGCCGCCCACCCGTCTGGAGTTCGCCTGCCGTCCCGCAGGCCGCCCATTCCGGGCCCTCGAAAACGGTGACAGCCTCACTCTTCCGCCAACTGACACAAAAAGCTAAACTCTCCCCTGACACCTCCTGTCGAGAGACACCGCCATGTGGAAACCGTCATGAACGCCCAGAACGTCACTTTCACGTCAGACCAGATCACTGCCCTGTTCATCGACGCGGCCCGTGAAGGCGATACCGACCTCCTGACCCAGTTTCTGGATGCCGGCATGGCCATTGATACGCCCGACAGCCGTGGCTACACCGCCCTGATCGTCGCCACCTATAACGGCCACACGGATGCCGCGCGCCTGCTGCTGGACCGGAGCGCCGACACGGAAGCCACCGATCTCAAAGGGGCTACTGCGCTCTCGGGCGTGGCCTTCAAGGGCCTGAGCGACATCGCGACACTTCTGCTCGATCATGGCGCCGAGGTGGATCATGCCAATCATGCCGGCCGCACGCCGCTGATGTTTTCCATCATGTTCAACCGCGAAGACATGGCAAAAAAGCTTCTTGCCGCCGGCGCAAACCCGGACCTGAAGGACGCGGATGGCGTCTCCGCCCGCGATCTGGCCGAACGTCAGCTTATGACCGGCCTGTTCGCCGGAGTGTCCGCATGAGCCGTTTCTGGAATCGCCGCGTTCAGGGCCTGCACCCCTATGTGCCGGGCGAACAGCCCAGACTCGCGGACCTGCTGAAGCTCAACACGAACGAGTCTCCCTACGGTCCGAGCCCGAAAGTGCTCGATGCCATCCGTGACGTGGCCTCTGACGACCTGCGCCTTTATCCGGACCCAACAGCAGCAGACCTGCGGGACACCATCGCCACCCGGTTCGGAACCACCACCGACCGCGTTTTCGTCGGCAACGGTTCCGACGAAGTGCTGGCCCATGCTTTCCGCGCGCTGTTCCATGACGACGCGCCGGTCCTGTTCTCGGACGTGACCTACGGCTTTTATCCGGTTTATTGCGGCCTGTTCGAACAGCCGTTCCGCCACATCCCGCTCAATGACGATTTCACGATCGACATCGACGCCTATACCGGCGAATGCGGCGGCATCGCCGTTGCCAATCCGAATGCCAATACGGGAATCGCCCTGCCGCTGGAGCAGATCGAAACCCTCCTGAACCGCTTTCCGGACCGGACCGTCATCATTGACGAAGCCTATGTTGATTTCGGTGCCCGATCTGCCATTGAACTGACACATCGTCATGACAATCTTCTGGTGGTCCAGACGCTGTCAAAGTCCTACGCTCTGGCAGGACTGCGTGTGGGTTTTGCGATCGGCTCCCCGGAACTGATCGAGGGTCTCATCCGCGTCAAGGACAGTTTCAATTCCTACCCCCTCTCCCGCCCGGCCCAGGCCGGGGCCATCGCCGCGATCCAGGATACCGACTGGCTTGCGGACATCACGACGCGCACAGTTGCCAGCCGTGACCGTCTGGTCCCGGACCTGCAAAATCTTGGCTTCCAAGTCCTGCCGTCCTGTGCCAATTTCATTCTTGTGCACCACCCGGAGCACAAGGCCGGAGCCATCGCCGCAGCCCTGCGCGAGCGTGCGATCCTTGTCCGGCATCTCTCAACCCCGCGCATCCAGGACTGGCTGCGTATCTCGATCGGAACGGACGAAGCCTGCACCCGCCTGACAGACGTTTTGCGGGACATTCTCTCTCCCCGGTCCTGAATTAACCGGACGGTAATATTCCGTCCCCCATAATCATGAGCCAGACAGGGCCAGACGGGCGCGTTTCTGCGCGCTCCATCCCACCACCCTCCGGGTGAACGGGAGGCCTGTGGATGTTTCATGCGGAAAGACCGAATACATGCGTGCATTTCAAGGACAGATGTCCGACAACCAGCCTATTCGCCGCAATCAGGCCGAAAAGGAAAAGCAGCTTCGGGACCTCAAGGAAACGATCGCTTCCATGAAGTCCCACACGTCTCCGACGCTGAAGGAAAGCATTCAGCGCCGCATTCGCGAGCTGGAAACCGAACTGCGTACCATCGCGCGCGAAAAAGCCGCCAAAGCTGCCAATCCGGACGCCCAGTCCGACCGCCAGCGCCGTCCGCCGCGCCGCAATACGATCCGTTCCATGTAACGAACGCCGCAGAAAAGCCGGTGCAGGGTTCGTCCCCGCATCGGCTTTTCTGCATCAGGAAGCCTGAACGGCTTCCCCGTAATCTTCCTCAGCAGAAGCCTTGTCCCAAGTCGACCCCATCAAGCGTAACCGCGTCGGATGCAGGCCATCTGTCTCGGTCAGAACGTAATATGCGGTATATTGTCTGGTCGGCTTCCCCGGTCGGTCCATCAACGCATTGAAAACACTGCGGTCCGCCGTCATCTGAGTTTCATCCCCGGCCAGAGGCTGATTCCAAACGTCCAGGACGTTCGGCACCCGTGTCCGGTCGAGCATCAGGCAGTTCGGATCCACGAACCCGCCATAACGTTCGCGGAAGATCCCGCCCCCGATCCCGACCGACTCCCACTGATCCTCACAAATGGGTTTTTGTGTCTGCGGATGCACAAACCAACGGCCCGCCCACGCCCAGTCATGCCCGTCGATGGCCGACAGGAGGGAGGACAGATGATCGGGCGCCCACCAGTTGTCGTCGTCGAGATAGGCAATACGCGGTGCATTCGAAAGCTGGCTGAGCACGCTGCGCAACACGCCACCGTCCTTCGCGCGCCCAAACCCGTCATGACGTTGCGACGTCGAATAGCCGGGCCAGAGCACTTCGACGGCCCAGCCCGGTGGCCGCCCTTCGATCGCGCGCTGAAACAGATCGTCCGCACCCTCTTCCGGTGCCCGGTCCAGACCGATCATGATCTGCACCCGCAGATCCCCCTTCTGTCGGAAAATGGACTGGACCGCCCGGACAATAGTAGGCCGCAGCAGGCTGGGCATTACAACGGCTACATCGAAAGGTCGCTGGTCAGGCATGCCAGGATCAGCGAAAATGTGAAGTCCGGGTTTCATGTCCGGCACGATACTGCGCCCTCAAAGCCCTGTCACCTCACGCGCTGCTCTCTTGCACTTCCACGCGACAGGGCACACCATGAAAGTCAGAATGATCACTGCGAAAGAGTCCAAAGTGTCCGCTCCCTCCACCTTTTCGCACGAACAACTGCTCGACCGTCTGGGCGAGGTCGCCGTCCGCGTTGGCCTGAACATCAAACCGGGCCAGCAGCTCCTCATCACCGCGCCCCTTACCGCCGTTGCACTGGTCCGACGCGTCACGGAACATGCTTACAAGGCCGGTGCCTCACTGGTGACGACCCTGTACGCGGATGATGAAACCACGCTCGCACGTTTCATCCACGCCCCGAACGACGCCTTCGACGTTGCCCCCACATGGCTGGCCGATGGGATGGCGCGTGCGTTCCGTGAAGGCGCCGCCCGCATGGCCATTACCGGCGCCAACCCGACGCTGCTCAAAGGACAGGACCCCGAACGCATCGCACGCGCCAATCGTGCCAGCTCCAAAGCCAACCGCCCGGCGATGGAAATCATTACCCAGTTCACCGTGAACTGGAACATTATCGCCTGTGCCACACCTGCCTGGGCCGAACAGGTCTTCCCGGATTTATCCCCTGAAGAGGCGCTCGCGGCTCTGTGGGACGGCATTTTCAAGGCGTCTCGCGTGGACGTGGCCGATCCTGTCGCTGAATGGAACGCCCATAACGCCGCGCTGCATGCCCGGGCGAAATTCATGAACGAGAGCCGCTTCGATGCCCTGCATTTCAGCGGCCCAGGCACGGATCTGACCGTCGGCCTAGCGGACGGACATCTTTGGGCGGGTGGCTCGGAAAAATCCGGAAATGGCATCGTCTGCAACCCGAATATCCCGACCGAGGAAATCTTCACGACTCCGCATCGCAGCAAGGTCAACGGCCAGGTCAGCAGCACCAAGCCGCTGTTCCATCAGGGCACTCTGATAGATGATATCTCGGTGCGTTTCGAAAACGGCCGCATTGTCGAAGCAAAAGCCAGTCAGGGTGAGGACGTGCTCAAGCGGATCCTCGATACCGATGAAGGCGCTGCCCGGATTGGCGAAGTTGCCCTCGTGCCGCATTCATCGCCCATTTCGGCCAGCAAGATCCTGTATCGCAATACATTGTTCGATGAGAATGCATCCAGCCATATCGCACTCGGCCAAGCCTACACGAAGTGCATGGTCGATATCGAAGGTCTGACGCCGGAAGAACTTCTGGAGCGGGGCGTGAACGATTCCCTCATCCACATTGACTGGATGATCGGTTCGGACAAAATCGATCTTGATGGGCTCAAGAACGGCAATCGCGTGCCGCTGATGCGCGCTGGAGAATGGGTGCAGGCATGACATTTTTCCGTATGACAGGGCTTGCGGGCCTTTTCGTCTCTGTCGCAATGCTGCCTCTGGCCGCACAGGCGCAGACCTACGCTCAACCCGGCTATCCGGTTCAGGGTGGCACCACGAGCCAGACCCAGATCGACGGCAGCGTACCGCTTCAGGGAACACCGCAGCAGACTCCACAGATTCCACCGCAGGTCCGCGCCGATACGGAGCGCGCCATGCAATACCCTCTGCCGCCCGACTTCATGACCCGTGCCGCAGCAACGATCGCCGAACTTCAGGCCCGAAACATTCAGCCCCCCAATTCGCACGGCACAGGGCTGGCCGACACAATCAGCCGCATCAGTCAGATCCCCGGGCTTGCGCCCGTCCTGCAAAGCCATGGGTTTACGCCGGAAAGCTTTGTGATGGGCATGACAACCTTCGGCATGACTCTTGCCGCCAGCAATGGCCAGCTTCCTGCCGGAATGCCAAGCCCCAATCCCGCCAATGTCGCGCTCTTCAAGGCCCAGCCCGAACAGGTTACGGCCCTGATGCAGGCCATGGGCAATCCACCACACTAATACGCAACAGCGGCCGTGTGTTCCGCAGGATCACATGGCCGCTTCAGTCTCCGAAAAAGACCCGAATGCCCATTAAACTCGACCCCGCACTACTCCCTGCCCTGGATATCCTCGGCATGGCCCAGTCCGGCATCCTTCTGCGTGCCGAGCGGGAGACGCCATCCGATGGTATTCCCGCCTTCGTCACCCGAGCAGGCTGGGATGAGCTCGCTGCGACACATGCCGCAAACCACGATGCCCCTCACACAGGGCTTCTTCCGGCTCTTGAAAAAGCCGTGTCCCGTATTCTCGCCCACGCAGCCCACAACGCGTCACACACGGGCGAAATGACGCCTGTTACCACGCTTCAAAGCGACCTCTTTTCCAGCGATCCCGACCTTGTTCTGGCCTTTGTCCGCGATAGCACCCATCCTGTGGCCTGCGCCCTGGTCGGCACAGCCCCTCAGATCGAGACCGCACTCCGCAGACAGGACGACGCTCAGGACTGACTGAATTGGCGAACGGCAAGTTCGTCCAGTGTGTTCTGCTCTTTTCTGAGCTCCGCCAGCCGCTCTTCTTCCTTCTGTTCTTCGCGAAGGGTTTTGACGGCTTCCATGGCAGCTCTGGCAATGATCAGTGCGGAACGCACGGTTTCCCGATCCAGCGCGGCCTCCCGGCAACGTTCCTGCGCCTGCGCAACAGCCTGTCGCCCAACAGGAAGCCAGCGACTAAAGGCTTCTACGGCGCCATCTCCTGCGGTGGGGCTGGATGCGATCCGCTGCTCGTTCAGGATCTCTTCCTGAGCAGCTGACAGCTTTTCTTCCGCAGCCGTCTCACGTGCGACGGCCTCCGCGAAGCGTCTTTCGACAAGATCAAGCTCCTGCTCACGCAGGGTAATGAGGGTGTCAAGGGGTGACTGTTCCATTCTGATGGATCCTTCATGCCGCATTCAATGGAGTAGTTTGCGGAACCGTCTGCATGATCTGTGCGAGCTGTTCAAAAGCCTCCGCACGCGTAGAACGCTCGTTCCGCCCCTGAGACAGGAACTGGTTCAGTCTGGGCATCAATGCGATGGCCTCGTCAACCTCGCGATCCGTGCCTGGCTTGTAAGCCCCCAGCCGGATCATGTCCGCCATACGCTGATAGGTCGCCATCGCCGCACGCGCGCGCTGGGTCAAAGCGTTTTCTTCCGGGGAGTTGCACCCCGGAACCGCACGGGACAGGGAGCGCAGGACATCAATGGCGGGATAACGTCCCTGCTCGCCGATTTTGCGATCAAGAATGATATGACCGTCCAGAATACCGCGCACCGCGTCCGCAACCGGCTCGTTCTGATCGTCGCCTTCCACCAGAACAGTGAAGAGAGCCGTAATCATCCCCTTATCAGGATATCCCGGTCCTGCACGTTCCAGAAGCCGGGGCAGTTCGGCAAACACCGAAGGCGGATAACCCCGCGTCGCAGGAGGTTCTCCCGCAGACAGACCGATTTCACGCAGCGCCATACAAAACCGCGTCACACTGTCCATCAGAAGCAGAACCGACTTCCCCTGGTCCCGGAAATACTCCGCGATTGCCATGGCAGACAGGGCCGCTTCACGACGCATCAGCGGCGGTGAATCCGACGTTGCGATCACCAGGACGCTCCGGGCCAATCCTTCGGGGCCAAGATCGTCTTCAATGAATTCACGGACCTCGCGTCCACGCTCACCCACGAGCGAAATCACAGCGACATCGCATTCCGCCCCCCGTGCGAGCATGGAGAGCAGGGTCGATTTTCCGACACCCGACCCGGCGAAAAGTCCAAGCCTCTGGCCACGACGACACGTCGCAAACGCATCAAGAGCCCGCACCCCAAGATCAATTCTCTCTCCCAGCCGCGCCCGGCTTGCCGCGTTGGGCGGCGGACATTGGATCGCCTGACGTTTGCTCGCCGGCCACAGAGGCCCTTTTTCATCAATCGGCTGCCCCAGCGGATCCACCACGCGTCCCAGCCAGCTCGAATTGATACCCAGGCCGCCGCTTTGACGACTGAGAGGAATTCTGGCCTCGCAACCCGGGCCAATTCCATCCAGCGCACCAAAAGACATCAGCCGCGCAACATCCCCCTGAAATCCAACAACCTCTGATTGTACTAGGCGGCCATCACGCGCCTTAACCGCGACTCGATCTCCGATCGTGATGAATCCATCGAGTCCAATAACGGTCATGCAGAGACCCACAACGTCCTTCACGCTTCCTACAACCCAGTCACACGTGAAGTTCGTGAGCTTTTCAAGCAGTTTGGCGTAATCGCTCATAGTGGCAGTTTCTGACCGTTTTCTGCGGATTATTCCGATTTCCCAACCCTACAACCCCATCGTTAAGATGAGCTTAATGTTCCCCTTTAACGAGAATAATAATGACATTTTTACGATTTTTGATCCATATCTATCGACAGGCACAACCTTGGGTAGTAACCATTGGTTCACCAAGCCGGGAGTTGAAACATGCGTATCCTTCTTGTCGATAGCGATCAGTCCGCCGCCGCCACGTTATCCCAGACCCTGCGTAACGCGTCCTTTACCGTTGATCATACGCCCTCTGGCGAAGAGGCCATCGAGATGCTGCGTCACTACGACTATGACGTGGTTGTGCTCGAACTGATGCTGAACGATCTGGAAGGATATGAAGTAATCCGGCGTGTCCGGGCTGCGCGTATCACGACGCCGATCCTTGTTCTGTCGGCCCTGCTCCGCTCTCAGGCCAAGATCCGGGCCTTCTCCATGGGCGCCGACGATTACATGACGAAACCCTATGACGCAGGCGAACTGGTCGCCCGTCTTCAGGCCGTCATGCGGCGCTCCCGGGGGTTTGCCGAGCCGAAGCTGCGGGTAGGTAATCTGGAGCTGGATCTGAACGGCAAAAATGTCACTGTCGATGGGGGCGCACTGCACCTGACAGGCAAGGAATATGCCATTCTGGAACTGCTGGTGATCCGTAAAGGGTCCGTCCTGACCAAGGACGCGTTCCTCAATCACCTTTATGGCGGCATCGACGAGCCGGAAATGAAGATCATTGACGTCTTCATCTGCAAACTGCGCCGGAAGCTACAGAATGTTGGCGCAGGCAACCTGATTGCCACGGTCTGGGGTCGTGGTTACATCCTGCGGGAAGACGATGTTGCCGAAACGGTTTCCCTCGCAAGCCTGCCCTCCCAGGTCGCCGCCCCCATCGTGGAAGCCGCCGTCTGACCCTCCAGGGTCAGGACGTCAGCCCCTGACGCATATGAAGGACGGCGTCAGGCACAGTCAAGCATGGGCAATGGCGCGAATGATATCGCAGACATGATCCACCACTTCATGGACGAGCGCTTCATCTTCCGCTTCGACCATGACGCGGATCAGCGGCTCCGTTCCGCTGGCCCGCAGAACAAGACGGCCACTCCCGGCCAGGCGTTCATCCGCCCAGGCCTTTGCAGCAGCAAGGTCCGGGCTGCCCATCGGGCTGGCTCCTGAATAACGGACGTTTTTCAGGAGCTGGGGATACGGCGTGAAAAAACGGCAGATTTCACTGGCCGATCGCTTGGTTTCCACAGATACGGCCAGAACCTGCAACGCAGCGATCAGGCCATCTCCCGTTGTGGCATAATCCGACAGCACCATATGTCCAGACTGCTCCCCCCCAAGATTGGCCCCAATCTCGCGCATCCGCTCCACAACATACCGGTCACCAACTGATGTCCGCTGAAGCTCAAGACCCTTTTCTGCCAGAGCTTTTTCCAGCCCCATATTGGACATGACGGTCGTGACCACCGTGTTGCCACGCAACCGGTCATGCTGCTTCCAGAAGGAAGCGATCAGACCAATGATCTGGTCACCATCAACAAGATCGCCGTTTTCATCTGCAATCAGGACGCGATCCGCATCGCCATCCAGAGCAATGCCGAAATCCGCACCATGCTCCCGAACCGCCGCACAAAGCGTTTCCGGATGGGTGGACCCCACGCCATCATTAATATTCAGGCCGTCCGGCTCACAGCCGATCTTGATGACTTCCGCACCCAGTTCCCACAACGCCTTGGGCGCTACCCGGTATGCTGAACCGTTGGCGCAATCAATGACAATCTTCAGGCCGTCCAGACGCAATCCACGCGGGAAAGACGCCTTTGCATTCTCGATATAACGACCAGCCGCATCCGTCAGACGTGAAGCGCGCCCAATCCGTTCGGGCGAAGCCAACCGGGCCGAAAGATCCTGAGCCATCAGGTCCTCGATTTCGCCTTCAACCTCGTCCGACAGCTTGAAACCGTCCGGCCCAAACAGCTTGATGCCATTGTCGGTGAAGGGATTATGGGACGCTGAGACCATGACCCCAAGATCGGCCCGGAGAGAACGTGTCAGCATGGCAATGGCAGGAGTGGGCAGCGGACCGACCAGAATGACGTCCATCCCGGCCGAGAGAAAACCTGCAACCAGAGCACATTCCAGCATATAGCCGGAAAGACGCGTGTCCTTGCCCAAAACAACGCTGTGCCGGCGATTCTGGCTGCGCATGAAATACAGGCCGGCCGCCTGCCCCAGTCTCTGCGCGATCTCAACCGTCATGGGCGCGGTATTGGCCGTTCCACGGATGCCGTCAGTACCGAACAGAGACCTCTTGGTGGCCATAATGAAAAATCCTGCCTGTCTGCCAGAAATAAAAAAGGCGCGGCAACGGGGATAATCTCCTCGATGACGCGCCCGTTGGTGCGATTGGCTGCCTGATTAGCCCGCCTGAGGCGCCGGATCAAACGCGCCGGGACGTGTGGTCGGAACAGAAGCACGACGGTTGTCAGGCATCTGTTCGTCATCCGCCGTCCGCTCGATGGCTTCACCGCGCATGATGCGACCGACATCGTCACCCGTCAGCGTCTCATATTCCAGAAGAGCCGCGGTCAGGCGATGCAGATCATCAAGACGCGTCGTCAGCAGATCATGGGCCTGCTTATACGCCGTATCGATCAGAGCCTTGACTTCCTTGTCGATCTCACGGGCGGTTTCTTCAGAAATGTTTTTGTTCTGCGTCACGGAGTGACCCAGGAACACCTCCTGTCCGTTATCCCCATAGGCGATCATACCAAGCGTGTCGCTCATGCCCCATTCGGTGACCATGCGGCGCGCGAGATCCGTCGCACTCTTGATGTCGCCCGATGCGCCTGCGCTGACTTCCTCACGTCCGAAAATGATTTCTTCAGCAACACGGCCACCCATGGCGATAACCAGACGGGCCAGGCACCACTTGCGACTGTAAGAAATATTGTCCTTCTCCGGCAGGGTCATGACCAGACCCAAGGCCCGACCACGCGGCACAATGGTTGCCTTGTGGATCGGATCACTACCAGGGGTGAAGATCGCGCAGATGGCATGTCCAGATTCGTGATAGGCGGTTGAGCGCTTTTCGTCTTCGGTCATAACCATGGAACGGCGTTCCGCCCCCATCATGACCTTGTCCTTAGCTTCCTCGAACTGTGCCATACCAACTGTTCGGCGACCCTGACGCGCCGCCATCAGCGCACCTTCGTTCACGAGATTGGACAGATCCGCACCCGAAAAGCCCGGTGTTCCACGCGCAATGACCTTCGGGTCCACATCTGAAGACAGGGGCACTTTCTTCATGTGGACGCGCAGGATTTTTTCACGACCGGCCACATCGGGGTTCGGCACCACAACCTGACGGTCGAAGCGACCCGGACGCAGCAGAGCCGGATCCAGAACGTCCGGACGGTTGGTCGCAGCAATCAGGATCACGCCTTCATTGCTCTCGAAACCGTCCATCTCGACCAGCATCTGGTTGAGGGTCTGCTCACGCTCGTCGTTACCGCCCCCGAGGCCCGCACCACGATGGCGGCCCACAGCGTCGATTTCGTCGATGAAGATGATGCAAGGTGCAGACTTCTTACCCTGTTCGAACATGTCACGCACACGGGACGCACCGACGCCGACAAACATTTCCACAAAGTCCGAACCGGAAATCGTGAAGAACGGAACGTTGGCTTCGCCCGCAATAGCGCGCGCCAGAAGCGTCTTACCCGTACCCGGAGGTCCGACCAGAAGAGCACCCTTGGGGATCTTGCCGCCCAGACGGGTGAATTTCTGCGGATCGCGAAGGAATTCGACGATTTCCTGAAGCTCGGATTTCGCTTCGTCGATGCCGGCAACGTCTTCAAACGTCACACGACCAGTCTTTTCGGTCAGCAGCTTGGCGCGGGATTTGCCAAAGCCCATGGCCCGGCCACCACCGCCCTGCATCTGACGGAAGACCATGAAGCACAGTCCGACCAGAAGCAGAACCGGAAGATAGGCGCTCGCATAACGCAGAATCGGGCTTTCTCCGCTGTCCATCGGCTTGGCAGTCACTTCGACGCCGGCAGAGGTCAGGCGGCCCGGAAGACTCGGATCAAGTGGCGCATAGGTCTCGAAAGACGTCCCGTTCGTCAGGGTCCCGGAGACATTCTGCTCCTGGATCACAACGGAACGGACCTGATGCTGGTCCACGTCATGAATGAAATCGGAATAGGCGATCTGCTGGGCTGCATGCTGTCCGCCACCGGGCTGGAAGGCTGTCAGCACTGCCATTCCGACCACGATGATGACCGCCCAGATCGCGACGTTACGGCCTAAATTGTTCATCTCGCTCTCTGTCGTCCTTCAGACTGTTCCGTCAGATGCAGTAGGGGATCACCCGTCACAACTGGCCGACCGGTCACATTCTGCGTTGACTCCATAACATAAGCCTCCGCGTCCACGATCCTACCCCATCAAGGGCAGGAAAACGCATTTCTTGCGTTTTTGAGGCGCTTTTTACGTCATGAGATGATTTTCTCCCGTCGCAGGGACTGTGGCGGCCCAGACAAAATCGGCTGTGCCCGGCATTTGCCCTATCTGCGGCGACAAAATCAGCCGCCCTTCATACCACACGCCCGGAAGACAGCGGGCGGCGGCATAGGGAAGACCCAGCCTCCGCAGATCCAGTCCATGAACTGCATCCTGAAGTGGCCCGATTACACTGCCTTCCTGAACCTCCTGCGTCAGAAAACGCCAGCGCCCGTCCCAGACACACCCCTTTCGTGCCGCAACCGGCGCACCAAGAGCTCTCTCTTCCCGCACCAGGATCACCCCCTCGCCAAACCGGCCAGCCGGCTGAACACGCACTCCGGACAGAGTGCCACATCCTTTTTTCAGCAGAAGACGCGCAGCCTCCTTCGCCGGACGGTAGGCATTTCCCGAAACCAGCCGGATCAGAACCGACAGGGTCTCTTCGTTCATCCCGGCCCGCTTCAGGAAAACCCATCCCTCAGGATGCCAGACTGCATGGGATGCAAGATTTTCGGCCAGTTCTGCTTCCAGATTCTGGCGCTCCTGCCGGGCCGTGAGATGCAGGGCGTGGGCATCCAGTCTCTGCTCAGGCGTCAGGTCCTGACGCCAGCGTACCCGCTCGAACCGCCGGTTGGCGTTCGATGGATCTTCGATCCATGGCAGACCGGCGACTTTCAAAGTCAGCCTCAGACGCGCGGGATCGAGGCGCAGGAGCGGACGCAGCAGCCTGATGCGCCCCCGCACAGCACTAGGCTGAATACCACCCAGCCCCAGAGGTCCACTCGCACGCAGGCTTCGCATCCAGATGGTTTCGTCCTGATCGCCTGCATGATGCGCAACAAGCAGATCCAGGCACCCTGATGCCACGCAGGCGGCTTCCAGCGCCTCGAACCGGGCGTGTCGCGCCCGTTCCTGCAATCGGCCTTTCGGGAAGGGGGCAAGCATCAGGAGGCGGGCTGTCACATCCATGACGGCAAGCCGTTCAACCGTCAGCCGGGCTTCGTCAGCCGACTCAGGCCGCAGGGCGTGATCCACCACGAATGCCACGACATTACGTCGCCAGCGCCGCGCCAGAAACGCGAGCGCCATGGAGTCAGCGCCTCCCGAAACGGCGAGAGCAACCGGCGCGTCTGCGGTGTCCGGAGGCCAGGAGCCGAGGCCAGACATCAGGTCACGGAATTCACATTCCCCAACAGGATGGGCGACCCCGATTTTCTGCGGTGCGACGTTCAGTGACAGGCCGCACGGCTCCGGAACGTGGTCTCGGCGGTCTTTACCCGCGGCGCAGGGGTTGGGAATTCCGATTTCAGCTTGTCCAGAGCCTGACACGCCGAACTCTTGTCACCCAGCGCCAGCATCGAAGCCGCAACGCCCAGAAGGGAATCCTGAGCTTTCTGGGACTTCGGAGCCTTCGTGTAGGCGTCATAATACGCGACCGCAGACTGACGATACTGCTTCTGCCCTGCCAGAGACTGCGCCAGAAGAAACTGGGCATCCACTTTGCCGGATACGCTATGGGCAGTTTTCACAGCAAAACGCGCATTGCTCTCCGCATCGGTGTAGTTCCCGGATCTGAGGGACGCATTGCCGACCTTCAGCGCATCCAGAGCGGTCTTTGGCTGCTCGGCAGTGTCCGGAGTAGCGGCAGAAGCCTTATCCTCGGCAGCGGCCGGAGCCTTTGCAGATGCAGGAGCAGAGGGAGGTGCCGAAGCCGCACCCCCACCGCTCTGGGAGGCAAACTGCATATCCGAAATCTGCTTGGACACATTGGCCTGATTGTCACGGACGGAATTGCTGAGCTGATCCAGTTCGCCACGCATCTGGCGGTTCTGTTCTTCCAGAGCCGAAACGCGTTCCAGAAGCTGCGCCGTCAGGTTGCCGTCACCTGCCGCAACCGGAGCCGCTGCCGTCGCACTGGGGGCACTCAGGCCACCGCCATTCTGAACCTGTGAGAGCTGCTGACGCAGGGAAGCAATCTGATCCTGCAAAGCAATCGCCTCGCGTGAGGAAATTTCTCCGCTATCCGGCGCATCCTGCGCCACAGCCGGAAGGACGGGCGACAGGACGGAAAAAGCCGTGCTCAGAAAGACGGCACGCAGGGAACGGGACAGCACCATAACGGATCTCCTGAGACAAACTCGCACTCACGGGCACGCAGGCGGGTCATGCGCGCAACATGGCCCAGTCATAAAACAGAAACGGCCGGGGGATAATCCCCCCGGCCGCTCATCATCCCAGTCCGTCAGGCCTGAAACGTCGGTTCAGCGAACAGACGTGATGGCGTTACGGTTCTGTGCCCAGGCCTGCTCGTCGTCGCCATCGGCGGTCGGACGGTCCTTGCCGTAGGAGATCGTGGTGATGCGCGAAGCGCTCACGCCTTTGGCGACCAAATAGTCACGGGCTGCGTTTGCACGACGCTGGCCGAGAGCAATGTTGTACTCTTCCGTGCCGCGGTCATCGCAGTTGCCAGCAACCTGGATGCTGACCTGCGGATACTTGGCGAGCCATGCAGCCTGCTTGTCCAGCGTAGCGCGGGCTTCTTCAGAGAGCTGCGACTGGTTCAGCTCGTAGAAGACGCGGTCGCCGACATTGGCAACCAGATCGGCTTCGCTGCCGGGCGTCGGGCCAGCTTCCTGAGCGACGGCGCCTGCGCCGTTGCTGTCACCCTTGTTGGTGTTGCCGTTGGAACAGGCTGCGAGAACAAGCGCCAGACCAAGCGCGCCAAATACCTTGAACTTCATGTGTCTCAATCCTGAGAACGGCCCCACAGCGGGAACCGAATGCGGAAAATGCCGCGTTATTCCGGACCACCTCTTTCCTGTTCGGAACAGACAGGAATCGGTTCCGATCCCTGCATGCCGACCCTGAAAATCAGTGGCCATAAGCGCCCATACTCATGACTCGAATCACCGGTCAAGTGTCGTGTTAACGCCGGTTAAATGTGAAAAGTTCGATTCATATTCGGAACCAGAAATTTCGGCATAAATGTCACAGCTATTCTGAGAAATGTGGCAGAATTCTGCCACATCATCGAAACCAGCGGGCTTTCACGCTCCTGAAACATGCGCTGCCTGCGTAGCTGCCCAGCGTTACAGTCGTGGCATGAGAAAGGGGAAAGACCACCTCCGTCATCCTGACGAGTCCGTCAGCAGCGAAAATCTCGACCGAACTCCGGTCCACAATGACCCGCAGACAAACAGATCCGTCCTGCGGGGAGAGAGGCGCCACATGCCGTGTCGTGAAGGCCGCATTCGGCACGGCAACGCCTGACCGACTGCGATCCACGACCAGTTCCTGCCGCGCAGGATCGTAGAGGATCTCGGTTCCGAACCTGCCATCCTCCGTCGCCGCCACGGTCAGCACCACCACGTCCCCTGCAGGATCAATAACCAGCTGGAGATCAAGAACCGCATCCGCGAAATCCGTACAGTCCGCAACGCTGTCCGGAAGCCTCCAGGGCGTTCCCACTTCCGGACGGATTTCACTGGCAGCAAAGACTTCGATCGGAGCGCCAAGACTGACGGGCTTCTGCTTCATCAAAAGCGAGCCATCCCCCTGCCGCGCAAGAGACAGATGCGCCGGAAGCGTCATCTGCCCGCGCCAGGGAGCCGTCGGAGTCTGGTTGGCGTAGTTCCAGTTGCCCATCCAACCGATGCTGACGGGCGTGGCGGTTCCGGCGAAGCAGACAATCGCATAATTGTCCGGTCCATAATCCATCCAGCGATACTGCCACGGATCATCTGTGGCGGCCGGATGCTCTTCGGGCGTAAAGACGGTGCCGTCGAAATCTCCCACGTAATAGAACGTCCCCGATCCGCCAGTCAGACCACCAGGATTGACGCTGACGATCATCACCCATCCAGAGCGCCCTGCCTCGCCCTCAATCGGGAGCCGCGCCAGAACCGGCACTTCCCACAGCATTTCCGGCGTATGATAGCCGGGCGGGCGAAAGTCAC
This sequence comes from Gluconobacter albidus, assembly GCF_002723915.1. Taxonomy (GTDB): domain Bacteria; phylum Pseudomonadota; class Alphaproteobacteria; order Acetobacterales; family Acetobacteraceae; genus Gluconobacter; species Gluconobacter albidus. Next base: position 449,848 of record NZ_BEWL01000001.1, read on the forward strand.
TGAGGAATTCCCAGTGCAGAAAATCGGTGGAGCGGAAGAGCTTGACCACCTGCTGTTCGGCCTCGACCGCCGTCAACACCCAGTATCCGCCCTCTTCATACCAGCACAGTGCCGGGTCCCGGAAATTCCGGGACACCGGATCGAGCGTCAGAACCGGGTTGTGAGCGTAGCGGGTCCAGTGCGCTCCCCGATCCAGACTGACCGCAACCGAAACCGCCTGGGTGCCGTCTTCCTGCTCGCCCGGCATGTCGCGGAACACGCTGGTGTAAAGTGCCAGAAGCGGAGGATTTTGGGCCGTCCCAAGCCCGCTCCGATTGTCCCGGTCATAAATGACCGTGCCGGAATATATTTGCTCCTGCGGTGTGGACGGCAGCGCAATTGGTTCTTCCTGCCAGTGCAGCAGATCACGGCTGGTGGCATGGCCCCAGGAAATATAGCCCATAACGGGCTCGACCGGATTGTGCTGGTAAAAGAGGTGATACACACCATCAATCAGGATCGGCCCGTTCGGATCATTCATCCAGTTCCGGGCCGGGGCATAATGCAGCAGCGGACGCCACTGCCGTGTCTCCTGAAGGGACATGGGGAATTCTCCTGTTCAAGCAGTCCTTGCGACGCCTCACAGGAAAAAGGGTTCCCCGCCCTTTTGCAAATCCGTGCTCCCGGACCGGAAGCACGGAACAGTAACCTTAGCCGTTGCGCGGCGACCAGGCTGGATCAGACGCACCCGTCGAAGTCCGGATCGGACGCTCGTTAAAGCCCGTAATGTCGATCGTCCCGATCCCCGATGCGAAGCCCGCGCCGCCCGCACCTGCGGCACTCTGGCGGCAGAACGCCAGCACACGGCCATTGGGGCAGAAAGTCGCGCTATCGACTGTGAAGCCCTGCGTCAGGATACGCTCACCGCTGCCATCGGGGTTCATCACACCGAGCGAAAAGCCTCCGCCGCCGATACGGGTAAAGGCGATCAGATCTCCACGCGGGGACCAGACCGGCGAACCATACTGGCCGGTGCCATAGGAAATCCGCTTCGCCGGACCACCCGACGCACTCATGATATAGAGCTGCGGGCTGCCACCACGATCCGAGTTGAACACGATCTGGCTGCCATCCGGGCTGAAGCACGGGCTGGTGTCGATTGCGCCATTGGAATTGGTGATCTGCCGCTTCGCACGCGAGGCCAGATCGACCACGAAAATGTCCGACCCGCTGCCACGCGTGGCGGACAGCACGACAGAGCCACCGGTCGGCGAAAAGCGCGGCGCAAAAGAAATGCCCGCGAACTCACCCAAAATCTGCTGACGACCGGACGCCAGATCGAACAGATACACGCGCGGACGGTTGTTGGCGTAGGACATGAACGCAATCTGGTCGCGCACCGGGTTGAAGCGCGGCGTCAGCGTCAGCCACTCACCATTCGTCAGCATCCGCTCGTTGGCGCCATCCTGATCCATCAGGGCCAGACGCGTGATCTGGTGATGGCGCGGGCCGGTGCGGGCGATATAGGCGATACGGGTATCGAAATAACCTTTCTCGCCCAGCATCCGCTCATAGATCACATCCGCAATGATATGCGCGATCCGGCGCCAGTTGGACGTCGAAGCCGTATAGGCCGTGCCCTGAAGCTGCTGGCCGGAAAGCACATCCCATAGACGCATCTCGACGCGCACGCTGCCTGAACCGATAGCCTGACCGGCCACGGCAGCACGGGCTCCCTGTGCCTTGAGCGCGCTGAAATCCGGTGTAGAGCCCGGCGGCACGTTGCCGCTCATGACCTTGAACAGGCCGGTGCCGTTCAGATCGGACGTGATGACACCGGAAATCTGCTCACCCATACCCGCCCCGAAATTCGGGATGACAATGGGGATCGGCTCCTGACGGGCCTGATCGACGGTAATTTCAGCTTCGCCGGGGCCAGAAGCCCCAGCAGACTGCGCAAAAGCCGCCAGAGGCGTTGCCAGGAGACCACCAGCAGCAGTGGCTCCCAGAACGGAGCGGCGCGAAAACAGCGCGCTCAGGGCCTCGGCGTCGGTATCGGGAATGAAGGACATGAGACTTCCTCGTGGATTACGGCCTGAAGACAAAACGCAACTCATGCGTCTGACCAAGCATCTTGGAGGGAATGGGCAGATGGGCACAGGTGGGGCTCAGCACCGCATCCCGCGCCCGCTCCGCCAGAACGCGGTAAGACGGGTCGGAAGCCATTTTCGCAGCCGTATCAGGCGCAAATTTGACAATCCGCGCCTCACCGGTCGCATCGACGGTCACGACCATATGCGCAACAAAGCTCGCATAGTTCCGTGCCTCGGTATCTTCGGTGTAGCAACGGCGCACAGAACCGCCGATGGCTTTCTGATCCGCCATGGACAGCGACTTAGTGATGTCACCATTCGGCACACCACCCCCGTTCGGCGCACCCCCCTGGGGCGGATTGGCCTTTGCGGCCGGCGCATGGGTCTGCTTCTGGTCGGCGCGGAAATTATCCAGCGTCGCCAGCAGCGAATGACTGTCCGCTTCCGTCTTCTTTGCCGCATTCGGCTGCGTCATATGCGAGAACTTCGGCATATCGGGCAGCTTGTCGGCTTTCTGTGTCTGCGGGCTCGGCGGCGCGACCATCGTCGATTTCGACGGCGGTGACGGGGTGGGCGGTGATGCCGGCACAGGCTGCGGGGACTCATCCGTCATTTTCGGCGGAAGCTTGATGTCCGGCAGCTTCTGCGGCGGCGTCTCCGGCGGAGGCGGCACAGGCTGGGGTGGCGGCGGCGGCGGAGGCGGCTCTTCCGTCGGCGCCTTCAGAGGCGGCGTCGGAGACGGAGGGGCCTCGTTCTTCACGGGTGCAGGGGCCGGAGCGGGCGCAGGGGCCGGATGATCGGCCTTGACCGGGTGAGTCGGCGGACCAGCCTGCTCGAATTCCATCTGCACCGTCGGTGGCTCAGGCGGTTCGGGCGGTTTTTCCGGCGGAATTTGAACAATCAGATACGCGATCAGCCCCAGATGAATGGCGGCTGATCCGTAAAGCGCATGACGAAAGCGCCTGTTGTCAGAGCGGCGTGGACGGACCACGGCAGGCGCCTCTTACTGGCCGCTCTGGGGCTGCTGCGCGAGAAGCGCAACATGCGTGAAGCCGCCCGACGTGATCTGCCCCATGACCTGCATCACCTGTCCATAGTCGATATGGGCATCGGCACGAACAAAGATGCGGTGGGTCGGATCGTTCTGCGACTGCGCCTTGAGCTGGTCAATCAATTGATCGGACGTGACCTGCTGGTCGCCCAGATAAAGCGAGCCATCCGTCCGCAGAGACACGGTAATCGGCTTGGAATCCGAATTGACCGGGCTGGCATCCGTTTTCGGCAGATCCACATTGACGCCACTGGTCAGCATCGGCGCCGTCACCATGAAAATGATGAGCAGCACCAGCATGACGTCCACCAGTGGCGTTACGTTGATTTCCGAGGCGGGCCGACGCTTGCGGCGTCCGCCTCCTCCAGCCCGTCCTCCCGCAGACATCCCCATGGTTCAGGCCTTCCCGCCGGTCGTATCGTCCGCACGTTCCTCGGACTGACGCGACAGGATGGCCGCGAACTCGGTGCCGAAGGCTTCCATGCGGTCCGTGAACTTCTCGAACGAGTTGCTCAGGCCGTTATAGGCGATATAGGCCGGAATGGCGGTCACGAGACCAATGGCCGTTGCGAACAGGGCTTCGGAAATACCCGGCGCCACAACGGAAAGGTTCGTGTTGTGCATCTGCGCGATGGACGCGAAGGAATGCATGATGCCCCAGACCGTTCCAAAAAGGCCGACAAACGGTGCCACCGGGCCGATCGTCGCCAGGAAGATCAGGCGGCGCGTCAGGCGGTCGTTCTCACGCATGACGGTGATGTCGATGGCGCGGTCCACGCGCTCGCGCACGCCACCCCGCGACAGGTCGATGCCGCCGATCCGGGCGGAACGGCGCCATTCGCCCATGGCTGCGCCGAATACGGCCGCCATCGGATGTGTCGGGCGCGCACCGTCGGATTCGTAGAGATCGTCGAGCGATCCGCCCGACCAGAAACGGTCCTCGAATTCCGTCGCCTCGCGGTTGACGCGACGGATGAGAATGATTTTTTCCGCAATGATCGCCCATACGCCGGCGCTGCACAGCAGCAGACCCAGCATCACCAGCTTTACAACGATGGAGGCGTGCAGGAACAGGTCCAGAGGCGAAAGACCGGTCGCACCGACCGCCCCAAGCGCACTCGAACTTACCTCATGATCCACTGTTCTCTCCTGTACAGATCCTGTCCCTTGCGGGTCAGGACTCTCCATTGCACTTCACGCGGAAACAGGAAAGTGGGTCAGACCTCTCCTGCCTCCAGTTTTCTCACTGCATCACGCCAGCGAGGCGGAATTTTGGCAGGTTTCATGTCAACGGCACTCAGACAGGCCAGTTCCACGTCGATAACCGTAGCTGTTTCGCCACCCCCGGAATAATTCCGGACAGTCTGACAAAGTTTCAGCCGCGTCGGCGTCATGGCGTCCAAGGCCGTCTCGATTTCCATCTCGTCATCGAGTCGGAGTGGCGAGCGATACCGGATCGCCGCCTGACGCACGACGAAGACCAAGCCGAAATCGTTCAGAAGCTCCGTCACGGACGCGTCCGCATCCCGCATCGCCTCGCTCCGCGCACGCTCGGCAAAGCCCAGATAGCGTGCGTGATAAACGATGCCGCCCGCATCGGTGTCTTCGTAGTAAACCCGGAACCTGATCTTGTGCGTGGCCATACTGTCTCTCCAGTCATGGTGCGCCCATCCCGCGAACCGTGTTCAGGGACTTTCAGGGCGCGGAATCGTCCTGCTCCAGCGTGGAAAGCAGGTCCACCTGGCTCGCGGGCGGGTTCAGACCCAGATGACGCCATCCGGCCTCACCCAGCATCCGCCCACGCGCCGTTCTGAGAACAAGCCCTTCCTGGATCAGGTAAGGCTCGATCACGTCTTCCAGCGTATCGCGCGCTTCGGCAAGCCCTGCCGCCAGCGTTTCCACGCCCACCGGGCCGCCATGATGATGTTCGGCAATCCGCTTCAGATAGCGCCGGTCCATTGCATCCAGGCCTCGCTCGTCAACTTCAAGCCGCCCCAGAGCAGCATCGGCCAGCGCACGGTCCACGACCGCATGCTTCGAGACCAGCGCAAAATCCCGCACGCGGCGCAGCAGACGCCCCGCAATCCGAGGCGTGCCGCGCGAACGACGGGCGATTTCTTCTGCCCCATCGTCCGTCAGACGCATCCCGAGCTTCAGAGCCCCGCGCGAGACGATCGCCCGCAGTTCTTCCGGCGTATAGAATACCAGCCGCAGCGGAATTCCGAACCGGTCCCGCAAAGGGGTTGCCAGCAATCCCGCACGCGTGGTCGCGGCCACAAGCGTGAACGGCGCCAGATCAATCCGTACGGACCGCGCAGCCGGGCCTTCGCCGATAATCAGATCGAGCTGGAAATCTTCCATCGCCGGATAGAGGACCTCCTCGATCGCCGGCTGAAGACGATGGATTTCGTCAATGAACAGCACGTCACGTGGCTGGAGATTCGTCAGGATCGCCGCCAGATCGCCCGCCCGCTGGATGACCGGCCCGGATGTTGCCCGGAATCCCACACCCAGTTCCCGCGCAACGATCTGCGCCAGCGTCGTCTTGCCCAGGCCCGGCGGTCCGTGCAGCAATACATGATCCAGCGCCTCTCCACGTGCCCGTGCAGCCTCGATGAAGATGGCAAGATTTTCGCGGCTGGCTTTCTGGCCCGTAAAGTCCGCAAGCGTTTCAGGCCGCAGACTGCCCTCGCCCGTATCCTCAGGCTGACGGGCCGGATCGGTTTCGCGGTAGGTGTCACTCATCGCGCGAGATCCTTCAGGCTCAGACGAATTGCCAGATCAAGCGTCGCATCCTCGTTCTCGGCCAGTACCTTGCTCAGAACAGGCCACGCCTCGGCCCGGCGGAACCCGAGCCCCGCCAGCGCCAGCAGCGCATCGTTCTCGACACTCGGCCCAGAGACAATCCCGGGTGCGGATACGGTCCCGCCCCCGCCCGGCATTTTCGCAACCTTGTTGCGCAATTCGCTCAGAATACGATCCGCCAGACGCGGCCCCACGCCCGCAGCCCGCGTCAGTGAGCCTTTGTCTCCAGCATTGATCGCCAGCAACAATTCGCCCGGACTGTTCGCCGAGAGGATCGCCAGCGCCACTTTCGCGCCCACGCCCTGCACGGTCGTCAGCAGACGGAACCAGTCCCGCTCATCCGTGGTCGCAAAGCCGAAAAGCTGGATGGCATCCTCGCGCACGATCGTCTCGATCAGCACGCGTGCCACGGAAGGTGGCTGAGGCAGTGCCGCCAGTGTGCGGGTCGAGGCCGAAACCACATATCCCACGCCATTGACGTCAACGATGCAGCGCTCGCCCTCGATCTGTCCGACGAGTCCGGTCAGTTGCCCGATCATGCCATGCGCTTCCCAGCCACGACATGCGCCGCACTCGCGCGGTGATGGGCATGACAGATTGCAACGGCCAGCGCATCGGATGCATCGGCCTTGCGGATCTCGGCGCCCGGCAGCAGCCGCTTCACCATCATCGTCACCTGTTCCTTGGTTGCAGACCCGGTTCCGACCACGGACTTCTTGACCGTCATCGCCCCGTATTCCGCAACCGGAAGCCCTTCATAGGCCGGCGTCAGCAGAGCCACCCCACGCGCATAGCCGAGCTTGAGCGTTGAGGAGCCGTTACGGTTCACGTAGGTCTCCTCAACAGCCGCCTCGGCGGGTGCGTATTCGCGGATCAGCTTTTTAAGCGCGCCATGCAGCTCACACAGGCGAAGCGGCACGGATTCGGACCCATCGGTCCCGATGACCCCCGAAGCCACATGTTTCAGGTGATTACCGTCCACGTCGATGATGCCCCAGCCCATGAAGCGCAGGCCGGGGTCAATGCCCATCAGGCGGATCAAGCAGCCAGCGCCTCGGCCACGTCGTCAGGAATGTCGAAATTGGCGTAGACGGCCTGAACGTCGTCATTGTCTTCCAGCACGTCGATCAGCTTCATGACCGAACGCGCCTTGTCCTCATCCAGCGTCACGCTGTTTTCCGGACGCCAGTCGAGCTTGGAAGACTTCGGCTCACCGAAACGGCTTTCAAGCGCATCGCGGACAGCGAAGAAATTTTCCATCTCGCAGGTGACTTCATGACCGTCTTCGGTAGTGACGGCATTATCCGCACCGGCCTCAATCGCGGCTTCCAGCATTTCGTCTTCCGAGGCCACATCCAGCGGATAGCTGATGACGCCCAGGCGCTGGAACATGAACGAGACCGAGTTCGTCTCACCCATCGAACCGCCATGCTTGGAAAACGCCGCGCGCACTTCGCCGGCCGTCCGGTTGCGGTTGTCCGTCAGCCCTTCAACGATGATCGCAACACCCGCGGGGCCGTAGCCCTCGTAACGGACTTCGACGTAATCATCGCCACCTGCGGTGCCAGACGCCTTCTTGATGGCGCGCTCGACATTGTCCTTGGGCATGTTGACTTCACGCGCCATGGACAGCGCCGCACGCAGACGGGGGTTGGAGGCGGCTTCGGGCAGACCCGAGCGCACCGCAACCGTAATTTCACGCAGCACCTTGGCGAACTGCTTGGCCCGCTTGGCATCCTGCGCACCCTTGCGGTGCATGATGTTCTTGAACTGTGAATGACCGGCCATCGGTCGCTCCTTCCTCTATCGTCGCGTCAGAGGCTCAGGCGAGCCTGCCATGACAGTGTTTGAACTTCAGACCCGATCCACACGGGCAAAGGGCGTTTCGCGGCGTCTCCGCATACCAGCGCTGAAGCGTCGCCGCATCAGGCTCTTCCCCAACCGGCACGGGCTGCGGACGTGACATCGGCGCCGCGGACGGAAAGACCGTCATCGGCTCCCGGACAGGCAGGGATGCCGGAATTTCCGAACCCGTCGTGCCCTGCGCGAACAGGCCAGCAGGCTCTTCGGACGGGCCGGACGCCTCGGTGTTGATGACCGGGAACGGCGGCGGCTCGGACACGGCCTGAATGCGGCACATCGTCTCCGTTACGCGGACCCGCATGTCGTCAAGCATCGCCGTGAACATCTGGAAGGCTTCCTGCTTGTACTCGTTCAGCGGATCACGCTGCCCGTAAGCCCGCAGACCAATGCCCTGACGGAGCTGGTCCAGCCCATGCAGATGCTCTTTCCAGACCGCATCGAATGTCGTGAGCACGACCTGTTTTTCGATCAGGCGCATCAACTCGGGGCCCATATTAGCCGTCCGCGCTGCCTGCGCCTTCGCGGCTTCGGCCTGAATGCGCTCGATCACGCCTTCGGAATCCATACCGTCTTCCTTCGCCCAGTCCGCGATCGGCAGATCCAGGTTCAGAATGCGGGAGACGTCTTTCGCCAGCCCTTCCGTATCCCAGGCCTCGGCAAAGGATTTTTCGGGAATATGGGCGTGCACCAGATCCTCGATCGTATGTTCGCGCAGTTCGGCGATCACACCCGACAGATCTTCCGTCGCCATGTATTCGCGGCGCTGGGCATAAACCTCTTTGCGCTGGTCATTCATGACGTCGTCATATTTAAGCGTGTTCTTGCGCATGTCGAAATTGCGCGCTTCAACCCGCTTCTGCGCCTTTTCCAGAGCCTTGTTCAGCCAGGGATGAACAATCGCCTCGCCTTCCTTGAGGCCCATCTTCTGCATCATCGCGCCCATGCGGTCGCTGGCGAAAATGCGGATCAGGTCATCTTCAAGCGACAGGAAGAAGCGCGAGTTGCCCGGATCGCCCTGACGACCCGAACGGCCTCGAAGCTGGTTGTCCACACGGCGGCTCTCATGGCGTTCGGTGCCGATCACATACAGACCACCCGCCTTGTGAACCTCTTCGTGATGCTCCTCGATGCTCTCCCGGATATCCTGCTCGACAGCCGTACGCTGTGCTTCGTCTTCAACATGCTCGATACTGGCCTTCACCAGCATCTCGATATTGCCACCCAGTTTGATGTCGGTTCCGCGACCGGCCATGTTGGTCGCAATCGTGATCGCACCCGGCGCACCCGCCTGGGCAACGATGATGGCTTCCTTCTCATGCTGCCGGGCATTGAGCACGTTATGCGGAATGCCGCGCTGCGTGAGGATATGGGAGAGGTATTCGCTCTTCTCGATGGACGTCGTGCCCACGAGAATGGGCTGGCCCGTCTTGTGGATATCGCGGATCAGATCGGCCACGGCATTGAATTTTTCCGCTGCCGTCAGATAGACCTCGTCATCCGTGTCGATCCGCTGCACCGGCAGGTTCGTCGGGATTTCCACCACGTCGAGATGATAGATTTCCGCGAACTCGTCGGCCTCGGTCATGGCCGTACCGGTCATGCCCGAAAGCTTCGGGTAGAGGCGGAAATAGTTCTGGAACGTGATGGAGGCGAGCGTCTGGTTCTCCTGCTGGATCTCCACATGCTCCTTGGCTTCCAGCGCCTGATGCAGACCGTCCGAATAGCGGCGCCCGTCCATCATACGACCGGTGAATTCGTCGATGATGACGACCTTGCCCTCACGGACGATGTAATCCACGTCGCGTGTGAACAGCGTATGCGCCCGCAGGGACTGCTGGACGTGATGAACCACCGCCACGTTGTGAATGTCGTAAAGGCCGCCTTCCTGAAGCACCCCGGCCTGCGCCAGAAGCTCTTCGACACGGTGCGACCCTTCTTCGGTCAGCGTGACCGAACGCAGCTTCTCGTCCTTGTCGTAGACGTCAGGCTCTTCAACGAGCTTCACGACCACATCATCGACAGAGCGATACAGGTCGGAGCTGTCATCCGCCGGACCGGAAATGATGAGCGGCGTCCGCGCCTCGTCGATCAGGATGCTGTCCACCTCATCCACGATCGCATGGTTAAACGGACGCTGCACCATATCGGCGAGCGAATATTTCATATTGTCGCGCAGATAGTCGAAGCCGAACTCGTTGTTCGTGCCGTAGGTGATGTCCGCCGCATAGGCCTCGCGACGCTCACCATCGGACAGGTTCGGGATGATCACACCCGTCGTCAGCCCGAGGAAGCTGTACAGAACAGACATTTCCTCGGCATCACGGCGCGCGAGATAATCATTGACCGTAACGACATGCACACCCTTGCCGCTCAGCGCGTTCAGATAGACCGCAAGTGTTGCCACAAGGGTCTTGCCCTCGCCCGTCCGCATTTCCGCGATCCGACCGCCATGCAGGACCATGCCGCCAATGAGCTGCACATCGAAATGACGCTTGCCCAGAACGCGGCGCGACGCCTCGCGGCAGACCGCAAAGGCTTCCGCCAGCAGGCCATCAAGGGTTTCGCCTTTCTCAAGCCGCTCCCTGAACTCGACCGTTTTCTGTCGGAGCTGCTCGTCAGAGAGAGCCTGGACCGCAGGCTCCAGTGCATTGATCTCGGGCACACGGCGCTGATACGCCTTGAGCGTGCGATCGTTGGCAGAACCGAAAAGGGCGCGGGCGAGGCGTGCGAACATGCTGAACCTTGAGATGCCGATGGCCCGGAACGCCAGATCTTTCCAGAAGCGGAAAGACCCGCACACCGTGCCGTCAGGATTTTCACGTCTGCTGGAAATAGGACCGGGGCCGCGTAGGGTCAATGGAGAGGCCGCAGAGAACCTTGAGGAAATGTCCGCATTGTCATCGCAGTGTCACATCCAGCCCGCAGCCCGTGCCCCATACGACACCCTCGTGAAGGAATGGTAACGGACCGCACCCTTGCAGGGCGGACCAGCCTTTGTCATGGTGCAGGCCATCCTTATTCTCAGGTCATATCCGAGGTAGTCCCACATGCGGCTTTCCCGCTCCACTTTCGCTCTCGCAGCCCTCCTGGCCGGCACATCGGTTGCTGCATCGACGGCTTTCGCCGCCCCTGCTCCCGCTCCGGTCGCAACGGCTCCTGCGGCAGCTCCTGCTCCTGCAGCCAACCCGGACATGCTGATCGCGACCGTCAACGGCTCGAAGATCACACTTGGTGACGTGCAGCGCGCTGCCGGCAACCTCCCGCCCCAGGCCCGGCAGATCCAGCCGTCCGTTCTGATCCCGCTGATCGTCAACCAGCTCGTTGACCAGAAGGCCGTTCAGATCGCTGCCGACAAGGAAGGCCTGAGCCGCAAGCCGGACGTGAAGGCTGCCATGGACGCCGCTGCCGCAAACGCTCTGCAGAACGCCTATCTCGAAGAAAAGGTCGGCCCGCTGGTCACCGATTCCACACTGCACGACTTCTACCAGACGCATTATGCGAACAAGAAGCCGGAAGAAGAGATCCACGCCCGCCACATCCTCGTGGACAGCGAAGCGCAGGCCAAGGACATCATCGCCCAGCTCAACAAGGGTGCTGATTTCGGCAAGCTCGCCGCACAGCTCTCCAAGGACAAGGGTTCGGCTGGCGCAAATGGTGGCGATCTCGGCTGGTTCAAGAAGGCCGACATGCTGCCTGCTTTCTCCGCTGCCGCCTTCGCCATGAAGCCGAACACGATCTCCCAGACCCCTGTTCACACCCAGTACGGCTGGCACGTGATCCAGGTTCTCGCGACCCGCACGGCCCCGATTCCGACATTCGATCAGGTCCACGACCAGGTCCGTCAGGAACTGATCCGCGACAAGGTGCGTGACATCGTACAGAACGCCGAATCCCAAGTGAAGGTCGTTCACTACGACGCACAGGGCAAGGTCATTCCGGACGCAGCGCCGGCTGCCGCACCTGCAAAGAAGTAAGACCATGGCAAAGCCGCTCCCCGTCTCTCCGCTCGCTCGTCCGCTGCCGGACCTTGCAACGATTGCGGGCGTGCGGCTTTCCGCCGTCGCCGCGGGCATCCGCTATCAGGGCCGTACGGACCTGATGCTGGCGGAATTCGTCCCCGGCACGGTCGCGGCAGGCGTCTACACCAAAAACGCCTGCCCCGGCGCCCCGGTGCTCTGGTGCCGGACCGCGCTGACACCCCCCTATGCCCGCGCCCTGCTCGTCAATGCAGGCAACGCGAACGTCTTTACCGGTCGCGCCGGAATTCAGGCCTGCGCAGATTGCGCTGACGCCACCGCACGGCTTCTGGACTGCCCCCCGCAGGACGTCTTTCTCGCGTCCACGGGCGTGATCGGCGAAAAACTCCCCCAGGACCGCATCATCGGGGCCCTCCCCGCCGCCAAGGCCGGGCTGGACGAAAACGGCTGGGCCGATGCCGCCCGCGCCATCATGACGACGGACACCTTCCCCAAGGCCGCACGCCGTGACGTGACGATTGCCGGAACGCCCGTCCGCATTCAGGGCATCGCCAAGGGTTCGGGGATGGTCGCTCCCGACATGGCCACGATGCTGGCCTATGTCGCAACCGACGCGAAACTGCCGCAGAACATCCTTCAGTCCCTGCTGGCCTCGGGCTGTTCCCAGAGTTTCAACGCCATCACCGTCGATTCGGACACGTCCACATCGGACATGCTGATGCTGTTCGCCACCGGACTGGCTGACAATCCCGAGATCGACGACATCAACGACCCCGCTCTCGCCGAGTTTACCCTCGCGCTGAACGACCTCCTCTTGGAGCTCGCGCTCATGGTGGTCCGCGATGGCGAAGGGGCAACAAAGCTCGTCCGCATCGGCGTCACGGGTGCTGAAAGCAACCTTTCCGCCCACCGTATCGCGCTCTGCATCGCCAATTCCCCCCTCGTAAAAACCGCCATCGCGGGCGAGGACGCCAACTGGGGCCGTGTGGTCATGGCCGTTGGAAAAAGCGGCGAACCAGCAGATCGCGACCGGCTTTCCGTCGCCATCGGTGGCACGTGGATCGCCAGAGAAGGTGGCGTCGTCGAGAATTATGACGAAGCCCCGGTGGTTGCCCACATGAAGGGTCAGGAAATCGAAATCGTCGTCGATCTCGGCCTCGGTGACGGCGAGGCCCGTGTCTGGACCTGCGATCTGACGCATGGCTACATCGACATCAATGGCTCCTACCGCAGCTAAACGTATCCAACACGTCAGCGAGAGCGGGGCTTGTGCGTCCCCGCCTCTGTCGATAGCAAAATCTGTTGTTGATACACTTCAGGCGCTCGCAAAACCGGGTGCCGTTTCGCACCTGATATAAGGAAAATGTCCATGTCTGCTGCAGCTCGCGTGCTTGTTCTTGGCGGTGGCGTCGGTGGGCTTGAAGCCGCTGCGGCTCTGGGCCGTCACCAGAATATTTCCCTGACACTCGTTGATCGCAGCCCCGTCCATTACTGGAAACCGGCCCTTCACGAATTCGCTGCAGGTACCATGCAGCATCAGGGCAACTGCATCCCCTTTACTGAAACAGCAGCCAAATTCGGCTTCACCTTCGTCCAGGGCAGCCCCACGACGGTCAACCGCGACAGCAAGACAGTCTCGCTCGATACCGGCGCCACGCTGCCCTACGACTATCTGGTGGTGGCCCTCGGCTCGCGCGCGAATGATTTCGGCATTCCCGGCATTGTCGATCACTGCATGTTCATTGACAGCCTGAACGATGCCGATGCCCTGTTCGCAACCTTCCGCGAAGCGGTCCAGAAGGCCCGGGCGGCTGGCGAAAAGCTCTCCGTCGGCATTGTCGGCGGAGGTGCAACGGGCGTGCAGCTCATTGCCGAGTTGTGCAAGTCCATTGACGACGCCCGCGGTCTGGGTCCTGCCGTTCGCAAATCCCTGCTGAACGCCGTGCTGATCGAAACCGGACCACGCATCCTTCCGGCCTTCCCTGAAGCCGTCTCCTCGGCCGCCGCACGCCAGCTCGAAAAGCTCGGAATTTCCGTGCGAACCGAAGCCATGGTCGTCGGTGCGGACGAAACGGGTTTCAGCCTCAAATCCGGCGAACATATCCCCGCCAGCCTCCGCGTCTGGGCAGCTGGCGTGCGTGCTTCGGATGCCACGAACCTTCTCGAAGGTCTGGAACGCGGTCGCTCAGGCCAGCTTGGCGTCACCACGACGCTTCAGACCACGCAGGACCCGTCCGTCTTCGCGATCGGTGACTGCTCCCGCATCGACGCCGCGCCGATTGCCCCCACGGCACAGGCCGCACGCCAGCAGGGTCAGTATATCGGACGCGCCCTGCCGGACATCATCGCCGGCAAGACCCCCACCCCGTTCGCTTATAACGATCGTGGCGCTGTCGTGGCCCTCGGGGACTATAACGGCTGGGGTATGCTGGACGCCAAGCGCAGTTTCGGGGGCGGTCTGCTCTCGGGTCTGGCCGCGCGCCTGATCCATGAAGGCCTGTACCGTCAGCATCTCGCGGGCATTCTGGGCGTCACACCGACGGCCTGCAGCACGCTCCGCGAGCATCTTTCTCCGGTCAAACCTGATCTGGGGAGCTGAAAACCCTTTTCAGAACCCTGTCAAAGGGGGAATGTGGAACGTAGTGTCCCCAGACCCTGCGTCCCCTGTTCCGAGGATTCATGAGCCCCACCGATCTCTCCCCGCCCTTTGACAGGGTTCTGACCGGCATCGAAGACACCCTGCTGGAAAAAGGGTTCGCCTTCCTTCAGGCCCAGACCACACGCCCGCTGCTCGAACATGAAGGCCTGACCGACTGGCAGGGCTTCGCCGAGAGCTGGAACCATCTGGGCCTTGACCGTTACATGGCGGATGGCGGCCGTTACCGCCGTCGCCGCTATGCGACCTTCGCCGTCTCGGGCGAGACCATCACACGAAAAAAACATCAGCCCCATTACCAGAGCCGGGACTACAACCTGCTCAATGGCGGCGTTGAACGCTGGTTTCCGGCCGTGGCGGATTCGACGGCATCCCATCCCGCCATGACAGCCGCAATCCGCACCATCAGCACGATCGCGGATGCCCTGACGCCACCGACGGAAAAGCCCCCGTCTTGGCATGTCGAGGTGCATCAGTTCCGCATTGAGGCCCGGCCCGGCAATGAAGGACGCCCCACACCTGAGGGCCTGCACCGCGACGGTGTAGACTGGGTTCTGGTCCTCATGGTTGCCCGGCACAACGTGGAACAGGGCGTCACCACCATCCACGACATGCGAAAGGAACCGCTCGGCTCCTTTACCCTCATCAATCCGCTCGATGCCGCCATCGTGGACGATCACCGCGTCTATCACGGCGTTACAGCGGTACAACCTGTCGATCCGTCTCAGCCGGCTTACCGGGACGTGCTCGTGGTCACGCTCCGTCATGAATGACATCAGAACCTTCACAGATGCCCGTCTTCAATTTCGTGTTATGATAGGTCTTATGTCGATCCAGCAGATTCTTTCCCGCCGCGCGGCAGTTCTGGCCCTGTCCGTCATGCTCCCCGCAGCGTTGTCCTGTGCGGATGCCGCCACCGGCAAAAACCATCACCATACGCGTCACGCCGCGCAGCCTGCCAATGCCGGTGCGGCTCCCGTCATCCTGACGGCGCATCCGGGAACGAAGCTGGATGAAGACGCCCGCAAACTGAACGAAGACGACCTGCAGGACGCGGCCAAGCATCACGATCAGCCGGTTGTACTCGTCGGTTCCGCATCGCTCTCGTCCGGCAAGAATGACGAAGCCCTGTTCGTACAGCTCCAGTCCGCCCGCCTCTGCGGCTCCGCAGGCTGCACCACCTCGGTCTATCTGAAGCACAACGATACCTGGAATACGGTTCTGGACTCGGTGAACGGCGATATTTCCGTCCTGCCCACACGCCATAAAGGCATGCACGACCTTCTGATCAGCCCGAACGACCGCTGGATCTGGAACGGCAAGGAATATCAGGACACGCTCAGCGCCCCGCCGATGCCCAAATAACTGCTGTTTTTTCTGGAAGGTCTGGAGCGGGCGAGGGGAATCGAACCCCCGTATGCAGCTTGGGAAGCTGCCGTTCTACCATTGAACTACGCCCGCACTCGGCGCTGAGCATAACTGCTCCGCCTTTCTTCCGCAATCCACCTCACCCGAACTTCAGGGTGTTGACGCAAAACCGAAATACAGCCCATAGTCCGGCTGTCAGAAGCGCTCCGACGTAGCTGACCCTCGTGATTTGAGCGGCCGGCTTGCGGCGAGGTTAAAGAATTGCGCTAAAGAGGCCCTGCGTCGTTATCGAACGATTCCCAGGACTTCCACGGCCCGCCACATGCGTCCTGTTCAGCAGGGCGTTTTATGGAGGGACACATCATGTCTACAGAAAACTGGCGCACCGCCACGCGCCTCCTGCACGAAGCCCCGAACCGCACAGAATTCGGCGAGACCTCGGAAGCCCTCTTCCTGACCTCCGGCTTCGTCTATGACAGTGCTGAACAGGCCGCCGCAACCTTCACGGGCGACGTCCAGCATTTCCAGTATTCCCGCTTCGGCAACCCAACCGTCGATACACTTCAGGAGCGCCTCGCACTCCTCGAGGGTGCTGAAGCCTGCGTTGCCACCGCAACCGGCATGGGCGCCGTCTCCTCGGCTATCCTGTCGCATGTAAAAGCCGGAGACCGCGTCGTGGCCTCCCGCGCCATTTTCGGCTCCTGCTACTGGATCGTCACCAACCTCCTGCCCCGCTACGGCATCGAGACCGAACTGGTGGACGGCACGGATTACGACGCCTGGGAGCGCGCCCTTTCCAAGCCGACGGCTGCGGTTCTGATCGAAAGCCCGTCCAACCCGATGCTCGACGTCCTCGACATCGCCCGCGTGGCCGAGCTGACGCACAAGGCTGGCGGCCTGCTGATCGTGGACAACGTGTTCGCAACACCGCTCGGGCAATCCCCGCTCAAGCTGGGCGCCGATGTGATCGTCTATTCCTGTACGAAACATATCGACGGTCAGGGCCGTGTTCTTGGCGGCGCAGTGCTCGGGTCCAGCGCATGGATCAACGAGACGCTTCAGCCCTACACCCGTAATACCGGCAATGCCCTCTCGCCGTTCAACGCCTGGGTTCTGCTCAAGGGTCTGGAAACGCTCCAGCTCCGGACGGACGCCATGGCCCGCAATGCCGCCGCCGTCGCCGATGCGCTGGCCGAACTGCCAGGTGTCGTTCAGGTCCGCTATCCGGGCCGCGCCGACCATCCGCAGTATGAACTTGCCAAAGCACAGATGAGCAATGGCGGCTCCATGGTGGCGTTCGTGGTGGACAAAGGCCGTGAAGGCGCATTCGCCTTCATGAATGCCTTCAAGGTCATCGCGATTTCCAACAATCTTGGCGACGCCCGCAGCCTTGCAACGCATCCCGCCACGACGACCCATATGCGCGTCAGCGAAGATGAACGCGCGCGTCTGGGCATCACAGACGGAGCCATTCGCCTCTCCGTCGGCCTCGAAGATCCTGCAGACCTGATCGACGATCTGAAGCGCGGTGCCGCAGCAGTTGCGGCCCTTGCATAAGTTTTCCTGACAAAAGGGCGGGATGGCTTTACAATGGCATTATGCCTGACAAGTCATCCCACCCCCTTCTCCATGCCGACCCCGAAACGGCACTCGCCGAAGCCATGGAAACTGCACCATGCTTCAGCAAAACCACGGACGACGTGACAGTCACGGTCCGGACCTTCTGGCTGGACGACCAGTCCCATCCTGAAGACCACCAGTACGCCTGGGCCTATCACATCAGCATCGAGAACGAGCGGAAAGACACCTTCCAGCTCCTGTCCCGGAGTTGGGAAATCGTGGATGGACTGGGCCGCAAGGAGCATGTCCATGGCGATGGCGTCGTCGGCGAACAGCCGGTGATCGCCCCGCAGGAACAGTTCGACTACACGTCCGGCGCCATGCTGACCACGCCCTCGGGATTCATGCACGGCACCTATCACATGCTGGAGCCGCGTTCGGGCCACCGCTTCGACGTCAGCATCCCCGTGTTCAGCCTCGACAGCCCCCACGACAGCACGCTGATCCACTGACAGGCCGTGCCGGGAACCTGCGCAGAACGGCGCGGACAGCAGCGCGACCTTGACGTCCCTGCCGTCCCGGCCCATTCCTCCCCCATGCGTATCGCTGCCCTTCTTCTCGCTGCCGGTCGTGGCCGGCGCTTCGATGCGTCCTCGCCGAACGGGGACACTTCTTCCAAGCAGTTCCGGATGCTGCGGGGCAAACCCGTCATCCGCAGAGCCGCCGAAGCCCTCCTGCCGCATGTGGACGTGCTGCTGCCGGTTGGGGACGATCCCCTGCTGGCCGACAGCCTGAAAGGGCTGGACGTTTTGCCGCCCGTCAGCGGCGGTACGGAACGCCATGACAGCGTGCGCAACGGCCTCGAAGCCCTTGCTGCCCTCCCCGAGCCGCCCGATCTGGTGCTGGTTCATGACGGCGCCCGCCCCTGCGTCCCGGCAGACGTCGTACAAAACGTCATCAGCGCGCTGAAAACCCATGAGGGCGTGATCCCGGCCGTCGCCGTCATCGACACGATCAAGAAGGCCACCGACGGCATCATCGTCGACACCGTCCCGCGGGACGGACTGTGGCGTGCCCAGACCCCGCAGGGCTTCCGCTTCGGCACCCTGCTCGAACTTCACCGTACCCTGCGCGATGCCCGCACCGACGACGCCGCCCTGCTCGAACAGGCAGGCCATCCGGTGGCGATCGTTCAGGGGTCGGAAGACAATATCAAACTGACTGTTGCGGAGGACCTGATGCGTCTTGAAGGTGTGATTGACCGGAACCTGCTGCCCCGCGTCGGACTGGGCTATGATGTCCATGCCTTCGAGGAAGGCCGCAAGCTGATCCTGTGTGGTATCGAGGTGCCCCATACGAAGGGCCTCGCCGGGCATTCCGACGCCGATGTCGGCATCCACACGCTGTGCGATGCCATTTACGGTGCACTGGCTGAAGGCGATATCGGCCGCCATTTCCCGCCTTCCGACAATGAATGGAAGGACATGGACTCGGCACGCTTCCTGATCCACGCTGGCGAACGCATCCGCGAGCGCGGCGGATTTCTCGTGAACGCCGACGTCACGCTGATCTGCGAACGCCCCAAGATCGGCCCCCATGCCGAAACCATGCGTCAGCGTCTTGCCGATCTGCTGAAGGTTAGCATCAGCCGCATCTCGGTCAAAGCCACGACCTCCGAGCGCCTGGGCTTTACGGGCCGTGAAGAAGGGATTGCCGCCACCGCGACCGTCAGCATCATGGTCCCGGATAACGGAGAAGCCTGACCGGCAGTTCCGGTTACGAAAAAGCCCGGCCTTCCTCACGGAAACCGGGCTTTTTTATTGCCTGAATAACCGGAAAATCAGCCGTGAATGGCGCAGACCACCACGATCAGTGGTGTCGCGGCCAAAAAGAGCCAGGCTCCTATGGAGCAGGTTTTCACGATACGGGTACCCATGTGACGCAGCAGGGGCTTACGAACGGATACAGACATAATTTCCTCGACTCTGACAGTATTCGACAGAACCGGAAATAGCGCCCGGTCCCCGGCGGGGGCGAGTCACCAATCATCTCGTTCTGTCACATGGCAGGGCCTTCAATGATCCCCGAATATGGCAAGATCATGCCCCATTCAGGGCATTTTCCTCTCAGATCGAAACCTTGCGCCCCAGTGTCAGGAACAGTCCCGCATCGAGAATATCTTTCTCGCGATTTTCCATCGTGCGGACGAGTTCCTCATCCTGCCCCCATTTCGCAAGCTGGGACTTTTCGTCGTGATTGGCCCAGAGAACCGTATCCACGAGGCTGACAGCCCCTCCCACGACCGCAAGCGACAGAAGCAGGCTGCCCGTCGCCTGTGCCAGAACGCCCAGAACCGCAAGTTCCAGATCGTCCCGCCCTGCCAGCAACTGGGCCAAAGCGTCCAGATATCCCTCCTGCTGTACGACCGGCATGAGACCATCGGTTACACTCGGGTGGATCCCGTAACCCGAAAGCCAGGCAAAAACCTGCTTCGCAACCGGCCCGATCCCGTCTTCGCAATAACAGAGTCCGTCATCCACCCCGAGTCCGAGGAGCATGTCCCGTGCTGCCCGCGGATCCGGCGCGATCCTCTCGATCATCGTCCCAGCGATCCGGGTCAGGGGCAGCGCATCAGGCGTGAAGGACGCATTTTCCGCAATCCCTCCCCACTCCCCGGCAATAGCCTCGGCCAGAGCAGACGACCGGACGGCCAGAACCCGTCCCTGCGGCAGACGGATCGGCCGTCCATCCAGACGCGGTTCGAACAAGCCGTTCTCGGATACTACCGAAACCGCTTTCCAGAAACGCTTGTGCCCGCTCAATGCAGAACTCCCAGAGCCCGCAGGATGTCCCCGGCTTTCGAATGATGGACCTTGATCGCCTCGGGGGCCGGACCCGGCTGTCCCTCACGCGCAGCAGCGAGGGGCGCCGTGCACGGATCGGCAGCATTACCATCCCCGCCGATCGTTACATGGAAATTGCCGCCCGCATCCCGGTCCTGCGCGACATGCGGTGCATCCAGCGTGCCCGTCAGAACCACGGGTGTGGACGCCCCCGCGCCTTCAAAATCCACCACCGGCAGAAGGCGCAGATCCAGAACCTGCGTCCCAAGACCGACCGTCCCACTCCCGGAGACAGAAAAGCGCCCGGACTGGAGCCCCAGCGTGTCGATATGCGCCATATCGTTTGCGATACTCATATGCAGCCCCAGACACCGCAGCGACCGATCCCCTTTCCCAATGACCACACTGGCCGCAGACCCTGCCATCTGCCCAAGCAGCGCGCTCTGCACCTGACCGTCCACCATCGAGAGGCCCAGATGTCCCTCCAGCGACTGCCGCATTTCGTCAGCGCTGTTGCCCCGGGCCGAGAGATACCCCACGACCTGCACAGGCCCCTGAAGCAGAAGCGGCATTCCAAGCCGCGTCTCCATCAGACCAGCCGGCAGAATGAGCGGCTGGAACGTCACGTTCCCCGTAACCGGAAGCGCACCGGCATCCAGTTCCGCCATCCCTGAAAGCGTCAGCCCCTGCGCCTGCCCGGAAATCGGGTCCAGACGCAGATGCCCGCCCGAAAGCGTCAGGCGCGTCGCCAGACCGGTATACTCCCGCCCCGCAAACACGACGTGATCAGCCGCCAGATGCAGGTTCAGATCCTGCGCCCGCAGACGCCTGACCCAGACTGGCGTGGGATCCGGAGCGCTCTGGATCCCGGCGGACGGATGTTCCTCCGCTTGGGCCGGAACGCTCTTCACGTCCTGCGACGGGCTTTCCGTCGCATTCGGAGCAGCCGCAGCCGGCGCAGCAGCAGCTTTGGGGGCCGGCTCAAGCCAGAGCCCCTTGAGCACGTCCAGATCCATGTTCGCGGCATGAATGTTTCCGCTCACAACCGGCGGCACGCCCTGCCCCAGAACCACCTTCAGAGCCCCATCCACAGACAGTTCCTGACTGCCGAATGTCAGGCCATCAAGCGAAAGGCTTTCGCGGTCATGTGTCTCCAGCGTGCCATGCAGGCTCACATCATGCAGGAGCGCACCCGGCAGATGGAGTGTTTTGCCGCTCCCTTCCGCCACCAGATGCCCACTCTCCGCACCAACCGTTCCCGAAACGGCGACACGGGCCTTGTCCTGCGCATTGAGGGATGGCGCACCGGAGAGGAGCGTGGTCTGGCTGCGCAGTTCCGCCGTCAGCGGCACCGCAGTCTGCAGGCCA
The DNA here is from genome assembly GCF_002723915.1 of Gluconobacter albidus. Classification (GTDB taxonomy): domain Bacteria; phylum Pseudomonadota; class Alphaproteobacteria; order Acetobacterales; family Acetobacteraceae; genus Gluconobacter; species Gluconobacter albidus. The sequence continues at coordinate 471,411 of NZ_BEWL01000001.1, forward strand.
TTCCGCCAGGCCGTAAGCGCCTGCTGCATCGTCTCGGCCCCGGCTTCCACATGCCACGCCGTATCGCGCCACTGCGTATCCGCCGTGACCGTCAGCGCCGCATCCGGAGCCGCAGCATCAAGATGGAGATTCTGGACCGCACCCTGTCTCAGCCCGACAGAACCGGCATGCAGATGAACGCGCGTGGGCGTCATCGTCTCCACAAGCCGGTGCAGCAGTGCGCTCCCGTCCAGACCGGCCAGCGAACCGGGGCTGCTCTGAAGCGCGACATCTCCGCCCAGAGACGGAACATCCGGCAGATTGGCATGCGGGAACAGACGATGTGCGTCCTGAAGGTTGGGCCACTCGCCCTGAACCGTCAGCAACACGTTTTCCATCCGGGAGGGATTACCGATCCGCCCGTCCAGATTGAGCCAATCCCGCCTGTCGCCCTCACCCAACGTCGTGCCGATGCTGAACGCCCAGGGTTGAGTTCCCTGAATTTGCGACAAATTGCCGATATGCCCCTTCAGCGTGAACGGCGTCCCGGCATGATGGCCCTGAAGGCTGATCCACGGACTGGGGCTGCGCAGCCCCGCCAGATCCAGCACATCCAGACCGAACGATCCGCTGGTGCGGGTCAAACGGTCATTCCAGAGCACGGCGGTCTGCGTGACATGCAGCCCATCAAGCGACAGGTCCCAATGCGCGTGAATCCGCTGGCCGCTCCGTGTCTTCACCGGCAGGGAGGCATCCTCGTCCTCACGATCCGGCGTCAGGGACCAGTTGGCCTGTCCATCCGAACCGCGCACCAGATTGACCGTCGCCTTCTCGATCACAACGTCCTGAAACCGCACCTCACGGTGCAGCAGGGCGAAAATGGCAATCCCCGCATGGATCGTATGAGCCTTGAGAACCGGCGTCTGTCCATCGCGCGTCAGAACGACATCGGAGGCCTCGAAGGCCGGCCAGGGCAGAAGCTGCACCGACGAATGACGGACCTGCATCGAAAGCCCGGTCTGGTGCCTAAGCGCCACGGCCACACGCTCGCGGAGCGCATCCTGATCAATCAGGACATGGGTAGCCACGCTCACACCGACAAAAGCAACGATGACGGCAATCAGACCGCCGGTAAGCTTCTTCATTTCGCAGGCCCCCGGCCCTTGCTGCTGCTCCCGCTGCCCCGAACGCGCTTGGGCGCGGGCGTTTCACCCGGCACGAAGCCCAGCGTCCGGAACGTCTCGCGCATATGCGGCGGCAGAGGGGCCGTCACGATCAGGCGCCCACCGGCAGGATGGGGAATATCAAGCTGGCGCGCATGCAGATGCAGCCGGTCGATGAACCCTTCCGGATGCGCGGCCTTCCCGCCATAGCGCGGATCGCCAAGGATCGGTGTGCCGATGGATTCGGTATGCACACGAAGCTGATGCGTCCGCCCGGTCAGCGGAGACAGCTTCAGCCAGCTCAGCTTCTTTCCGGCCGCGTCCAGCGTCGCATAGTCCGTCTTGGCCGACGCCGCGTCTTCCTCATCGCGTGAGGCCGCGATCACCAGAGCCGCGCCACCCGCACCGATCTTGGCCAGAGGCTGGTCGATGATGCCGGATTCCGGCGAAGGCCGCCCGACAACCACAGCCCAGTACGTCTTCTCCACATCGCGACCGCGGAACGCCGCCGCAAGCTTCGCCGCCACACCTGGCGTGCGCGCAATTAGCAGGATGCCGGACGTATCACGGTCGATGCGGTGCACCAGACGCGGACGATCCCCGCCCTCGGGCCGCAGGCCGTCCAGCATCATGTCCACGTGCTTCGTAATGCCCGGACCGCCCTGCGTCGCAAGACCGGACGGCTTGTCGAGAACCAGCAGATGCTCGTCCTCGTAAATCACCATCTTGCGGATCTCGCGCTCCAGCATCGGGTCCGGTGGGGGCAGCGGAGCGGGCTTGTCCACATCCGGCAGCGGCGGGATGCGAACGCTCTGTCCGGGGATCAGACGTGTATTGGTTTGAACACGGCCTCCCTCCACGCGGATCTGTCCCTTGCGGCACAGCTTCTGGAGCGCGCCCTGCGTCAGATTGGGGTAGTGACGTCTGAACCAGCGGTCGAGGCGAATATCGGCCTCATCCTCGGTCACGATGCGGTTGGTAACTGTCATGGTTCGCGGGATGCCCTCTTGGCGGCCCGCATGTCCAGAAGTTTTCTGATACGCCCCTCATGTCCGCGGTCCGTGGGATGATAAAGGGACGCTCTGGGCATCCCTTCCGGAAAGTAGTTCTGACCCGAAAATGCGTCCTCGCTGTCGTGGTCGTATTCATAGCCCTTGCCGTACCCGATATCCTTCATCAGGGACGTCGGCGCATTCAGAATATGCGACGGCGGCATCAGGCTGCCGGTATCGCGCGCCAGAGCGCGGGCCGCTTTATAAGCCGCATAGACCGCATTGGATTTCGGCGCCGTCGCCAGATGCACAACGACCTGCGCCAGCGCCAGCTCCCCTTCCGGAGAGCCCAGCCGCTCATAGGTCTGCCATCCCGCCACGGCCATCGGCAGCGCGGAGGGATCGGCCTGCCCCACATCCTCGGCTGCGAACCGCGTCAGACGCCGGGCGATGTAGCGCGGGTCCTCCCCGCCCTCCAGCATCCGCGCGAACCAGTACAGAGCAGCATCCGGATCACTGCCCCGCAGCGATTTGTGTAGGGCGGAAATGAGGTTGTAGTGCTCTTCCCGGTCCCGGTCATAGAGGATCGCCCGACGGGACAGGATCGCCGCCAGATCGCGCGGCGTCAGTACTTTCGAGGGGTCAAGCGCCACAAGCTGCTCGACCATGTTCAGCAGATACCGCCCGTCCCCATCCGCCATGGCCCGCAGACTGGCCCGCGCTTCGGGATCGAGCGGCAGCGGACGGCCGACTTCCTCTTCCGCATGTTCCAGCAGGCTCTCAAGGCTCGCATCATCCAGCCGGTTCAGCACCAGAACCTGACACCGCGAGAGCAATGCCGCATTCAGCGCAAAAGACGGGTTCTCGGTCGTCGCACCCACCAGAACCACCGTCCCGCGCTCCACATAAGGCAGAAACCCGTCCTGCTGTGCGCGATTGAAGCGATGGATCTCGTCCACGAACAGCAGCGTGCCCTTGCCGGTCGCCGCCTGTTTCTGATCCGCTTCCTCGAACGCCCGGCGCAGATCCGCCACGCCCGAAAAGACCGCCGAAATCTGGGAATAAAACAGCCCGGCCCGTCCTGCGAGCAGCCGCGCGATCGTCGTCTTGCCACATCCCGGACCACCCCACAGAATCAGGCTGGACAGCGTCCCGCGCGCCAGCATCCGGGTCAGTGTCCCCTCAGGCCCAAGCAGATGATCCTGCCCCTGCACGTCTTCCAGCCGCTTCGGCCGAAGACGATCCGCCAGAGGCTGCGTGCGCGATGGGGGACGCCGCTGCACCTGCGGTGCTTCGACCGAACGCTCTCGCCGCGCAGGCTCCGGAGCATGGGCGGGCGGGCGCTTCGCCCCGGGAGCGCCGCCGAAAAGATCTGTCATGTCTGTCACTGGCGTCCCCCGCTCCGCGAATGTCCTTCGAATTCTTCCCCAGATATGGGACGTTCGGCCCGTCAGGATAATCCCTGACCGCTCTCTTAATGCAGAATACGCCGCAGAACGCCCGGCAACAGCATCGACAGCGGATTGACCGACAGATCGGGTTTTTCAACCGTTCCATGCAGCTCAAACGTCGCCGCAAGCAGTCCGCCGCCCTTTTCGGGGGCCATCAGATGCCCCAGAACCGGCAGCTTTCCCGGAAGCGCATTCAGCCCGAAAACCGGCACGATCGTCCCGTTGAGGTTCAGTCCGGACGTCTTCAGATCAATCGGCCCTTCCATCGTGGCGCCCAGCGCCTGATTGCCGATCACCCCGTCATGCAGCACCAGCATGTTCCCCGCCAGAGTGAGCCGCGTGGAGAGGTGGCTGATCTCGAACCGGTCCAGATGATTGGTCAGCCAGTGCAGCGGTGAGAGGTCGGAGACTGCCGTCAGCGTCAGCGGCGGCCGCAGGAACTCCGACGGCCCCATGTCCACATGCCCCCGGAACGGCGGCAGGCCTCCCCACAGACCCGCCGACTTCGCACTCCGCCCTTCCGGAACCTTCCGCACGCTGGTTTCGTCCGGCGTAAAAACCCCTTCCAGATGCGTCTTCCCGCCCTGAATACGATCATACAGCCCCAGATTTTTCAGCAGCAGGCCCAGATTGTCGATATCCAGCACGAACGGATGCTCACGCCCCGTATCGTCCAGAACCGCCCGCACCCGGGTCGGCGCATCCAGCGCAAACCGCCCCGATGTCAGATGTCCGTTGCGCAGTTCGATCTGCGAGACGACACCCCCCACCTGCGCCTTCGGACCATAATAGACATGCGGCGCGTTCAGCGCGATGGACCAGCTGTCGCCCATGGGCGCGCTTTTCCCGCCCGGTCCGCCCTGCGATCCGGTATCCGCCACCGCTGGATGCGGCGCGAACATCGGCGCCAGATCCAGCGGATCGGCATCGACCGTCACGCCGACCGGCTGTTCCGCGCTCTGCGGCAGGGCAATGCGTGCATCTCCCTGCGTCCGCCCGATACGGAAACCTTCCAGCACGATCCCGGTCAGCCTGCCTGCACGTGTGACGCCCCTGCCCGCCACGGAAAGATCAGTCCCGTGCGCCTGCAAGCCGTCCAGAGCCGACATTTTCCCGTTCTGAAACGCGATATGCACCATGGCCGTCGCAGGCTCACCCAAGGGCTTGGCCCAGATCGGCACGCTCAGAGCGGCCTGGGCCATGTCCAGCGACAGTTTCAGATCAGACGCCTCGTTGGCCTGCTGCACGAAATGCGCATTCAGGACTGCATGGCCATCAAACAGCCCCACCGGCGCGATCCGCGCCTTGGCCACAGACTGTGGGTCCAGAACCGAGCGCGCATCAATCGTCTGCAACACGCGCGACGGCGCCCCGCCCCGGAAATTCTCGTGCAGGACGACATGCGTGGGAATCCCCGCAAGCTGACCCTCTCCCGTCAGGTCCAGCGCATCCTCGGTGGCGGACATCCTGCCCGCAGCGCCATCCACCGCACGCCCCATCAGGACATTACCCAGATGCACGCCCGAGAACGCAGCCTGCGTCCAGACATGCAGCGCTCCGTCCGGAATATGCGCCACAAGCGGCAGCGTCATGCGGACATGCGCGTCCACCATGCCCCCGGGCTGTGTGAACGGCAGCGGATGCCGCGACAGCAGATGCAGCCTCGGATGCGCCAGAGCGGACATGAACGCCGCCAGAGGTCCCGTCAGATGCGTGGAAATATCGCCCGTCTGGTCCTTGGCGTAGAGCTTGCCAATCCGGATTTCTCCCTCGGGCAGCAGCACGTTCTGCTTCACATCCGTGGGCTGGACACCATGGCTCAGATCAATAACGAGCGTTTCCGGACCATCGAAATGCAGCGACGCATCAAGCCCTGTGGCCGGAGGAACAGGACGCAGCCAGTGAACCGTCAGCCCATGTCCCGTCAGCTTTCCCTCGACGGAAGTCGGCAGGATCCTGTCCAGGCCATGATCGCTGTGCAGATGGGCTTTGACGTGAAGATCCCGCCCGTTCCCATCCGTAATGTTCTTTGAAACCCAGCGGCGGCCACCCTTGACGATCGTTGCGGGCCAGATGGACCCCAGCGTTGCAAAACGGATCGTATCCAGCCCGGCCTCCGCGTCGCCATCCAGAACGTTCGGCCTGAGTAGATTGTCCAGCCTGACACCGGCTGAAGCCTGCAGATGGGTCAGCTCACCGTTGGTATCCGCCACGTCCAGCGTTGCTGAAGGCACGGCGAGCCGCGCGCCACCCTTCAGCCCCGGCCGATCCATCCGCAGATGCACACGCGCCTGTCCCGCATGAAGATGGAGCGGATCGGCGATTTTCTGAAAAACCTTCCCCTCCCCGAGAGACAGGTTCAGCGTCAGTTCCGACGGCAGCGCATCCATGCCCTGCGGCACAAAGACCGCATCCGCCCCGATGGACACGGGAACGTGCCAGTCCGCAGCCACGGGGTTGAAAATCCCGAGCTGTGCCGGCTCAAATGGCGTCGCCTCCAGATGCAGCACACCGTTATGCCCGACCTGGCGCGCCTGCGCCGTCAGGGTGGTGCGGAAACCGTCGAGCGCAATCGTGGTATGCCCGGACCCGACCCAGACGAAATCCCGTGAGTGCGGCGCCACCCGGATCCGGCGCGCTTTCATGTCCACGTCTCCGATCACAGCGGTCCGGTCCTTTGGAAGCCCGGCTAAGGTGATGGAAACATTATGGACATCTACGGCCCGCAGACGGTCGAGCCGTGTCGGCACGCCCCGGCCACCCCGTTTCTGCTCCGGCAGATCCATGTCCACATCGCCGTCTGGCAGACGGCGCAGGGCCAGAGTGGCGCCTTCAAGACGCAGGGTCCGAGGCGCAATCACGCCTTCAAAAAGCGCACTCAGCGAGAGAACAGCATCGGCCTCAGTCGCGCGTTCTGCCACCAGATTGTCAAACCGGGTGACTTTCAGTCCACGCGCCATCAGCACCAGCCCGGCCGGAACACCGCCCGCGCTCGGCTGCCACTGGATCCAGAGCCTGTCCCAGCTCAGGCGACCAGCCGGGTGCCCGGGACGTTTGCCCGCCGCGATCGAGACCGGCTCCACGAGATGGGAGACGCGCGTAATATCCACGGGGCCATGGGCCAGTTTCCACAGGAACACACTGCCTGCCGCAGCCGCGAGCGCGACCGGCGTCACGCAGATCAGCGCGGCCCAGCGCGCAACATGCCAGTGTCGCGGCATATGCGGCCCCGGGCAGAACGGATGCAGACGCCTGCGAGGAGGACGCGGGAAGTCGTGGACGGCCATAGACGGTCATCGGCGCGTTTCCGGCCTGTCTCCCTCGTGAGAGTTGGGGGTGTAAGCCCTCAGGCTTCCGGAAGGTTCCGGAAAGCCTCCGCCACCAGAGCGGCATGTGCAGCAGGTTTTACCTTCCGCCACACGTTACGGATGACGCCCTGGCCATCCACCAGAAAGGAACTGCGCTCCATCCCCATATAGGTCCGGCCATACATGGATTTCTCAACCCAGGTTCCGTAAGCCTCGGCGACGGCATGGTCCTCGTCCGAGGCCAGCGGGAACTTCAGACCATATTTCGTGGCGAATTTCTCAATTTTCGCCACAGGGTCCGGGCTCACACCGATGATCGTCAGACCCTCGGCATCAAATTCGGGCAGAACCTCCTGAAGACCACAGGCCTGCGTCGTACAGCCGGGCGTGTCGGCTTTCGGATAGAAATACAGCAGATAAGGCGTCCCGCTCAGCGCGGCACTGCTCACAGTGCGCCCGGAAGAAGCGGGAAGCGTAAAATCTGGCGCCCGGTCGCCCGGTTGCAGGTCTGTATTCTGTGAAGAAACGGTCATAAGCGGCATGATTGCCCGACCCGTCCGATCCGATCAAGGCAAACCGGACGAAAACCGTTCAGTATTCCGGGATCAGTATCCCGGATACATCACAACGGGGGGCGGCCCGTAAACCACCCGTGGCGGAGGCGCATAGACGACCGGCGGCGGAGCATAGACCACCTGTGGCGGCGGAGGCGGCGGAGCATAGGGCTGTGCCAGAAGGGCACCGCCTACAGCGCCCAGAGCCAGACCACCCAGAATGCCGCCAACAATGGCGCCGGAATGGTTGTGATACCCGCCATGCCAGCCACCGCGCCCACTGCCGGGCGGGCCGCCATATCCATAACCGCGACCGTAGCCCGGACCATATCCCGGCCCGCCTCCATGCCAGTGAGCCTGTGCCTGCGGCACGACAGCATTCGGGACGATTGCGGAACCGATCAGCAGCGGAGCGGCCATAAGAACTGCACGTGTGATGCGACGCATGGCATCTTTCTCCTCGAAACACGTGGTCCGGAAGAGCCGGTCAAAAACAGGCTTTTCCGTCCATGAGAAAGATCATGCCCGCTGAAAATGGCAGCAAGAGGCGCCAATCATGGCAGGAGCCGGACAAATTGTAACAGACACCGGCCCCATCCCGGAGCCTCCGGCTCAGCGCGGCGACTCGACCCGGCGATAACCCGGCGGCGGGTCGAAAACCTCCAGCGGCTGCGGAGAACGACTGACCGAAACCGCTTCCACGACCGGCTTTCCGTCATGAACCGCCCCCAGCATCAACCCGTCCTCCGTGTAACAGAAGGTGGTCGGATGGCGGTCGGTGTCCGTACTTTCCCAGATCGTGCAGGCTTCCCCGGCGATCCGGCCCTGCCCCATTCTGCGCCATGATCCGGCGGCAGGGGTTCCGGGGACCGCAAAGCTCCCGCCCGGCGCGGGCATGACCGTGGCCGTGCGCTTCGTCCCATCCAGCACCATCAGAATATGGGTGTGATAATCCGTCAGCATGACCGTGGCCGACCCTTCGGGCTCGATCCGCTGCCGCCACGACGTGGACGTCCAGCGCATCCGTTGATGCAGATGCTGTCCGGCAGGACCCGTCAGAACATAGTCGATATCGGCATCATGCAGCGGCGTCACGAGCGGGGCCTGCGCCTGAAGCGGAGCGGAGCCTGAAACGTCCGCCTTTGCTGAAAATCCGACCACAGCCCCCATCAGCACACAGACCGCCGTTCCCGCTGCACGCAACACCGTCAGTCTCATTTGCGATTTCCATTGGCCGGGCCACTCGGCGGTTGATCCGGCGCGGACACGGAGCCATCCCCTGAAGAATCATTGGAAACGGACGGCTGCGTCGTATCGGGCTGAGCACTCTGCCCCGGCAACAGTGTCGTATGCGCACCCGGCGTTGTCGTGGCCGGGGCGGGCGTATCCCTGTCTCCGATCACGGGCGTATCGGAATCCGACACATCGGGGGCTGCGGCCTCATGCGTGGTCGTCTTCATCTCCGAGCCGGCATCAGTACCCGACGCCTCAGGCACCGGAGAGGGCGTCGCACTGCCCGCCTGGCTCTGATGGGCCGGACGCATTTTCGGCTCCAGCACATGAAACCCTGCCGGAGGCTCGAACGTGGACGACGGAATGTCCTGATAGGACACCGAAAGCGCCTTGATGGAGCCTTCCACGCCGTCCGCATCCACACCATTTTCCGCCAGAATGACGCCGTCCTGCGTCACGCAGGCGCTGGCCTTGCCGTGGCTGCTCTGGATGGTCCAGCGGTCGCACGCAACACCCGCCACGGTGTCATGACCGGCGGCCTTATACTGCATGTCCAGATCGAGCATGAACGGATTGTGCAGACCGTGGCTCGGATGAAGGCGCGTATAGACCTGCTGCTTCATCATCACGAGCGTGACCTGCTGCGCCGGGCGGTCAAGAATCGTCACCCCGTTGCCATCCTGCGAATCGATCCGCAACAGGTCTCCCGCGCCCGAGAACGCTACCCGGACGGTATCGGGATGGCCTTTCGCCGTGCTCGACGGCGTGGAAAGCTCATATACGACCGTAACATCCCGCGTCGGCGTCAGACGTGGATGCTCGTCTGCACGAGCCCGGCCCGCCAGAGACAACACGGCCGCCAGCAGCCCGAGCGGCGCGGCAGACATGAGGAGGGAGCGCGTGAAAACAGTCATGGCGGATCTCCGGCAGGCGCGCGCCCGGGAAGTGAACGCAGGGACGCGATGGATTCACGCAGGGCCTGAAGACTGAAATCGTCAGGCCAGACCGCACGCACGGTCAGCGCCTGATGAAGCAGGGACTGATAATCCTCCGCCGGAATCCCGATCCCACCCAGCCCCGTCAGATGGGGCGTGGTGTATTGCGTATCCAGCAGCGTGTATCGCCCCTGTCGCAGCCCTGCGACAAGATGGACCAGCGCCACCTTAGAAGCATCACGTTCCCGCGAAAACATGCTCTCGCCGAAAAAAGCCCCCCGCAGCGACACACCATACAGGCCACCCACCAGCGCCTCACCGTCCCAGACTTCAATGGAATGGGCGTTTCCCTGACGGTGCAGGACACCATAAAGATGTCGGATGCGCGCGCTGATCCATGTCGTCTCGCGCCCCGGAGCAGCTTCGGCACAGGCGAGCATGACGTCATCGAACGCCCGGTCCGCCGTCACCGTCATCCTGCCCGACATCACGAGACGCATGAGCTTTTTCGGAACATGCATCCCGTCCAGCGGCATGATCCCGCGTTCTTCAGGCAGATACCATGTCAGTTCCGCGCTTTCCGCGTCCGGGGCCATGGGAAAAATTCCCGAGGCATAGGCCTGAAGCAGCAGGTCCGGCGTTATCTCGTCCATGATGACACAGTCTTTATCCGTTTCCTGAACCGCGGCGTCGCAGACCACGTGCGTGAAGCGCGCCGCCGTGGAGCCTGCCGCGCGAAATCATGGCCGTACGGCCAGCGACCATGATAAGGGTGGCATGCCATAGGGAGACCGCCAGTGCCGCTTGCCTTCATTTACGCCATCATTCTCGTCATACTTGGCGTCCTGCGCCTGCTGATGCCCGAAACACACGGCCTGATGATGGTTCTAGCCAAAGTCAGCGCGACCTGTCTGGTCATCTCGGCCCTCATAGACCTGTGGATGATGCGTGAGGGCAAGCCTCCCCCGTCCCTGACCGAGGCCTCCTTCACAACAGACTGATCAGCACAAGCATCAAACCAGCCATTGAAATGCCCCAGATCAGACTGCGGATCGCACCCCATCCCAAGGCATAGGCCGGGATATAGATCGCCCGCATCAGAAAATAGATCCCGGCCCCCCAGCCCGTCAGCGGGCTGTAACGGCCCGAGACCCAGGACAGCAGGACAGCGCCGATGAAAATCGGTAGCGTCTCCGCCAGATTGGCCTGCGCACGTTTCAGCCGCGCCGCCATCCCGGTGTAACGGGGAGGTTCCCCGTCACGGTTGCTGCTCGCCCATTGCAGCCCGTCCTGCTGGCGGCAGGCGGCAGCGGTCAGGAAGAGCTGAACGAACGCCAGCACCAGTGTCCATCCAAGCCAGACAAGACCGAGCGGCATGGGCGTTTCTCCGGGAAATCCTGAAAATCAGGAAAATGTTTCAGATGTGCCCATTCCCCCTGCACGCAGGTCGGCAGCAGCCTCCTTAACGGCCAGCCCATGGGTGCGTTCCAGACGACGGATTGTGAAATGGGCCCGCGCCAGCGCCCGGTAATGCGCCAGAAATGCCGTGTTGAGCGACGCCCCGCACAAAGCCCCCGCCACCGGCACCATCTGCAACGCGAACTTGCGCGACAGGCCGATTCCGTAATGCGACGCCACTTCCGCCATCAGCATCACGATGGGGCGTCCCCGCAGCAGCGCACGCGCCGAGAAGAAACCCAGTTCACCTTCCTCGTCGCTCTGACGCGCCGGGAAACTACGCAGCGCAAAGACTTCCAGACACGCCCGGCGCGTATCCTCGTTGCGCAGATCCTCGCCTTCCTCGCGGGCGATGCGGGCGATTTCGCGCATGATGGCCAGCGTCGTGAAGCCGACATCCGGCGCAAGACCAAAAATCCCCCCGAAACCGCCCAGCGCACCTGAGACGGCAACCGCGGCCTGCCCCAGGTTCTCACGCATGGGATCACGCGGGGCGGGCGCATCGTTGTCGATACCCAGAACAGCCACGCGGAACGCACGTTCGATGGCCATTTCCGCCGTCTTGTGGAATTTTTCCTGCACCGCCGGGGCCAGTCCGAGTCCCTGCATGCCGAGTCGCGTGGCCTGTCCGACCGCGCCGCCCATCAGGTCGGCCAGCCGCACGAGAACCCCACGGCCCTGCTCCACCTTTTCAAGGACCGACTGAAGCTGTGCCAGGGAATCCCCGTCCAGCGCCGCCGAGGCGAATTTGCTGGTCGGAAGCTGCGTGTCATTCACTGAGGTCATGACGATCAAAACTCCTGTTCGTAAGACCCGAAACCGTTTACCGGATAGCAGGTTTCATATCCTAACATGGCACCATCATGGGGATATCGGCGCCATAAGACTACCCGGGCCAACTATCCGGACGAGCACCGTCGGGGTGAGGAGAATTATACCAATGACCGCATTATCGCGCTGGATCCTGTCTGCTCCGCTGGCCGTCAGCCTCCTCGTTCCGGCCGCTTCCCCGGCTTTTGCCGCCCAGGCCCACCCCCGCCATCATGCCTCTCACGGGACGGCCAACCTGCCGCAGATGGGGCCGACTGCCGGACAGATCGTCGGCGCACCGGCAAAGCCGCTGACCCCGGCCCAGCAGGCTGCGCTCCCCGATGAAGGCGCCCCGCCTCCCCCGCATGGCTATACGGAAGTGGAAGACTCGGAAACCGCCCTCGCCAGCTACAGCGACCGGGTGCGGACGCATCTGCCGGTCGGCATGCCAGGCCCGAACGCGCAGCAGAAAACCAACGGCCCCAACAACCTGCCGTCCCATTTCTCCCTGTTCGGCATGCCGGTGAAGTTCAACGCGCCCGTGCAGTCCCCTTATGAAGATGAAGATTCACCGACGAGCTATGCCGGTCATCCGGTCAATGGCCAGACGAATATCCTCGTGAACGGCGACGCCTCTCCCATTCATTAAGAAAGACGCACCCACTCCCCGATCTGCGTCAGGTGACGGAACTCCTCCTCCGTCACCGGTGCTACGGACAGTCTGGACTGTTTGAGCAGTGCCATGTCCGCCAGAGCCGGGTCAGCCTTGATCTCGGCGAGGCTCACGGGACGGGTTAAAGCCCCCATCACCTTCACATCCACACAGACCCAGCGCGGATCATCCGCAGTCGGGTCCGGATAGGCCTCCCGCACGACTTGCACCACGCCCACAATCCGTTTTTCGCTGACGGAATGATAGAAAAACGCCAGATCGCCGTTTTTCATGGCCGAGAGGTTGTTGCGCGCCTGATAGTTGCGCACCCCCGTCCACGGCTCGACGCCGTTCTGGACCTGCTGCGCCCACGAGAACGCCTCGGGTTCCGATTTCACCAGCCAGAAAGCCATCTCTCACTCCCGCCACAAAGGCCATCCCAAGAGCCACCTCGGGGCCGCCCTGGGGCATTTAGCGCTCAATTCCGTGAAACGTGATAACAGTGATCGGAACAATGGGACAACGCGCCTCTTCCGAATATGATTGCTTCGGACTATTTCAATGGGGAACCTGTCGCGGGAAACCCATCGCCGCGTTGCCACTCTGCCGAGGTCCGTGTCCCAGTGCGCCCTACCCCCAACCTGCTCCATCGCTATGCCAATCCGGGGCAGTTCCTGCGTCTGGCGCGCACGCTGCTGCCTTGGCTGACGGCTGGCGCGATCGTGTTTCTCGTGGTCGGCGTCATCTGGGGGCTGTTCATCGCCCCGGCCGACTGGCAGCAGGGCGACACCGTGCGCATCATGTATGTGCATGTTCCGATGGCCTGGCTGGCATCGTCCTGCTACCTCGGGCTTGCAGCCTGCGGCGTGCTTTCGCTGGTCTGGCGACACCCGCTGGCCGATCTGGCCGCCATTGAAATCGGACCCGTCGGCGCCTGCGCCGCCGCTTTGTGCCTGATTACGGGCTCGCTGTGGGGTGAGCCGATGTGGGGCACCTGGTGGGTCTGGGACGCGCGCCTGACCTCCATGCTGGTGCTGTTCTTCCTGTATCTCGGCCATATCGCCCTGATCCGCGCCTTCGATGAGCCTGCTCGCGGCCAGCGCGCCGCCGCGATCCTCGCTCTGGCCGGCGTCATCGACCTTCCGATCATCAAGTTCAGCGTCCAGTGGTGGAACACCCTGCACCAGCCCGACAGCATCACCCTGACCGGCGCCCCCACCATGTCCATGATGATGCTCTGGCCGCTGCTGATCTGCACGATCGGCTTCACACTCGGTGTTGCGGCCGTCATTTTCACCCGGCTCAGCGCCGCCATCCATGAAAGCCGCGCACGCCAGATGATGGCCCGTTCGCGTCTCGACCGCAGGGACAGTCAAGCAGCATGATGCATCTCCCGAACCACTGGCCGTATATCGCGGCCTCCTATGCCCTGACACTGGGCTGCTCCCTTGTCCTCGGTGTTGGTGCCGCCCTGCGCCTTCGGAAGTCCAAGGCCCGTCTGGCCGCCGTCGAAGGCCATGCCCGCCGTCGTGAAAGGTCAGCCTCATGACCCGCAAGACCCGTCGTCTCTGGATCGTCATTGCCTGTCTGGCCTGTGTCGGCTCGGCCGCCGCCCTGACGCTGCGGGCCTTTTCGTCCAACATCGTCTTTTTCATGGCGCCGTCGCAGGTGAAGGCCAGTCCGCCCTCACCCGATCGCACCATCCGCCTCGGCGGCATGGTCATGGCCGGCAGCCTGCATCGCATCAACGAAAACGGCACCCCCGTGAACGCCTTTCAGGTGACGGACGGACAGGCTGCGGTCGAGGTCCATTACACCGGAATCCTCCCTGACCTGTTCCGCGAAGGACAGAGCGTTGTCGCCCTCGGCACCGTCCAGAAAGACGGTGGTTTCACCGCCAGCGAAGTCCTCGCCAAGCATGACGAGACCTACATGCCCAAGGAAGTCGCGGACGAACTCAAGCGTACCGGCAAATGGGACCCGCGCTTCGGCAAAGCGCCGGACGCGTCGAGCTGGGACACCATGACCGCAAAGAAAGCAGGGGGCTGATCGCCTGATGTTCGGACCAGAACAGGGCCATTTCGCCCTGGCCCTCGCCTGCGTGCTCGCCCTCGTGCAGTTCGCCGTCCCGCTCTGGGGCGCCAGCCGCCGCGACGCGCGCCTCGTGGGGCTTGCGCCCTATCTCGCGGTCTCGCAGTTGCTTGCGCTGGGCTATTCGTTCCTGTGCCTCGTAATGTGCGCCGTCAGCGACGATTTCTCGGTCCAGAACGTCGCGGCAAACTCCGCCGTCTCCAAGCCGCTGCTGTATAAAATCACGGGCGTCTGGGGAAACCATGAAGGCTCCGTGCTGCTCTGGACGTTGATCCTCGCCGTCTGCGGCGGTGCGGTATCCCTGTTCGGCCGCAACCTGCCGGACATTCTGCGCGGGCGCGTTCTGGCCATTCTCGGAGGCGTCTCCGCCGGATTCCAGATGTTCTGCCTCCTGACGTCAGATCCATTTGAGCGCGTCTTCCCCGCTCCGATGGACGGTCAGGGCATGAACCCGCTCCTTCAGGACCCGGGCCTCGCCTTCCATCCACCCATTCTCTACACCGGCTATGTCGGTTTCGCCGTTCCCTTCGCCTTCGCCGTCGCCGCCCTGATCGAAGGCCGTGTCGATGCCGCATGGGGCCGCTGGGTCCGTCCCTGGGCCGTGGCCGCCTGGTGCTTCCTGACCTGTGGCATCGCACTCGGTTCGTGGTGGTCCTATTATGTGCTGGGCTGGGGCGGCTACTGGTTCTGGGACCCGGTGGAAAACGCCTCCCTCATTCCCTGGCTGACAGGCACGGCCCTCGTGCATTCCGCCATCGTCGTGGAGAAGCGCGAAGGCCTGAAAATATGGACGGTCCTGCTCGCCATCGCGACCTTCTCATTCTCGCTGTCGGGCACGTTCCTCGTCCGCTCGGGCATTCTGAACTCGGTCCATGCCTTCGCCAACGATCCCGCCCGCGGCGTGTTCATCCTCGCCCTGCTCGCCATCGTCATCGGCGGCTCGCTCGCTCTGTTTGCGTGGCGCGCGCCCTCCCTCACCTCGACCGGCCTCTTCTCGCCGGTCTCGCGTGAAGGCTCGCTGGTCCTGAACAACATCCTGCTGTGCTCGATCTGCGCCGTCGTCGTGACGGGCACGATGTACCCGCCCTTCATGCAGCTTCTGGCCGGGCGCACCATTTCCGTCGGCAAGCCGTTCTTTGACGCCGCCACGATCCCGCTGACCCTGCCGCTTCTGCTGGCCATGGGCATCGGCACCGCCCTGCCCTGGAAACGCGCGCAACTCGCCCGGACATTCTCGCATCTCTATGCCGCCGCCGGCATTGCCGCGATCGGGCTGGCCCTGTGCTTCTGGAAGCTTTCCGGCATCCTGCCCATCGCATGCGGCGCGCTGGCCGTCTGGGTCATCGCGGCTTCCGTGTCGGACGTGCTGCGCCGGATTGGCATCGGCCATACGTCCGCCCAGGGCGTATGGGAGCGCATGAAGAACCTGCCGCGTTCAAGCTGGGGTGCAGCACTCGCCCATATCGGCGCAGGCATCACCATTTTGGGGCTGTGCGGCATGTCTCAGGCCGAGCACGCCATTGTCGAAGTCCATATCGGCGAAACGCGCTCTCTGGCCGGGGACGACTGGACTCTTCTCGATGTGCACAACTATATCGGCCCGAACTACAAGGCCATGCAGGCCGACATCGCCATCCGTCACAACGGCAAACTCGTGACCATCCTGCATCCTGAAAAACGCGACTTCACGACGCAGAGCCAGACCACGACCGAAGTCGCCATCCACACCAATTTCATCACCGACCTGTACGGCGTGGTCGGTGACCGGCACGGTACGGGCAAGGACACGACCTATGTCCTGCGCCTGCACCGCAATCCGCTCGCGCCCTGGATGTGGCTGGGCGGACTGGTCATGGCCATCGGCGGCGCATTCTCGCTCTCCGACCGCCGGATGCGGATCGGCGCCCCCAAGCGTGCCGCTGCCCGCAACATGGCCCGCGCCTGAGGAGAAACGGACATGAGCGTAACACGACGGGGCATCCTCACGGCCGTGCCCATTATCGGCGCAGGCGTTCTGGGCGTCGGGTTCTGGCGGATGCTGAGCGACATGCGCAGCGGCGCCTTCGACCCGCGCGCGATCAAGAACCCCAATGTCGGCAAACCCATCCCGAGCTTCGCCATGCCGGGCCTCCCCGGCCTTGGGGACGGCTTCACGGATGCCGAACTCAAAGCCCAGCACCGCCCGGTTCTGGTCAATTTCTTCGCCTCATGGTGCATTCCCTGCGTGGCGGAAATGCCCGGCCTGCGCGCCATTTCGCGCAACATGCCGATCTGGGGAATCGCCTATGAGGACAAGCCCGAAAACGCCAGTGCCTTCATCCAGCGCGACGGCTCGCCTTACGCCCGCGTCGCCTCAGACCGGCATGGCCGCGTGGCCATCGACTGGGGCGTAACCGGCGTGCCCGAGAGCTTTCTGGTTGCCCCAGGCGGCCGCATCATCTGGCACGGCAGCGCTGCCCTCGACCCGCAGATCTATGAGGCGGAAATCCGCCCAAGGCTGGCCGGATTATGAAGGCCTCCAGACGTTTTCCGGCCCTGCTGCTTGCGGTTGGCCTGATCGGCAGCGGCGTAGCCCTTGCCGTGGACGATCCCGCCGAAATGCTGTCCAACCCGGCGCAGGAAAAACGCGCCGAAGCCATCGGCGCCCATCTGCGCTGTCTGGTCTGTCAGAACGAGAGCATCGAGGACAGCAGCGCTCCCCTCGCCCGCGATCTGCGCAAGGTTGTCCGCGAACAGGTCGCGGCAGGCAAAAGCGATCAGCAGATCATGGACTGGATGACCGAACGCTACGGCGAATTCATCCGTCTGGCCCCACAGTTTTCATGGTCCACCGCCCTGCTCTGGCTGATGCCGGCGCTCGCGCTGGTGGCCGGACTTGTCATTGCATGGCGTACGGCCAGACGCCGCGTCATCGCCACGCCTGCGCCGCTCACGGATGACGAGCGCGCGCGTCTGGATGCCCTTTCGGGCCGGGAGTAGTCTTGTTGTTCTGGTTGGGAATCCTGATTATCGCCGCGGTGGCCCTGTGCCCCGCATTTCTGGGCCTGCGGACCCTGCGTCGCCGCGTGAACGCCCGCGACTCTGCCCTGACGCTGTATCGTGGACAGCTTGGTGATCTGGAGCGCGACCACGCCCTCGCACTCATCAATGATGAAGAATACCAGGCCGCCCGCCTTGAAGTTCAGCGACGCCTTCTGGCCACTGACGGAGAAGCCGCCGTTGAGGATCTTTCGGCTGAACCCGCAAAGCGCAGCCAGATTCTTCCTGTTCTGGCGGTCGGACTTGGTATCCCGGTACTGGCTTTTGCGCTCTATATCGTTAATGGACACCCGTCCCTCCCGCCCCAGCCGCTGAGCGGGCGTCAGACGGGACCAGACGCGAAGGGTCTGGAAACAATCCACAAACTTCAGACCGAAGTCGCCATGATTCCTGCCACGTCATCGACTTATGCGACCGGACACTTCATGTTAGGAGAGGTCGAGGCCAAGTCCGGTCTGACGGAAGATGCGATCCGGGACTGGAAAGCTGCCCTCGACGCCCATTTCGAGCCCGAGCTTGCCATTCGTCTCGCCGAGCTTGAAAGTCGTAACGGCAGCCATATTTCTGCCGAAAGCCTCGACCTCTATCGCCGCGCCCTGGCCGCGGCACCGGCCGATGCGCCCTGGCGTATGGCCGTGGAAGCCCGTATCGCGGTTGGCGAACATCAGGAGAATAACGGTCAGTGAGAAAACCCGAAGCCAACGCCATCGCGCTGTGCCCCGTCTGTCGCAAACCCATGCGTCCGACATCGGAGAAATGCCCACATTGCGGTGCTGAACGTCATTACGGCCCACGGCTCCTCGAATCCGCCGTCTGCGCCTTTGCCGGAATGGTCCTGCTTTCGGCGGTTTCCACCCTGCTCCTGCCGATTTCGCTCTGGACCATCATGTTCGCCGCCATCGGGCTGGTTGCTGGTTTTCTCTTTTCCCACAATCGTTTCAGCGGCGATCGCTGGCTGAAATAAGGGCTCGGGATGCCCGGCGCGGTACGATCCGGCCATCCCGCTTCCGACACTCTTCCCGGATCCGGAACATTCCTGCTAATGGGCAGGAATGACCCAATCTTCCGGACGTTCCCTGCCCTTTTTCGTCGCTGTGGCCATCCTGTCCTGGGCGAGCGCCTATCCCGTCGTCCGGATTGCCCTGCATGATTTCGCGCCCGTGCCTCTGGCCGCATTACGCTACGCCGTCGCGGCTGTCATGGCGGCTCTCTGGCTTTTCTGGAAACGCCCCGCCCGCCCCCTGACATCCGATATCCCGCAGATCCTCGCCTGCGGCATGATCGGGATCATGCTCTACAACATCCTGTTCAACTGCGGGGAAGTGACCGTCTCGTCCGGAGCGGCCAGCCTTCTTATCAGCGCAGCGCCCCTGATGGCCGGGCTTCTGGCCATGGCATTCCTTGGCGAGCGCATGTCCCGCTGGGGCTGGGCCGGGTCGATCCTGAGCTTCAGTGGCGTCGCCATGATCGCCAAAGGACAGAGCGGCGGTCTTTCCTTTGGCTCCGGCGCCACACTGGTGTTTGGCGCGGCCGTCTGCGCGGCGTTTTACACGATCCTCCAGAAGGGCCTGATCCGCCGCTACGGCGCACTCCCGACCATCGCCTATGTCCTGATTTCCGGTGCGATTTTCCTTACTCCCTGGCTGCCGCAGGGCCTCACGAATTTCTCCCATGCCTCATGGCAGGGACAGGCGGCTGTGCTGGAACTCGGGATTTTCCCGGCGGCGTTCGGCTATGCCGCCTGGGGTTTCGTCATCGGGCATCTCGGCGCCTCACGCGGTGCAGCCCTGCTTTACCTGCTGCCACCCGTGACGATGGTTCTGGCCTATTTCCTCACCGGAGAAGTCCCGTCCCTGCGCACCCTGATCGGCGGCGCGATCGTTATGGCCGGTGTGATCCTGACCAATACCTATGGCCGCCACCCGGTTGCCCAGATCGTGGAATCCTGAAGCCGTTTCCTCGCTGTGACGGCATCCGGATTTTCTATGGCTGGGTTTCTTTGTCCTGCGGCGATTGTGCGATAATTTCCCCCGTGAAATGAGCCGGATCACCCGCAGGAAAGCCGAAAACAGACAATGAGCCGTACCGAAACCGATGGCATGGGCCCGATCGAAGTCGCTGACGATGTGCTGTGGGGGGCCCAGACCCAGCGCTCCCTGAAATATTTCAGTATCGGCCGCGAACTGATGCCGCATGAAATGATCGAAGCCTATGCGATCATGAAACGCGCCTGCGCCACGGCCAACGCCGCCAGCGGTCGTCTGTCGCAGGACCGCGCGGATCTAATCCGGACCGTCTGCGACGAGATCATCAAGGGCGAACATGACCGGATGTTCCCGCTCCATGTCTGGATGACGGGTTCGGGCACGCAGTTCAACATGAACGTCAACGAGGTCATCGCAAACCGCGGCTGCCAGATCACCGGCAATCTGCTCGGCAGCAAGACGCCGCTGCACCCCAACGATCACATCAACATGTCGCAGTCCACCAACTGCAACTTCCCGACCGCCATGCATATCGCGGCCGTCCTCGGTACGCATCGTCGCCTGATCCCGGCCCTGACGCGCCTGCGTGACGCCATGGCCGCCAAGGCAGAGGAGTGGCGCGATCTGGTCAAGGTCGGCCGCACGCATCTTCAGGATGCCGTGCCCATCACACTGGGTCAGGAATGGCACGGCTATGCCGGGATGCTGACGGACAATATCGTCCGTCTGGAACAGGCCCGCGACGGTCTGTTCCCGCTCGCCCTCGGCGGCACGGCACTCGGCACGGGTGTGAGCACGGATGAAGGCTTCGACCGCCGCGCCTGCGCGGAAATTGCCCGCCTGACGGGCCTCGGCTTCACAGCTGGCGAGAACAAGTTCGCACTTCAGGGCGCGCATGACGCGCTGGTGCATCTGTCGGGTGCGCTGCGCACAACGGCGGGCAGCCTCTTCAAGATCGCCAATGACGTCCGCCTGCTCGCCTGCGGACCACGCGCCGGTCTGGGCGAACTGCACCTGCCGGAGAACGAGCCGGGATCATCGATCATGCCGGGCAAGATCAACCCGACGCAGGCCGAGGCGCTGGCCATGCTCGCCCTTCAGGTCATGAGCAATGATGTTGCGGTGGGCCTGGGCGGGGCTGCGGGCATGCTGGACATGAATGTCTACAAGCCGCTCATGATCCATAACATCATGCAGGGCATCACCCTTCTGCATGACGGCTCGGAAAACTTCCGCCGCTTCCTCGTCGAAGGCACGAAAGCCAATACGGACAAGCTGAAACAGGATCTGGAACGCTCTCTGGTCCTCGTCACGGCCCTTTCGCCAGCCATCGGTTACGACCGCGCCGCACAAGTCGCGCATCACGCCATGGAAAAGGATCTGAGCCCCCGTGAAGCTGCACTGGAACTGGGTTTCATGACATCCGAAGAGTATGACCGCGTCGCCGATCCGCGCCTGATGCTCCGCCCCAACATCACGCCCCCCGGAACCTGATTGAACGCCAGCTTCAAACTGCTTCCGCATGACGAAAACTTCATGCGGAAGCGATGGCCGTTACGTCTCAGGACTGATACGGCGGACTCTTCTGCTTTTTTCCCGGAGATGCCCGTCAGATGATGACCCGCCGCGCAGCCCTGCTCGCTTTAACGCTCCTCTCCCCCGTCTGTACGGCTGCGGCGGCCGATGCCCCCAAGACCGACGCCAGCAAGCTCGAAGCCGGCAAGGCAACCGACGCCTTCACGGGCGAACCCGCCCTGCTCCCGGCGGATTCCGTCACGCAGCATCATCTGAACGGCATCGCCTACACTGCCCATGCCGGCACGCTCATTTTGCGCGGCCCTGACGGCAAACCCACGGCCCGCATGTTCTACGTGTCCTACACGAAGGATGGCGTCCCGGCTGGCACCCGTCCGGTCTCGTATTTCTTCAACGGCGGACCGGGCGCGGCCACGGCCTATCTGAACCTCGGCGCGGCTGGCCCCAAGGCCCTGACCATGCCCGCCAAGGACCCGACGGACGGCACCCACGCCCAGCTCGGTGACAACCCCGACAGCTGGCTCCCGGTCACCGACATGGTCTTCATCGACGCCGTGGGCACGGGCTATTCCCGCCCCACCGATACGGCCAAGGCTGGAGACCAGTTCTATGGCGTCAAACAGGATGCCAGCACCTTTGCCAAAGCCATCGGCCTGTGGACGGCAGCGAATGGTCGTGAAGCCTCGCCGCATTATCTCGTGGGCGAAAGCTATGGCGGCATCCGCTCCATCCAGGTCGCGAATGCGCTTCAGATGGAACAGGGCATCCTGCTCAACGGCATCGTGATGATCTCCCCGGCCATCGAGATGCCCCTGCTGGATTCGGACGAAAATCCGCTTTCCGCAGCTCTCATGATGCCGAGCCTCATCGCCGCGCATCAGAGCCCGAACGTGACGGAAAAAACTGCTGAAGACGCCTATCAGTGGTCCCTGAGCACCTACCTGCCAAAGATCGCCGGCAAGCTGCCGTCTGGCAGCGAAGGTCAGGCCCTCTATGCCGAGATCGCCCAGCGCACCGGCCTCCCGCAGGACGTGATAGCCCGTCAGCACGGCATCCCGGCCATTGGCTCGCATGATATCATGTCCCGCAACGGTCGCCTGTACGGACTGTACGACTTCACGCAGTCCATCGCCGACCCCTCGGCCGATGGTCTCGACGAAAGCCCCGATCCGACGCTGTTCGGCTTTGGCCGCGCCTATGGCAACGCCTTCTCGGGCTATGCCGCGAACGATCTGGGATTCAAGACACCCCTGACCTACGATCTGCTGTCTTTCAAGGTGAACGGAAGCTGGAAGTGGAGCTCAGGCGGCCCGTCGCCGATCCATCAGATCCCGGTTCTGAACCGCCTTCTGGCCCTCGATCCGGGACTGCGCGTCTTCGTGGCGAATGGCTATTATGACGTCGCCTGCCCGTTCGCGACCGCGCGCTGGATGAAGGATCACCTGACGGTCGGCGCCGACCGCGTGTCGCTGCATCTCTATCAGGGTGGTCATATGCTCTACACGCGCCCGGCCAGCCGCCATGCCCTCTCGGCCGATGTGGCATCCTGGATCCAGGCAGACGGTCGCCAGCCCTGAAATATCCAAACCTGAAATACAATGTCATAAATTGACAGCCGACGGTGAGGAACAGATAATGCACAGAGTAACTTCTGGACCTCACCTGACCGGGCCTCTCCCTACTGAGAAGGCCGCCTCTAACAGGGAGCCTTTCATGTCAGACGCTTTTCAAACTGCCTCGGCGCACTGGAGACCGTCTGCCCGGCAGGCAGTCTCTTCCTCCCTCAGGCGGACCGCCGCTTGACGGTGCAGCGTCAGGCGGGCTCGGAGCCGGGCTATTCGCTGGAACATGCCGTCACAACCTCCTGTGACCGGGAGCCCATTCAGCGGCCGGATGCCATTCAGCCGCATGGTCTTCTGCTGATTGCCGACATCGCGAGCCTCACCGTGCTTGGCGGCGCGGGAGACATCGAAGGCCGCCTGACCCCCGACTGGCTTGGACGTAATCTCGCGAGCATCCTGGACGTCCCGACCGGGCGCTTTGAAGACGCAAGACATGTCTCCCTGTCCGATCTTCGGATTTCAGGGCTCGCAGGCGAGACCTTCAGCGTCGTCTGTCACGCCCAGGACACGCATTTTCTCGTCGAACTTGAACCCATCGAGTCCCACACTCTGCTCACCTGGGATATTTTCGGCGAGATCGACAGGACGGCAGACCGTTTTGAACGCTGCCCGGATATCGCGTCCGTCTGTCGTCATGGCGCGACGATCTTTCAGCGCGTCACCGGCTTTGACCGCGTTCTGGTCTATCGCTTCATGGAAGACGGCACGGGCCGCGTTGTAGGCGAAAGTCGTAACGACACCTTCCCGTCCCTGATGAACCACCATTTCCCGGCCAGCGACATCCCCACGCAGGCCCGGGCTCTCTATGTCCGCAACCGCATCCGCGTTATCCCGGACATCACCTACGAAGCCGCCCCCATCCGTCCATCCGACGCCGGACTTGCGGGCCTCAATCTCAGCGACGTCCAGCTCCGCAGCGTCTCGCCGATCCACCTTCAGTACATGGCCAATATGGGCGTCCGGGCCTCGGCCTCCGTCTCGCTGGTCGTCGATGGCGTACTGTGGGGGCTGATCGCCTGCCATAATTCGTCTCCGAAACCTCTGCCCGAAGACATCCGAGCCGCCTGCCGGACTCTGGCCGGCGTCATGTCCCGCCAGTTGCGGAACAAGGAAGAGCTGGTCACCTATCAGGAGCGTCTGCGCCTGCGCAACGCGATGGAATCCGTCACGTCCCATTTCGACGTGCGCCGTCCGCTAGAAAACAATCTTCGCAGTTGCATCAACGAGTTGCAGGCCCTCTTTCCCTGCAACGGCTTTGCGGTCATCAGTGACGAAACCATCAGTGCAACCGGCGTGCTTCCCGATACGAAAAGCCTTCACCAACTGCATGACTGGCTGAGAGCGGGCAACCATGGCGGCATCTTCAGCAGCGCCCTGCTGGGCCGGGATTACTCCCCGGCAGCCGACTGGCCTGAACGCTGCGCCGGGCTCCTGGCCATCACACTCCCGCTCCGCACGCCCATCTGTCTCCTCTGGAGCCGGGTCGAAATCATCCAGACGATCGAATGGGCCGGAAATCCCCACAAAGACGATGCAGACAGCGACGGCATCCTGCGCCCGCGCACGTCTTTCAGAACATGGGAGCAGACCATCCGCGGGCACAGCACCCGCTGGACCGGCGAGCAGAAACAGGCCGCCCGCCGCCTGCGTCGCGTCCTGATTGCGGACGACCAGACCCAGCAGCTCCGCGAACTCAACGCGACCCTCGCCGCCACGCTGGAGGAACGCGAAGACCTGCTGCGCCAGAAGGACTTCCTGATCCGTGAGGTCAATCACCGCGTCCAGAACTCGCTTCAGATGGTCGCATCCTTCCTCAAACTTCAGGCCCGCAGCGCCTCAAATGACGATACCACCACAGCCCTGAAGGAAGCCCAGCACCGGATCGCCGCCATCGGGCTCGTGCACCGTCGCCTGTATCGTGACGAACATGTCGGCGTCGTGGATCTGGGCCGGTATATCGAAGAGTTAATGGAGGAACTGTGCACGTCACTGGGCGAGGGCTGGCACGACCAGATGCATCTCTCTCTCTTCCCGATCATGATTGCCGCAGACCGCGCCATCAATATCGGCCTGATCCTGACGGAACTGATCATCAACACCAGCAAATACGCCTATAGCGGCCATGCCGGGCCGCTGTATGTCGGACTGGCCCAGGCGGGCACCCGACTGGTTCTGACGGTCTCGGATCAGGGTGAATGCACCCCCCAGCTCAAGGGAACGGGGTTCGGGACACGCATGATGAATGCCGTCGTCAGCAGCCTTGCCGGCACCCTGACCTACACGACGCTGAATCCAGGGCTGGAAGCCGTCATGACCCTGCCTCTGGACTCCCTGCTCCCTACGGAAACGCAGCCCCGTCCCAGGGACACGTCCTCACAGACGCCCTATCCATATCCCTGAACACCACCCAACAAAAAAGGCGCCAGACCAGCAGGTCGGGCGCCTTTCTCACAACACGTCGCCGTCAGCGGGTTACGCGACGAGATTGCCTTCCTTGTCCACCAGCTGGATCGGATAATCCCCGGTGAAGCAGGCATCGCAATAACGGCGCGCACCCTCGGCGCGGTTCGCATGGCCCAGCGCACGGTAGAGGCCGTCGAAGCTGACAAACGCCAGACTATCCACACCGATCGCCCGCGCCATTTCCTCAAGCGTATGGGTCGCAGCCATCAGCTTGCTCTCTTCAGGCGTATCAATGCCATAAAAGCAGGCATGTTTCGTCGGCGGAGAGGTGATGCGCATATGCACTTCCGTCGCCCCCGCGGCACGGACCATGTCCACAATCTTGCGCGACGTCGTGCCACGGACGATCGAGTCATCCACCAGAATGACGCGCTTGCCGGCCAGAACCGGCCGGTTGGCCGAGTGCTTCATCTTCACGCCGAGATTGCGGATCTGGTCAGTCGGTTCAATGAAGGTCCGACCCACATAGTGGTTGCGGATGATACCGAGTTCGAACGGAATACCACTTTCCGCCGCATAGCCAATCGCGGACGGCACACCGGAATCCGGCACTGGCACCACAACATCGGCCTCGACTGCGCTTTCCCGTGCCAGTTCGCAACCGATCTGGCGGCGTGCTTCATAGACCGGCTGGCCTTCAAGCACGGAATCAGGCCGCGCGAAGTAGATGTATTCGAACACACAGAACCGGCCGCCCTGATCCCCGAAAGGACGCAGCGAGCGCAGACCGTCATTGTTGATGACGACAATCTCGCCCGGTTCGATGTCGCGGACATAATCCGCCCCGATGATGTCCAGCGCACAGGTCTCGCTGGCCAGAACCCAGCCACCATTGTCCTGCTCATGACCCGGCATCCGGCCCAGAACGAGCGGACGCACGCCAAGCGGATCGCGCATGCCAATCAGACCGTCATCGGGGGTCAGCGTAATCAGCGAATAGGCGCCCTTGACCTGTTTGACCGCATCAATGAAGCGGTCGAGCACGGTCGTATAGAGCGAAATGGCGATCAGATGGATGAAGACTTCCGTATCCGTCGAGGAATGAAAAATGCATCCCCGCTTGACCAGCGCCTGCTTGAGCGTCGCGGAATTCGTCAGGTTGCCATTATGCGCAACCGCCAGACCACCGAACTCATAATCGGCATAAAGCGGCTGAACGTTGCGAACATGCGTTCCGCCCGTCGTGGCGTAACGGTTGTGGCCGATGGCGACCGTGCCGGGCAACGTCGCCATGACGCGGCTGTCTCCGAACACATCGCCCACCAGACCCAGACCCTTGTGCTGGTGGAATCGTTCGCCATCGAAACTGACGATACCCGCAGCTTCCTGTCCACGATGCTGGAGGGCGTGCAGGCCCAGGGCTGTCAGGGCCGATGCATCAGGCACACCCCAGACGCCAAAAACCCCGCATTCTTCATAGGGGCGGTTGAGACTGTCGGACTGGGTCATGCGGCGCGGCCTTTCCGGACTGGTTTCACAAGGACGCCTCATGGCCGCTTGTGACCTCAGACGCAAGATGCGGTTGCAGGAAATGAGGCAGATAACCTGTCAGATGGGTCGCCCCGGCGGCAATGTAAGGGCCGATGAGGCTTCCCTGCATCACATAGGACATCCACGAGCCAAAAAAAGAGCCTGCCAGCAGATAAAGGACGATCAGGGCCACATAACCCCGCGCCACACCGAACACGGCCCCCAGAATGCGGTCCACGCCCCCGAACAGAACACCCCGCGCCGCAGCCCCCACCCTGGCACCGATCATGGTGAAAACCAGCAGCACGACAACGAACAGAATTGCTGTACTCGCACTTCCGGCCAGCGCAGCCTGATGGAGGTAGGGCACCAGATAGGGTTCAAGCAGTCCATGAAACCGGTAGGTCAGAACGATCGCCCCGACCCATGCCAGCAGTCCGGCCAGTTCGGTTGCAAAACCACGCGTCAGCCCCCAGAGGGCCGAAAGCGCCATGATGCCCAGAGCGACGAGATCGAGACGGGTCAGATCCGCAGGCGTGATATGGGAGAGGTCTGGCAGGGGCGGCATGTCACGGCAGCTTCGTCGAACGAAAACGGCCCCCCTTGTAGGGACGTATTCCACCAACGCGCAACTCGTCCGCCAGGCGGATGCGCTCCTCGATCTCCGCCCAGACCAATCCGGCCTCGACGTCCCGCGCTTTCCAGATTTTCTCCAGCAACACAATAAACGCTGCGCTGTCGCGTACCAGAGCAGGCCGGTCGTTGATCATGACATCAAGAACACAGGCCGCACTCGAAACTCCCAGACGCTGCGAAAGCTTCGTTACTTTTCGATTCTTACGAAATGGAACTGATTTTTCCTGTGGTGTCATCACGACATGATGAGCGGAAGACCGATGTCAGGCAAGCCGTCGCTGCGCTTTTCCGGGGCATACTGCGGACGGTTTTCCTGAAAAAATATTTATTCCGGCACAGGAACACATTTCAGAACAAATATTGCCGTGATGATTTGTCATTGATGTTTCCTTTTTTGAAATATGCGTGATCTGGAACCCGCATCATCCAATAATTAACTCTTTTCGTGAGAAAATGCTCAACAGGTCAGGTGTGGAACTCCTTCCTCTCGCTCCTGACACCATCAGGACATCATGAGATGACGAACTACTGGATTGGCGGTGTAAACGGCGACTGGTTCGCAGCGGCAAACTGGAGCGAAGGTGTGGCTCCTCCCAATAAAGGATGGGTGGACATCCTGGCCGGAAAGCCCGACGGAAGCGCGGTGACAATCAATGTCGCGCAGGCCAACGCAACACAGATCACCACCTTAAAGGTCGGCAGCAATGCCACACTCAACGTCACCGCAACGTCCGCCACGCCCAGCGCTACGGCATTTTATGCCAACAGCCTGACCGTTGCGCAGGACGGAACGATGATTGTTGACACCCCAAGTGCCGTCAATCTCGGTAGCAATCCGACCATCAATGGCACCCTCCAGATTTCGGGAAACCCGTCCATTTCAATCAGCAGCAACAGTGTCGGCGGCACCGGAATGCTGATTCTGGATCATACAACTCTGGGCAGCACCAACGCCCAGTTCCAGATGGGCTCCTCCCTGACAACGGTTCTTCAAAATGGCGCGTCCCTGTACGTCAACAACGCCACGGCTGGCGGAAGGATCGTGTTTGGCCGCGACGCCGTGGACGGTTCTCCGAACCAGCTGCTTCTGGCCGACTACAACCAGACAGTCTCGACCCCGATCACGGGCTACGATGCCGCTTCGGTCATCACTGTCGGCCACGGCGGATCGCCTCCCATCAGCGCGACATTCGTTGCCAACAGCAACGGCACCTACACGCTGAAAATTGCCTTCGACCAATACAATAACGGCATCACGCTCTCGAACGTCTCTTTCGGCCCCAACTCCACCCCCGGCACACCGAAAATCGTTCAGAACACGAACGGAAGCTGGAGCGTCGTCGGCGGGGCAACCGGGTATAATGGACAGATCTGCTATCTGGCCGGATCCATGATCCTCACCCCCGACGGCGAACGCGCCATCGAGACCCTGCAGGCCGGAGATCAGGTTACGGTTTGCGAAAACGGAGCGCTTCACAGCCAGACGATACTACGCGTCGGGCATGCCCATACGACAGTCGGCACCACCGGTCTGGCAGACATGGACGCTGTGCCCGTCCGCATCCGCGCGGATGCTCTGGCAGATGGCATTCCAAGCCGCGATCTTCTGGTGACGCCGGAGCACTGCATGATGCTCGAAGACACCTTCATTCCCGTGCGGATGCTCGTCAACGGCATGACCATCGCCTATGACCACTCCATCGCCGAATATGACTATTATCACCTCGAAACCGAGAAGCACGCCATCCTGACAGCAAACGGCGCGCTGTCAGAAAGCTTCATGGATGTCGGCCATCGTCCGGATGCCCTCATGCAGGGATATCAGATCGAGCGTTTGCATGCCCTGAGCTGGGAAAAGGACGCAGCCGCACCGCTGGTCACCGACCGCTCGCATGTCGAACCGATTTTCGCAGCACTCGCACTGCGTGCGCAGGCTCTTGGCTACACCGGCCCTCAAACTCTTCCATTGACGGAAAGCGCGGATGAAACCCGTCTCGTTCTGGAAGATGGAACGGTTCTATACCCCATTCGCACCAACGGCGAACAGTTCGTCTTCATGCTGCCCGAAGGCTGCCAGAGTGTCCGCATCCTGAGCGCCGCAGCCCGTCCGGCTGACCGGATCGGACCTTTCGTGGACGATCGCCGGATGCTGGGCGTTCTGGTGGGAGACGTGACCGTCTGGAGCGATGAACAGACACAGCATCTGTCCCGCCATCTGTCAGACCCTTATGCTGACGGCTGGTGGGGCGTCGAAAGCAGCCACGTTCGCTGGACCGCAGGCAATGCACGACTGGATCTTGGGAACGTGCTGAAGACGTCGGGAGGAATCCTGAGCCTCCATATTCTGTCGCACGGAGCTCAGACAGCCGCTGCGGCCTGAAATCCTCCCAAGCCTGAACGAAACAAAAAAAGGCAGACCCTTTACAAAGGGTCTGCCTTTTCTATGACCCGAGAAAAGAGAGCAGAAAAATCCGCCCTTTCCTCATTCAGGCTGCTACGGATTTGGACGTCTTGAGCTGGCGCTCCTGCCACAGCGTGGCCAGCGCCTCCACCAGTTCGTCGATCATCTCGTTCGTATGAAGCGGCGTCGGCGTAATGCGCAAACGTTCCGTGCCACGCGGGACAGTCGGGAAATTGATGGGCTGGATGTAGTTACCGAAACGGTTCAGCAACTCATCCGACAGGCTGCGGCACAGTTCGGCTTCACCTACCATGACCGGCACGATATGGCTCGGGTTCATGACATGGGGCAGGCCCGCCTTGTCCAGAGCCTGACGCAGATAGGCCACGGCCCGCTGCTGGCCTTCACGCTCGGCACTGCTGTTGCGCAGATACCGCACACTGGCCAGAGCGCCAGCCGCGATCATCGGCGGAAGGGCCGTGGAAAAAATGAACCCGGACCCGAACGAGCGGACAAAGTCACAAAGCGCAGCAGAGGCAGCAATATAGCCCCCCACGACGCCATAGCCCTTGCCCAGCGTTCCCTCGATTACCGTCAGACGGTGGGACAGACCCAGCTTCTCGGCCACACCCGCACCATGATCGCCATACATGCCAACCGCATGAACCTCGTCGAGGTAGGTCATGGCGCCATATTCGTCGGCTAGGTCACAGAACGCCTCGATCGGAGCGATATCGCCGTCCATAGAATAGACGGACTCGAACGCGATGATCTTGGGAACGTCCGCAGGAAGTTCCTTCAAGCGACGTTCCAGATCCGCGATATCATTATGACGGAAGATCTGTTTCTCGGCCCGTGAGTGACGGATGCCTTCGATCATGGAGGCGTGATTGAGCTCGTCAGAGAGCACGACACAGTTGCGAAGACGCCCTGCAATGGTCCCGAGCGTTACCCAGTTTGACAGATAACCGGAGTTGAAAAGCAGTGCGCTTTCCTTGCCATGCAGGGAAGCGAGCTCTTTTTCCAGCTCCACATGATAGTGGTTGGTTCCCGAAATATTGCGGGTTCCACCAGCTCCGGCGCCCGTTTCGTCCAGTGCGTCGTGCATGGCCGTCAGGACTTCGGGGTGCTGGCCCATGCCGAGATAGTCGTTCGAGCACCAGACCGTTACATCACGGCCCAGGCCATGATGGAAAGCCTTGGGAAAATGACCTGCCCGGCGTTCCAGATCCGCAAAGTAACGGTAACTGCCATCCGCATGCAGACCGTCGAGAGCGGACTGAAACATCGCATCATAGTTCATCGCGTTTTCTCCTGCCCGGCACTGTAATCCTGTGACACGGTCTCGCCAAGATCTCCCATCGGATAAGACCGTAACCGCAGCCGTTTATTTCCCAACCCTGGAAGTCAACCGACCTGCATGACGTGACGGATCTACCATGTCGTTCCTGGAAACTGTGCATTTCCATACTTTCCATTTTCTCCATGACCACTCCACCCCATTATCTTCAGCAAGACATCAATCAGGAGCATGACGCCATGCTGGACATCAGACCCTTCGCCACTCTCGGTCATGCCGATCACGGCTGGCTCGACGCCCATTATCATTTTTCCTTTTCCGACTATCAGGATCGTAACCGGATGCACTGGGGGCGGCTGCGCGTATGGAACGACGATCGCATCGCGCCCCATAACGGCTTCGGCGCACACCCGCACCGCGACATGGAAATCATTACTTATGTCCGCACAGGCGCGATCACACATGAAGACAGCCTCGGCAATCGCGGCCGGACCGAAGCGGGGGATGTGCAGGTCATGTCGGCAGGCAGCGGGATCACGCATTCCGAGTTCAATCGAGAAGACGAAGCCACAACGCTCTTTCAGATCTGGCTGATCCCGGATGGGACGGGTGGCAAACCATCATGGGGCACCCGTCCGTTTCCACGTCATGAGCGCAACGGGCGCCTCGTCCCCCTCGCTTCGGGTTTTCCGGAAGATAACGCCCTCCCCATCCGCACACGCGGGCGGGTCTGCGGCGCCACACTCATGGCAGGAGAAACCCTGACCTTCCAGACGGACCGCACCATGTTTACCTACCTCGTTCCGGCTACAGGCAGCGTGGAAATCGACGGACGGATCGTTGGACACCGGGACGGTGCAGCCCTTCGTGATGTGGAAAGCATCACGATCACCGCGCGGGAAGATGCGGAAATCGTCCTCGTGGAAAGCGCGGCCTTGCGCTGACAGGAAGGGCAGTCAGGCTTTGTGACAAGAGGAGGAATTTCTGTGACAAACAACACAGAAAGGTGTTTCTTCCTTCTCGCATCCCGATCAGGGAACAGACGTTGTTGTGAGAGGGCCACCAGCCCGGAAAAGGCCCGTTTTCTTCTGACAGAAGGAGCCTGACAATGACCATCCAGAGCACATACACAACGAAGTCCGGCAAGTGCCAGACCGAAGCCCAGGCCTCAACATCCGTTTTTACCCGTTTTGGTGACTGGCTGAGTGGAGCCAGTACCGATCGCTCGGGTTTGACTGAAGTCACGATCAGGATGATGAAGGAAGACTGTCAGTTTGCCACGACGATCAGTGAAGTCCGCGTTCCCCCCTCGACCCCGCTTTCACCGGAGCAGGTCGAGGATCTCATGGGGGAAAAAAGGATAAACCACATCTGCCAGCAGACAGGCCAGTCGCCGGAAGCTGTTGAGACAGCCCTCACCGAAGTGCTTCCCATGCTGGCGTCCATGCTTCGGGAAAACCCGGAACGCCTCTTCAGTTACCAATGCAAGATCAACTGAATCCTTCCTTCGGTCACTGATCAGAAATTGCAGAGACCGGGAATTGCAGGTTTTTGAACGGCGGAGGTCTCGTCAGAGACCTTCCGCCGTTCTCGCCATACGTCGACGACGCGGCCGCCCTGCGTTTTCTTCAAATCGTTCACTGATCTGGGCGGTCGTTTCCGGCGCAGCCAGAACAGCCCCGGATGCTTCGACACATCCGACTTTCTGTACGAATGCAAGAAGATCCGGAAAGTCCACTCCCACACCCCGCACCTTCAGGCCGAGCGCTTTCACGGCTTCAAGGGCCGCCCGGTAGAAAAGCATAGCGCTTTCATCCAACAGCGGAGCCTGCCCCGACTGCCGCCATGTCATGTCCGAGGGTGCCAGCAGAGACGCGTCGAACTGAACGCCGTCCAACAACCCCCCGACAGCACGCTCACGCAAAAGGCTCAGGCTGGAGGGGGCACTTCCAAACCCACCAAGAAAAATCTGGCATCCCTGATCGCGCAGGGCGGAGAGCGTGTAACAGGTCTCCTTGTCCTCCTGTGCCAGGCCGCTTTCCTGAAAAACCAGATCCAGACGGCTGACAGGAAAATCGCTACTTTGAAGAACCGCATTCAGGCGACCGTTAAAGTCTCCGTCAGGAGCCTGATCGTCCTCCAGAGAGACCATCAGACGCATCCCATCCGGCCATGTCGCGGCCTGTGAACACGCATTCCCCAGCAGATCCGAGTCAAACTCCCTCTGCTGCTGGCCCAGACTCTTGCGCCTGCTCTTGCGAAGGGTCCGACGTGGGACCGAGAGCCAGAGCTGGCTCATGTCCACCTGCGCCCCGAGCACCTTGTCTGTTCCGCTGCGTCCCAGCACGAAGCGTGGCAGCCATCGTAGGGGAGGCAGGGCGCTTTTCTGCCGGGCCCTGCGACTCCGCAGCGTCGTGGCAAACATTCCCGCACTGGACTCAGCCATGGAGGCTGCATAGTCCGGTTTACCTTCGGGCGGTTCGGACAGCCCATCCACCCTGTCTGTCTGACCGACATACAGGTCCTGAGGAGTTGCCGCCACCGAAGTCGCTCCCCGTCCTAGATCATCCAATGCGGACACCTCCGTTCTTCATGTCGGGACATTGCCGCTCAACACCCTAATTTTTCCTTAATGGTGCAGGCTTTTCTGATGTCGTTTGAACCCGGATTACCGGCCTATACCCGCCTGGCCTATCGCCCCCGGCATGCCGAAACTCTTCGTTCGATCAATCCGGACAAAGCTGCTACGGTTTCGTGTCCGGACCTTCTTCCGGGCCTGTGACACCCTTGGGCGTGGGGTCTATTCCCCTCCGAGACAGGACCATTCTGCATGCCGGATGCCACAACCCGCTCCGCCGTATCTACATCTTCCCAAGGCTCTCTTGTTGCCCTCCTGCCCTACTGGCAGGTCACTTTTGCTTCCTTTCTGGGCTGGTTTCTGGACGCTTTCGACCAGACAACACTTATGTTCACCCTCCCCGACATCGCCCATGATTTCGGATGCACGATCGCCGATCTGGGGGCTGTGCTGATGGGGCAGTCCATCGGGCGCGCTGTTGGCAATACCGGCTGGGGATGGCTGGCTGACCACTATGGTCGCAAGCCGGCTTTCATGCTTGGCGTCGTCTGGTTTGCGGTCTTTTCCGCCATGACCGGGCTCTCCCATCACTTTTATGTGCTGATGGCCGTGCAGTTCCTGTTCGGAATCGGCTTTGGCGGCGAATGGACCGCCTCAGCCGCTCTGCTGATGGAAAGCGTCCCGGCGTGGACACGCCCCATGGCCTCCGCACTCATGATGTCGGGCTATGAAGTCGGCTATTTCGCTGCGGCTGGCGTGCAGGCTCTGATCCTGCCGCATTATGGATGGCGCGTGCTGTTCTTCATCGGCCTCGCCCCTGCTGCGCTGGCATTGTTCATTCGGATTGGTGTGCCGGAAAGCCCGGTCTGGCTGCGGACCCACGAAGACCGTCTGGCCAGAAAGCGGCACCACACAGCGCCCCCACCGCGTCCGAAATTCCGTCTGACGGGTGCAGCGCTTCAGGCGATCGCTTTCATGAGCTTTCTCGAATTTCAGAAAGCCGCGATCTACACCTATTACCCGACCATTCTGCGTGGCAGTCACCATCTGACGCAGCAGGCCGTTTTCTGGCCGGTGACGCTCTATTGCCTCGGATCGTTTGGCGGAAAAGTCCTTTGCGGCTGGCTGGCAGAGCGTTTCGGGGAAGTCCGAGTCATGCTCAGCGCGCTGGTCGTCGTGATGCTGACGATCTGGCCGTTCCTGAGCGCACCCACCTGGACCATGCTGCTGACCGCAGCCTTCGTCATGGGCGCTGCAGCTTCGGGGATTTTCGCGCTTGTCCCGCATTATCTGGCACAACGTTTTCCGTCCGACACACGCAGCTTCGGCATGGGACTGGGCTATGCGCTCGGCTCCATCGGGCAGGGCATGGCGCAGAAACTCGTGCCCATGTTCGGCCCAACCATTCTTACACTGCCGCTCTCAGCCGAACTTTTCGTGCTGGGCACCAGTCTCGTGACGGGTGCGATCGCCCTGATCCGACCGAAGGAACTTCCCGGCGAACATATGTGAGGGCTGTGTGGCGGTCTCTTAAAGAGAGGCCGCAAGCCACTCCGCCGCCCGGATGCCATCAATCCCGGCGGAAAGGATGCCACCGGCATAGCCCGCCCCCTCGCCCGCCGGAAACAGCCCGCGCAGGGTCGGGCTTTGACCGTCACGGTCACGCCGCAGGCGGATCGGAGATGATGTCCGCGTCTCCACACCTGTCATGACGGCATCATCCATGGAAAAGCCGCGCAGCTTGCGCTCGAATTGCGGCAGGGCCTCACGGATGGCGTCTGTGACGAAAGCCGGCAGGCACAGCGTCAGATCCGTCGGCGTTACACCGGGCTGATAGGACGGCACGACATTCCCCAGTGACGTGGACGGACGCCTTGCCAGAAAATCCCCGACCCGCTGGGCGGGGGCATTGTAATTGCCCCCACCAGCGATGAACGCCGCCTTTTCCCACTGGCGCTGAAACGCCATGCCGCCCAGAACGTCGTCCGGGAAATCCAGCTCGGGCTTCACCTCAACGACGATACCGCTATTGGCATTGCGCTCGGCCCGCGAATACTGGCTCATCCCGTTGGTGACGACCTGCCCTTCCTCGGAGGTCGCCGCCACAACCTGGCCGCCCGGGCACATGCAGAACGAATAGACTGCACGGCCATTCGACGCATGATGGACGAGCTTGTAATCCGCAGCCCCCAGCATCTCGTGTCCGGCACTGGCGCCGAAACGGGCCACATCAATCACGGACTGGGGGTGTTCGATCCGTACGCCGATGGAGAACGGCTTGGGGTCCATCTCCACATGGGCCTGACGCAGCATTTCAAACGTATCGCGCGCCGAATGCCCGACCGCCAGAATGACCCGCTCCGCCGGAAGGTTTTCACCATTCGAAAGATGCAAGCCGCGCAGACGACGCTCCTCACCCTCGCCGTCCATCTCAAACCCTTCAACGCGGGTCTCGAAACGGTATTCGCCGCCCAGACGCTCGATTTCAGCGCGGATGAACATGACCATCGTGACCAGACGGAACGTGCCGATATGGGGCTTGGAAATGGTCAGGATTTCTTCCGGGGCCCCCGCGCGGACGAATTCTTCCAGAACATGCCGCCCCAGATGCCGCGCGTCTGACACGCCGGAATAGAGCTTGCCGTCCGAGAACGTCCCGGCTCCACCTTCGCCGAACTGAACGTTGCTTTCGGGCGTCAGGACGGATTTGCGCCACAGGGCGAACGTATCGACCGTCCGCGCCTTCACGTCCTTGCCGCGCTCGATAATGATGGGCTTCAGACCGGCCTGAGCCAGTGTCAGCGCCGCCATGATCCCGCACGGCCCCGCCCCGATCACGACAGGGCGCGGCATCCCTTCCGGCAACGTCGCCTTGGGCAAATGATAGGTCGTGTCTGGTGTCGGGCGGATATGCTGATCGTTCGCATGTGCGGCCAGAACTGCGGCCTCGTTCGCAACGTCACAGTCCACATTATAGACCAGCACGATATGGCCCCGCTTGCGGGCATCATATCCGCGGCGCGCCACGGTCAGGCTGTTCAGATCTTCAGAAGCAATGTTCAGACGCGCAAACACGGCTTCGCGCAGCGCCTCCGCCGCATGATCAAGCGGGAGGCGCAGTTCAGTTATGCGGATCATCAGTGGTGTCCGTTCCCCGAATCATTCCCTGCCTTTCCCGCAACTGGCGGCGCGGGATCGGCATGATGCGTATCCGGTGAGCCCTCCATGATCCGGTCCATGATGGCCATCAGCACACCGGAGACGACGAAGGCCAGATGGATGCCGACGCTCCATTCCAGAGCGCGTGTCGAGGTCTCGTCCACGCGGATGAAATCCGCCAGCACATGGATCGCGGACATCGCCACGATCGACGCCATCAGCTTGATCTTGATGTCCCCGAACGTGACATGCCCGATCCAGCTCGGATAATCCTCATGACTGCGGATATCGAGCCGCGAGACGAAGTTCTCGTAGCCCGAGAACATCACGATCAGCAGAAGATTGGCCAGCAGGACCAGATCAATCAGATCCAGCACACCGACGAACACATCGTCGAAATCCAGCCCCGTTGCCTTCAGCACCAGTCCAATCAACTGCTGGAAGAACTTGAACGCCACCAGCAGCAGCCCGATCGTCAGGCCGAAATAAAGCGGTGCGGCGATCCAGCGGGTCGCGAAGAAGGCGCGCTCCATCATGCCCTCGGCACGGCCGAAACTGCCGGTACGTCGGGTGGACTGCGGATCGGGAGAAGGAGAGGAAGTCGTCATGCTTCCTCTCTACGATTTCAGGGGGCGTTTCGCCACCATGTTGTGAGCATGGGGGCGTGAGCGATCCGCTGCCCATCCCTTACGGTGTGATCTGCGTGCCCAGAACCTTGAGGAGCTGCCCGATCCAGGCCGGATGCGCGGGCCATGCCGGACCGGTGACAAACTGCCCGTCCGTCACGGCGCCATCCATTGGAAGGGCCTGATATTCGGCCCCGGCGAGCAGCACTTCCGCACGACAGGCCGGATAGGCCGAAATCTTTTTGCCTTTGATGACGCCTGCCGCCGCCAGAAGCTGCGGACCGTGACACACGGCCGCCACCGGCTTGCCGCTCTCGACAAAAGCCCTAACCAGATCCAGCACACTCTCATCGGTACCGAGCTGTTCCGGCGCACGTCCACCCGGAATGACCAGCGCGTCGTAAGAATCTGCCGTCACGCCGGCATAGGTCGCGTTCAGCGTGAAATTATGGCCGCGCTTTTCGGTGTAGGTCTGATGGCCTTCGAAGTCATGGATCGCCGTGGCGATCTGCTCCCCGGCCTTCTTGCCCGGCGAGACCACATCGACCTTGTGCCCGACCAGAAGCAGCATCTGGAACGGCACCATGATTTCGTAATCCTCAACGAAATCACCTGCGATGATGAGAATACGTTTTTCGGCCATCGTTTCCTGTCCTTCTTCATAGGCGCAGTCCCAGGGGCTGCGGCCAGTCTTCACCCTGTAACGACACCACGCCCCATGCCGTTCGGCAATATCGTCACGCATGGGGATATAGAGATGGGACGGTCGCGTCACATGCGGTAAGGTCATGCCTTCATTCTTGCAGCACTGGCCTCCATGACTTCAGATCCCCACCACGCCTGCGATCACGCCCATCATGACGCCGCCCCGCATGACCATGCAGGACACGACCACGCGGACCATGACCACCACGATCATGACCACGGGGATTGCGACGGGCACAGTCATGGCTTCGGATTCGGCCACCAGCACGTCCATGCTCCGGCAAGTTTCGGTGCGGCCTTCGCCATTGGCATCGCCCTGAACGCAGCCTATGTCGCAGGCGAAGCGCTCTGGGGCGTCTGGGCGCATTCGATGTCCCTGCTGGCCGATGCGGGACACAACCTGTCCGACGTATTGGGTCTCGCGGGGGCATGGCTGGCGCAGGTTCTGGCGACCCGTCCCTCCAGCGCACGCTTCACCTATGGGCTGCGCCGCTCCACGATCCTCTCGGCCCTTGCAAACGCCACGATCCTGCTGCTGGTGACCGGCGGAATCGTCTGGGAATCCGTCCTGCGCCTGTTCTCCCACGAGATGGTGCAGGGCGAGATCATCAGCTGGGTCGCGCTGGTCGGGATCGCCGTCAACACCGTCACGGCCCTGCTGTTTATGAAAGGCGCCTCGAACGATCTCAACATCCGTGGCGCCTTCCTGCACATGGCAGCGGATGCCGTCATGGCGTTTTCGGTCGTCATCGCCGGACTGCTCATTTCGTTTACGGGTTATACGATCATCGACCCGATCATGAGCCTGATCGTCTCTGCGTCCATCGTCGCCGGTACATGGTCCCTGCTGCGCCATTCGCTGGATCTGGCGCTGGATGCGGTCCCGGCGGGGATCGACCCCGGGGCGGTTCAGACAGCCCTCCTGTCCGTCGAAGGCGTGTCCGGTCTGCATCATCTGCATATCTGGGCCATGAGCACGACCGAGACTGCCCTGACCGTTCATCTCCTCTGCGATCCTGCACATCCCGTTTCTCCGGACCGGATCATCGCGAGCGCCGCCGCGCTGCTGCGGACGCAGTTTGACATCGCCCACCCCACTTTCCAGCTTGAAACACAGCCCTCTGTCTGCGACACGCACCAGCCCTGCTGCTGAGGACGCGTCATGACATCAACCCGCATCAAGGTCGCCCGGGCCTCCATCGCACTGAGCGTGGTGGTCCTTGCCATCAAATACGCGGCCTATGCGGTCTCGGGCTCCAGCGCCCTGCTTTCGGACGCGATCGAGACCATCCTGAACGTGGTGGCGGCTGTCGGAACGCTCTGGGCCATGTCCGTCGCGGCCCTTCCGGCCGACGACAACCATCCCTACGGCCACGGCAAAGCGGAATATCTGTCCGCAGTCCTCGAAGGCGTTCTGGTCGTCCTGACGGCCATCGGCATTCTGGTCATCGCCGTTCATGACTGGCGCCATCCCGAACCCATCCGCGCGCCCTTCTCCGGCGTGGCCCTCAACGCACTGGCCGGGCTGGTCAATCTCGTCTGGGGCCGCATCCTGATCGCGGTTGGCCGCAAACAGTCCTCACAGGCGCTTCAGGCGGCGGGCGAACACGTCGTTTCGGATGTGTGGGCGACCGTGGCACTCGTGATCGGCGTCTCCCTGATCCCGCTGCTCAAATGGGACCGCCTCGACGCCGTTCTGTCCGGACTGGTTGCGCTGAACGTCATGCGCGCCGGTTTTTCCATGATGAAGCATTCCCTGTCCGGCCTGATGGACGAAGCGCCGTCGCCCGAGCAGATGGAGGCGGTCAAGGCCGTGATTTCCGCCAGCGCCACTGGTGCGCTGGAGGCCCACGACCTCCGCATCCGCAAGGTCGGCGCCCTGTCCTTCGTGGAATTCCATCTCGTGGTGCCGAGCGCCCTGACCGTCCATGACGCCCATGAAATCTGCGACCAGATCGAGGCCGCCATCCGATCCGAACTGGGCCGTGCCTCCATCCACATCCATGTCGAGCCTGAAGACAAGGCCAAACATTCCGGCGCCCTTGTCCTGAGCTGAAGCCACAGACTCACTTCATGGGGAAAGCGGCCGCTACTGTGCGGTTTATGACACAGCCCGGAACGGATTCAGCCCCCCGCACGCCATCAGATGAGAACCCTTGACCCTCCTCCCGCGTTGGTGGCAGGTGCACATCATCAGCGCACGGGCCTTAAAACCGGGCGTATCCTCCACAGCCTGACCCTCCTTCCCGGACGTCCGAATATTGGCCGATACACCGCCTCCTTCTCCCGTTGCTGCTGTTTCCTCAGAGCCTCCGGCCCCGGACGTGCGCTCCTCGCCACACGCCATGCGCCGCAAGGACCGCATCCTGCATCTGAGGCGTTCAGCGAAAGTAACGACGAACCAGTGGCGCCGTACGGCGGTTTACTGGCTGGGTGCGGTTCTGGTCGGTACCGTGGCCGTGCTTTTCGCACGACTGGGCGACTGGGCGGCAGGCATCCGTCACCAGATCATCGCCTGGCATCCCGCGGCCATGCTGATCGTCGCTCCCGTCGGACTGGCACTCATCACCTGGGCCACACGGACCATCTTCAAGGGCGCGCAGGGTTCGGGCATCCCCCAGACGATCGCAACCCTGCATATCGAGAATGTTGCGGTCGTGGATCGCGTGCTGTCTCTCAAGACCTCCCTTGGCAAGATCCTGCTGACGTCCTTTGGCCTGATCTGCGGCGCGTCCATCGGCCGCGAAGGCCCGAGCGTGCAGGTCGGGGCGTCCATCATGCACGCCTTCTCGCGGCTGCTGGGACAGTCGAACATCGCGGCGCGACGCAGCATGATTCTTGCGGGCGGCGCAGCAGGCATGGCCGCCGCCTTCAACACGCCCCTCGCCGGAATCATGTTCGCCATCGAGGAACTGTCCCATTCTTTCGAACAGAAGACCTCGGGCCGCACACTCACGGTTGTCGTCCTGTCCGGCGTCACCGCCATCGC
Source organism: Gluconobacter albidus (assembly GCF_002723915.1). Classification (GTDB taxonomy): domain Bacteria; phylum Pseudomonadota; class Alphaproteobacteria; order Acetobacterales; family Acetobacteraceae; genus Gluconobacter; species Gluconobacter albidus. The sequence goes on from NZ_BEWL01000001.1 coordinate 512,546, forward strand.
GCTGATCGGGAACTACACGTATTTCGGCCATGCGGATGTGGACGTTCCGGTTGGCACTGCCTGGATCGCGGTTCTGACCTGCGGCATTCTGGGTGGCCTTGCGGGAGGCAGCTTCTCGGCCATCCTCATTAAAGCCTCACGCGGCATTCCCGGCCGCGTGGGCCACTTCGCCGCCACGCGCCCCATCGCCTTTGCGGCATCCTGCGGCTTCGTGCTGGCCCTCATCGGCCTTCTCTCCAAAGGCGCGACCTATGGCACAGGCTACGATCAGGCCCGCGCCATTTTCAACGGCACCGAGCACTATCCCGCTTCGTTCTTCATCCTCAAATATCTGGCGATGATCGTCTCATACTGCTCCGGCATACCGGGCGGCATGTTCGCCCCCTCCCTTGCCATCGGCGCGGGAATTGGCGGCTGGGTGGAGCAGTTCCTGCCGCACACCACGCCCGGCGCGGTCGTCCTGCTTGGCACGGTGGCCTATTTCTGCGGCATGTCGCAGTCTCCCCTGACCGCAACCATCATCGTCATGGAAATGTGCGACAACCAGCAGGTTACACTTGCGCTGCTGGCCACGTCCTTTCTGGCCTTCGGCGTATCAAAAATGATCTGCCCGCATTCGCTCTACAGTTGCCTCGCCGACCGCTTCATGGAGGCCAATGATCGCGGTGCCCATCATAGGCCGCCCGCCTCTGACAAGAAAAAACCGGCGCCCTGATTTTTCAGAAACGCCGGCCGTCCCTCTCTTACGGCTCGCTCAAAAGGGAGTGCGTCGCAGCCTCCTGTTCCATGGCGCAGCGCGCCGCATCGGGCGCCACAGGATGCGCCTGCATCGCCAGCAGTTCACGACGCGCCGCTGCCAGATCATCCTGAAGCTCCGGGTTTGCCAGAAGCGCATCCATCAGGGACGATGCATTCAGATAGCCCGCCTGAACGTCAGATTTCCAATGTGCGCCACAGACAATCCGGCTTTCCCCGAAGACGCGGCCGCGCTGGAGAAGCGCCGTAGCGTGCTCCGGCATCAGATGCGCCAGAAGCAGCGCCATACCATATCCCGCCGTCGTATGCCCTGAGGGATAGGACGAATGCAGCCCGAGCCCATCAGGGGACGTGCAGATCGGCAGATTCGTGCCCACGAAGGGGCGCGTGCGATGCCAGTATGTCTTGGCTTCGGATGTCCGGTGTCCAACAGCATGGCGGATGCGCTCCAGAACGCGCCTGAGATGCGGTGCCCGGGCAAGGTCGAGATCAAAACCTGCGGCACAGGAGAAATCCCGGACCAGATGCGTCGGGTCCAGATCCGCATCGCTCTGGGCCAATTGCCAGCGCGCTGTATCCTTCAGGGCGCGCGTGGCACGAAAGACCCGGTCATCGTCAAGCTGCGCTGCACTCCCTGCCACGGGAGGAGGCGCCAGAACGAGCCGCTCGTCCGGTGCTGCGTTTTCAGGAAACGCTCCGTTGTGCCGCGCTGAGGGCGCACAGGCCGAAAGGACAGTCGCACATACAAGCAAGGCAACAGGCAAACGAGGGGCAGAACGCATGGGCCGGAAAATCCCGTCAGAGCATTGGAACAGAATAACACTCCGTACCCTTAACGTCGGGCGCTCCTGACGCGAAGACTTTTCCGCGTGACGCCTCCATGACAGTGTCACTGCCTGAAATCCCAGAGCCCGACAGGATCGCCTCATGACGTCCACTGCTCCCCGCGTCTCCATCCGCTACTGCACACAGTGCAACTGGCTGCTCCGTTCCGGCTGGATGGCCCAGGAACTGCTTTCGACATTCGGTCAGGATCTGGGAGAAGTCGCACTGATCCCGGACACTGGTGGCCGCTTTGAAATTCATGTCAACGAAACGCTGGTCTGGGAGCGCAAGCGCGACGGAGGATTTCCCGGTCCCAAGGAACTGAAACAGCGCGTGCGGGACATCATCGCCCCTGAACGCGACCTCGGGCACACGGACCGCCCCTCCGGCCAGCAATCCTGATCAGGCCATCTTCTCGAAAGCCTTCCGCACCTTATCGAGACTGTAGGGTTTGGGAACAAACAGACCGCGCACCGGCAACCGAACCTGATCGGCGGGAATATCCGCGGAGGTGAGGATGATTTTCACGGGCGGCCAGCGCCTGCGTGCGATTTCCGCCAGTATCTGACCGTCCTCACCATCAGGCAGATGAATGTCGGCAAACAGGTAACCGATCGTCGAATCCGTCTCCAGAAACGCAATGGCCTCCGACGTCGAGCGCGCGCTCAGGGTCCTGAAACCGGCCGTCTCGAAGTAGTCTTCCGTCATCATGCGAATGAAGACGATATCTTCGACAATCAGGATCGTGGGCCGTGGGTCAGGGTCCTGGGGCATGAAAATCACGGGTCTCCGGTCAGTCTCAGAGTGTTGCGAGCGACAGCGTCGGGGCGGTCAGGTCCGCACATAAACCCGTTGACGCATAATGAAGTTCCGTTTTTCCGTGCCGACCCAGTCCGGCCTTGAGAAGACGCACACCAAATCCGGTCCGCTCCGGCGGTGTAACCGACGGCCCGCCAGCCTCCCGCCACGTGAGCGTCATAACGGCCTCGGCGCCCGTAATCGTCCAGTTCAGGGATACCTTCCCCTGCGGAACGCTGAGCGCACCATATTTCATGGCGTTTGTCGCCAGTTCGTGCAGCACCATTGAAAAAGATGTCGCCGTATCGGGACCAAGTTTGAGAAACGGTCCCGATACCTCGACCCGGTCTTCAACGCCCAGCGGCGTCAGCACACCACACACCAGACTGGCCAGATCGGTAGACTGCCAGTTCCGGCGCATCAGCAGATCATGCGCGGCGCTGAGGGCCACCAGACGGGACGTAAACGTCCTGAGCGGCCCCTGATCGTCCACGTTCCGAAACCCCTGATGTGCAAGGCTCTGGACGATGCTGAGCGTGTTCTTGAGGCGATGCAGGATCTCGTGATTGACGATTTCCTGCTGCGCTTCGGTATCCCATTCGTCCAGCGCCGTAAAAATCCGGTCGGCAGTCGTGCGGATGAAAGACGCTTCATCCAGCGTCCAGCCGCGCGGCGTGGCACTGTGGACGAACAGACATCCCGTCAGCTCGCCATGATCCATTTTCGGCACAACGATCTGTGCCTCCACTTCCAACGCACGGCAGGCATCCTGCTCTTCCTGCATCCAGGACGGGCTGGAGAGATCGTCCAGGATGAGAACGGCTCCACTGCGCAGGAAATCGGACGTGCGGCGAAACGTCTGGAACAGAAAATCACCCGAAATCGGCGACACATCCGGGCTGCACCAGCCATGATCAATGGTGAAAAGTTCATCACGCACCGTAATGGTCGCAAACCCGACACGCTGGACTTCAAGCCTGCGCCCCAGAAGGCCGCATGCCTCTGCCAGCGCCTGCCTGCGCGTCGTGGCGGCACGCAGGGCGTCCTCAACCGCCAGCAGGGTGGTCAGACGACTGGTCGCGTTTTTTTCGGGGGTGATATCCTGAAGCGTTCCGATCAGCCGGATCGGACGTCCGGCCCCGTCCCTGTCCAGAACGCCCTGTCGCCGGACCCAGCGTTCCTGCCGGTTATCATCCCGGATGATGCGGTAGTCGAGTTTCAGCGGCGCCGAACCGTCCAGAAGTTCTGACAGAAGGGGAATATGTACCCTGTCGTCCTGATGCACGCGCTGGGCCCACTGCGGCGCCGTCACAATCTCGGTGACGGGCATGCCGATAATGCGACAGACTTCCGGAGAGACCGTGATATCCCCGCTGACCAGATCGTATTCATAAATACCCACGCCACCTGCCGCACCCGCAGCCTGCTGGAGAGCATATTTTTCGCGGGCGTGCCGCCGTTCCGCATCCGCCTGCCGGGCCTCTCGGGCGACACGCTTGCGGCGGAGCTGCTGTGCGGCCAGACGCCGCTCCTGGGCGATCGTCTCCCGACGCAGTTCCATCAGGCGCATGGCCTGGCGGGCCAGAGCGGCCAGACCGTCATTTTCCCGCTCAGACAACCCCTGCGGACGGCTGTACAGATCCACGACACATAGCGTTCCAAAAGTCTCGTTTTCGGCTGTAAACAGCGGATACCCGGCATAGAACCGGAGCCCCGGCCCTCCGCAGACAAGACTGTTCTTTCGCGTTTCGGGATCGGCCATCATATCGGGGATCACCACCGGAGCCCCTCGTGCGATGACGGCCGCACATCCGGAATTCGCCAGCGCTCCATACGTCTGGTCCGTTCCGACACGTGCGGAAAACCAGAGCTGATCTCCGTCCAGAATGCTGACCAGCGCAATGGGGGTGCGGCACAAGGCCGCCGCAGCAATGGCAAGATCGTCCAGATCGAGATCCGAAAAGGCTTCCAGATCTCCGTAAACGCCCGGTCCGGCAGCTCTGCCCGGCGGCGCAGCAGACGATGACACAGTCTCCAGATACGCCTCCTGAACAGGATCCCTGTCCTTCATCAGACAGATATAGCGTGTTTTCGCCGCTGCAACAATTGACCCGCCGCATCGGCCTGCATCTGGAGCAAGCTGTGGCTCAATTACCGCTGGAGAGGTCGATCGCAGCCAGAACCCCGTCTTCGGTCCCGAAGGCCAGCGCGCCTCCCTGAGGCGTAAAGCCCAGCGATGTCACCTTGCCGCGCTTGGTGTCCTGTCCCGAACACAGCGGCAATACGCGTTGATCGCCGCCGCCGATTTCCGCCAGAACGACCGTGCCGTCCTCATAACCCGCCGCGATGATATCTTCCTTCGGGTTCGGACAGACCGCACTGACGAAAAGCCCTGGCAGTCGCGCCAGTTCAGCCGGCGCTTTGCCCATCGGGCCACCGCCCGTGAACGGCCACAATACGATCGCATCCGCCCCGGCCGTTGCCAGCCAGCGCCCGTTACGCGTGAAGCCCATGGACTTCACCTGCTTCGGATAGCCGCTCATGCGCATGTTGTGCCCGTCCGACAGGCGCCAGCCATGCAGGTCGTTTTCCTGCATGGACGTCACAAGCGCCTCCCCGCCCGGATGGATGGCAATCGCGATATGGCTGCCTTTCCACTCAAACGGCCGCACGCTGTCGACTCTGGCCTGCACGAACCACATCGACACACCGTTATAATGTGACGCCGCAATCCGCTTGCCCTTCGTATCGAACACGATGCCGGTCACGGTCGAGGGATGTTCCAGAACCTTGAGCGTCTGCCGCCCTTCCGCCGCACGGACCTCGATCTGCTTGCCGGACGAGAACGCCAGATGGTCCGTCGTGCTGGCCACGCAGTCGATCCAGCGACGGCCCTCATGCAGAATTTCGCTTCGTCCATCGGCAAAGGTCCGGACGAGCTTCCCGTCCTCCCCGCCCGTCAGAAACGCATCCGGCGCACAATCCTGCGCCAGACACAGCCCGCCATCATGCACGGTCACGACCGTCCAGCTTTCCGCATCCCGCAGACGGCCCCGCGGAATGAGAACAAGCTCTCCATCCACCGTCAGCGCCGCAAAGCTGTGCCCATCGCGCGAGGACACCACATGCACAATCGGGCTCTCGAACCGCCGCTCTGCGCCCCGGTCCGCCAGAAGATCACTCATCATCCTGCAATGCAGCTTTCAAAACCGCGCCGAAGCTGCGGACGGTTGAGATTGCGCCCGATAAACACCAGACGGGAATCCCGGCTCTCGCCCTCACGGAACGGACCGATGAAATCTCCGTCCGCCATCATATGCACGGCCTGGAACGCAAAGCGGTTCTGCTCGCCCTTGAAGTGCAGGATGCCCTTGGCCCGCAGAATGTCCGCCCCCTGCTCCTGGAGAATCGCGCCAATCCAGGCCTGAAAACGCGGCTGGTCGATCGGTTCCTTGATGCTCAGGGAAATGCTGGTGATGCCTTCCTCGTGGGAGTGATGCTCGTTTTCCAGAAAGTCCGGCATCGTCTTGAGCGCACGCGCCAGGTCGAAGCCACCCCGGTCAAGGATATCCGTCAGCTTCACGCCGCCATGCTGCGCCTCGTGGATCTGCGCCACAGCATTGATCTTGCGCAGACGCGCCACGATGTCGCGGCGACGTTCCTCGTCTGCCAGATCGACCTTGTTCAGCACAATCACATCGGCAAACGCGATCTGGTTTACGGACTCAGGGCTTTCGTCCAGCGTCTCCATGACATTGAACGCGTCCACAACCGTCACAACCGCGTCCAGACGCGCCTTTTCGCGAAGGTTCTCGTCCACGAAGAAGGTCTGCGCGACCGGGGCCGGATCAGCCAGTCCGGTCGTCTCGACGATGATGCCGTCAAACCGGTTCCGACGCCGCAGCAGACTGCCCAGAATGCGGATCAGATCCCCGCGCACCGTGCAGCAGATACAGCCGTTGTTCATTTCAAACACTTCCTCGTCAGCATCCACGACGAGGTCGTTATCAATCCCGAGTTCACCGAACTCATTCACGACAACCGCATATTTGCGGCCATGCTCGGCCGTCAGGATATGATTGAGAAGCGTCGTCTTGCCGGCGCCAAGAAAGCCGGTCAGGACCGTTACGGGAACGGTGCCACTCCGGTCAGACGCTGCAGTCTCGCGGGTAGTATCAGGGGTGCTGGACATAAGGCCTCCGTAATCTGCCTTACGATATAGGCCGGACCCCGCCCGCTTGAAACCCGTTCCGTATCGGGGACGGCCGATAGGCCAGGGCTAGCCCCAGAAGCAGGAACCCCCAGCCACTCAGCGGCAGGTTCAGGAAATCCGACGTGGAGGCGATCGGCCATTCCTGAATCAGCACCGCCGCAAACAGACCGATTGCGATCGCGTGCCCGTCCCTACCCGGCCAGATCGCCTTCAGCCATGTCGCGATCATCAGCACGAACAACAGAAGTCCCGGCACGCCGGCATTGACCAGAGCCTGAAGATAATGGTTGTGAGGGTGCTGCACACACAAAACCATCCAGCCCCTCGCCGGTACGGCATTGGAAAGCCAGAACAGTCCGTGGAACGTGACTGGATCCGCGCAGAAATGTCGATACGCGTCATAACCCTGACCGATCCAGGGATGCGCCTGTGCCATGACAACCGCATGGGTATAGATTTCTCCATAAGGCGACTGGCCGAAATGCGTGAGTTGCTCGTGCGCCAGTGTCACGAGATGAAAGAAGCTGCCCGGCGAAAACAGCCGCGCCAGCAGTACCAGAACCGGCAACATCGCCGCCGCCGCCAGCGCCGCAGGACGCATGGGTCGGTACAGCACCGCACACACGCCGATCCCCAGAAGCGAGAGCACAAGCGGCATCCGCTGCCCCGCCAGTACCATGATCCCGACAGCCAAAATTGTGGCGGCACACAGCCCGAGCGTCCGCCTCAGACGACTCTGCGCCCCCTCCGCCACCGCACAGCCCACCATCAGCAGCGGCAGAACCAGCCGGGACAGCGGCGCCGCAGCTCGGGGATGTGCGTAAGGGCCCGTCAGCGTTCCATCATGAAAGCGCGGAATCCCGAACAGATTGCGCCCGAACACAGCCTGAACCAGCATCTGCACCGCAATATAAACGCCACAGGCACAGGTCAGCCACAGCACGCGCCTTCGCCAGACCACATCCCGGAGCAGCCAACAACCCAGCGCGGCCGCCGCAAGTGGAAAACGGATCGCAAGCAGCGCCTGAACCAGCGCCCCATGTCCCGGCGACACCCACAGCGTGCACAGAACCTGCCAGCCCCACCAGCAGAACGTCGCGACAACCCAGGGCTCGCGGAACCAGCCCCATCCGCCCTGCCGCCGCCCGGTCAGGGACGAATGGAGCAGCAGAAGAACTGCCAGAAGATCAAGATCGGCCTCACCTGCCACGCGCACATGCGTCAGGGCCAGAGGCAGGACCAGGGCGGCCCATCGGCCAATCCGGGTCACGGCGGAAGGAGAGAAGCACATCTCCAGTGGATGGAAGGTTTCCGCTTCGCATGCAACCACTTACAGTCCGAAGCGCTTTTTCGTTACTGTCTATTTCCAATGGAGACAATCATGGCATCCGACACCATCCTCATCCCCGGCATCGACACTCCCCTTTCCCGCGTGGCCCTTGGCACCTGGGCCATCGGCGGCTGGATGTGGGGCGGCCCCGACGATGACAATGGCGTCCGCACCATTCACGCGGCCCTCGACGAAGGCATCAACCTGATCGACACGGCCCCGGTCTATGGCTTCGGCCATTCCGAGGAAGTCGTCGGTCGCGCGCTGGCTGAGAAGCCCAACAAAGCCCATGTCGCCACCAAACTCGGACTGCACTGGGCCGGCGAAGACGAAAAGAACATGAAGGTTTTCCGGGACTCCCGCCCGGCCCGTATCCGCAAGGAAGTCGAAGACTCGCTGCGTCGGCTGCGTGTGGAAACGATCGACCTCGAACAGATCCACTGGCCCGACGACAAGACCCCGATCGACGAGAGCGCCCGCGAACTCCAGAAGCTCCATCAGGAAGGCAAGATCCGCGCCCTCGGCGTCAGCAATTTCTCGCCCGAACAGATGGACATTTTCCGCGAGGTCGCCCCGATCGCCACGATCCAACCTCCGCTGAACCTGTTCGAACGCACGATCGAAAAGGACATCCTTCCCTACGCCGAAAAGCACAATGCCGTCATTCTGGCTTACGGCGCCCTGTGTCGCGGCCTGCTGACCGGCAAGATGAGCCAGGACACGACCTTCCCCAAGGACGACCTGCGTTCGAACGATCCGAAGTTCCAGAAGCCGAACTTTGAGAACTATCTCGCAGCCGTCGAGGAGTTCAAAAAGCTCGCTGAGAAGCGTGGCAAATCCACCATGGCCTTCGCCGTCCGCTGGGTTCTCGATCAGGGTCCGGTCATCGCCCTGTGGGGTGCCCGCAAGCCCGAACAGGTCTCAGGGGTGAAGGATGTCTTCGGCTGGACCCTGACGGACGAGGAAAAGAAAGCCGTGGACGACATTCTGGCACGCCACGTGCCGAACGCCATCGACCCGACCTTCATGGCTCCCCCCCAGCGGGACTGAGGCTCTTAGGATCGCGGCAGGCGCCCGGCAAATACAATCGCCGCCTGCCGCAGTTCTTCCACGCGAAGACGGGCCGCCCCGACGTCAAACAGGGTCGCCCGCTCACGCCCTTTTGCGCCCAGCCTTACCCTCAGACCGTCATCGTCCATCAGACGGTTCAGGGCCTGCTCCAGCGCCCCTGGATCGTCCGGTGCCGCCAGAAGCGCCGCGTCCCCGACCAGATCAGACAACGCGCCCACAGGCGACGCCACAACCGCGGCGCCACACCCCATAGCTTCCAGCGCGGTCATGCCGAATGGCTCCTGCCAGCGACTCGGCACCACAACAATCGCGGCCTCCGCCATTGCGTCCAAAACCGCGTCATGAGGCCGATATCCCGTCATCATGACCCCGGCAGCTGCCGCCAGCGGCCGAAGCTGCTTCAGATAAGGCGTTTCCGGAGAGTCTGGCCCGAACCGATCCGCCCCCATGATAACAGCCTGCCATTCCGGATGAGACGCCCGGATGTGCCCCCAGGCGCGCACGAACGCATCCACGCCCTTGTCCGCCACAACCCGCCCGGCAAACAGGACTGTCTTCTCCCGGTCTCGCGAAACCGGGAGTACGGACAGATCAAGGCAGTTAGGCTGCACTTCAGTCCGGATCGGACCGCAGCCTTCCCTGAAACGCTGGATGACCCAAGCCGAAACGCCACAAACCAATACATGCCGCGCCAGAGCCTCACGCTGCCGGACCGACCGTGCCCCTCGCATCCCGCAGGGATCATTATGCAGAACCAGACGGACCGGCCCGAACCGTGCCAGAAAACGTGCCAGATCGGGCCGATTGTGAACTTCCGTCAAAGCCGGCTGGTACGACCGCATCATGGCCACGCACGCCAGCCGCAGACGCCAGGCGTGCGGCAGAGGAACCCGCGGCAGGACTAACGGCCGATATTGCCCGCCAGACAGAGGCACGCCTACCGCTCCGTTGCCCGCCACATGGTCCCCGGCGCTGGCGAGCCGGCTGACCAACAGGGAGATTGCCCCCGCATGGCCCGCTTCGTAACGCTCGCGGGGCGGCAGGATGGTCAGAATCCGCGCATGAATCGTGTCATATTCGTTCTCAGCAACATTTTGTTGCAGTTTGAGCGATTCCTGACTGTTCGACATTTCCAGTTTCTTAACAGAAGCCGAGGCATCTTACCTCGAGATTAAAGGATGGAAATGATTGTGCGTATTTCCCAGAGAACAGGTCAGGAAGGAGAACGCCCGTGCGCGGACATATGCCTTTCGAAGACTGCGTCCCGGGAAAACATCGCGACACTCTTTCCCATTCACCATCTCGCCGACGCCTCCAGCGAAGGACTGGCCATTCTGTATCAGGACCGGATCATTGAGGCCAACAGGCCTCTCCTTTCCTGCCTCGGGACCGATCTCCAGAATTCCCTCTTACTCGAAAATCTTCTTCCCGCAGCCCTGAAAGTCGCGCCGGACAATCAGTATCATTCCGGACAACTCATGACCCTGCAGGACGGAGCCGTTCCCGTCCAGTTCCGACTGGCTCCCCTTCGCCGGAACGACAAGGACTGCCTGGCGCTGGCCGTCACATTCCTCACGCCCATCTCCGCTGCTACCGCCTTTCAACCTCCTGAATCCGCTACGGATCTGTGCAGCAAGCAGGAATTTGAAAAGCAGCTGGAAGGCTTCTTCACCAACAATACGGTGCCGCAACCTGCAGGCATTCTTCTGCACGTCAACATCAACCGCTTCCGCACTATCAACGAGCGTTACGGCACCAGAATTGCCAATGACCTTCTCGGCGCGATCGGGCAACGGCTTCAGACATTTCTGACCGAGGACTGCATCGTCTCACGGTTCGGCGGAGACGAGTTCGGGATTTTCTGCCCTTTTCCCTACGAACATCCGGCTCAGGCCACACGCTGGGCACAGATTATGCGGGATGTCTTTCACACCACCCTTCCGGTGGATGGACACAGAATTCACATAACAGCCAGTATCGGCTGCTGCCTTCTGCCGTTCGATACCTACCGCTTCGAGACAGCGTGTCATTATGCCGAACTCGCCCTGAGTGAAGCCCGGCGCCTTCAGTCTCCGGACTGGATCAGCTTCAATCCGGTTATGCAGGCCGATGTCCAGCATCGCTGCGAGATGGAACACGACCTGCACCGGGCTCTTGAATCAAACGAATTTTTTCTAGAATTCCAGCCCCTGATCTGCCTGAAGACGAACAGGGTCGAATGTGTTGAAGCCCTGTTGCGCTGGCAGCATCCCGTAAGAGGCGTGATCGCGCCGAACGAGTTCATTCCGGTTGCTGAAGACTGCAATCTGATTGTCCCGATCGGCCGGTGGGTGCTTCTGGAAGCCTGTGCCCAGGCGAGCAGACTGCCGCCGCATATCAGGATCGCAGTCAACATTTCTGCCGTCCAGTTCGCGCATGACGACATGTATGCCGCGGTCATCCAGACCCTTTTTCAGACAGGGCTCGCTGCGGAAAGGCTCGAACTCGAACTGACGGAGAGCATATTTCTGGACGCCGTACAGCGTAATCTGGAAACCATGGGCAAGATCCGCGCTCTGGGCGTCAAGATTGTCATGGACGACTTCGGTATCGGGTTCTCAAGCCTCAACTATTTGCGCAGCTTTCCCTTTGACCGGATCAAGATTGACCGCTCCTTCATCCGGGACATGTTGAACGATCCACAGGCCCAGAGCATCGTCAGCGCCATCATGACACTGGGACATGCCATGTCGATGGAAGTGATCGCCGAAGGCGTGGAAACGGCTGCACAACTCGACATGCTGCGCCATACGTCCTGCACGACGGCACAGGGCTTCCTGATGGGGCGCCCTGCCCCTCTGGCAGATCTATCAGCCTGTCCGGGCATGACCGATACGACGGCCCTACCCCGGCAAAGCGCCAGAATTTCCAGAGATCATCTGTCCTGACCTCTTTCAGGTTTGCGTGTCTCAGCCAGACGCTCCCGTCTGACGATACGACGTGTCTCACGTAACAGACGATATTTCTCAACTGCGCTCAGAGAACTTTTTTCCGCAAGATCGCATCCTCCGGACTGCTGAAGCTTAGAGGAAATGCGAGGCAGGGATGTCTCCGTGTTCCTGTAAGACGCCATCATCTTTCCATTCAGACTATTTGATACAAATTGTAACTATCATATCGCAGCCTGTCGAGCGCTTTCCAGACCCCCGCTTTCATACAATGACACGCCCTCTTCCGGGACAAGAACGGCCAGACTGTCAGGGCCAACCATGATCCCCCGCACTCCTGCTGCTTGTGCAGCCTGCATGTCAGTCGGCTGGTCTCCAAACAGGACGCAGCGCGCAGGATCCAGTTCCCATCGTTGTAACAGGTCGAGAAGCATGCCGGCCCCCGGTTTACGGTCGGCGCTGTGTCCGCGATATCGCGCGATCCGGGCATCAGGATGCATCGGACAGTACCGCCAGTCATCCACGGTACCGCCGTATTCGCGAATACTATCGATGACCCAGTCCATAAGTGTCTCTAGGTCGCTTTCGGAATAAAATCCGCGCGCAATCCCGGATTGATTGGTCACGATAAAAACGTGATGACCGTTATCAGTCATCCGGGCCACGGCTTCGCGGGCACCCGGTTCCCATTCGAAGCGCTCTCGCGTTCCTACCCACCCGAAGTCCTGGTTAATGACACCGTCGCGATCAAGGAAAACAGCAGCACGACGCAACCGCAGCGACATCTCCTCCAGGATTTTTTCCAATCCGCTGTCACTGGCAGAGCTATAGAAATCTCCTGCCAGTGACACCCCCCGGAGAGTCCCGTTTTTCGCCAGTTTCGGAAGCACATCCCGCTCAAGAGAGCAGGTTTCCGTCAGGATTTCACAAATCGCGGCATCGAAAAGACACAGTCCAGTGCTGAACTGTACAGACTGACCCGCAGCTTCAGGGCTCTGGGGAAACGACACAGATCCCTCTTCGCCCAAAAGGATTTCTGTCTGTTGATCCCGCGAAGCAGCAGAACGCAACAGCATCCAGTGTCCATTCCGGGCGACTTTCAGAAAGTGTGCCAGATTGCAGGAGAACAGCGTGTTCGCAGGGCAGAGAAAAAACCTCTCATGCAGACATGACCGGACATGACGGAGAGCCCCTCCGGTTCCCATTCCGGGCGGTATAACGCTTGTGACCGTTGTTGCAGGTTTGGGGAGAAAAGATCCGAGATTCTCAATGGCGGTCAGAATGTCCACAGATCCATGCGCGGTCAGGACCACAAACTCCTCGACACCGAAGCGTTGCATTTCCCGCATGACCCAGGCGAGAAACGGCCTGTCTCCACAGAGAGTGAGCGAAAGGGGCAGCGCACCTGATACAGGGTCTTCAAGCAGAATGACGCACTGATGAACCGTAACGCTGTGCACAGCAGAACTCTCCCATGACCCAATCAATCCTGCGGGACAAAGCCTCTGCCTTTTCCCAATGCCCTTGCCCATCCAACGGGGCTTACCTAAACTTTAACACGAATATCGTTTGACAGACCGGCGTCCTTGTCGGCCGCCACAAAGCTAGTCCGGACATATGCAAGCAGATTATACCATCTGGATCGACGTCGAAGACATTTTCCAGTATTTCGAAAACAACTCGCGCCCCAGCGGAATTCAGCGGCTTGTCTACGAAATCCTGCATGTCATCCGCAAACAGGCCGCGACCAAACCAGGCATCGGCAACATTTCACTGATCCGACGCGGGCAGGATAAAACGCAGCTTTTCTCCACGGTCTCTTTTGATGATCTGGAAAACCTTTTTGCCGTCCGCGCCGATGAAAAAGTCGAACAGATCAGCCGCCCGACACCCCAATCACGGACGACACCCCGGGCCTTTGTTCGGAAACTGCGTCATACCGTCATCAGGCGCATCGAGAGCCTGCCACCCGAGCTGGCACGCCCACTGCTGACGATAGCTGTCAACCAGTTGCGCGTCCTGCGTCTGCTGCGCCGTTTCGTACAAAAGCAGCTGAACCGCAATTCGGAAACAGCAACGGCGCGAACGTCAACTGTGGTGCAGCCTCAGGCAGTATCCTCTACGGCCCACCAGCCAAAGCCCGGCGATATCTTCCTGATCCTCGGCGCGGCATGGTCGGAACCCGACTTCGGCGAGCGGCTGGCCCGGATGCGCAAGGCTTACGGCATCCAGCCTGTCCTGCTGTTGTCCGATCTCATTCCCGCCATCCGGCCGGAATGGTGCGCACTGTCCCTGATCCGTGATTTCCGACACTGGCTGGATACGACTCTGCCACAGTGCGGACGCCTTCTTGCTATCAGCCACGCCACAGCGAAAACCATTGATGACTACACCCGTAAGCACCGCCTGAAGCTGCTGGCGCCCGTACAGACCGTTCCAATCGGCAGCGGCTTCGGGCCACCTCGTAAGGTAACAGGGGAGCGGCCAAAAGGGCTGCCTGCGCCGGAAAGCTATGTCCTGTTCGTCTCCACAATCGAGGCGCGCAAGAACCACATGCTGGCATTCCGCGTCTGGCGTCGTCTGGTCGCTGACCTGCCTCCCGAACAGGTGCCGACACTCATTTTTGCGGGTCGGGTCGGCTGGCTCGTCTCCGACCTCATGCAACAGCTTGAAAACACCGACTGGCTACGCGGCAAGATCCGCCTCCTTCGGGATCCGTCAGATGATGAACTGGCACATCTGTATGATGGCTGCATGTTCACGCTGTTCCCGTCCCTGTTTGAAGGTTGGGGCCTTCCGGTTACGGAAAGCCTGATCAACGGGCGCCCCTGCGTGGCGTCAAACGCAACCTCCATTCCAGAAGCGGGCGGCCCGCTGTCGCGCTATTTCGATCCGGAAAACACCGACGATGCCTATCGCGTCGTCCGTGAAACGATCGAAGACCGCGAAGGCCTGACGAAATGGCAGGAGCAGGTCCGGACGCAGTTCAAACCCACCCCGTGGGAACATACTGCTGACGCCATTCTGGACGCCTGTCACGCCGCGTATGTGGACGGGAGAACGTCATGACCCTTTGGATCGACGTCGACGACCTGCTGTTCCACCTCGTGCATCATGGCCGTCCGAGCGGCATTCAGCGTGTGGTGTTCGAGCTCTGCGCGGGCCTGCGGACCCTACACGGCCACAACGTCCAGTTCGTACGCCGCGGGGCGAACAAACACGACCCGCGCGATTTCCGCACCATTGACTGGTCGGTAGTCGACACGCTGCTGCGGCAAGTTATGAAAGACAGCGGCGCCAAAGCCGCAAAAGCCTCGGCGCCGCTGTTTTACGCCATGCAGTTCGCCGAAAACGAAACACACCGTCAGGCATTAACCGGCATCCTGCAAACGGAAGCGCAGGTTCTGGGTGGGCTGGCGAGCCTGTGGGCCGGGCTGGGACGACTGGCAGTCAGCGAAGGCAAGGCGGCTCTGCGCCGCCGACGTCAGCAGTCAAGCACCGACGCCGCACAGCACGCCGAAGGAACGCCTCTGACGGAAGCTGTCGAGGCCGGGGACGTCTTCCTGACGCTGGGTTCTCCGTGGAATCATGAGAATTATGTCCAGACCGTCCGGTGGCTGCGTGATGAACTGCGCGTCTCCTTCGGACTCCTGATGCATGATCTGGCCCCCATCCGTTGCCCGGAATGGTGCCATATCGGCGTCATCACGACATTCCGGGCCTGGCATCATGCCGTGCTGCCTTTGGCGGACATGATCTTCGCCAACAGCCGCGCCACAGCTCAGGACGTCCAGTCCTATCTCGCGGAAGAAGGCATCGGAACGGGCATCACGGTCCAGCACGTTCCCATGGGAACTGAGTTCGGGCTGGCGGAAACCGCCATGCCTGCCGAGCGTCTGGTGAGTGAGCCCTATGTCCTGTTCGTCTCCACAATCGAGGCGCGCAAGAACCACATGCTCCTCTTCCGCATCTGGCGGCAGATGCTGGAGGACATGCCGGTCGATCAGGTTCCGACACTGGTGTTCGCGGGGCGTCCGGGCTGGCTCGTTTCCGATCTCATGCAGCAGCTTGAGAATACGAAATGGCTGGATGGCAAGATCCGCTTCATCCAGAACCCGTCCGATGCCGAACTGCGACGCCTCTATTCCGATTGCAGCTTCTCGGTCTTCCCGTCTTTCTTCGAAGGCTGGGGCCTTCCGGTGACGGAAGGTCTGGCCATGGGACGTCCCTGCATCGCCTCCAACACGACCTCCATCCCCGAGGCTGGCGGACCGCTCGGACGCTACTTCAACCCGCGCAATCTCAGTGAAGCCTATGCCCTGATCCGTCAGGTCATCGACGATCCAGAAGATCTGGCCGCGTGGACCCAGAAAGTGCGGAGCGAGTTCAAACCCGTTCCGTGGACCACCGGCGCAAAGGTCATCCTCGACGCCGTCCGGCGTTGAAAATCCTGCGCCTGTAAACGTCTTTGCCCCTGTGCATGAAAGTTTCATGCACAGGGGCTTGAGTCAGGCCCGCAGATCACGCACATGCAGAACCCAGCAGTTCAGTCAGCATGGGGTCGTTCGCGCTCCCGTTGCAGCCCCGTCTTTCCGGCCTTCCGAGGAGCGTTCCCTTGAAAATCAATGGCATTTCCTATCGCAGTCTTTGGCGCCCGTCCGACGATGCCAGCAGCATCCGGATCTTCGACCAGACCCGCTTTCCCTGGAACGTGGAGCTTCTGGAACTCCGGGACGTCGGCGGCGTGGCTGAAGCCATTACCAGCATGCAGGTCCGCGGAGCGCCGCTGATCGGGGCTGTCGCAGCCTATGGTCTGGTGTTCGCCCTTCAGGACGATGCTTCCGACGATGCTCTGGACAAGGCCGCAACATTCCTCGTCGCCACGCGACCGACCGCCATCAACCTGCGCTGGGCCATCGAGCGTATGGTCAAGCATCTCAAGGCTGTTCCGGAGGCCGAGCGTGTCACGGCAGGCTATGCCGAAGCCGATGCGATCTGCGACGAAGACGTTCAGGTCAATGAATCCATCGGCCGTCACGGTCTGGAACTGATCCGCGAGATCTGGGAACGCAAGGGCCGTCAGGGGCAGGTGAACCTGCTGACGCATTGCAACGCGGGCTGGATCGCCACCGTGGACTGGGGCACGGCCCTCGCCCCGATCTATATGGCGCATGACGAAGGCATTCCGGTCCATGTGTGGGTGGACGAAACGCGCCCCCGCAATCAGGGCAGTCTCCTGACGGCATGGGAACTTGGCAGCCACGGCGTGCCGCATACCGTCATCGCAGACAACGCCGGCGGCCATTACATGCAGGCCGGACGGGTGGATATGGTCATCGTCGGCACGGACCGCGTCACGGCGCAGGGCGACGTGGCCAACAAGATCGGCACCTATCTCAAGGCCCTTGCCGCGCATGACAACAACGTGCCGTTCTGGGTGGCGCTGCCGTCCTCGACGATCGACTGGCGCGTGCGTGACGGCGTGAAGGAAATCCCGATCGAAGAGCGTAGCGCCGACGAAGTACTGTTCATGACAGGCCTCGACAGCCAAGGAGACGCCAGCCGCGTCCGCATCGCGCCCCTCGGCAGTCCGGCCGCAAACCCGGCCTTCGACGTCACGCCAGCCCGCCTCGTGACAGGTCTCATCACAGAGCGCGGCCGCTGTGAGGCCAGCGAAATCGGACTGCGGTCGCTATTTCCAGACAGTCCGTGAAGTCTGCACACCCCTGCAAGGCCTGCGCTCCGCTATGGTTTCGGATCGTTCGGGCTTTCCTTGCAGGCCGTGGCCTCTCCATCAGCCAGCACCCGTCCTTGACGCTCTGTGTCACATGCCGTTCAAGTTGAAGTCATGATGGGTACACGAGGATAACAGTGCCAGATTCGCATCTTTTCAGGCGAGCAGCCGCTACGGCCGCCCTGCTCGCACTGGCTGCATGTTCCAGCCAGCAGAGTGTCAGCCCGTATCCGGCCCGCACGCCGAACGCCCAGTATGCGAACGGAACCACTGGTCCGGCAGGTTACGACGTCCATGTTCCGGACTTCGCCACCCGCAATTTCGAGCCGTTCAACCGGCAGGACGTTGCAGCCATCGCTCTGCGCGAATGGCGGATGTTCGGCTCCCCTGTCTCGGACGACAACCCCGAAGATCGTCCCGAACCCACAGATGCGGCGCTGAAGCCCGAACGGCTCCCCGGCCTTTGGCAGCGGATCGGCGAGTACTGGTGGATCGGACAGGACCCGTATGAGACGGAAGTCGGCTGGACGGGTAAGACGGATTCCCAGGGAACCCGCTTCGAGATCGCGCATGACGGCCATTATGCCTGGTCCGCTGCATTCATCTCGTATGTAATGCGCATCGCGGGCGCCAATGGGCGTTTTCCATACTCTCCCAATCACTCGACCTATATCAACGCCGCCGCCAGCGGGCAGTCCAGCGGCGTGACGGCCCATGATCCCGGAACCTATGCCCCCAGGCTCGGCGATCTGATCTGCGTCGGGCGCGGCAAGAGCAAGACCGTCACCTTTTCCATGCTGCCAACCAGCTACGGCTTTCCGGCCCATTGCGGCATCGTGTCGGCCACAAACCAGAATGCTCAGCCTTTCGGACACGAGCTGAGCATTGTCGGTGGCAACGTGGATGATGCCGTGGCCCTTACCCATGTTCCCACGGACGCCAACGGCATGATCGCCGACAGTTCAGGGCACAGCTACGACAGCCGCTATCCCTGGTGCGCCGTGCTGGAAGTGCATTACGACGCGGATCAGGAACCCGACAGCGGCATGTAAGCCGACGGCAGGCCGCTGGAACGCCAGCCCTTGCCGGGTCCGTGCTGGTCTTCGAATCCGTCCACGATATTGCTGACATCCGCATAGCCGGCATTTTCCGCCAGCAGTGCGGCATGATGGGAGCGTACGCCCGACCGGCACAGGAACAGCAGCGGCGTCTGCTGGTCGGGAACAGCTTCGACCAGAGCCTCAAGGAATTCACGCTGAAGGTCCGGCTGCCAGGTCACACACACAAGCGGCGCGGTCATCGCATCCGCATCGGGCAGTCCCACATGCATCCACTCCGGCGGGGTACGCACATCTACCAGAACAGGCTGCGCATCATTTTCAGAGGCCGTTCCATGCTTTTTTTCAAGCATGTCCCACGCCTGCCTTGCTGTCAGAACCTTCATGCTCTTTCTCATCCTTCCAAAACGCGTTCTATAATTCATCCAGCACGGGCCAGCACAGGAGTTACCGTATGACCGACCTCTCTCCGAACCGCCAGGCTGCCACGATCGGATGGCAGACTGTCTCCCCGGGTATGACCGCCGCGATCGGGGGCACGCCCCTCATCCGCCTTGAACGCGCTTCCCAGGAAACCGGCTGCAATATCTACGGCAAGGCCGAGTTCATGAACCCCGGCGGCTCCGTGAAGGACCGCGCCGCTCTTGCGATCATCAATGATGCCCTGAAAAGCGGCGCCCTGAAACCCGGCGGCACGGTCGTTGAGGGAACGGCCGGCAATACGGGAATCGGCCTGACGCTGGTCGCCCATGCGGTGGGCTGCAAGGCCGTGATCGTCGTGCCGGAAACACAGAGCCGTGAGAAGCTGGACTTCCTGCGCATGATCGGCGCGGATCTGCGTCTTGTCCCCGCCAAGCCCTATCGCGATCCGGGCAACTATGTGCATGTCTCGCGCCGTCTCGCCGAAGAAATCGGCGGGTTCTGGGCCAACCAGTTTGACAACACCGCCAACCGTGAAGGCCACCGCGCCACCACGGCCCGAGAGATCTGGGAACAGACGGACGGAAAAATTGACGCCTTCACCTGTGCCTGCGGCACGGGTGGCACGCTGGCCGGAATCGCGCTGGGCCTGCGCGATCAGGCTGCAGCAGCCGGAAAGGCCGCACCGCGCGTCGTTCTCGCCGATCCGGAAGGCTCCGCCCTTTACGGCTGGGTGAAGTCCAATGACCTTACCGCCACCGGAAATTCGATCACCGAAGGAATCGGTCAGGGCCGCGTGACCGCCAATCTGGAAGGCTCGGCCCCCGATGACGCAGAACGCATTCCTGACGCCGAGGCACTGGAGCAGATTTTCTCGCTGACATCGAACGAAGGTCTCTCGGTCGGCGGCTCATCCGGCATCAATGTCGCTGCCGCAATCCGGACCGCACGTCGCCTTGGACCCGGACATACGATTGTTACAATTCTGTGCGACGGTGGTGCCCGATATCAGTCCAAGCTGTTCAACCCGGAGTTCCTGCGTGCGAAAAACCTGCCTGTCCCGCCCTGGTTGGCCTGACCTCGCCTCCGTGTCGCCCCTCGTCCGGGGCGACACCAGCAGTCCGAACGCGGTCACAGCATTCCTGAAAGGCCTCTGGTCATGAGCACGGAAACACTGCCCCATCTTCTGGTCGTGGATGATGACCGCGAAATCCGCGAACTGCTGAGCCAGTTCCTCGAGCGCAATCATTTCCGCGTGACGGCTGCCCGTGACGCCCGCGAAGCCCGCAAAGCCTGGGCGAACGGCCATTACCAGCTCGTGGTGCTGGACCTGATGCTGCCCGGCGAAAGCGGCCTTGAAGTCGCACGCTGGCTGCGCACGCAGGACAATGTCCCCATCATCATGCTCACCGCCATGAGCGACGAGACCGACCGGATCATCGGCCTCGAATTTGGCGCGGATGATTACGTCGCCAAGCCCTTCAACCCGCGCGAACTTCTGGCCCGGATCCGCGCGGTCCTGCGCCGGACGAGCGATGTCGAAGACAAGCGGCAGGTTGCCGATACCCGCAAGATCCATTTCGCAGGCTGGTGCCTCGATCCCGTCCGTCGTCGCCTGCTGAACCCGGACGGTGCGGAAGTCTCCCTCACGGGTGGCGAGTACGACCTGCTGATGGCCCTGCTTGAGCGCGCCAACCGCGTTCTGACGCGCGACATGCTGCTGGAACTGCTCCGTGGCCGTCAGGCCGGCCCGTTCGACCGCGCCATCGACGTCGCGGTCAGCCGCCTGCGTCGCAAGCTCGAAGATGACGGCCGCAACGCTCAGGTCATCAAGACGGTGCGCGGCGGTGGCTATGTCCTCGCCGCGGAAGTCGAGCGTCTCTGACCGTAATGCACATCCTTCCGCGATCTCTCGTCACCCGCACCAGCCTTCTGCTGATCGTGGGGCTTGCCATCGTGGAAGCCGCCGGACTGGCCATCCATGCGCTGGACCGCTTCGATCTGGAAGAGCGCAGCCAGGTCCATGAAGAACAGGTGCAGGTCTTTTCGATCTACCGCACGGTCGCGGAAGCCAGCCCCGCTGACCGTCACGATGCGATCGAAGACCTGCACATCCCCTCCAACGTCACGGTCCTGCTTCTCAAGCAGCCGGACCCGTTGATTGAGGGGCATGAAATTCCCCTCCCGCCGAAAGTATCCTCCCCTTTCCTGCACCATCCGCGCGACGGCTTTCCCCAGCCCGGCATGATGGACGAAAACGGCCCCCATCCCGGTGCGGACATGCCCCCACACATGGGACCACCGGGTTTTCCCGAACCCGGCATGAACGGGCCGGATTTCCACATGCCCCCCGGCTCTCCCGGTACGCCTTCGGGTGGCCCCATGGCGGGTCCAATGGGGAGCCCGATGGACAGCCATATGCCTCCCCCGATGGAAGGAGGCCCCCGCTTCCCAGGGAGCGTGCACCATCGCGACATGCCGCCCTTCGTACGATGGGCGCTCCTGCCTTCCTCGCTTTATCCGCGCAAGGTCCTGATTGGCCAGAAGCTGCGAACCCACTCCACCTCGATCCTCCTGCCGGACCGGGACTGCTGGATCGTCGTCCGGTTCGTCACCCCTCTGCCCAACCCGTTCGGATCGCCGACCTTCCTGATCGCGTTCCTCGTCATGTCCATTGCCGGCAGTGCGATGATCGTCTGGGCCACACGGCGCCTGATCGCACCCGTCACCACACTCGCCAATGCCGCCGAAGCACTGGGCCGGGACGTCAACACAGCGGCCCTGCCCGAAAACGGTCCCTCCGAAATCCGGCGCGCGGCCATTGCCTTCAACACGATGGCCACGCGCATCCGCCGTTTCGTGACGGACCGCACACTCATGCTGACCGCCATCGGCCATGATCTGCGTACCCCCATCACGCGCCTGAAGCTACGCGCCGAATTCATCGACGACGACGAACTGCGCAACAAGGTGCTCGCCGATCTGGACGAGATGGAAGCCATGGTCTCCGCCACGCTGGCCTTCGGACGCGACAGCGCCTCTGCCGAGCCCATCGTCACGCTGGACCTGCGCGCCCTGCTCCAGACCATCATGGACGAAGCTGCCGAAAGCCTGCCGGACAAGGCGGACGACCTGTTTTACGAACCGCCCAACGTGCCCGTCCGCATCAAGGCCCGTTCGGTCGCGCTGAAACGCGCCCTGAACAACCTGATCCTCAATGCCATGAAATATGGCGGGAACGCGCATGTCACGCTCATTCCGGCCACCCGCCCCGGCGAGAAAGGCAATGCGGTCCGCATCCTGATCGAGGACAATGGTCCCGGCCTGCCTGAAAACGAGCTGGACCGCGTGTTCGAACCCTTCGTCCGCATCGAGAGCAGCCGCAACCGGGAGACGGGCGGAACCGGCCTTGGTCTCGCCATTGCCCGCACCATCCTGCACGGTCAGGGTGGGGATGTCCGCCTTGAAAACCGGACCGCCGGTGGCTTGCGCGTCATCGTCACGCTGGCCCCATAAACGGGGCGTGAAGACGGCCCCGCCTTGATCAATGGCCCGGCTCTGTCCATGCTAGGGGCTTCCCCATTTTTCTGATCAGGTCTTTTCCATGAAACAGCGTGAACTTGGCCGCACCGGCATTGCCGTCAGCGAAATCTGCCTCGGCACCATGACCTTCGGTCAGCAGAACACCGAAACCGAGGGCCACGCCCAGCTCGACATGGCGCTGGACCACGGCATCAATTTCATCGACACCGCCGAACTCTATTCCATCCCGCCCCGCGCCGAGACACAGGGCGCGACGGAAACCATTATCGGAAGCTGGCTGAAGGCACGCGGCGGCCGTGACCGCCTCGTCATCGCCAGCAAGGTCGTCGGACGGACGGCCATGCCGTGGTTCCGCCCCGATGGCGAAGAAGCACGCCTCACCCCGCACCAGATCCGCTATGCGCTCGAAGGCTCCCTGCGCCGCCTCGGCACCGATTACATCGACCTTTACCAGCTCCACTGGCCCGACCGGAAGGTGGGCCTGTTCGGCGCAGGGGGCACGACCTTCCGCGACCTGCCAGAAGACTCTGCCGTTCCATTCGAAGAGACACTCGGCGTGCTCGGCGATCTTGTAAATGAAGGCAAGATCCGCCACGTCGGCCTCTCCAACGAGACCGCATGGGGCGTTTCGAAATTCCTGGAAGCCTCCCGTACGGGCCTGCCGCGCGTCGCCTCCATCCAGAACGCCTATAACCTGATTAACCGGACCTTCGAAATCGGTCTTGCCGAAATGGCCCTGCACGAAAAGGTCGGACTGCTAGCGTATTCCCCGCTCGCACAGGGCTACCTGACGGGAAAGTATCTGAACGGCGCCCGCCCCGCCGGGGCCCGCACCACACTGTTTGACCGTGGCCAGCGCTACCAGAAGCCCGGCGTTGACGATGCCATCACGGCCTATCACGCCCTGGCCCGCGAAGAAGGGATCGACCCCGTTCAGCTCGCGATTGCGTTCGTTACCTCACGCCCGTTCGTGACGTCCAACATCATTGGCGCCACCAGCGTCGATCAGCTCCGCACCATTCTCGGCGCAACGGATGTCATCATCACGCCCGAGCTGGAAGAAAAGATCAACGCCATTCATCAGGTCCATTCCAACCCTGCCCCCTGAAGGCAGCACATCAGGCATCGGGAAACACTCCCGATGCCGACCGGACTCAGACCTTGATCAGACGCGCGGCAAAGAAGCCGTCCATGCCGCCAAGTTCGCTCCAAAGGCCCGGATGGGTGCGGAACATCCCGTCCCATGTCCGGGCAACGGCCATATCGGCCAGTTCCGCTTCCGAGAACGGATCGAACTTCCAGCCACCGCGCGCAATCGCCGCCTTGATCCGCTCCGGACCTTCTTCGTCCTGAAGCGAGCAGACGGCATAAAGCAGCACGCCACCCGGTTTAAGCATTTCATGCGCGGCGTCGATCAGCGCATCCTGACCTTCCGCCAGCGCCGTCACGTCCCGCGGGCGTTTGATCCACAACACATCAGGATGACGACGCAGCGTGCCCGTCGCGGAACAGGGCGCATCCAGAAGAACCATGTCCACCGGAGCGTCCGGGCGCCATGTCGCGGCATCCGCAATAACCGTCTTCGCCGAGAGCTTCAGCCGCGCGATATTTTCCTCAAGCCGCTTCGCCCGCGCTTCCTCACGCTCAACCGCCACAACCTGCGCACCCGCCGTCGCAAGCTGCGCCGTCTTGCCGCCCGGAGCCGCGCAGAGATCCACGACGGTTTTGCCTGCCACGTCTCCCATCAACTTCACCGGCATCGTCGCCGCGACATCCTGCGCCCAGAACGCGCCGTCCTCGAACCCTTCCAGCGCCATGATCCGCGTCCCGGCCGGATAGCGGACGGACCCTGTCGGCAGCACCTCGCCCCCCTCCGGTGCGACTGCTCCCGGACGCAGCGTCAGATCCAGCGGCGCCTCACGATGCAGGCCGCGCGAAATCGCCCGTGCCCGCTTGCCCCAGGCACTCCACAGCCAGGGCGGCACATCCAGCCGGTCCTCGTCCAGACCGTCCAGCAGCTCCTGCCCCTCACGCGAAACACGCCGCAGCACGGCATTGGCGAGCCCCGCGAACGGCGCCAGACCGCGACGGCGCAGAAGGTCCACGATTGTGCCGACAGCCGCATGAGGCGGCGTTTCAAGATGCAGCAGCTGCGCCACCCCCATCAGCAGCGCGCAACGCACAGGCTCGGGCGGCTCACGACGCAGCAGCGGCTGCAGCAGTTCGGTCATGCTGCCGAGATGACGCAGGGTCGTCGCCGCCAGACGATGGGCCGACGCGCGATCCCGCGGGTCCAGTCCCTGCCCCGCACGATCCAGCGTCGTCTCCAGCATCCGGCGATGTTCGACCACGCCGCACACGATATCGAACGCAAGGTCGCGCGTTGGGTCTGGGGCAGGACGGCGCTCGGGCGTACGGCCCCCTTGCGAACGGCGGGGGCCGCCGTTCCGGGTTCCGGAGGCCGGATTAAGGGGAGGCTTGTTGGATGGGGGCTGGGTCATGACAGGCTATCGATCTCTCGCATCCTGCCGAAATCGCATCTTGCGGCCACGGACGCAATGGCGTCTTCTCCCGACATGTCCGATCTTATTGCCCAAAACCTCGCCGCCATTCGTCATCGTATCGCTCAGGCCTGCGAAAAGGCCGGGCGTGCAGAGGCGGACGTGTCTCTCGTGGCCGTCAGCAAGTTCCACCCGATCGAGAGCGTCGAAGCCGCACTGAAAGCTGGCCAGCGCGTGTTCGGCGAAAACCGCGTGCAGGAAGCCGCCTCCAAATTTCCGCAGCTTCGCGACCATTTTCCGGATTTGCGCCTGCACATCATCGGCGGCCTTCAGACCAACAAGGCCCTCGAAGCCTGCCAGATCGCCGACATGATCGAGAGCCTCGACCGCCCGTCCCTGTCAGACGCCATTAAAAAAGCCGCGCAGAAAGCCGGGCGCCTCCCCGAGCTTCTCATTCAGGTCAACACCGGCGACGAACCGCAGAAATCCGGCATCCCCCGCGAAGAAGCCGATGCGTTTATCGAAACCTCCCTTAAAAAATTCGGCCCGAAAATCCGTGGTCTGATGTGCATCCCCCCCGAGAACGAAGATCCCGCATCCCATTTCCGCTTCCTGCGCAGAACGGGCGACCGCCACGGACTTCCGGTGCTCTCGATGGGCATGTCCGCCGATTTTGAAACCGCCATTGCCGAAAACGCGACGCTCGTCCGGGTGGGAAGCGCCATTTTCGGAAGCCGTCCCGTGCCACAATCCTGACGCACGGCTTGCGTCCGTCGCAGAAATCTTGTCATGAGGGGAAGTTGCCGTGATGTGGAGCGCGCTTGACGAGTGCTGCGACAGGAGATGACGGCACTCTACTGACGCCCGTAAATGGAACCAGCAATGCCTGAACATGACGGTGACCGCGCCTCCAATTCTCCTCATGGCGTAGGGATTCCCAACGACTCCGGCGACATCGTCCAGACGATCGAGCAGGCCCGTTCGGACGGCCATACCCACGAAATCGGCGGCGAAAACGACGGCTCCAGCCACAAGCGTCCTGCAGGAATGGGCGCGCTGCTCACGGTTCTGGGCGTGGTTTATGGCGATATCGGCACAAGCCCGCTCTATGCGCTGCAATCCTCCGTCAGCATTGTCAGTTCTCCCAAGGCACCCGCACAGCCTTGGGAAATCATGGGCCTTGCCAGCCTGACGTTCTGGGCGCTGATGCTCATCGTCACCATCAAATATGTCATCCTCATCATGCGGGCAGATCATGATGGCGAAGGCGGCATCATCGCCCTCATGTCCCTCGCCCAGCGCGTCTGCAAGTCGCAGCATTTCCGATGGCTGTTCGGCCTCGTGGGCATCGCGGGCACCTGCCTGTTCTTCGGCGACAGCATAATCACTCCGGCCATTTCGGTGCTCTCGGCCGTGGAAGGCATTGAAACCGCCGTGCCCTCGGCAAGCCACATCATCATCCCGCTGGCGATGATCGTGCTGGTGGGCCTGTTCTCGGTTCAGGTGCTAGGAACCGGCAAGATCGGCAAGGCTTTTGGCCCGATCATGGTCGCATGGTTTGCGGTTCTCGCCATTCTCGGCGTCAAGGGGATCTTGCTCTACCCCCATATCCTGCTCGCCCTGTCGCCGACCTTCGCGCTCGAATTCATCATCATGCACGGCTACCTGTCGTTCATCGCACTCGGTTCGGTCGTCCTGTCCGTCACAGGTGCGGAAGCGCTTTATGCCGATATGGGCCATTTCGGGCGCGCCCCGATCCGCAAGGCCTGGCTGTTCTTCGTCCTGCCGTCGCTGACGCTGAACTATTTCGGACAGGCCGCCCTGCTGATCCATAATCCGCATGCCCTGTCCAACCCGTTCTATCTGCTGGTGCCCCACTGGGCACAGATCCCGATGCTGATCCTTGCGACCTTCGCAACCGTGATCGCCTCGCAGGCCGGCATCTCGGGCAGCTTCTCGCTGTGCCGCCAGCTCATCCAGCTCGGCTACCTGCCCCGCACCCGCATCATGCACACCAACGCATCGGAAGAAGCGCAGATCTATCTGCCCTCCCTGAACTGGATCCTGGCCTTCGGCGCGCTGGTTCTGGTGCTGTCGTTCCGTACGTCGTCGGCCCTCGCCGCAGCCTATGGCATCGCCGTAACGGGAACATTCCTGTGCACCTGCGTGCTGGCCATGGTGGTATTCCGCCGCGTCTTCAAATGGAAGACCGCCACGGTCGCGATCGTCTTTGGCTTCTTCTTCATCGTGGACAGCATTTTCTTCTCTGCGAACGTGCTCAAGATCCCCGATGGCGGCTGGGTCCCACTCGCGATCGGCATCATCAGCACCATCATCATGACCACCTGGAAGCGCGGCCGCAGCCTCATCGCCGCCCGCCAGCAGGCGGATTCCATGCCGATGGGCTCCTTCCTTGCGCGCCTGCCGCAGTCCCGCACGATCCGTGTTCCCGGTCTGGCCGTCTTCCTGACCGCCAACCCTGACATCGTGCCGAATTCGCTGCTGCATAACCTCAAACACAACAAGGTCCTGCACGATCACATCCTGTTCGTGACGGTCCAGAACCTCGACCAGCCGGAAGCCGAGCGCGGCCACCGCGCCATCGTTCAGGAACTGGCGCCCAACATTCACCGCGTCATCGTCCGCTACGGCTTCATGGAGATGCCCAACCTGCCCCGCGCCCTGCTGGAACTGAACGCGCTCGGCGTGGCGTTCGACGCCATTCAGGCCTCCTATTTCACGTCCCATGAACTCGTCGTCCGCTCCCGCGTGCCGAAGATGCAGCTCTGGCGCATGTGGATCTTCCTCCTGCTTCAGCGCAATGCAGCCTCCACGACCGAGTTCCTGCGCATCCCGCCTGACCGCGTGGTGGAATTCGGCGTCCGGATCGCCATTTGACCTCCCGTCCTTTGGCCAAGCCGCTTTCCCTCTACATTCACTGGCCGTTCTGTCTGGCGAAGTGC
This sequence comes from Gluconobacter albidus, assembly GCF_002723915.1. Lineage (GTDB taxonomy): Bacteria > Pseudomonadota > Alphaproteobacteria > Acetobacterales > Acetobacteraceae > Gluconobacter > Gluconobacter albidus. The sequence continues at coordinate 540,685 of NZ_BEWL01000001.1, forward strand.
CCCTACTGCGATTTCAACTCCCATGTCCGGGACGTGATCCCGCAGCAGCGCTTCGCCGCAGCCCTGCGTCGTGAACTGGCCCATGACGCCGGCCGCCTGACCCGCGATGGCGTCAGACGCCCCCTGCGTTCGATCTTTTTCGGCGGTGGCACCCCCTCGCTCATGGCTCCCGAAACCGTCGCGGCCCTGATCGAAGACGCACACCGCCTGTTCGACGCACAGGACGATCTGGAAATCACGCTCGAAGCCAATCCGACCAGCGTCGAGGCCGGAAAATTCGCGGCGTTCCGTCAGGCCGGGGTCAACCGCGTCTCGCTCGGCGTGCAGAGCCTGCGGGACGATGCGCTGCACAAGCTCGGCCGCGAACACTCCGCCACGCAGGCCATTCGAGCGCTCGAAACCGCCCGCACCCTGTTCCCGCGCATTTCCTTTGACCTGATCTACGCTCGCCCGGGCCAGAGCGATGCCGACTGGACGGACGAGCTCAATACGGCGCTTGAGCTCGTGGCCGACCACCTGTCGCTGTACCAGCTCACCATCGAGCCCGGCACGAAGTTCGAAGCCATGCACCGTCGCGGCGAACTGACCCTGCCCGACGAAGACACCGCCGCCCACCTCTATGACCTGACCGGCGACATCGCCGCCCGTCACGGCCTGCTGCCCTATGAAGTCTCGAACTACGCCCGCCCCGGCGCCGAGAGCCGCCATAACCTGACCTACTGGCGCTATGCGGATTATATCGGCATCGGCCCCGGCGCTCATGGACGCCTGACGCTGGACGGCGAACTGTACGCCACCCGCCGTCACCGTGCACCCGAACCCTGGGCCGAACGGGTTGAAAAGACAGGCTCAGGCAGTACCGAGGAAACCCTGCTCACGCCGGAAGAAAAAGGCCGCGAAGCCCTGCTGATGGGCCTGCGCCTGTCTGAAGGCATCGACGAGGTGGCCTTCGCCACCCGTACGGGCCGCGCACTTATGGATTGTGTGGACCCTGCCCTGCTTGAAGCCTGCATCGAGGAAAACTACCTCGAACGGGACAGCGGTATCCTGCGCGCGACCGGCGAAGGACGGCTTCGTCTTGAAGCGATACTGGCGCGCCTCGTCACTTGAGGGCATGATCCGGTCTTAATCCATCTGGAAGAGACCATGCGCCGATCCATTCTCTCTGCCCTTCTGGCTGCCTGCACCGTACTCGCCCCGCTTTCCGTTACGACGGCTGCTCCTGCTCCGAATTACGTCGTGCTCGACAACGACTTCCTCGGTCCGGGCGGCTCCAACATCCAGTCCATCATTCCCCTGCTCAACCGCCCGGGCGTGACGCTGCTCGGCCTGACCTCCGTCGTCGGCGATGACTGGGAGAACGCGGGCACGGCGCATGCCCTGCGCTTTCTGGAAATCGCCCGCCAGACACAGATCCCGGTCGCCGATGGCGCCACCACGCCGCTGGTCAACACCGTCGCGGAAACGAAACTGCGCGAACAGCAGTTCGGAATCATTCCCTGGAAGGGCGCATGGGGTGGCCTCGGTTCCATCGAACACGTCCCGGCCACACAGCCTCCCGTCGGCAAACTGCCCGAAGGCACGCCCCATACCGCCGCCGATGCGCTGCCGGCAGCCATGTTCCTGATCCGCGAGGTCCACGCCCATCCGCATCAGGTCACGATCATCGCCGCCGGCCCGCTGACAAACCTCGCCCTCGCCATCCGGATTGACCCGACCTTCGCCGAGACAGCCAAACAGCTCGTCTTCATGGGCGGCCTGCTCGATGCCAGCATGATGTCCGTCACCGGCAACGCCGACTTCGCGTCCGATTTCAACCTGATCATGGACCCCGAAGCTGCCCGCATTGCCCTGACCGCACCATGGGCCGCCATCACCTGCGTCGGCAACGTCTCGAACGACATCATGATGACGCCCGAACTCGCAGACCGGATCGACGCGAAGCACACCACCGTCACGGACTATCTGAAAAAGTATCAGGCGCCCCTGCCGCTCTGGGATGAACTGACATCGGCCATCGCCGTTGATCCGACACTGATCACGACGTCCGTCACGGCCATCATGGACGTCAATATCGACCACGGGATGGATTACGGTCACGCCCATATCTGGCCGGATTCCACGGCGCCGAAGGGCATGGGCCTGCGGAAGGTGAAGATCGTGCAGTCCATCGACAAGGCGCGCTTCATCAACGAGTTCGTCTCGCAGTCCCAGAACGCCATGGGCACGCACTAAGAGCTTGCAGGAGAGCATCCGACACCTATGCTGAACATCATCAAACTGGCCGTCGGCTGCCCGAGCATCGAAGTCCTGCGCGAGCGGCTGAACCACTACCGCATCAACGGCCACGCCACCGTCCAGACCCGCACCATGCCCAAACGGGCCGAGGAGGTTCTGGACGGCGGTTCCCTGTATCGCGTGATGGACGGCATGGTCCTGTGCCGCCAGCCCATCATCGGGCTGGAGAGTGCCCAGCGCGCGGATGGCAGCACGGGCACGCTGATCGTCGTGTCCGACGAGATCATCCCTGTGCAGCCGCGGCCAATGCGCCCCTTTCAGGGCTGGCGTTATCTGGAGCCCAAGGACGCCCCGCCCGATCTGGGCAGCAGCCTCGGTCAGGACGGCATTGCCGATCTTCCTCCCCGGCTCCGCAAGGAGCTGGCCGAACTCGCCCTGATCTGACCCCTCAGGATCTGCCCCCCAGGGCCGCGCCACATTTTTGCTGCATTCCGGGAACGGAATGGGACATGAAACGTCATGCCCTTATTACGGGGAGCCACAGGACGTTCCCCTTCCGACCTGCCGATCGTCCCGAAGGCGCTCCGTGCAGATCCGAACAGAAGGAGTGCCGCCTTTGCCGCCCTTTTCCCGCCCTTTCCGAGCCGGCACGGCCGCCATCACGCTGTCGGCAGCCCTCACCCTTGGCTTAGGCCTGACAGTCTTCGCTTCCGATGCGCTTGCACAGACGGCAGACACCGCTGAGACGCCAGCAGCCATTTCAAAAACCCTGCCCGGCAAGATCGTCTACACACAGCTCACAACGCCCGACCTGGCCAAAGCCAAGGCTTTTTATGGCGCACTGCTGGGCTGGACCTTTCAGGACCGCCCCGTCTCGCGCGGTCATTACGCCGAGGCGCTGGTCAACGGTCATGTCGTAGCCGGACTGGTCGAGCGTCCCCTGCCCGATACGGAAAACCCGCCCCAGCCGCTCTGGCTTCCGTTCATTTCGGCACTCGACGTTCCGACAGTGGCCAAGGCCGCCCTACAGTGGGGCGGCAAAGTGCTATATCGCCCGACCATCGTTCCGGGCCGCGGCGAACAGGCCATCATCGCCGACCCGCAGGGCGGACTTTTTGCCGCTCTGTACGCCCCTCATGGTGACCGGGACGATACGGACGCCACGGTTCAGGGGGACTGGATCTGGAATGCAATCCTGACTCCCGCCCCCGCAACCAGCGCCGGATTTTACCAGAAGCTCTTCGGTTATCAGGTTGAAGACGCGCCCCCTCCCGACACACACCAGCGCTACATTCTGGATTCACAGTCCATCGCCCGTGCGACCGTCAACCCCCTGCCAGCCCGCCTGCCGCCGGATGCCAGCGCGCGCTGGATCGGCTTCGTACAGGTAGACAGCGTCGGGAGTGCCGCCGAAAAAGCCGTGCAGCTCGGAGGACGTGTTCTCGTGCAGCCCCATCCCGATCATCAGAACAGCATGATCGCCGTCCTCGCCGACCCGAGCGGCGCCGTCTTCGGCGTTATGGAATGGCATGATCCCAGCGCGGCAGGAGATGCGAAATGACCCGTTGGACAACAAAATCCCTCCTCCGCCTCGGTGGAGCACTCTGCCTTCTGGGAGTTCTGTCGGGCTGCAGTGACTATGAATACGGCGGCCCCGGCCAATACGGCAGCTACTACGGCGGCGGGGGCTATTACAGCAGCACCTATAATCGCGGCTGGGGAAGCACGTGGGGCCCCGGATGGGGATGGGGACCGGGTTATGGCGTCGGCCCCTATCCCGGACGTGGACCAGGGCGGCGGCCTCCCGGTTTCCGTCCCGGACCTGGAGGCCCCGGTCATGGTCCCGGCGGACAGGGTAGACCCGGAAATGGACCCGGCGGCGGAAGGCCCGGGGGCGGTTCGGGACCAGGAAGGTCGGGAGGCGGAGGCATGGGCGGCGGCAACCATGGCGGCGGTCCAGGCGCTCACGGTCATGGCCCCGGTGGACGTCGCTGAACGTCCCCCTTCACGGGCACAAAAAAACCGGAGGCGCACAACCGCCTCCGGCATCAGTCAGCTTTGCGGCCTGCACGCTCCAGAGCTGCAATCTCGGCCATGACATCGCCGTTTTCGACCTTCCGGGCAATATCGTCGAAGGGAGCGCCCGCCTCCAGAGCCTTCGCCGTAGCGCTCCAGCGCTCCCCGGCCTGCACATCGCCTTCGCATAGCCCTGCTGAAATATCAAACCGCAGCAGTGTCGCCTCTCCGCTCAGACGGCGCAGCGCCCGCAGCAGCGCATGAGCCTGCGTTGCGCGTTCCCCCACAGCCGAAACTCCACCCAGAACAGGCAATGAGCCTCTGGCGAATTCCGCCCGTGTCGTATCAATTCCGGCCTGACGCTGGACGCGATCCGTCATAACGGGATCTTCCCGTTTGAGCACGGCCGCCACATAGCGCAGATTGCCGACCACGGCCGTCTGCAACAGGTCGTCCATGTCCTGCCCCCGCCGCTGCGGACAGACCGTGAAAGCACACAGGAGCCCGATGACACTACCGAGCGTATTGTCGAGCATCCGCATCCAGGCCACGCCCTGCGAGGGCATGAGCATTTCGGTCACAACGATGAACTGAGCGCTGATGAACACCACCAGCATCGTGTAATTGACCGCACGCATGGCAATCGCGCCAATCACGAAGGCCGCCACGGCAACCAGCATTTGCGCCGACCCCGGCAGGAACGGCGTCAACAACAGTGCAAGGACACCACCACCGAGCGTCCCGAGCACACGCTCAAGGGCCCGCACCAGCGTCGTCTGCCCGGAAGGCTGGACCACCAGCAACAGCGCCACCAGCGCCCAGAAGCCGAAATCCAGCTCCAGCCACCAGCTCGTCATATAGGTGGCCAACAGCCCGACCACGAGGCGCAGCGCATGTTGCCAGATCGTCGGTGTCAGGCGCGCCACATGACCTGGCAGATCTCCATCGAACGGCAGACGCGCCTTCTGAGCCAGCCCCTCGGCCAGCGTTCCCAGCGTTCGGGCACTGGTCGCCACGAGCTCGCCAACCGGCCCGGCTGTCGCAGGAATACTCCCCGCAAGTGCTAGCCCTTCTGCAGCGAGATGTTCAAGATCCGGCATGGGCTCAAGGGCCGCATCGCTCGCGTGCTGGCAGAGAGAGGAAAAGGCGGCCAGCGTACCCCGCGCCTCGAAATCCAGCCCCCGTGTCTCGACAAGGTGCTCCACGGCCAGCATCGCCGTAAACAGGCGTTCAGCCCCGGCGAGCGAGGCAATCAGGCGCCCGCGCATACCATAACTCGCATGCCCGGCATCAATCTGAAGCGCCATCCCACGGGCACGCTCAATCGCCGCACGCACATTCTGCCGATGAACGGTTTCCTGAAGCCGTCCGGCCGCAATTTCCCCTGCCATGACCGAAAGCAGCCGGTAACAGGCTCCTACGGCCCGACGTGCGGGAGCATAGGGATGCTGCGGCCAGACAACGAGACACAGGAATGCAGCCCAGAGGCCGCCTCCTCCAAACGCCAAGGCGATCACGCCAGTGTCCTGAAGGGTCTGTGCCGGAAAGCCCGTGCCCGCAAGCATGACACAGCCCAGCAACGCACAGAGCAGCGCCAGGGACGGTGTCAGCGCCCGGGACATTCCCACCATCAGGCCGGTTACAACCAGCCAGGGCAGCACCCCCCAGAGCGGGTACACCGCAATCAGGGAGGTCACGCCCCCGAGGATCGCGCCGCAGACTGTAAAAAGTCCAAGAATGCGAAACTGTTCGCGCGCTGTCCCGCCCGGCTCGATCAGGCAGCTCCAGAAGGCGGCAAAGCCAGCCCAGGCCAGAACGGCCTGATGTTCATAAATCGCGGGGAGAAGCGCCACGACCGTCGCCACCGCCGCCCGGCTCCCTTCCGCCGGAGCAATCTGCTCCGGACTGACGGGAACCGAATGACGCGCCAGAAACTGCCTCAGGAACTCAAGCGGTCTCTCCCGGCTCTGAGGAGCCCGGGATGCTGACGTCTGGCGGGAAAGCGGCGGGTCGGAGGCCATCAGCGACCGGTCAGGATACGCTCCACGAGCTGGCCGACCGTCGGGACAAAGCCATTCGCGTAGAACGGGTCCGTTCCGAAACGCCACGCATTCGTGCCGCCGAACATGAGATTGTGATCCACCACATCATCTTCATCCGCACCGGTCGGAATATGGGAAATGGTCTGGAGCGTCTTCTGGATGCAGAAAGAGCGCGGATCAGCCTTCTGACCGTTGGTATAGGGCTCGCGCTGCATCCAGTTGGAGAACCTGCACTGCGAGAGACATCCCATGCAGGCTGTCTGGTCGGCAAGAATCTCGCGGGCACTTTCCGGCGTCACGAATACCAGCGTGTCATCCGGCGTCCGCAGAGCTTCCGTAAAGCCTGCGGCTTCCCATTCGGCAATCCGGGGACGATCGGCCGCCGGCACGAACACTTCGCGCTTGCGGGCACCGACGCCATAGGACGCCTCGTAGCCATCACCGGTTTCCTGGCTGTACGGCACCTGACGCTCGGAGCGGTCGCACAGATCCTGCAGGAAGCTGTTGCGGACGGCCGAGGAATAGAACCCGGTCGGGGAGAAGCGGTTGAGATACACATCCCCCTTCTTCAGCGTCAGAAGGCGGCGCTTCCACGCATCGGGGATCGGGCTTTCCTGCGTCAGAAGCGGACGGGTCCCGAACTGGAACGCAATCGGCCCGAGTTCCGGGTTGCCAATCCAGTCCTGCCAGTCCTCAAGATGCCAGACGCCACCCGCCATGATGATCGGGGTCTCGTCCAGACCGTAGTTCCGCATGACGCGGCGCAGTTCGAGAACGCGCGGATAGGGATCTTCCGGAGAGAGCGGATTTTCCGTGTTGGACAGGCCATTATGACCACCCGCACGCCACGGATCCTCATAAACCACGCCACCCAGCAGTTCCGGCGCCTTGCCATACGCACGGCGCCACAGGGCGTTGAATGCGCGTCCCGAAGAAACGATCGGATAGTAGGGAAGCCCGAAACGAACCGCGATGTCGGACAGGCGATACGGCATCCCCGCACCGCACGTCACGCCATGCACCAGCCCCGGAGCACCTTCGAGAATCCCGATGATGACCTCTTCGGCCCCACCCATTTCCCACAGGATATTGACGTTAATCCGGCCTTTGCCGCCTGAAATATCATGGGCGATCTTCGCCTGCGCAATACCGCCGTCAATCGCATAACGGATCAGTTCCTGCTGGCGCTCACGGCGCGTACGGCCATGGTAGACCTGCGGAACCGGATGACCATCCTGATCGTAGCTGTCCGCATTGACGGCAGAAATGGTCCCGATCCCGCCCGCAGCGGCCCAGTGTCCGGCCGAGACGCCCGTAGAGACGGAGACACCTTTGCCCCCTTCGATCAGAGGCAGCACATCCTGACCACCAAAACGGAGGGTATCAATAGATTTCATGGGGACTGGCTGTCTCCGAAACTCAGAAAAAAAAGGGCGGGGCCTTGTGAGCCCCGCCCCAACACTCACTCGGCGTCGCGACGGGGCGGACGGCCAGGTCTGGCCCCCACGCTTTCCGTAATATCGGCACCCGTAGCCTGATCGACAACCCTCATGGAGAGCTTGACCTTGCCGCGATCATCAAACCCGATGACCTTGACCTTCACGGCATCACCCTGCTTGACGACATCGGACGTCTTTGCAACGCGGCCTTCAGCCAGTTCGGAAATGTGAACGAGGCCGTCACGCGGACCAAGGAAGTTCACGAACGCGCCGAAATCGGCGGTCTTGACGACCTTGCCGTCATAGATGCGGCCGATTTCCGGCTCGGCGACAATGCCTTCGATCCGGGAGATGGCCTTCTGGGCCTGCTCGTCGTTCGCAGCAGCAATGGTCACGGTGCCATCATCGCCGATATCGACCTTCGCGCCCGAATATTCGACGATCTCGCGGATCACCTTGCCACCGGAGCCGATCACGTCGCGGATCTTTTCCTTCGGCACGGAAATCGTCGTGATCTTCGGAGCATTGCCCGAAACGTCAGAACGGCCTTCCGTCAACGCCTTGGACATTTCGCCAAGGATGTGGATCCGGCCTTCGCGGGCCTGTTCCAGCGCGATCTTCATGATTTCCGGCGTGATGGACGTGATCTTGATGTCCATCTGAAGCGCGGTCACGCCGTCAGCCGTACCAGCCACCTTGAAGTCCATGTCGCCGAGGTGATCTTCATCACCCAGGATGTCGGACAGCACAGCGTAACCACGATCTTCCTTGATAAGACCCATGGCAATGCCAGCCACCGGACGCGGCAGCGGAACGCCGGCATCCATCAGCGCGAGCGACGAGCCGCAGACGGTCGCCATGGAAGACGAGCCATTGCTTTCCGTGATCTCGGAAACCACACGCATCGTGTACGGGAAGGCCTCCTTGGTCGGCAGCAGCGGATGGATCGCGCGCCATGCCAGCTTGCCATGACCGATCTCGCGACGGCCCGGGGATCCCATGCGACCACACTCGCCAACCGAATACGGCGGAAAATTGTAGTGCAGCAGGAAGTTGGAACGGTATTCCCCTTCCAGCGCGTCGATGATCTGTTCGTCCTGACCCGTGCCGAGCGTTGCGACCACAAGGGCCTGCGTCTCGCCACGCGTGAACAGGGACGACCCATGAGCGCGCGGCAGGATGCCGACTTCAGCCAGGATCGGGCGGACCGTCTTCAGATCACGGCCATCAATCCGGATACCCGTCTTGAGGATGGAACCGCGAACGACCTGTGCCTCAAGCTCCTTGAGCATCGGCTTGGCAAGTTCAAGGTCCAGACCTTCCTCGGCCAGAATCTCGTTGATCCGGTCCTTGGCTTCGGCAACCTTCTTGTAACGGGCCTGCTTCTGACGTTCCTTGTAGGCGTCCGCCATCAGCTTGTTGCCGACCTTCTCGACGCGCTTGCGAAGGGCGATTTCTTCCTTCGTCAGCGACGGCAGATCCCACGGAGCCTTCGCAGCGTGCTCGGCCAGTGCGATAATGGCGTCGATAACGGGCTGGAAGGAGGTGTGACCCAGCGTGACGGCTTCAAGCATCGTCTCTTCCGAAAGCTCGCTGGCTTCGGATTCGACCATCAGCACGCCTTCGGCCGTACCGGCGACCATCAGGTCGAGCGTGCTGTCCTTGAGTTCGTCATGAACAGGGTTCACGACCAGCTTGCCGTCGATGCGGCCGATACGGGCGCAGGCAACGGGGCCGAAGAACGGAATGCCTGAGAGCGTCAGCGCAGCCGAGCAGCCGATCAGCGACACAAGTGCCGGATCGTTCTCGTTGTCATAGCTCAGAACCGTTGCGGTGATCTGGACTTCGTTGCGGAAGTTCTCCGGGAACAGCGGACGGATCGGACGATCGATCAGACGGGCGTTCAGGACTTCGGCTTCGGACGGACGGCCTTCACGCTTGAAGAACCCACCCGGGATCTTGCCGGCGGCGTAAGCCTTTTCCTGGTAGTTGACCGTCAGCGGGAAGAAGTCCTGTCCCGGCTTGACGTTCTTGGCGCCAACGGCGGTGCAAAGCACAACCGTGTCGCCGTATGTGATCATGACGGCGCCGTCTGCCTGGCGTGCGACCTTGCCGGTCTCCAGGATCAGAGGGCGTCCGGCCCATTCGATTTCCTTGCGGAAATAATCAAACATGCATGTTTTCCCAAATTAAGGATGGAACCATCCCCCGGGTAAACCATCTCCGGGCGTCCGGCAGGTGGCGGAGCAGCGTTTCGGACGGCATGGCGGTGATGGCGGGAAGTCCCCGGCATGACACCATGTGGCCTGAAACGCCGGTCGCGCACCCGCACCGCCGGACAGGCGATGGCGGGGGTGTCCGGGAGCGTGCTCCCGGACAGATCAGCTCAGCGACGCAGGCCGAGACGCTCGATCAGGCTCTGGTAACGAGCCTGGTCCTTGCGCTTCAGATAGTCCAGCAGGCTACGACGCTGACCGACCATCATCAGAAGACCACGGCGGGAGTGGAAGTCCTTCTTGTGGGTCTTGAGGTGCTCGGTCAGGTTGACGATACGCTCGGACAGGATTGCAACCTGTACTTCCGGCGAACCCGTATCCGTCTCGCTCTGCTTGTACTCAGAAATCAGTGCCGTGCGGCGTTCTGCGGTAATCGACATCGTGTTCTCCAAAAAACTCGTGGTTTTCCAGCATACGCGCTGCCCTGAGCCGCCCATGACGGACATGACACAGACCCAGCACGTGCTCTCCGATCATCGCGCGCCACAGGTGGTCCTCCCCCTGCGACGATGCCGGCAGAGGATGCACGAGGTCCAGGGGATCTATCGACTGCCCCCAGACAAGCATCCTTCCCTCCGCATCGGTGACGGCCAGCGCCGGGATGTCGACCAGCGCGGTCGCCGCATCCAGCAGAGGAGCCGGAAGAGCATCGGCGTTGTCCACAGTTTGAGTCGATTTGTCCAGTGATATCTGATCGATCGTCAGGGCGTGGCCCAGATCGAACGGTCCGCACTTCGTCCGCCGCAGCACCGAAATATGCCCGACCGTTCCACAGGCCAGCGCAATGTCCCGCGCCAGCGAGCGCATATAGACCCCTTTGCCCGACTGAACGTCAAAAACGGCTGTATCCGCATCCGGACGTTTCACAAGCGTTATCGAATCGATCCGTGCCGGACGGGGCGGAAGCTCGGGCGGACGACCCGCGCGCGCCATGTCATAAGCCCGCTCTCCCCCGACCCGAAGTGCCGAAAATACGGGAGGCACCTGCATGACATTGCCCGTCAGCGCAGGCAGGACGGCCAGGATCTGGTCATCGGTCGGACGGTTCGGCGACGTCGCCAGAACCTCGCCTTCAAGGTCATCCGTCGTGCGGCTTTCGCCGAATGTCAGAGTGAAGCGATAACGTTTTGTCGCATCCATGATGTAGGGAATGGTCCGCGTCGCCTTGCCAAACGCAATCGGCAGCACACCGGACGCCAGTGGATCAAGCGTTCCACCATGCCCGGCCTTCTTCGCGTCAAACGCCCATCGCAGCTTGTTGACCATATCCGTGGAGGTCGGACCCAGCGGCTTGTCCAGAATCAGCCACCCGTCGATATCGCGTCCACGTTTCCTGCCCATACATCCCGTCCTTGCTTGTGAAGGCCGCTGATAGACCAGCACAGGGACGGAATGCAAAAAAAACGCCCCTCACCGAACGGGAGGGGCGTTTCTGAAAATTATTCCGAATCTTTTTCCAGATCCCGCCGGACTTCCGGAGACCGCATGATCTCGTCGAGTTCCATGGCGTTATCCAGAGCCGTATCGGGCTGGAAGTGAATCTCCGGAACCGTCCGGAGATTAAGGGACTTGGAAAGCCCCGTTCTCAGGAACGGTGCCACCCGCTTGAGGGCGGGCAGAAGAACCTCCACGTCGCTCCGTCCCAGACGCGTCACGAAAGCCGTGGCATGCCTGAAATCCGGCGAGATGCGGACTTCCGTTACCGTGATCCGCACATCCAGAAGTTCCGGGTCACGGAACTCCGTCCGGGCGAACAGCTCCGCCAGAACACGGCGGACCTCTTCAGCCACCCGGAGCTGGCGGGTGCTTGGCCCCTGGGCGGTGACGCCGGCAGGGCCCTTCAGGTCATGTCTCGAACGCGAACTCAAGCCGGGATCACTTCCATTTCATAGCACTCGACCATGTCGCCTTCGCGCAGATCGTTATAACCCGCAAACGACAGACCACACTCATAGCCGCGGGCCACTTCCTTGACGTCATCCTTGAAGCGCTTGAGCTGGCTCAGCTCGCCCTCATGAATGACCACGTTGTCACGCAGCAGACGCACGCCACAGCCGCGCTTGACGAGACCTTCGGTGACATAGCAACCCGCGACCTTGCCGGTCTTGGTGATGTTGAAGACCTGACGGATCTCGGCATAGCCCAGGAACTTCTCGCGATGCTTCGGCGCGACCTTGCCCTTGACCAGCTGCTCCACATCATCCGCCACCTGATAGATGATCGAATAATAGCGAATATCCACACCCTCGCGCTGGGCCAGTTCACGGGCCTGCGTGGTTGCACGGACATTGAACGCCACGATGATGGCATTCGAAGCCTTGGCAAGCTGGATGTCGCTTTCCGTGATCTGACCAACACTGGCGTTCAGAACGCGAACCGCAACTTCTTCATGGGCCAGCTTCTGCACGGTAGCGGAGATTGCTTCCGCCGAACCCTGAACGTCCGCCTTGATGAGAAGGGCAACTTCCTTCTGCACACCGGCCTGGATCCGGGCCAGCATCTGATCGAGGGTTCCGCGGGCCGCAACCTGCGAGGCCGCTTCCTTGTCCTTGATCTTCCGCTGCCGGAATTCGCTGATTTCACGGGCCCGTGCATCGTTTTCGACAACGACAAACGGCTCACCCGCACCCGGCACACCCGTCAGGCCGAGAACCTCGACCGGCATGGACGGACCGGCATCCTTGAGCTGGCGACCACGATCGTCGAGCACGGCGCGGACACGGCCCCATTCGGAACCGGCCACCAGGATATCGCCGCGACGCAGCGTTCCCTTCTGGACGAGAACAGCGGCAACAGGGCCACGCCCACGATCCAGACGGCTTTCGATCACCACACCTTCGGCAACACGGTCCGGATTGGCGCGCAGGTCCAGCATTTCGGACTGAAGCAGGATGCACTCTTCCAGCTTGTCCAGCCCGGTCCGCTTGAGGGCCGAAACCTCGACATCCTGGGTGTCGCCACCCATTTCCTCGACCACGATCTCGTGGCTCAGGAGTTCCTGGCGGACACGGTTCGGATTGGCACCCGGCTTGTCGATCTTGTTGATCGCCACGATGATCGGAGCATTGGCAGCCTTGGCATGCTTGATGGCTTCGATCGTCTGCGGCATCACACCGTCATCGGCTGCCACGACCAGCACCACGATATCGGTGACGGACGCACCGCGGGCACGCATGGAGGTGAAAGCCTCATGACCCGGCGTGTCGATGAAGGTGATCTTCTTCCCCGACGGTGCCGTGATCTGATACGCGCCGATATGCTGCGTAATGCCACCGGCTTCGCTTGCCGCCACATCCGTGGTGCGCAGGGCGTCGAGCAGGGAGGTCTTGCCGTGATCGACATGCCCCATAACCGTCACGACCGGAGCACGCGGCAGCAGTTCCTCGGCGCTGTCTTCAACGCCTTCAATGCCGATTTCAACGTCGCTCTCGGACACACGCTTGATGCGATGACCGAATTCCTCAACCACCAGCTCGGCGGTATCGCCGTCGATGCTCTGGGCGGCCGTTGCCATGACACCCATCTTCATGAGCGCCTTGATGACTTCACCCTGACGGGACGCCATACGGTTGGCCAGCTCGGCAACCGTGATGGTTTCCGGCACGATGACATCACGCACGACGCGCACCTGATCGGAACGCAGACGCTCCAGTTCGGCCTGACGACGCTCGCGGTCGCGCTGGCGGCGAACCGAGGCCAGCGAACGGGTCTTGTCGTCATCCCCTTCGATCGCAGCACGGACGTCGATACGTCCCGAGCGGCGGTCGCTGCCACCGGCTTTGCGGGACGGTGCCGACGGACGACGCGGCGGTGCCGGAGGCGCCCCCGGGCCACTGCGGCGCGGCGCGGGACGACGTTCCTCTTCACCAGCAGCCGCTGCACCCGAGCGCAGATGCAGGGTCTCGTTATTACGGGCAGGAGCGGCAGAAGGCGCCGGACGCGACGGCTGAACCGGACGCGGCGGCATGATGGCACGCTCGGCGAGCGGACGCAGACGCTGAACCGGGGCAGCAAGCTGCACACCACCGGTCGAATGCGTGCGCGGGTCCAGAGGAGCCGAACGCGCAGCTTCCTCGGCTTCACGGGCAGCAGCTTCAACAGCCGCCTGTTCCGCAGCACGTGCTGCGGCTTCGGCCGCAGCCTGTTCCCGTGCAGCCTGCTGCTCGCTTTCCTTCAACGCAGCGATTTCCGCTGCCTTCTGTTCGGCGATCAGACGCTCTTCCTCGGCGGCGCGACGCGCGGCCTCGGCAGCAGACATGATCTGAATCTTTTCTTCTTCGCGCCGCGCCGCTTCTTCAGCCGCAGCCTGACGCTGCCCTTCCAGAGCGCGCTGACGGGCTGCCAGCTCGGCTGCCGTCAGGGCACGACCACCCGGCCGGCCACCGCGTGCCGCCGCACCGGCGCCCGGGCCAGTGGCATTGCGTTTGGGTTTGCGCACTTCAACCTGCACGACCTTGGAACGGCCGTGACTGAAGCTCTGACGCACGGAGCCAGCATCCACAGTACGCCCGACCTCCGGCCGTCCAGCGGGGCGAAGCGACAGGCGGCTGCTTCTGGTCTGTTCGCCGCCCTGCGATGGGGTGTTGTTTCCGTCCTGGTTGCGCTCGTTGCCGTCGCTCATAGTTCCGCCTGTTCCTTACTGACCCCTGCGGGGTCTGGGAGCGGACGTCCTGCCACTCCCGAAAATCTCTCATGTTCGGCGATCAGGCGCTGTGCCAGCGCACCAGGCGCCATCACCGCATAGACCGCCCGGTCCCGGCTGAACGCCGATTCCAGGACCCGATCGGGAACTGTCACAACCGGCAGAGAACGCCGGCCCGACACCAGTCTGGAAAATTCGTCCGGACTTGCACTTTCCGAACGGATCACCACCCCTACCCTGCCGGAGGTAAGCCACTCCCGGCATTTCTGAAACCCGCAGACCGTCTGACCGGCTCTCCGGGCCAGACTGACTGCATCCAGCATCCGCTGCACCAGAGCCCCGCCGACAAGATCGGCAAGGTTTTCCGGTACGGTCACCTGGGCTTTTGCCGCTCTGGCGAAAGCCTGTCGTGTTCGGGCGCTATCTAACACATCCCGGCTGGCACTCAACCACATTCCCCGACCCGGAAGCTTTCCGGCGAGGTCGGGCACAACCCGGTTATCCGGGCTGACCACGAAACGGATCATGCCTTCAGGCGGCTTCTGCTCTCGCGTAACGATGCATCGCCGCTCCGAGCCGCGACGCCCTAGAGCACCACGAACGGGACCATTATCAGTATCAGAAAGATCAGACGTCGGTCGACTCCCCGTCATCGTTTTCCGTTTTTACCGAGTCGGCTTCTTCACCATCGAACCAGTGTGCACGGGCTGCCATGATGATCTCATTGGCGGCATCCTCGTCGATGGCCTCGTCACCGAGGATCTCCACCAGTTCGTCACCTGCGAGATCGGCCAGATCATCGAGCGTCTTCACGCCCTTCTCACCTAGCGTGACCAGCATCTGGTTCGTAAAGGTTCCTAGCTCGGCCACATCGTCCGTAACACCCAGCGCCTTGCGCTGGTCGTCCAGAGCCTGTTCCTTGCTGGCCAGATAATCGTTGGCGCGATGCATGAGCTCTTCAGCCACGCTCTCGTCAAAGCCTTCGATATCGTTCAGCTCGCCCGGCTCCGTGTAGGCCAGTTCCTCGATGGTGTGGAAGCCTTCCGTCACCAGCAGGCCCGCGATCACGTCATCGACGTCCAGCGCCTCGACAAACTGCGAAGAGCGTTTGCGGAACTCTTCCTGACGGCGCTCCGATTCCTCGGCTTCCGTCAGGATGTCGATGTCCCAGCGGGTCAGCTGGCTGGCGAGACGCACGTTCTGTCCACGGCGACCGATGGCAAGCGAAAGCTGCTCATCTGGAACCACGACTTCGACACGTCCTGCTTCTTCATCCATCACGACCTTGCTGACTTCAGCAGGAGCCAGAGCATTGACGACAAACGTCGCGGCCTGCGGGCTCCAGGGAATGATGTCGATCTTTTCGCCCTGCAGTTCGGCCACGACAGCCTGAACGCGGGAGCCACGCATACCAACGCACGCACCGACCGGATCAATCGCGGCATCGCGCGAAATCACGGCCATTTTGGCGCGCGATCCCGGATCACGGGACACAGCCTTGATTTCAATGATTCCGTCGTAGATTTCCGGAACTTCCTGCGCAAACAACTTGGCAAGGAAGGCCGGATGCGTGCGGGACAGAAAAATCTGCGGACCGCGCGGCTCATCACGCACATCATAGATATAGGCGCGGATACGATCGGAATTGCGGAAGGATTCGCGGGGGATCAGCTCGTCACGACGCAGCAGAGCTTCGGTATGACCGATCTCCACCATAAGGTTGCCGTACTCGGTCCGCTTGACGGTTCCGTTGACGATCTCGCCCACGCGGTCCTTGAACTCGTTGTACTGGCGCTTGCGCTCATATTCGCGCACGCGCTGCACGATGACCTGCTTGGCGGTCTGCGCGGCGATACGGCCGAAATCAATCGGAGGCAGCGGATCGACCAGATGCTCGCCAGCCTTGATTTCCGGCTGGAACTTCCGGGCGATATGCAGCGGGATCTGCGTGTCTTCGTTCTCGACCTGCTCGACCGCCTCGGTCCAGCGGCTCAGACGGACCTCACCGCTCTTGCGATCAATCGTCGCGCGGATGTCCTTTTCATGCCCGTACTTTGCGCGGCCAGCCTTCTGGATGGCCTGCTCCATCGCTTCGAGCACTTCCTCGCGGTCAATGTTCTTCTCGCGGGAGACTGCATCGGCAACCAGCAGCAGTTCGGGACGTGTAACAGACGTGTCCATCAGATCGGACCTCCAGCCAGCATGAGACGGGTCATCACTTCTTTCCCGGCTTTTTCGGATTCAGTTTGGGCGCCTGGCGCGCTTCGCCGCCATCTTCCCCTTCAGGATCGAGCCCTGCAAGAGCAGCGCTCGCCTCGATCAGCGCATCGGTCAGGACTAGACGGGCCTTGCGGATATCTACCAACGGCAGCACCGCCTCGGTTCCGTCATCCAGGCGGATGAGGGCATTTCCGTCCCGCGCGCCCATGACGGTCCCCGAAAAACGGCGACGGCCATTGAGCGGCACGTCCAGTTCCGCCTTCGCCAGATGGCCTGCGAATCGTTCCCAGTCCTTGGCGCGTGTCAGCGGGCGGTCGATCCCGGAGGACGACACTTCCAGCATCCATGCACCGGGGATAGGATCGTCAACGTCCAGAATGGCGCCCACGGCGTGACTGATCTGTTCGCAGTCTTCCACTGAAATCAGGGAACCGTTCGCACGGTCTGCCATGATCTGGATCGTCGGGGTATCGCGCCCCAGCACCGAAAGACGCACGAGTTCGTAGCCCAGATCGGCCAGGGTCGGCGCGATCCGTTCCGCGATACGGGCTTCCAGCCCCGTAAGGTGAGGCAGTTCGATGTCGGAAGAGGCGTGCTGCTGAGACAAGACAAAAAAGGCGGCCCGTCAGGGCCACCCCCCAAATGAGCGGAAGATGAATGGAATGTGCCTTATGTAAGTCACCTCCTCTCAAGACGCAAGAGGAACGCAAATCCCTTTATTCCTGAAGGCCTTGTCCATTGGACGAGTCGAAAGATTTGTTTACATTCCGATGCCCCGAAAGCCCTTGTCTTCGGACGCTGTCGGGAGTGAGATGGTTCTGAAATGACTGTCCAGCCCGAGCCCCGACCGGAACTGCGCCCCGAACCGCGCCCGCAACCTCTGCCCGCCGATCCCGCTTCCCGGAGCCGGGCTCTGTGGGGTGGAGGTGGCCTGATCGCGGCCCTGACCGTCGGTGCGGGTGCTTTTTTCTACACCCACAACACGGCCACCGCGCCTGCGATAGCGCCCCCATCCCAGAACGTTCCGGCCATTCCCGCTGCCCAGACCGCCGCGGTTCAGCTTTCGATGCTGCCACCCGCCAAGGCTCCGGCAGCCCTTGCCAGAAGCGGCTTCAGTCCGGCGGACCGCGCCCGCATTCTAGCCGCTGTGAAGGACGGCAAGATGCGCCTCGTGGAAATGCCTGTGCTGGATGCGTCGGGTGCCGTCGGCCAGAGCATTGACGTCACGGTCTCCGGCCTGACACAGCGTATTGTCCTGACGGGCAAGTTCCAGCATCTCGTCATCCCCATTGTCGAAGCCGGACAGATTCTCATTGCTCCTATCAGCATCCCGCATGCACCTGCCCTCATCGTCGGCGCCCTCACGGCCCTCGGCCCCGAAGCCCTGCCTGCCCTGACGACGCTCGACCAGCGCGTCCTGCTCAATGTGATCGTCCAGTAAGGAACCGCCCGGTGTTCAAGTCTCTCGTGCCCATGCTCAACCGGGCCATGCCGCTGATGATGGCCGCCTTTCTCATTCTGGCGGTCATTCAGGTCGCGGTCATGCTACACCTGTCACTGAACGGGCTGTGGGCCGCCATCGAATGGGGACGGCGTTTCTATCTTCCGCTGGCAGGCATCAGCGCCCTTCTGGCAGTCACGGGGCTGGCGTATGAAACGTCAGCCGAAAAACTGGCGCGTCGCGGACTGCGCCGCAGGAAAGGTCTCATCATGGATGTTCTCAGCCGTCTGACGAACCGCGGAGCCCTTGAAGAGCTCATGGCCCGCGAACAGCGCGAAACCGTTCTCGACGCCGACGAACTGGCCGCCTCCCTCCGCGCCCGCGTCATCGGACAGGATCAGGTCTGCGAGGATATCGCCCAGCAGATGCGCCGCCGCTTAGCCCTTCAGGTCCGCGGCAAGCCTGTGGGCATTTTCCTGCTCGCAGGCCCTCCAGGCACCGGCAAGACCTACCTCGCCAAACAGATGGCCAAGCAGATGGAACGCCCCCTGCTGCATTTCGACATGACGCAGATGTCCAGCGCCCATGCCGCAACACAGCTCTTCGGCTCGCCCAAAGGCTATGTCGGCTCCGACACGTTCGGCAAGCTCACAGGAGGCCTCAAGGATCATCCGGACGCCGTGGTCCTGCTCGACGAAATCGAAAAAGCCCATCCGGACGTCTTCAAGAAGTTCCTCACCGCCTGGAACGATGGCCACGTCACGGAAGCTTCCACCGGCGAGCAGGTCTCGACCACGCGCGCGATTTTCATGCTGACGTCCAACATCGCCACCGAAGCCCTGACCGAAATCGCCGATCGTCTCGCCAACGAACCCGAAAAGATGCGTGCCGAGTCGGTCGAAGCCCTGCGCAAATCCGGCTTTGCTCCGGAAGTCCTCAACCGTCTGGACCGGATTTTCATTTTCCGCGCCCTGCGTGGGCTGGACCTTGCCCGCGTCGCGGCACTCGAAATCGAAGCCATGATCGAAGGTTATGGCCTGCATGTCGAAACCGGCGGCATCGACGCCGGTGTCCTGTTCCAGGTCATGGTCAAGCAGAAGAACCTTGGCACCGGCGCCAGCGCGCGCGATCTCGTCCGCTCCATCGAGGACATGGTCAGCGAAAGCCTGATCGTTGCGCGTCAGCAGGGCGCCAAGCGCGTGCGCCTCGTCACGCAGGACGACGGCACCGTCATCACGGAAATCGCCAGCGATTCCGAAGCCCAGCTCGGTCGGGTGAGTCACTGATCCATGACGGCATTCGGACGGCTCTGGCGACGCGCGCCCCTGTGGCGCACGAGCGTGATTGTAACAGTCGGCGCGCTCGGCATGGCCGCCTTCTATCCCACCCCCGCGCTCAAGAAGGCCATGCCCTGGCTTCCGGGGCATCTGCCGGGCGCGGCACCACCGGGTAATGCCGGTTCCGGCGCTTCACAGCCGGACGCGCAGGGGGCACAGCCCAATGGTGCGCCCGGCCTCGGTGACCAGATCGGCGTTCCCGATCCTGGCATCACCGAACACGGCAGCCTGACCATTGCCGGACGCATCCTCCCGCTTCCGGCCGGAGACTGGCATCCGATCCTGACCGCC
The DNA here is from genome assembly GCF_002723915.1 of Gluconobacter albidus. Lineage (GTDB taxonomy): Bacteria > Pseudomonadota > Alphaproteobacteria > Acetobacterales > Acetobacteraceae > Gluconobacter > Gluconobacter albidus. Next base: position 560,627 of record NZ_BEWL01000001.1, read on the forward strand.
CGCAGCGGGGCGCATGGAGAACTCTCCCAGCAGGTTCTGGCCCGGACCGATCGCGGCGTCGTCTCCGGGGTCATCGTCGTGCGCGCCACGCAGCAGCCCGTCCCGGCCGATCTGGCCGAACAGCTCGAAACCCCCTGTCATGACGACCGCGATTACGCTGCGCATATTTCAGACAGGCCCGGCATCTCGCAGGAATGCAGCTATACCAGCAACGCCGTGCTGGAAAACCAGAGCGTCAGCACGGACCCGTTCATCACGGCAGCGTTTTCGCGAATGCGCACCCTGGGCTTTCCGATCCCGAGCCTGATGATCAATGTCGGCTGGTATTATGCCGCAGCGGCTGGCAAGGGCACCGCTCATATCGAAACGGTCGAGACGCTCGTCGCCCCCATCGAGCGCGGATCGCGCCAGCTTCTGGCGCCCCCGCAATACTGGAACAAGGCCTCGGTTCACAAAAACCCGGAGGCCTCCCAGTTCATTGACGCTCTGGACCGATGGATGATCGGGTGGTCGCGTGTCCTGCGTCAGGGCTTTGACGGAACGCTGAATACGGCGACTCTTGTTTCCCCGCTCATCAACGATCCATCCGCCCCTCAGCCGTCCTGAACAGGGACCGGGCACCCGGTTTTAGTGGTGCCCGGCTCCCGAGAAACCGCGTCCCAGCCGTCGCTCGGCCATGCGCGCCAGCCGCACGAACGGCAGTCCGAGCAGCAGATACGCCATGCCCACCATGATCCCCGTTCCGAAATAATCGTAATAGGTGGACGACAGCCGCACATAGGTCTGGCTCAGTTCCGTTAACGTAATAACGGAGACGAGCGAACTGTCCTTGAGCAGTGAAATGAAGTCGTTGGTCATGACCGGCACGACAGTGCGGAACGCCTGCGGCACGATCACGAGCCGCAGCGCCTGCCAGTGCGTCATGTTCAGCGCAATCGCCGCTTCCATCTGCCCGCGCGGGACGGACAGAAGCCCAGCGCGATAGTTTTCCGCTTCATAGGCTGCATAGTTCAGACCCAGCGAAATCACACCCGCCACGAAAGGCGACAGCCGGATCCCGAATGCCGGCAGCCCATAGAAAATGAACAGCACCTGAATCAGAAGCGGCGTCCCGCGGACGACTTCGACATAGATCCCCGCAACAAAACGCAGCGGAGCCGCGCCATAATGCCGCGCGAGCGCGAGCAGAAGGCCGAGCGCCACAGCCAGAACCATGGCCAGCGCCGAAACTGCCAGCGTCATCAGCGCCGCCTGCCCGATCAGCGGCAGGAAACTGACATAACGCCGCATCAGAACACGCCAGCCGCTGCCGGTCGTGTTTGCCATGGCCTCCTGATAACGGTTCCATTCCGTCGGCGCGATATCCGGCTGGCTGTTGTCCCCCGTGTAGTTCGCCATCAGCGGCGTCCACAGGTTCCAGCGCGCCAGAATGCGATGCAGCGTTCCATCCTTGATGATTTCGCCGAGCGCCGCATCCACCTGATCGCGCAACTCCCGGTTTTCGGGCGAGAACGCAATCCCGTATTCCATGCTCCCGATCGGGTCGCCAACGAGCTTCATATCCGGCGAGATGCTGCCATAATAAAGTGCGATCGGCGCATCGAGCAGGATCGCATCCAGCCGCCCGTTCCGCAGATCCGAGAACGCATTCGTCTCTTCTTCATAGGACCGCACGTTCGAGCCACCTTGCCGACGCAGCATCCGCTCCGCCGTCGTGTCCTTGATCGTCCCGACGGTATGGCCCTTGAGGGCTTCCATCGTGTCCAGTCCGGTCTGGTCATGCCGGACAATGATCCGCTCACTCGTCACATAATACGGACGCGAAAACAGGACGGCCGCTTTATGCTCCGGCGTCATCTCGATGCCGTCCAGCACCATCCCGTACAGCCCGCGTGACAGGCCGGGAATCAGACCGTCCCAGTCGTTCTGGATAAAGGTCGCCTTGCGATGCAGCCGCTCGGCAATCGCGTCCGCCAGTTCATATTCGAAGCCGGTCATCCGCGATTCATGGGCCGGATCATGAAAGACGTAAGGCACATTCGCCTCACCGTCCGACGCCCAGAGCAGTTCCTGAGGGGCAGCAGCCGGCGCATCGGCCAGCGCGACAGAAACGGGGCTGGCCGCAAGAGCCAGCACAAGCGCAAGAATTTTCTTCATCACAGAAGTGTCCGCAGGAACTGGCGTGTCCGTCCCTCCCTGGGGTTGGCGAACATCAGGTCCGGATCACCGCTCTCAACGATTTCCCCGCCTTCGACAAACAGAACACGGTCCGAAGCCGCACGCGCAAAACGCATGTCATGCGTCACCACAAGCTGTGTCATGCCATCATCATCCAGCGCCCGCATCACGGACAGGACTTCTTCGGAAAGCTCGGGGTCCAGCGCGGACGTCGGCTCGTCATACAGCATGACAGACGGCTTCATCGCGAGCGCCCGCGCAATGGCGGCGCGCTGTTTCTGCCCGCCCGAAAGACTGTCTGGATAGCGGTCCTTGGTCGCGGCAAGGCCGACCTTTTCCAGCAGCTCACAGGCAATGGACTGCGCCTCGTCACGGGACATCTTCTTGACCTGGATCGGCGCCATCATGACGTTATCGAGCACCGTACGATGGGGAAACAGATTGAAGGCCTGAAACACCATCCCGACATGCGCACGCAGTTTATGGGCCTCGGCCTCGTTGGCGCGGCTCCAGTGCTTGCCCGTACACGCAACCGTCACATCCTCGATCCGGACAGACCCCGCATCCGGATGCTCCAGAAAGTTGAGGCAACGCAGGAACGTGGATTTTCCACATCCCGAAGGCCCGATCATCGAGATCAGTTCGCCACGCTCCACATCGAGCGACAGGCCCTTCAGAACCTCGTTCCCACCAAAAGATTTGGCGATACCACTCGCCTGCAGCACCAGATCAGCCAGTTCCGGAAACCCTTGAAAAAAGACGCACGATCACACGACCGTGCAGACCTCATAACGGACCTGAGCACGGGTATCGAGACCTTAATGCAGCTCATGTCACGATTCATACGATCATCATATTTCTTTCACCCCTCCCGGCCACCTGCGCCACGCCAGCCCTTGCGAAGGACGCCCGCAGGGTCTCTAAAACAGAAAGACACACACCGGGACAGAACCGAACCCCGCGCATGAGACCTTCCGATGACCACCCCGTCTGATTTTCCACCACCTCCCACGCCCGGACGCCTCCTTGATGTCGAGGACGTCACGGTGTTCCGTGGAGACCGGCTGGTGCTCGACGGGGTGTCCCTGACGCTAGACGCCGGGGACGCCATGATCCTCACGGGTCCGAACGGGGCCGGGAAATCCACCCTCCTCCGCACGATCTCCGGCCTGCGGCGCCCCGATTCAGGCGACGTCGTGCGTTATGGCGCCCTCGCCTGGCTCGGCCATCAGGATGCCCTCAAGCCAGGGCTGACGCTGGCGCAGAACCTCGCTCTGGCCGAAAAACTCGGGACAACCAGCCTGCCCGACGCGCTTGACGCCCTTGATCTCACACATCTGACCGATCTTCCCGCGCGCCTGCTGTCCTCGGGGCAGAAGCGCCGCGCCGCTTTCGCCCGCGTCATGCTGTCCGGCGCGCCGCTCTGGCTGCTCGATGAGCCAACGGTCGGGCTGGACGTCGCCAGCATCGAGCGCCTTGGGGCCGTCATGGCCGCCCATCGTGCAAAGGGCGGTGCGATGATCGTCACAACACATGTGCCGCTTCCCCTCGACAACACCCGCTCGCACGAACTGCCCTCGCTCGCGCATGTGGAATCCTTCTGGCTGTCATGACCGCTTTTCTAGCCCTGATCGACCGTGACCTCCGTCTGGCGTTCCGCTTCGGCGCCGACACGCTCGCCTCGCTGCTCTTCTTTATACTGTGCGGCAGCCTGTTCCCGCTCGCCCTCGGCCCCTCGCCCGACCTTCTGCGACATATGGGGCCGGGCATCATCTGGGTCTGCGCGCTGCTGGCCTGTCTCCTGCCGCTGGACCGTCTGTTCGGAGCCGAACTCGAAGACGGCTCTCTCGATCTGCTGATGCTGACCGGTCCGGCCCCCGCCGCCGTGGCCTTCGCCAAAATGGCTGCGCACTGGCTGACAACCGGCCTTCCACTATTGATTGCCAGCATCCCGCTCGGCATCATGCTGGGCGTCAAGGGCTCCGAACTTCCCCTTCTGCTGGCCGGTCTTGCGATGGGCACGATGTCCCTCTCACTTCTGGGCGGCATGGCAGCCTCGATCGTGCTTGGCGCTCGGCGTGGCGGCGTGCTGCTCCCGCTGCTCGTTCTGCCACTGGCAACACCCGTCCTGATTTTTGGCGCGGCTTCGTCCTATGCCGGGCAGCTCGCAACTTCTCCTGCCGCAAGCCTTGATCTGCTGGGAGCATGCCTTTTCGCCTGCCTGCCGCTATGCCCCCTCGCCGCCGGACAGGGCCTCAAGGCCGCCGTGGGCTGAACGAAGTGTTATATCTTAACAGGATGTCATCCGGGGGCCTTTGACGCGATGACACCTTTATGAAACGACTGGACCATATTCGTTTCATATCGAGATCATCGCCATGCTCCAACGCTCCTCGCTCAGAAACTCCCTCCTGTCCTGCGCAGCCCTGATGGGCTTCAGTCTCGGCGTTGCCCAGGCCGAGCCGGGCTATCTGCGTGAGCCCTCGATTTCCGGCCAGACCGTCCTGTTCAACGCCGAACAGTCCGTCTGGAGCGTTCCCCTCGCAGGCGGTCAGGCCCAGCGCCTGACGACCGTGCCGCAGGGCGCCAACGCCATCGACCCGCATCCCGTCATTTCTCCGGACGGCACCCAGATCGCATTCGCCGCCAATTTCGACGGCCCGACCGAAATCTACGTCATGCCCCGCAGCGGTGGCACGCCGCACCGCCTGACGTTCGAGAACGTCGCGCGTCTGAAGATCATTGGCTGGGACGCGCATGCCGGGGTGCTCTATGCCAGCCCCGCCGCAACCGGCCCCTATTACACCCAGACCGTCTCCGCCATTGATCCGAAAACCGGCGCAACACGTGTCTTCCCGCTTTCCGGCGTGAACGATGCCGCCCTCAGCCCGGACGGACACTGGCTTTATGCGATCCGCTTTGGCCTCGCCACGACCGGCGATCACATGCGCGCCTATCGCGGCGGCGCGCTGTCCCAGCTCTGGCGCTTCGATCTTCAGAACGGCAAGGAAGCCGAGCGCATCGGCACGCATGACGCCAACCTGATCCGCCCGATGCCCTGGCGCGACCGCCTGATCGTCATTTCCGACGAAGATGGACGTTATAATCTGTGGAGCCTCGCCACCGACGGCTCGGACGCGAAACAGCTCACCCATTTTACGGATTACAGCGTTCTCGAAGCCTCCATCTCCGGCGATCACATCGTCCTGCGCAAAGGCGCGGACCTGTTCGATTTCAATCTGGCCAGCGGTGAGACCACGCCCGTCAAAGTCGATCTGACCTCCGACAACCTGCCCCGCAGCCCGTACTGGCTGGAAAAGCCGACGCGCTTCCTGACGTCCTCGACCATTTCTCCTAAAGGGGACGCCGCCGCCTTCACCATGCGCGGTCATGTTGTGGTTGCCGGCGCTTCACCCCGCCGGGTCGTCGTGCTCGCCACCCCCGATAACGTCCGCCTGCGTCTCGCCCAGATCACGTCGGACGGCAAATCCGTCATTGCCTTCAGCGATGCAGGCGGCGATTCCGCCCTGTGGCGCTTTGCAGCCGACGGCAGCGGCAAGGGCGAGGCCATCACCCAGCCCTCCTCCACCGAACCCGTGGCGCTGTCTCTTTCCCCGGATGGCAAATACGCCGCCCATACCGACCTTCTGGGCCGCCTCTGGCTGACGGACCTGTCCACAAAGGCCGACAAATTGGTCGATAACGCCACGCTGGACGGCACCAACGTCTTTGACTCAGTATCATGGTCCCCGGATGGACATGTTCTGGCCTACGTCCGCACACGCGGCGCGAACCTGCGTCGCCAGATTGCCCTTTACGTCCCCGCCACCGGCCAGTCGAACTGGGTAACGGACGGGCGCTATGAATCCTATACGCCCAGCTTCTCCCCGGATGGCAAATGGCTGTGGTTCCTGTCGGACCGCACGTTCTCGCTCGCCAACGGCTCGCCCTGGGGAGACCGCAATATCGGACCGGCCTTCCCCAAGCGCACCGGACTCTACGCCCTTGCCCTTCAGTCTGGCGAACGCTTCCCGTTCCAGCCCGCGACCGAACTGGACCCGACAGACAAGAAGCCCGACGCCGATAAAAAGGATGACAAGAAGAAAGACGGCGACAAGAAAAAATCCCTTCCCGCCATCGAATGGGCCGGGATCACCACACGCCTTTATCAGGCGCCCATCCCGGCCGGCGACTATGAAGGCCTTGGCGTCTCTGACGACTATCTCTTCACGATCGACAATTCCGGCTCAGGCGACGGTCCGGGCGATCTGAAGTCGATCCATATCGACAATAACGAACACAAGATCGAAACCTACGCGGCAAAGATCTCGGGCTTCGACATCACCCCGGACGGCAAGACCCTTCTGACCCTCAGCCGTCGCGGCAAAAACGCCCCCGAACTGCTCCTGACGCCTGCGGGCGAGAAGCAGCCCAAGGAACTGGCCGGCAAGAAAATCGAACTTGACCATCTGCGCCTGCGGATCGACCCCGGACAGGAATGGGCGGACGAATTCGTGGACGCCTGGCGCCTGCACCGCGACCACTACTATGACCGCGAGCTGCACGGCGTGGACTGGAAAGCCGTACGCGCCCATTTCGCCCCGCTCGTGGACCGTCTTGGAGACCGTGCAGATCTCGACGATCTGCTCGGCCAGATGGTTGCGGAAATCGGCGCGATGCACTCGCAGCTCCATGCGCCCACGACATTCGACCAGCCCGCTTCCAGCCTCATTGCAGGCCTCGGCGCGCATCTGACGCATGAGGACAAGGGCTTCCGGATAGACCACATTTATCAGGGCGACCGCGACCTCCCCGATCAGCAGTCCCCGCTGGCCGCTCCCGGCGTGGACGCCCGGAACGGCGATCTCATCACCGCAATCAACGGCCAGCCGACCGCAGGCCAGCCCGACCTCGGCTCGCTTCTTGCCGATCAGGCCGGAAAGCAGGTTCTCCTGACGCTCGCGCGCAGCGGGAAAGACCACAAGATCATCGTAACGCCCGTGTCTTATATGAAGGAGCGTGACCTGCGCGCGCGGGACTGGGAAGTCAGCCGCGCGGATATCGTCGACCGCGCCAGCCACGGCCGCATCGGCTATCTGCATCTGCAATCCATGGTCGGCGACGACATGGAAGCCTTCGCCCGCGAATTCTACGCCAATATCGACAAGGACGGCCTGATCGTCGACGTCCGCGGCAACACGGGCGGCAATATCGACAGCTGGGTCCTCACACAGCTCATGCGTCGCCCGTGGATGTTCTGGGGCCGCTACGGCAACGCACCGTCGGTGGATATGCAGCAGTCCTTTCAGGGCCGCCTGATCGTCCTGTCCGATGAAATGACCTACTCGGATGGCGAGACCTTCTCGCAGGGCATCAAGTCCCTGCATATCGCCCCGCTGCTGGGCGAGCGTACCGCAGGCGCGGGCGTCTGGCTCTCGGACGGAGACCGTCTGATCGACAACGGCAATGCCCGGACGGCCGAAAATCCCTATTTCGACCTGAACGGACAGTGGCTGGTGGAAAACAGGGGCGTCGCTCCGGATATCGAGGTCGAAAACATGCCGGTCGCCACCTTCAACGGACAGGACCAGCAGCTTGACGCCGCCCTCACATGGCTCGGCAAGGACATGGCCGACCATCCGCGCCCGGCCCTGAAACCAGCTCCCTTCCCGGTCCAGCAACCCGCTGCCCCGAAGTAAACCGGAGCGTCTCTCCACAAAAAAGCCCCCTGCCCGATGACTCGGACAGGGGGCTTTTTCATGAGTTGCCGGTTTTCAGAGCATCCGGTCCATGACCGTATCCCTGCGGCCATAGCGATGCAGCAGCGCCGCAATTCCATGCCCGGCGATCAGGATACCCAGAATCCATGACGAAAACTGGTGCAGCACATTCACCAGCGGCACGAACACAGGCGCCTTATGCGCCAGTGGCGGCAGATCGACGATCCACAGCATCGGGATCGGCAGGCCATGAACGGAACTCCGCACCCACCCCGTCAAGGGCACGACCAGCATCATCGCATACAGCCCGAAATGCCCGACCTGTACCGCCAGACGCTCTTCTTCGGGAATATCCGATGACATCGCGGGTGGCCGATGCGTCGCCCGCCAGACAAGCCGCAGAACCGTCAGGATAATGATGAACGGCCCGATTTCCTTGTGGATCAGCAGCAGAAGCGCCTTCTGCGGGGTTGCCGCATGCGGCATGATCCGCCCCACATAGAACCCCAGCAGCCACAGCGGAATGATGATCGCCGCCATACCCCAGTGGAACAGTCTGGCCACAGGGGAATAACGCTGAAACGGCGCGAGGGTCTTGTCCATGAAACGGCAGCACTCCGGAAGAACGATTTCGCTTGCTATAGCCGTTCGCTTACCGAAACACATGTTGCACAGAGTTACGGATTTGCAAGCTCCCGCAGGCCGGGTAGGACAGTACGGACGTTTTTACAGGAAGATCAGACCACCATGCTGACACTGCTCTACACCCGTATCACCGAACTGGCCGCCTCTCCGCGAGCTGTCTGGTGGCTGATCGTCGTCGCCGTGGCAGAATCTTCCGTGTTCCCACTTCCGGTGGACCTGATGCTCATACCCATGCTGCTCGCCAATCGCGAACGGGCGTGGTTCCTGGCCTCCGTCTGCACGGCAGCCAGCGTCGTGGGCGGACTGATCGGCTGGGTGCTGGGGGCGTTCCTGATGGAACATGTCGGCATGCCGATCGCGCATTTCTATCATGCCGACCAGCGCATCCTGAATCTGGAAGCCATGTTCCGCCACTACGGCGTCTGGATCATTCTCGCCAAGGGCCTGACCCCGCTGCCCTACAAATTCGTCACACTGGCGGCAGGTGCGGCGCATTTCCCGCTCCTGCCCTTCATTGCCGCCAGCGTCGTCACCCGGGGCGCACGCTTCTTTCTCGAAGCCGCCCTGCTCCGCGCTTTTGGAGAGCCCATTCGCGATTTCATCGAAAAGCGTCTGGCGCTCGTCCTGTTCGGGGCCCTGATCCTGATCGCAGGCGGCATCGCCCTGATCGAATTTCTTTAAGGCACTCGAATCCTAGTTCCAGGTCTTAGTTCAGGACCTCAGTTGAGGGCCATGCGCTCATGCGCCATGGCCTGCTCTTCCCCAAAAGACGGCCATTCAGACCGTGTCAGCGCCTTCAGCGACGGAGACGGCAGACCCATGCGGTGCGCATACAGCCAGGTATAGGTCAGGGCGCGATGGACATAATCGCGCGTCTCGCCATTGGGGAGTGTTTCCATGAAGAACAGCGGATCATGCATATCCGCCTTCTGCGCGCCTTCCCAGCGGGCAATCGCTCCCGGCCCGGCATTGTAGGACGCCAGAACCCGGACCAGATCTCCGCCCTCAGGCGGTGTCACTGTAGCAACCCGGTTCGACTGGTTCGCCAGATACAACACGTAAAGCTGTCCGATCTCCAGATTGGAAGACGGATTGTGCAGACGGCTGACCATATCGGGCGCCACCGGTATCACCGCCACGCCATGCGAGTCATACGTCATGTGCGACGCGGTCACGAAACTCGCCGTCACCGGGCGGATCTGCATCAGCCCGTGCGCCCCTGCCCCTGACGTCGCCGATGGATCGAAGTTGGATTCAACCCGCGTCAGCGCATAGACCAGCGCCGGATTCATCCGAAAACCATGGCTTGGCTTCAGGGCTGGCAGAGGCAGCGGCGTCGGCGGCGTCGCCTGCGATTCCCGATGCATGATAAGAGATGCAAGCTGTTCGGACAGGTCCTCGTAACCCGCAGCCTGAGCCACAAGCTGAAGCGAGCGCGAGCGCGCGCTGTCCGAGGCGACATCCACCCACATGCGCCGGATCAGATTCTCCGCCCGCGTGCGCTCACCAACCTGAAGGAGAGCAAAAAGCTGGCGTCCCTGCGACAGGGCGCCCACAGCCTCGACGTCGATTTCGGCAAGCACAGGCACCGGATCATGCAGCGTAACCTCGATCCGCCCGCCGGGCAGACGCGCATGACCATGGCGCCCAAGCTCCAGCGTCTGGGAGGCCAGCATGCCATAGAAGGTTTCGTGATGGGTGGCCGCACGATGCAGCCACTTCACATAGCCCGCCATGTCGTGACGCCGCCCCTCGGCCCGCGCCGCCCAGAACGCCGCAGCTGCACGGATTTCCAGCGCCGTAACGGGCGCATTGGCCGCAGACTGGAACAGGTCATAGGCCGCCTCGACATGCCCTTCGCGCCAGGCGGCAAGCCCGGCAACATAGGCGGGCAGTCCGACCTGACTGTTTCCACGCCCAAACCCCGCACTTGCATTCCGCAACGCCGCAAGAGTTTCCCCCTGGGACAGCAGACCAAGCGCAACCTCACCGTAAAGCTGGGCGGCATAGGGCGCCGTCATCCCCGGCGTGATATCCACCAGATGCAGCGCGCTTTCCGCACCACGCAGCCCCGTCAGCGCCCGCTCCTGCACCGTATGATCCAGCAGCGGATTCCGGGCGAACGCATGCATCAGCGGATCGACAGGGGTAATCGTGCCCTTCGCATCGTCAGACCGCGCATCCGCCGCCAGCGGACGAAGGAAAGACTGCACCTGAACCGTTCCGGGCAGCACAATTTTCAGAAGGAGCGCCTGAATGTTCGACGCATCCGGCTGGGAGCCATAGTCATGAAGCCATTCGCGAAGCTGCTCGGCCGCAGGATGCGCCCCCGGCGCCAGATAGCGTTCGGCCAGCACATCCGGCAACAGCACCTGATCCGTCATCAGACGCATCTGCTCCTGAACGATCCGGGCATTGCCTTCGCGCTGGGCCTGAAAGATCAGCCGGTAGCGGCTGGCCATGGCCGCCGTCAGGGGATGAGGCAGCGAGACAACACCATCCCCGCCCAAAGACGGCCGGGCTTCGGCAAACGCAGTCTCATCCCCGACCGGTTCCGGCTGGGGAGGGAGGTTGCGTGTGCTGTCCGCACGCGCCGGAGACAGTGAGCCGCCGGCCAGAATCAGTACGCTGACGAGCAAAGCCCGGGCGCTACTGCCTGAAATGAAAGGGGATGTCCTTCGCATAGCAGCGGGTTGCTACCCGCTTTGCAGGCCCTTGGCAAGAACTTGTTAAGTTCTACACATCCTTGGACTGGGCAATGATATAACCCAACCCTAAAACAATCCAGTGGCAAACACCTGTCATCGCGCGTTTTTTTACGTTTTTCCGAAGTTTTTTAACGGTAGTATTTGTACCCAATTAGTCCTCATTCTTCCGGAGAGAGTTTCTCAATCAGAATCAGCAGATCCTGCCAGGCATTCCGCCGTGCAGCCGCACTTGCCCGCAGTTGCAGGGGGTGTCGCATCGGCAGAAGGGGCAACGGAGTCGCAAGCCCCGGAACCGATACGTCTGTCCACCGACCCCGCATCCGTCCGACAGCAGCATCCGGCCCCACCAGCATCCGCAGCGGCGTCACACCCATCGTCACCAGAAACCCTGGCCGACACAGAGCGATTGTCCGCAACAGAAGCGGAAGACAGGCCTGCATTTCCGCATCGCTCGGCGTTCGCCCGCCAGGCGGACGCCACGGCAGGGCGGGCGCCATCGAAATCCGTCCGCGCTCCAATCCCGCAGACCGCAGCATTTTCTCCAGCAATGCCCCACCCTCACCTGCAAACAGCGTTCCGGAACGGTCCTCATCCGCATCAGGCGCCTCGCCGATCAGCATGAACGGCGCCCCTTCCACGAACACCGGCTCCAGCCGATGCGTGGCGGTCCGGGCCAGAAACAGGTCGCCCGGCGCTTCGGTCAGACGCATCAGCGTCGGCAGATCCGGCGCTTCTTCCACCGCCCGCCCGGAAAGCCCGTTCGCCGACGCTCCGACCGCCTTTGCAGGCATCCGGCGCGCTCCATCGCCTCTCGCAAAAGCATCCGGCAAACGTTGTTCAGCGTCCTGCCGCTCCGCGCTGACACGCGGCGGCAACTGTGGCGTCGCCTCGGACAGGCGATCCACCGGCATTTCGCACAAGGCCTCGTCTACACCCCAGTCATACTGAAGTTGAAGCGCGGCCAGCAGATCGGCCCGGCTCGGCACGGCCGACACACTACTGACTGGGGGCGTCATGGTTGATCCGTCCTGATGGCCTCCCACTCCGTCGCCAAACAGCCCCCGAAGGGATGCCGGTTGGCGTGGAGCCTCAAGAGGGCTAGAGTTTCTTCTATTATGCAGATCACACGCGGCTGGCCCAGATCATTCGAGGAATTTTCCCGCCCGCTCCGTCTGGTGCTTCCCGCCCTGGCGCTGGGCGGCTGCCTGACAGGGAGCGCGCAGGCCGCACTTCCTCCGGCCGTAAAACCCACCGTTAATCCGGAGAATTCCCTGACCGGCTGGATGCTGGCGGCAACGGTCATGATGGAACGTGGAGACGTTCCCGCCGCCAATCTTGCCCTCTCCCACGCCCTGCCGCTCGCACCACATAACCTTCAGCTACAACACGATGCGCTGCGCTATGCGGCCATGGCGGGTCATCAGACCGAAGCCGTCAAACTGGCCAATGCCCTTCCAGATCAGGGCGCCGGCAGCGATATCGGCACGCTCATTCTCGCGCAGGACGCCTTTGGCCGTCAGGACTGGGCCGCGATGCGCCGCATCCTCACCCGCAGCCCCCATCACGGTCCACTCGTCACGATCGCAGCACCCGTCCTCATGGGCTGGAGCCTCGCTGCCGAAGGCCACCCCGACAAGGCCCTGAACCTGCTGGCGGAAGCCGCAGGCCAGCCCGCGACCCGCAGGCTCTATCTCCTGCATGCGGCCATGGTTGCGGAACACCTGCCCACCCCCCTGCTCGCCGGACAGCTCTATCGCCGCACGGGAAACGCATCCGGAGATCCACTGACGCTCCAGATCCTTTATGCGCGGCTCTATGGCGGCTGGCTCGAACGGCATGGCCATCACAAGGAGGCCAGTGACGCCGTCGCCGCTCTGGGCGTGACCTCGCCGCTGGCCGCCCTCGTCATCGGCCCACTCCAGCAGAGCCTCCCGAACCTGAAAAGCCCGACCCCGGCCTTTGGCGGAGCGGTGCTCAACCTTCAGATGGCCCTCATGATCACGGATGCCATCCAGCAGGACGGTATTCCGCGCGATCCGGCCATCATCGCCCTGCAACAGGCCATTTTCCTTGATCCCGGTTTGACAATCGCGCGCATCTTTCTGGCCGATACTTTCCGCGAGGCCAACCAGATCACCAGCGGCCTGGCCGAACTGAACACTATCTCACCCTCCGATCCCCTTGCCGCCCTGGCCGCGCAGGAGCGCATCAACCTTGCCCTGCGCTCGGGAGACCTCGAACAGGAAGCTGATGCCCTGCACCGCGCGCTGGCCCTGCGCCCCGAAAACCCGGAATTCCTGATCCAGCTTGCTGAAGTTGAAGACCAGCGGGGTCATCATACAGACGCCGTCGCACTCTACACCCGCGCCCTCAAGGCCTCGCCGCCTCGCAAGGAAATCCTCTGGCCCATCCTGCTGGGCCGCGCGATGGCCGCTCAGGAAAGCGGGAACTGGCCCATGGTGCAGGATGACATGAAACATGCGCTGGAACTCGCCCCCGACCAGCCCGAAGTCCTGAACTTCGTCGGCTATGCCAATATCGAGCATGATGCCGATCAGGCGCAGTCTCTCGCCATGCTGAAAAAAGCCGTCGATCTCCAGCCCGCGGACGCCTCCATTCAGGACAGCTACGCCTGGGCCCTTCTCAAATACCGCGCGGACCTCAAAACCGCGCTTCCCATACTGGTGCAGGCCGCCGAACACGCACCCGGGGATGCCGAAATCGGCTATCATCTCGGCGTCGCCTACTGGTATCTCGGACGGCACACCGAGGCGCAGGACCAGTGGAACCAGTCCCTCGACGATAACCCCCAGCCGCAGGATCGCGCCCTTCTGATTCAGGCGCTCCAGAACGGCGGCCCCCATCTCGCAGCTTTCGAACAGAAACCATGACCTTCCCAGACGCACCCCAGAGCACGGCACACGCCAAAATCAACCTGTTCCTACACATCACTGGCCGACGCGAAGACGGATACCACCTGCTCGACAGCCTCGCGGTTTTCGCAGGCGCCGCAGACCGCATCACGCTTGAAGGCCCCGCCGATACGATGTCGCTTACAATCGACGGCCCTTTCGGTCAGGGGCTGGAAGCTGACAGCCAGAATCTCGTCCTGCGCGCCGCCCGCGCCCTCCAGACCAAGGCCGGCACGACAGCCAACGGCCTGACCGAATCCTTTCGTCTGAAACTGGAAAAGAACCTGCCCGTCTCCTCCGGCATCGGGGGAGGTTCCGCGGACGCTGCAGCAACGCTGCGCCTGCTGGCCCAGGAATGGGACGTGGAACAGGCCACACTTTTCCCGATTGCAGAGACACTGGGAGCGGACGTTCCCGTCTGCATCGCGCAGCGTCCGGCCCGGATGCAGGGGATCGGAGAAATCCTCGCCCCGGCCCCGATCCTGCCTGATGCGGGTCTTCTGCTCGTCAATCCCGGCGTCGGCGTTTCGACACCCGAGGTCTTCCAGGCCTTTGCCGCAGGTGGCGGCATCACGGAACGGCATGAAGCGCTTCTTCCAACCCGCTGGGACAGCGCAGCAGCCATGGTTGCCGACCTGAACGCCACAACCAATGACCTTCAGGCCCCGGCCCTGTCTCAGTGTCCGGTGATCGGCACGGTTCTGGCGTCCATCGCCAGCCTTCCCAAGTGCCTCCTCGCGCGCATGAGCGGTTCAGGCGCTACCTGCTTCGGCATTTTCCCCAGTCCCGACAGCGCCATGAACGCCGCCCGTGTCCTGAACGAACAAAGTGCACGCCTGAATTGGTGGACATGGGCGGGAGGCTTCCACCACACTGGGTCTTCAACCTGATCACATTACAACCGGGCAGGGAGCCGAACATCATGACAGCCCCACGCATGCAGGTCACACGTTCCGAAGACGGCAAGACGGCCATCCTGTCCTTTCTTGAAGGCAGCGGCGTTTCAGGCAGTCTTTCCCTTGACGAAGCCCAGTTGTCCCAGCTGATCGCAAGTTTGGGTCTGGCCCATGCCGCCCTGATTGAAAAACGCCCGCCGGCACCGATTGCAGGCGCGCGCTTTACCCCCGTCTACACCACGCACTGGGCCCTGCAGATCGACGCCCTGACCGAAGGATCAATGCTGGCATTCCAGCATCCGGCCTACGGTCCGGTCGGCATTGTCTTTGGCCCCCAGGACGTCGAACAGATCATTCGCGGCCTGCAAAAACAGCGCACCATGATCCGCTCCAACCCCCAGGATGCCAGCACACCAAGCTGATCCCTCAGAACAGCTCAACCTCTCCTGAACCTACTGACGGCTGAGGGGCTTCCGCCAGCAGACGCTGACGGATCTCTCCCATCGTCAAACGATCCACAACCGACCGCTGGACCTGCACAGCTTCTACGCCCGGCTCCCGGCTGAGTCCGTTACAGCACGTCGCCAACTGATCCAGAACCTGGGCGATCCTGTCGAAATCCTGCAACTCCAAAGGATTTTCTCCCAGAAGAGCCTTCAGACAGACGGCCTCCAGTCTCCGCAGTTCCTGAAGACTGACGGCAAGCTGTACCCCAAGCCCTTCAAGAACCTGCGGCAACGGAAGCTCCTTTGAATCCTCAAGCACCGCAGATCGGCCCGAATACGGCTTCGATGCGGGATTTGAGCGAGCTGGCCGTGAACGGTTTGGCCAGAAAATTATTCACGCCCTCCGCAATGGCCTGCTGCACCAGTTCCTTGCTCGCCTGTCCGGTCAACATGATGAAACCCGTTTTCGCAGTACGGGCATTGCTTCTGACAGCCTTCAGCAATTCCAGCCCGTCCATGTCAGGCATGTTGAAGTCCGAAATGATCAAATGAACCGAATTGCCCTTCAGATGCTCCAGAGCCTCCACTCCATTCCGGACACCAGCAATCTGAACAAAACCGATCTGGGCAAGCGTATTGCGCAGGATCGAGCGGATGGAAGTCTGGTCGTCCACGAGGAGCACGGACATGGAAGATGCGGAAATCATGGATACGTCTCCAGAGAACGGCGTTCACAAAGGTTGAGAATAGCAGGGCCAATGGCGGACAGCGGAAGCTGGGTGTCCACCGCGCCCAGTTCAAAGGCAGCACGTGGCATGCCATAGATGACAGAACTTGCCCGGTCCTGCCCGATCGTACAGGCGCCGGCATTGCGCATGGCCAGCAAACCCTGCGCGCCATCGCATTCCATCCCGGTCAGGATGACGCCCACAGCGTTTTTTCCCACTGTGGCGGCAAGAGAATAAAACAACTCATCCACAGACGGTCGATGCCCATTAACGGGTGGCGCCGTCACCAGCTGACAGACATACTCCCCGGGCCGTGCACCACCTCTAATACGCAGATGACGCTCTCCACCGGACGCGACATAAACGAGACCCGGCCTCAGCACGTCGCCCTCTTCCGCCAGTCTGACGTCAGGCTTCACAATCCTGTCCAGACGGCGCGCGAAGCTTTCGGAAAACTGCTTTGGCATGTGCTGCACGATGACTGTCGCGGGGCAATCCTTTGGAAAATGCTCGAGCACATCCGTCAGCGCCTCTACACCGCCGGTCGAGGCACCGATGCCAACAACAGCTCCGGTTTTCGTGGCCGCCAGAACTCTGGCCCCCAGACTGCCCCCTGCCGATACGGCAGGTTGCTCTTTTGTGGTGGCGGCCCGAACAATCGCGTCTCCCAGACCGGCAAAGGGATCCTCTCCGCTTCCGAGCGCCATTTTCGAATACCATTCGGCAGCGCCCATCCGGAGCGCCTGCTCCACCAGCCCCTGATGACTGGAAAGACGCCCCGACACCATCACCACAGGCATCGGACGCAGGCGCATGATCTTTTCAAGAAACTGCAATCCATTCATGGACGGCATTTCGTAATCAAGCGTCAGCACATCGGGATTCAGCCGCACGATCAGGTCGCGTGCTTCAAAAGGCGTTCCAGCCGTTCCAACAACCTTAACGCGGAGATCACGCTTGAGCGCTGCTGCAATCAGCGCGCGTGTCGTCAGGGAATCATCGACAACAACAACCGTCAAAGGTTTTGAGCCACTCACGAAGACACCTCCGCGGACGAGACCCTGCGATAGGCATTATATCCGATGCTTTCCATTCCGAAACGCTCAGGATGGGCGATACGCTCCGAGTGTCCCAGATAAAGCTCGCCCCCCGGAAAAATTCGCGCCGAAAGGTTGCCCCAGAGCCTATCCTGAGTTTCCCGATCGAAATAAATCGCGACATTCCGGCAGAAAATGGCGTGAAACCGCGATGAAAACGGCCAAGGCTCCACCAGATTGAGGCGCCGGAACCGGATCATGTCCCGAATTTTCTCAGACATGACGACCCGGTTTCTTTCAAGTCGGCAGAATGACAAAACACCAGCTTCAAACAGAGCTTCAGCTTCCACGGAATCATAACTACCCAGTTTGGCCTGGCTGAGGATGTCGGAATCAATATCTGTCGCCAGAATTTTTGCCTTCAGCCCCGGAACTGCGGACAGACACTTCATGACCGTCATGGCGATCGAATACGCTTCTTCGCCGCTCGAACATGCGGCCGACCAGATCCTGAGTTCTTCACCACGTTCAACGCGAGAGTATAATTTCTGGCGCAATAACTGTTCCAGATACGCAAAATGATGCTTTTCACGATAGAAGCTTGTGACGTTCGTCGTTAGTGCCGAAACAAGATGATTTCTTTCATCAACTCCCGCACCGCTTACGAGAAAATTGCAATAATCGTCAAAGGACCCAAATCCTTCCTGTCTGACGCGACGTGAAATCCGCGAATAGACAAGACTTTTTTTCTTTTCGGACAGGGAAATCCCAGCAGATTTTTTTGCGATCCCCGCAATAATCCGAAAATTTTCATCTGATATTTCCTGCGTGTCCGGTAGTTCCATCACTGTCATTGCAGACTTCCTTCAAACAGCGACGAAACATTCACAGAAAAAACCAAACGCCCACCCAAAGACAAAATCCCGTTTGAATAATATTTGAGATTATCACTGGAGAGCTCTGGAAGAGGTCTGAAGTCTTCCTCATCAATATCCGAGATGTCAGTGACATTCGAAACCGAAAAACCAATGATCTTTTTGTCGTCTTTCAAAAAAATAATGGCTTTTTTCTCGTCATTATTGTCAGAAACTCCCATCATCTGCGCCATGTTCACGAGCGGGATCACCGAGCCGCGAACATTGACCACCCCTTCCACAAAAGCCGGAGCCGCGGGAAACGGGGTCGCCTTCGCCCATCCCTTGATTTCCTTCACGGCAGAAATTTGAACAGAAAATTCCTGGTTTCCCAGAGAAAAGACCAGAGCTTTTTCCATGATCATACTCTTTCCTCCAACGAACTTTCTCTTTTTTTCAGAAGCTCACCAAACAGAAATTCAACATCCAGAATAAATGCCACATTCCCGTCCCCAAGAATGGTTGCAGTCGAAAAACAGGCGATTTTTCTATAGTTGTCCTCAAGATTTTTTACTACAAACCTTGAATGATCAATGATTTTATCAACAATAAATGCCAATTTTTCTTCATTTTCATTTTCTATAACAAAGCAAATTTTCTGATTTAACCCATCAGATGAAGCCCCGATAATATCAGAAGCGTAAATTACAGATAAATAACCATCCCGATAAGGATATCCGTATTTACCTTCTCCTATATGAAAAGCTTTTCTGGAATCGAATATTATTGTTTCAAGAACGTTATTTACCGGAATAACAAAATCCTGACCTTCCGCCTTGAAAATAATTCCTTCAATAACCGACAGCGTAAATGGCAGCGATATCGAAAAGGTCGTTCCCTTTCCTTTTGCAGAGCTGATGAAAATCCTGCCGTTAATCTGCTGAAGGCTCTGTTTGACCACGTCCATTCCCACACCGCGCCCTGACACATCCGTGACCTCGGCAACGGTCGAAAACCCCGGCTCAAAAATCAGGGAATAGATTTCGTCCCGATCAAGCCTCTGCCCTCTTTCAATAATTTTCTTTTCGATGGCTTTCTCGTAAATCCTGTCAGGGTCCAGACCAGCACCGTCATCCTGAATTTCCACGATGATCCGTCCCGAACGCTGAAAAGCCCTGAGCCTGAGCAGACCTTCCGGATCCTTGCCAGCCTGTGCCCTGACCTGCGGACTTTCGATGCCATGATCGATCGCATTACGGACCATATGCGTCAGAGGATCAGACAGCTTTTCGAGGATGGACCTGTCCACCTCCGTGTCTTCTCCCTCCAGCACAAGCCGAACCTGCTTTTCCGTTAGTCTTGCCGTTTCACGCACGACCCGGCCCAGCTTCTGGAAAACGGTTTTGATAGGATAGGCCCGCATGGTGATGACGTTTTCCTGAAGCTCGTGAATAAGCTGCTCCTGCGCCGTCACGACATTCCCCAGAACAGAATCTCCATGAACCTTGTTACGCCGCATCTGTGACTGGATGGCGCCCTGATTGATCACCAGTTCCCCAATCAGATCGACGAGTTTGTCGATCCTCTGGATGTCGACACGAACAGTCGCAGAATCCTTGCGGTCAACGGATTTTCTGACCTGAGGATCTGTTTTTTCTTCAACTGCCACGGGCAGAGGTGCAGGGGCATCATCAACATTTTCAGAGGCAAGCGTAATCGTCGCCTGCAGATCGTCCCCGGACCATTCGAAAATTTCCTCGATATCGACTTGTGACTTCTGAGTTACCAGCAGGAGTTTCCACGTCAGATAACTCTGTTCAGGGAAGATATCGCCAATCAATGGAACGCGGTCAGTATCAACCTTAACCTGAAGCTGTCCCAGTCCCTCCAGCGCGATCAGAATATTCCGGACATCATCGCCACGTTCGTAAAATTCCGGAGTTACTGTCAGGGTAATTGAAAAATTCTGCTCAATCGGAGCATCGATTGCAATTTTAACCGGCGCAAAGGCCATCCCGAAAATATCATCCATCTCGGCATCTTCAGGCGCCTGTTCCGGCTCAGATGTTTCGGAATGAAGATAACTCTCAAGTTCAGAAATCGTATCAGGAGCGACCTCACAGTCTCCCCCGCCATTTTTAAAAGCCGCAACAATATCGAACAGCGCATCCTTACATTTCAGAAATGTGGAGACACTATCGTTTGTGACGGAGTGAGTTCCTGATCGAAACAGGTCAAGCACGCTCTCAAAAAGATGAGAAAATTTGACCAGTTCTTCCATTCCAAAGGCCGCTGCTCCGCCTTTGATGGAATGAACGCACCGAAAGATCGTATTGATCTTTTCTCCGTTCTCTAACTCTTCACCGAGCGTCGTCAGTTCTTCTTCAAGAAGCGCAAGTTGTTCGTCACACTCATCAAAGAAAATCTGCCGGATCGCATCCATGTCATCCGTAAATTCTTCAGTACTCATGAGCTGACCCGCCTTACTGCAGCGAGCAGTTTAGGGCCGTCAAACGGCTTGACGATCCATCCTGTCGCCCCGGCTTCACGTGCTGCACGGCGCAGTTCGTCTCCGGATTCCGTCGTCAGAAAGATGATGGGGACAAACTTCGTCTCGGCCTGGGCGCGCAGAGCCTGGGTCAGCTCCAACCCGTTCATGCGCGGCATGTTGAGATCCGTTATGATAACGGCGGGGGAAAAACCTTTTATTTTTCCTAGTGCGTCTATGCCGTCTTCGGCCGTTTCGACCTCATATCCGCCGTTGCGAAGTTCCCGGCTGACAAGGTCCCGCATGGTTCTGGAATCATCAACAACCAGAATATTCATGCCTCACCTGCCCCTTGCAGAAGAAAATCCCCACCCAGAAGCAAAAGGTTTTCTTTCATTCCCTCGGAAACGTTTCTGATTTCAAAAGGGACGTTCAACGCCTGCGCGGTCGTAAATGCTGAAACGAGCAGCTGAAAGCAGAGCCCTCCCACACGCGCCACGCTCCCCCCATCCAGAAGAAAACCGTCTTCCTGCTTTTTCAGGAGGTCCGAAAACGCCACCGAATATCTGGTGTCCAGTAATTCAGGAAGAATGAGCGCCTCCATTACCGGAACTCCTCCCAGCCTTCATCCGACGTCTGAAAAGAATTCTCCCCCCACTGCGGGGATGACGGCGCCAGAATGGTGTCCTTTTTTTCGAAACCGAGATCGTCATCTCCATGATCCTGCAAATGGAACCGCTGAAGACTTCCAACGAGCTCTCGGGCTTCAGCACTCAGATTATGACTGGCTGCCGTTGCTTCTTCGACCATGGCGGCGTTCTGCTGGGTGTTCTGATCCATCTGGCTGACGGCGACACTGATTTCCGACAGATCATTCGCCTGACTCCGTGCCGCCGTAGCGATTTCACCGATCAGGACACTGATCTCACTGACGTTTTCCACGATGGATTTCATCGCAACACCCGTCTCTTCAACCAGAGAACTGCCGCGACTGACCTGTTGTGCGCTGGAGGTAATCAGTCCTTTGATTTCCTTGGCTGCATCCGCTGACCGCTGGGCCAGCGCACGCACCTCAGCCGCAACGACCGCAAATCCCTTGCCCGCATCCCCGGCTCTGGCGGCCTCAACGCCCGCATTCAGCGCCAGCAGATTGGTCTGAAAAGCGATATCGTCGATCAGTCCGAGAATCTGTGCGATGTGGATGGAAGACTTCTGGATGTCCTGCATGGCCGCCGTGGCAGCCGTCATCACTTCTCCTGACCTTTCGGCGCGATCACGCGTCTGGCTGGCGACTTCGCTCGCATGAACCGATGCCGCAGCCGTCTTGCGGACGGTTTCTGTCACATTCCCGACGGAAATCGTCGTCTCTTCAAGACGTGCGACCTGAAGCTCTGTGCGACGGGCCAGATCATCCGCCGCTGAAGCAATTTCAGCAGACCCCGATGAAATGGTCGAAATACTGTCGTTCAGCGAGACCATCACTTTCTGAAGGGTCACTGCCGTTTCGTTGAAATCCTGTCGCAGCCGGTCATAACGGGCAGGCAAAGCCTCTTCGAGACGGAATCCCAGTTCGCCATCGCGCAGATTCGCCATGGCATTCCCCAGAACCTCAATCACCCGCTCATGCTCGGCAGCTTCTTCCTTGGCCGACTGACGCGCGTCTTCAGCTTCGATCCGAACAGCGGCAAGCGCGGACTGTGCCTGCGATGCCAGAACTTCGCTTCTCTCGGAATTCGTACGTGCCTCACCCAGCATGACCTGCAAGCGGACCAGACTGCCTTCCTGCGTATCTTTTGGCAGGGTTCCCTGTGCGGCCAACTGCCTGACCGCATCCGTCAGCGCATCTCCGCGAGCCGCCACCTGAACAAATGCAAAAATTCCAGAAACTGCAAACAGTCCAAGCAGCGTGATCTCAGGAAAAAGCGACTGCCTGAGAAAGGCAGCGCCCCCGGTCGCCTGCAGTTCCCAGACCAGTCCACTAATCCCGACGACCACAGGAACGGCAAATGCCAGGAGCAGCCGCCGACGAAGCAGGACACTCCCTTGCATGGGAACAGAGCGTATGTCGGACATGCCAGGCCGTCTCCAGAAACACAGATCACACCACGCCGGCCACAGACAGCCGACCAGATGCTTTCCTTCCTAGAGAACAGTTGATTGAAACTCCGTTAATGCCTCTTCAGACAATCGCAGGGGAGGAAGGCTGGCTCAGCGAGGGGACGCTGGAATATCGACATCATGCTGCACGAACATCCGGTTGCCGTAGCGGGGGATCCAGATCCGATAATGCTTCAGAACATCCGCACCCAGAAGCGCATCCGTATCGGACAGCCCTTCCCCCACCCTCAGAGAAACATCGCGGAAAACGATGTCACCCACCTGAAGAGTATCAAAGTGATGAAGATAATTTTTTACCGGGTCCCTTGTAAGACCATATCCAATTGAAACAGGGTCTTTTTCCAGCATGGCACGCGTGACACCCGCCGCCCGCGCCGCGTCCAGACTGATCATGGTCGTTCCCGCCCCCGTATCCAGCGTCGCATCCGTCGGATGGCCGTTGAGGCGTATTTCCAGAGTGGTCTTGTGCCCTTCGTTGTAGATATGACTGATCCGCACCGTATGGACAGGCCCCTCCCATCCCGGAGTGGGAGTTTCACAGTCTTCCGTCTCGACCAGACTGACACGATGTGAAGGCATGTCCACGACCGTATCGTACCGTCCGAGAAAATCGCGCCCGAACAGCCCCACAATTGGAAGACCTGCAATTTTTCCAACAAACTTGCCCGCCCCGGCAACGGCGATGTTGGTCGCTTTGGAGCTGCCCATGTCCAGAGTGTCGATCGTCACGACACGTCCATAGTCCTGCCCTCCGACACCATGGATCAGCACCGTTGCCCCGGTATCATTCAGGCCGAGAGGCTCGACAAAACTCTGTCCAACCGTCGTGGAGAAAGCGCCCGTATCGACAATAAGCGCAACAGGATGTCCGTTGATCGCGGCCCGCACGATCGGGCTGCCCCAGTCATTCAGCACCAGCATGTTCCCGCTCGTGATCAGCTTGCACTGATGCGGACCCGTCTCGCATCCGGCAAGACCCGCCCCCAGCAACAGCAGTGCAGCCAGTCGTCCCAACCTCATGAGGCCCTCCCGCCTGTATCGTTCCGTTACACAGGACACGCCCCCTTCCTGCCGGGCAAGGCAGTTTTTTGATCCAAAAGGTTTTTTTTGAAAAAACCCTCTTGTCACCCCAAGGGCAGACTGTTAAATCACCGCCACCGACCAAGAGGAAGCCAAACAGCTTCCAGACGGAAGGTCCCAAGGTACTGAAAAGTGCCTCTGCGGGTGTAGCTCAGTTGGTTAGAGCGCCGGCCTGTCACGCCGGAGGTCGCGGGTTCGAGCCCCGTCACTCGCGCCACTCCTCTCATGGAGTTGGCCACATTCTTTCCAAAAAAATTCTTGAAGAAAATGCTCCCCGGCTTCAGGGAAGAGTATGATTTTCTTTATTCTGAAATGCCTGATTTCAGGACTCCTGATCGCCGCAGCCTCAGGCATTGCACGCCGCTATCCGGGCTTTGGCGCGCTGATTGCCTCCCTGCCCCTCGTGTCGGTGCTGGGCATGATCTGGCTTTGGCTGGAAAAGCCTGACCGCGTTGTCATGAGCCGTCATGCGGAAGCAACATTCTGGTATGTGCTTCCTTCGCTGCCCATGTTTCTGCTGATCCCGCGACTGCTTCGGGCAGGCATGCCGTTCTGGCTCGCCCTGTCCACAGGATGCGCCCTCACGATTGTTCTGTATCTCTGCACGACATGGGCGCTCGCCCGTTTCGGTACAGGCGGCTGAGACTGACCTCTTATCTTAGCCAGCCTCTTGCAGATAGACGTCCAGAACCTCGTCCGGTGTTCCGTCCATTCGGATATGCCCGTTCTCAAGCCAGATGACGCGCGTACACCACTGTCGCATGACCTTGGGCTGATGAGTGGACAGCACGAGGATTTCCGCTTGTCGGACGAGTTCTTCGAGGCGCGCCTTGGCCTTGTTCATGAAAACCCCGTCCCCCGCGAGAAACCACTCATCCATCAGCAGGATTTCCGGAGCAGACGCCGTCGCCAGGCCAAACGCCAGACGAACACTCATGCCCGCACTATAGGCCTTCATGGGCATGTCCATATAAGGACCGAGCTCAGCGAAATCCTGTACGTCCTGCTCGATCCGAGCGATCTGCTGACGTGAAAGCCCCTCATATCGCCCCTTGAGGCGAATATTCTCACGCCCCGTCAGATCGGGATTCATTCCCAGACCGCTGTCCAGCAGCGTCCGCATCGTTCCCTCGAGTCGCACGCGCCCCGAAACAGGTTCGTAAATGCCTGCCAGTGCACGCAGAAGCGTGGTCTTGCCAGCGCCATTACTACCGATCAACCCCAGCCGCTCGCCGGAATTCAGCGTAAAGCTGATCTCCCGCAGCACGCTCACGATCGTGCGCTCCCGCAGGTCCTGCATCAGATGGGCCGAGGGCGACGACGGCGCAAACCGGGCCAGCGTCTTGCCGACCTGGCGCTTCAGGGAGCGGCTCTGCCCATGATACAGCGGAAAATCAATACAGAGGCGATCAACAACAATCCCGGGCATCAGATCAGATCCAGTAAGGAATGCGCGACCGCATCCGGCAGAACAGGACGGCCGCCAGAAGCCACAGAAGTACACTGTGCGCGATGGCCGCCTCCCACACGACGGGAGCCACCGTCTGCCCCAGAAGGGGCGCACGTACGATTTCAAGCAGCGGATAAAACGGATCCAGCAGCAGATACTGCCGTCCGGTCGTAATCAGTTCCGGCTTCCAGATCACCGGCGTCACGAAAAAGAAGATCTGCATCAGCGACGCCACGATGGGCGCAATGTCCCGAAACCGCGCGCCCAGCATCCCGATCAGCAGAATGATGCAGAAGCTGTCCATAATCCACAGCGGCAGGCTGAACAACAGGCTCCAGACCTGCTGTGGCCAGACATGGAAGACCGCAAACACGGCAACGACCACCACCATATTATGAAGCAGAATCAGCAGATTCCTGACGATCACCTGCACCACTGGCAGGCTGACCGGAATCCGCATCGCATGAAACAGCGACGTGCTCTGCGTAAAGACCGTTCCCGCGTCGTTGATGACGGTACCGCCATATCCCCACAACACGATCGAAAGTGACAGGAACGGCAGATAGGCTTTCAGGTCCATATGAAAGAGAAAGCCATACACAACGCCCATCGCGCCGATCATGACAGCCGTGGAGAGCGTCAGCCACAGCGGCCCCAGAATGGAGCCGCGATACCGCATCTTGATATCCAGCCAGCCGAGCGTCGCCGCCAGCGGCAACAGCCGCAGACCCGCCCGCAGATCGCTCCAGGCGGCGCGGACAAGCCCCCATCCCCGCAGGGGCTGAAGGGTCAGAACAGGAGAACGGGCATTCATGTCTTCCATGCGCCTTCCCTACCATGAAAGCAGACCCTGCCCATCCCCCTTGCCTGCGAAACATCCCTCTTCGCATGACACCATCAGGCCGGGATGATGATTTCCCTTGCATCCTGCGCCAACCTCGCCGACATGCTGCGATCATGTCATATGCTGTGAAGGAAATGTTCGTGACCCTCCAGGGCGAGGGTGCACAGACAGGCCGTGCCTCGGTGTTCTGCCGGTTCGCGGGCTGCAATCTATGGTCGGGCCGCGAACAGGATCGCGCCACGGCCGCCTGTACGTTCTGCGACACCGATTTCATCGGCACGAACGGTGAAGGCGGCGGCCGCTTTGATACCGCCGAAGCACTTGCTGCCACCATCGCGGCCTGCTGGACCGGCATCGCCGATGAGAGCGGCCGCCGCTACGTCGTCTTCACGGGCGGCGAACCGCTGCTTCAGATTGATGATGCCCTGATTGCCGCCGTAAAGGCCCAGGGCTTCGAGATTGCCGTGGAAACCAACGGTACGATCGCAGCCCCTGCGGGAATCGACTGGGTCTGCGTCAGCCCCAAACCCAGCAGCACGCTCGTCCAGACCGACGGCGCGGAACTCAAGCTGATCTACCCCCAGCCCGACCTGCCGCCCGAACTGTTCGAGAAACTCTCCTTCCGTCATTTCTGGCTTCAGCCGATGGACGGCCCCGACCGCATCGCCAACACACAGGCCGCCGTTGCCTACTGCCTGCGCCACCCGCGCTGGCGCCTGTCGCTTCAGACGCACAAGCTGATCGGAATCCCCTGACCATGAGCACGAACCCGGCCATCAGCAGCAACACCGCTCTTGTCCTGTTCTCCGGCGGCCAGGATTCCGCAACCTGCCTCGCCTGGGCCCTCTCCCGCTTTGATCGCGTCGAGACGGTCGGTTATGCTTACGGACAGCGCCACGCCATCGAGCTCGAATGCCGCGACACGCTACGCGAACAGATGGCCGCCTTTTCGCCGGAGTGGAAAGCGCGCCTTGGCGACGATCACACGATCGACCTTGCCTCCCTTGGTGCCCTGTCCGAAACGGCGCTGACCCGCGAAGCTGAGATCGGACTGAGCGAAAACGGGCTGCCAAACACGTTCGTGCCGGGCCGCAACATCATCTTCCTGACCTTCGCAGCCGCTCTCGCCGTCCGCCGCAATGCGCGCCACATCGTCACCGGCGTCTGCGAAACCGATTATTCCGGCTATCCCGACTGCCGCGACGACACAATCAAGGCCCTTCAGGTCGCGCTGAACCTCGGCATGGACCAGCGTTTCGTGCTGCATACGCCGCTAATGTGGATCGACAAGGCCCAGACATGGGACCTGACCGAGCAGCTCGGCGGCCAGACGCTCGTGGACGTCATCAACCGGGACAGCCATTCCTGCTATATGGGCAACCGCACCCACCAGCATGACTGGGGCTACGGCTGCGGCACCTGCCCGGCCTGTAACCTGCGTGCCGACGGATGGCGCCGCTACCAGCAGAGCCGCCATGGAGGCGCCGCATGACCGCCGAACTCGTCTTCACCCGGCGTTTCTGCATGGGTCATAGGCTCATTACGGGCGCCAGCGAACGCTGCGCCATCCCGCATGGCCATAACGAATATGTCCGCGTGAAGCTGCGCCCGGCCAAACAGACCCGGCTGGACGGGCACGCGAACATGATCCTGCCTTTCGCCGAAGCCAAGACGCGCTGGCACCATTTCGTGGACAACAGCCTTGATCACGCGCTCCAGCTTTCGGAAACGGACCCGCTGCTCGCATGGTTCCGCGCCCATGAACCCGAACGCGCCAGCCGGATTGTTGTGACGCCCGGCGATCCGACAACGGAACTCATGGCGGCCCTCATGCTCGCCAAACTGACCGCCATCCTCGCGGATCAGGGCGACATCCTGCGCGTTCACGAGATCGAACTGGAAGAAACACCCACCAACACCGTGCGCCTCGGCGGCAATCCGCAGCATTACCTGCCCGTCGTTTCAAGACCCCCGGAACAGTGCTGGTGGAACAAAGCGGACGCCAGTATTTCCTGACGTCCGGAGGACGCCTCAGACCTTGTGGACCGAAGCGTCGTAGATTTCTTCAATCACCTCTCCCAGCGCTGCATCGAACTGCGCATCATCCATCTGATGACGCAGATCCCCGATCAGCGCGCGGGAGAAACTCGCAATCATCCGCTGATTGTGCCGCAGCTTTTTTTCGCAGGCCTGATCCAGCGGATAGCCCCCTGACAGCGCCACGACCCGCACCATCCGCGGATCACGCGCGATGTCATCATACAGGTCCGCAACGTCCGGGATCGTCACCTTCAGCATGATGCGTGCGTCTTCGGGCAGCTTTTGCAGCTCTTCCAGAACATAATCATGCAGAAGCTGCTCACACGCTGCCTTGTCCGGGCTCTTGATGAGCACTTCCGGCTCCAGAATGGGCACCAGCCCATGTTTGCGGACCTGTTCGGCCACTGCGAACTGCTGCCGGACAATGGCCCGGATGCCGCTTTCGGATGGCAGACGGATCGTGGAACGTTCCTTCGTCCCGTAAACGCCCAGCTTGGCCGCCCGCGCCAGCAGGGCATCCAGATCGGGCATCGGCTTCATGAGCTGAACGCCGTCCGCTTCCGCCTCCAGACCCTTGTCGATCTTCACAAACGGCACAACGCCCCGTTCGCGCCACAGATAGGCCGGAACGGGCTCACCGTTCACATCCCCATCCATCGTGCGCTCGAACAGGATGGCCCCGATCACCTTATCGCCGGTAAAGGAAGGCGCCGTGATGATCCGAACCCGCATGTCGTGCATCAGCGCAAACATCTGGCTTTCATCAGAATATTCGCTCTCGGCAATACCGTACTGCTTCAGCGCGCCTGGCGTGGAGCCGCCACTCTGGTCCAGGGCAGCAATAAACCCGCCCTTATCCGCCATCTGTGACATCATCTTATCTGCGGTGCTCATCAAGATTCCCTTCGATACAGGAAGAACCGTCACCGCTTTCGAAGGACCTCACGGATCACCCCCTCGCAGTACGTTTCCCGACACAGTCCAATCGCGCCGATGCCCGGAATGGTTCCTGCCCGACCAGTTCGGAAAACCATAGCGCAGCCCCGACACCCGATGAAGCGGCTCCCCGCTCACCAAATCAGGATCAGCCGTCTTCAGAGACGTTCGGGGCATTTTCATAAAGCTCAAGAAACGCCTCGATATCGTCGCTCATCAGCGCTCCGCAGCGCTCTTTCACAAGCGTTTCCGGCCATTCCCACCAGGCCAGCGCCAGCAGTCGCGCAATGATGCTTTCGGGAAAACGGTAGCGGATCACTTTTGCCGGATTACCTCCCACAATCGCATATGGAGGCACCGATTTCGTGACAAGCGCCTGCGCTGCGATCACGGCGCCATCGCCAATCGTCACTCCGGACATCAGGGTCGCATGCGCCCCGATCCAGACGTCATTGCCAATCACGACGTCCCCCTTGCTGGAATGATCGGCCTGCCCCTCTTCCGCGGATGGCCAGAAATGCGACAGCGTTTTGAAGGGATAGGTGCTCACCAGATCGGCGCGGTGATTGCCAAGGATGATCGTGACATTTGGCCCGATCGAACAGTAATCGCCGATGATCAACCCCGCCTCGCCTACTTCAAGAACAGCAGGGGCGCCATAGGTATGAGGACCGATCCGCCAGCCCCATTCATCAATCTGATACGCAAGCGCATACTGCGTCAGGGCCTGAAATGCGCGATTTCCGAATGCCATGCGAAATACTCCCAGCTTCTGCTGCCAGACTGGACGAACCCGAGTCCGCCCCCCGGCATCATGTCACCGAGCGGAGATCCACCATAGCCTGCATGTCCTCATCCCAAAGGACGTTGCTCCGGGCTTCACGAATTCCATCCCGCCAGGTCAGGATCTTCACGTTCTGAAAGGCCGGATGGGCGTCATGACATGCCAGCAGCCTGTAATTCGGTATTCCCGGCGCCATGTGATGGACATGATGCGTGCCAATGTCTCCCGTGAACCAGCGCATGATCCGCGAGAAGCGCAGGAACGAACACCCCGTCACCACGGCATCATAATTGTTCCATTGCGGATGCTCCGCCCACTGCACACCCTCAAACTTGTGCTGGACAAGAAAGAGCCACACGCCCGTCACGGCGGCCGGATAGATCACCATGAAGCTGACCAGCAGAACGAGCTTCCATCCAACCAGCCAGGACAGCCCGCCGAACATCGCCACCAGACACAGGTTGGTTGCGTACACGCCAGCCCGCTCGCGGATCCAGTGCCGGGGCGTATCGAAAGCAAACCGGTAGACAATAAAGAAAATCACCGGTGGCATCAGAAAGACCGTCAGGAGCGGGTTCTTGCTCATCCGGTACAGAAACTTCTTCAGGCGCGTCATTTTCCGGTATTCGGCAACGGTAATACAGTCGGAATACAGATCAGACAGCCGCCCGCGCGTATCCATGTTGTTCCAGGACCCGTGATGCAGCCCGTGATGCTTTTTCCAGTGGTCATAGGGCGTCAAAGTCAACAGGGAGCAAAGCCAGCCCGTCACGTCATTGGTCCAGCGCTTTTTGAACAGCGATCCGTGCCCGCAGTCATGCTGAAGGACAAACGTCCGGATGGACAGGCCCGATGCCAGTGGTGTGAGTACCAGAGACCACCACCAGCCCCGCATCAACCCCGCATAGATCAGCACATAACACAGCAGAAGCAGACTAATGGTTGACAGGACCTGAAACAGGCTGGTCCAGAAATGCGAGCCCTGATATTTCCGGACCGATCGCGCTGTCTCGTCGGAACATCCTGACGTTTCCAGTTTATTTTCCCCGAAACCTGTCATGATATTCCATAAATTATTTTATCTATCTCAATAATACAGGAGCAAAATATTATCAATAAGATAAGAATTTAAGATTTGTAACATGCAATAATTATTTAATAATTCATAACATTACATCGCCGTTTCATATTTCTTCCAGCCAGGGTGTATTTTTAGGCTCAAGACCCAGAAAACTTCTGGCCCGCTGATTGGACGCCCCGCTCAGATCATTCTGATAATAGACTGCCTCTTCGCCCAGACGCAGGACCGCGTCGTCTTCTGCAAGATGCCCTGGAGGCGCCGCCCCGACCCACCTTGCATAGGCGGGCAGCCATCGGGAGAATTCCGTCGGCTCATCATCGACCACAGTGTAGATCCCCGCAGGCGCCCGCAGCGCCGCAGCCGTTGCCTGCGCTGCATCATCCACATGAATGAACGAAAACATGCCCCGCCCTGCGCCAATGACGGGGACCTCACCTTTACGGACATGCAGGCTGAACGCACCATCCGGCCAGTACCAGGTACGCGGACCGTAGAAAAACCCATACCGCAGCGCCACGCCTTCCATGACGCCGTCGCTCAGAACGCGCTTTTCCAGCGCTTCATACATCCGCGCGCTCTCCCCGATCCCGCCGGGAGCATCCGTTCTCAACGGGGACTCCTCGGTCGCAAGTCCTCCCTCACCATTCAGGTAAAACCCGCAGGACTGCTGGATATAACGCCGCACCCCCACAGCCCGGGCGGCATCATGGAGATTACCCCCGCCCTCCAGACGCAGCACCCGATCCGCAGGCAGCCTCTGCGCCAGATCGAACGGACTGGACGGGAGGGACGTCAGCTGATCAATCACGACATCCGGCCGCACCCGATCCAGCAGAGCGAACATCCCGGCCCGGTCCAGCGCATCGCCCTCAACCGGAGACGCGCCCAGCGCCTGAATGACGGGCAGATTTTCGGCACGCCGCACCATGCCCCAGACCTCATGCCCCTCTCTCAGCAAACGCGCGATCAGCGGACGCCCTACAGCACCACTTGCCCCGGCCAGCAGAATTTTCATGCCTTCTGTCCTTCAGCCATTACTTTGCAGGGAAGACAAACGGCGCAGCCTTGTCCTTGACGAAAACCGCCAGAAACTGCGCAGGCTCGGTCTGGCTGGCATTGCGCCCGACCAGATGAACATCGTCCGGCCCTTCAAAGAAGGTCTGTCCCGGATGCAGGGTCACGGCCTCTCCACCCCGGACCTGCATGACAACACTGCCCTTCAGCACATACACAAACACCGAGGCATTATGCCGATGGATCGGGTCCGAACCGCCAGGGGGATAGTCCACCGTCAGCATCGCACCCTCTTTTCCGGGAATGCCCGGCAGGTCGTGCGCCAGCAGCGGCGTGACCTTCGTCGCGGCACGAAGGGAAGGCGTGCAGACGCACAAAGCCAAGGCGCCAAGTGCAATAAAACGACGCATAATTCTGTTTCCTGATATTGGATGTGAAAGAAAAATTCAGACCGTGTCCGGGTTCCGCCGCTGCCTGACCCTGCTGGTCCGGCGCGTCTGGGCCCGGTTCTCAAGCCATCCCTGCGCCTCCCCCAGAAACGCAGGCGCCGCCTTGTCCCGGACAGACGCCGCCAGATCAGCCAGAGAAATCCGCGCCAGTTCCTCGCGCATGGTCTGCTCGGCTCGCAGCATGGCCGCATGAATGCTGCACACGCCCTTCGTGGCCCATTGCGGCGGCGTGTCGTCGAACAGGACGCAACGCCCGCGAATTTCCTGACAGTTAAAAAGGCTCTTCCGGCCTTCCGCCGCGTCCACAACGTCCAGCACGCTGATCTGCGCCGGAGGGCGGGCCAGCCTGTAGCCGCCCTTCAGCCCTTCGGAAGCCACCAGAATCCCGGCTTTCTCCAGCTTCGGAAGCTGCTTGGCCATAAATGCCGCCGGGATATCCTGAAGTTCCGCCAGATCCAGACTGCTGACCGGTCCGGGATGATCCACGAGCCACAACAGACTGTGCAGGACGTATTCGGTGCTTGCGCCATAAAGTGCCATACGCAGACCATATAAGTCCGCGTTTTGATTCGCAAGGCATCAACGCGCAAAAACGCGGGCATCAGAAGCTGCGAGACATCATCCGTTTTTTTAGTCTTACAAGCCGTCCGGCGCAGATCAGCTCCGCAGGAGCGACATGATCTCCATCCGCGCCGCACTGTCGCGCAGCCAGCTTCCACGCGCGATGGACGTCACGGTCGTGGAACCGGGCGAGCGCACGCCGCGCATGCTCATGCACATGTGCTCAGCTTCAATGACAACCAGAACGGCTTCCGGCGCCAGAACATCTTCCATGCCCTGCGCGATCTGATCCGTCAGACGCTCCTGAAGCTGCGGACGACGCGCAAAGCCTTCCACAAGCCGCGCAATCTTGCTCAATCCCGTCAGACGCCCACCCGCTGGCAGATAGGCCACATACGCCTTGCCATAAACCGGCAGCAGATGATGCTCGCACATCGAATGGAAGCGGATATCCTTGACGATCACCGCGCCATGATGCCGGTCCGCAGAGAACTGCGTCTTCAGATGGTCCCGCGGGTCCTGATGCAGGCCGCTGAACACTTCCAGATACATCTTCGCAACACGCTGCGGCGTATCCAGCAGACCCTCGCGATCCGGGTTTTCACCCAGCGCCTCAAGAATCTGGCGCACGGCCCCCGCAATCCGCACTTCCGCATCCGCAGGCAGCGGCAAGGCTCCCATCGGGCGACGCTCCTCGGACGAGAGGCTCTCCTGACTGTCCGACTGATAGGCCGATGCGGTGGCTACGGTCGTGGCGTTCAGGTTCGTCATGCGGGTTCAGGCTCCTCTATGCCCCGACGACCCGTGCCGTCAGGGACGCGCCGGGTCACATCCCCCGGGCTCCGCGGCAGGACTGCTAGCGCGTCCCGCACGCGACGTCCACCAATGACATGATCTGGATCAATTTCCGCCAGCGGCTCCAGCACGAAAGCCCGCTCGAACAGACAGGCATGCGGCAGCGTCAGAACCCGGTCCCGAACCTCCCGCGTGCCATAATAAAGAACATCAATATCGACGGCCCGCGCGCCCCAGCGTACGCCCGGCACACGTCCCAGCTCCGCCTCGATCGCCTTGCACATCCGCAGAAGCGTATGAGGCTCCAGCGTCGTCCGCCCGGTCGCACAAATATTGACGAATGCCGGCTGCTCCACTGCGCCCCAGGGCGCACTGTCATACAGCGACGACACCTGCACGATCTCCAGCCCGTCCACGCCGGACAGCCGATCCACCGCCGCCGCCAGAACAGCCTCCCGCTCGCCCAGATTACTGCCCAGCGAGAACGCCACGTCATGAACCCGGGCCTGTTCCACACCCACCGCCGTTCCCGACACCACATACGGCACTGGCGCGGACGGTTTGCGCACTTCAACCCGAACCCACTCCACACGCTCCAGCCGCGCCAGAACGGCTTCGGCAATCCGTCCCGCTACCGTCTCGATGAGCTGAAGTGGCTTTCCGGTCACGATGTCCGAAGCGATATCGCACAGCGTCCCGTAACAGACGGCCTGTTCGTAATCATCGCCGGCAATCGCACCCGACAGATCCGCACGGATCTCGATATCCACTACAAAACGCTGCCCGATCCGCGTCTCTTCGGGCAGTACGCCATGATAGCCAAACAGACACAGATCCCGCACGAAAACGGAAGTCAGGGCAGGTACGATCATCGGACATCCTTCAGAATCTGGCGGATTTTCAACGCATCCACATGCTCGCGCACGTCATGCACCCGCAACATCGCAGCGCCCTGCTCCACCCCGTACAGATGGGTCGCCAGCGTTCCCGCCAGCCGCTCGGACGCCGCACGGCCCAGAAAATGCCCGAACATGGACTTGCGCGACACCCCCAGCAGAACCGGCAGCCCATAGTCGGCCCGCAGATCGCCCAGCCGCGCCACGGCCTCAACATTCTGCGCCTGCGTCTTGCCGAACCCGACACCCGGATCCAGCACAATCCGATCACGCGCAAGGCCGGCCCGCTCCGCGAGTTCCAGAGACCGATCGAAAAAGCGCCGCCAGTCCCCCCGCAGATCCAGAGCCTCGTCCACGTCATGACGGTTGTGCATCACGATAACCGTCGCCTCCGAATCTGCTACTACGGACGCCATGTCCGGGTCCGCCTGCAAACCCCAGACATCGTTGATGACCGCCACACCGGCCTCAAGCGCCCGTCTGGCGACGAAAGCCTTGGTCGTGTCCACCGAAACGGTCATTCCGTCGCCCACAAACTGCCCAACGACCGGTGCAAGGCGCGCCCATTCCTCTTCTGCCGGAACCGGTATAAAGCCCGGCCGCGTGGATTCAGCACCCACATCCAAAAGATCCGCCCCGTCCGCCACAAGCGTCCGACCATGCGCCAGAGCAGCCTCAGGCCGCAGAAAATGCCCGCCGTCGGAGAAGGAATCCGGCGTGATATTCACGATCCCCATCACTGCCACAGGCCCGTTTCCAAACCGGCTCATCCAGCTTTCCCCCATCCGCGTTTCCCCATTTTTTTCAGGACAGATCAGCCACACGCCGCCCCCAGAAGAGCGGAACATCTTCCTCTGGAACCGGGCGCCCCAGATAGAACCCCTGCACTTCCGTACAACCCTGTTCCTGAAGATGGCGGCAATGCTCCGGCGACGACACGCCCTCCGCCGTCACCGTAACACCGAGATCCCGCCCAAGCGCGATCACGTTCCGCACCACCGCCGCACTGCGCGCATCCTGCAACATGTCCTGAATGAAGGCTGCATCCAGCTTGATCTTGGAAAACGGAAACTGTCGCAGATACATCAGCGTCGAAAATCCTTTGCCGAAATCGTCCAGCGCAAT
The DNA here is from genome assembly GCF_002723915.1 of Gluconobacter albidus. GTDB lineage: Bacteria > Pseudomonadota > Alphaproteobacteria > Acetobacterales > Acetobacteraceae > Gluconobacter > Gluconobacter albidus. The sequence continues at coordinate 596,412 of NZ_BEWL01000001.1, forward strand.
CCCCACCCCCCTGCTTTCAAGCTCACGGAAAGCATGGTGCACAAGCGGTCCGACCTCCAGCGCCTGCGTTTCCGTCACTTCGATCTGCAACCGATACGGCTCCAGCCCAACCTGCTCCAGAACCCGAAAAATACGCACCGCAATATCAGGGAGGGAAAAATGCGTCGCCGTCATGTTGACCGAAACCCATAAGGGAACAGGCCAGCGTCGCGCCACCCGGCACGCGTTTTCCAGAACCCAGAAGTCGAATTCCAGCCCGCTCCCGGTCTCGGCAATCGTGTCGATGACCTTCCCGATCGACAGATGCCTGTGCGCCGACCCTTTCCACCGTGACAGCGCCTCAAATCCGATCACCATCCCGGTCTGGGCATTCACGATAGGCTGATACACCAGAGCAAAGGCTTTCTGCCGCAGAGCCTGCCGCACATCACGAAACAGGGTCTGCTGGCGGCTTCCCGCCATTTCCTCACAAGGATCGAAAATGCTATAGCGCCCGACCCGCTCGCCCTGGGCATCGCGCAGCGCCGTCTCGACGGCTTCCACCAGAACCTCGCCGTCTCCGGTCGTCGAGACCGCCATGCCAATCGCAGGCTCAACGTCAATCACGTCCCCAGCCACCTCCCCAGCCACCTCCGCAGCCCCATCCTCGACCACACTGACGGGGCCACTCAGCGTCAACAGGAGTTCCAGAGCCAGGGCCTCCAGGAAATGACGCTTCCCTTCGCCCGGAATCCCCGTCACGACCGCCAGATCCATCGCGCCATACCGCGCTACAAAACAGCCCCCCGCTCCGTTCAGATCTGCAGGCACATGCCGGGCAAGACAGGCATTCAGACGCGACAGGCTTATCTGCAGAACCGCCGCCACCTCATCCGGCGTCATCACACGCCGACGCCCGAGGCTGGAGACCTCCAGCGAAATGAGAATGACCACGAACGCCTGCGCGCCGCGCATTGTCTCCAGCAGGCTTTTCTGAAGATGCTCCTGACAGGCCAGCCGGTTCGGCAGCCCGGTCAGGACATCATGCCGCACGCGATAAAAATGTCGCTCCCTGATCATCTGTAGGGCCGTCACATCTGCGCCGACCCCCAGATACCCCCGGAACACCCCGTCCCGGAAGACAGGTTCTCCCGTCAGCATCCACCAGCGTGCCTCCGGCACGGCCACAGCGCGAACAACCAGTTCCCGAAATGCCAGTCGGTTCGTCAGACAATACGCCAGATGCCGTTCCGGAGAGATCGGACCGGACAGCTCGGCACCAGGCACGGGAATATCCAGCAGACTTCCCAATGTCCTGCCCGCGATCTGCGTCTCATCGCGCCCCAGAAGGCGGCAAAGTCCCGCCGATGGGTTACGCAGAACACCCGCCTCATCGGTCTCCCAGAGCCACCGCCCGGTCGGCGCCGCAGACCTCCGCGTAAGAAGCGACAGAATATCCGCCTGTTCGCGCTGTTTCAGACGCGCCATCTGCATCCGCCACAGCAGAACGCCCACCAGCCGGCTGATCCCAACGACAAAAAGTCCGCAGACCGTGGTCATCAGAAAAAACGATGTCGTAAACAGAACGGACCGGTAAAAACGGCCCTCCAGCAGAGCACCATACGCCCCTGCGATGATCGGCACCACCATGGCTTCGACCGCCCCGTTTACCGGAGCACAGAGCAGAAGCGGCGCCATAAATCCGAAACACACGCCGAGCGTCAGAAGATGGATGTCTTCACAGCGCAGCCGGAAGACCAGAATGATGAAAACGAACCAGACAGACCCAAGAACCCCGTTCAGTGCCCGGAGCGCCCATCGGAGCGCCGCGTAATCCGCAAGGCTCCTCATGGTTCTGACATTTGGCTGAACCCTGGAAAACCAGAGCAGCAGAACACCTTCGATCCCCGCAAGCAGCAGGAGGGCCAGCCAGGGGCTCGACGACCACACCCCGAGCGCCACCACCGGCGCGCTGACGGCCTGAGCCAGAAGATGAAGGGGGAGAAGAAGCCTCAGGGTCCGCAACTGGCCCCGGTTGAATGCGGTCTGAAAATACGCCGGAACCTGTGTCGCCCGGAAGAACAGGTCTTTCCCCAGACCGGAGGCACGGATGCGATTGAAAACCCGAAATAAGGCCCATCGCACAAACAGCGATCGCCGGAACCACCTTTTCAGGCGCTTTCCCCCGGAACCCTGCCGGTCAGGCTCTTCAGCGTGGGATCCATCCTGACACTCAGCCGCGCCGGAAGCCTCGGATCCCCGTTCCCCCCCAGCACTGCTCCCCGCGCCGGACCGTCTGTCGTCTGTCATACACCATCATACCAGTGGAGCACGTCAAAAGTCCGAAACGGCCCCCCGGATCAGAAGAATGCCGTTTCACGAAAACCGGGAAACCATAACGGCAAAAACGCACTTCCCCAAACCCCGGAAAAGCGGTTCTTCATGCGTTCCTTTAACGTTCATGAAGTTTCCTTCGGCGAACCCCGGTGACACCACCGGTTTTGAACTTTCCAGAACGGCCTCCATAGCCCGATCCATCAGGCCTTCCGGGCGCGCTCCAGAAAAGCATCCATCTGATCCGCTTCAAGCGCGCCCGGAGCCACGGCGGCCGTCCCGAAAATGAACGTCGGCGTCCCGTCCAGACCAACAGCACGTCCCTGATCCAGATTGGTCGTGATCAGCGCCACCGTCTGGGGCGAACTCATATCCGCCGTCAGCTTCTTCGCATCCAGCCCATTGGCCTGTGCCAGGGCGACGATCCGCTCCATGCTGGGCTTGGTGGTGTCTTCCATCAGCGCCTTGCGCATAACGTCATATTTACCCTGCGCACTGGCCGCGAAAATGGCCCGCGTGTCCAGAACACTGTTACTCCCCAGAACCGGCACAACCTTCTCGACAAGCCGCACATCCGGATGGCGGCTGAGGAAACTGTCCACCTGCCCCATCATGGAGCGACAGTACGAACAGCGCGGATCATAGAATTCCACAACCGTGATCTTCCCGTGCGGATTGCCCCGGATGGCAAAATCAGGCGCGGTCTGAAGCTCGGACTGATGCGCCTTCACGGCCGCCAGCGTCGAATCCTGCTTCTGCTCCTCGGCCTTTTCACGGATCGAACGGATGGCATCCGTGAGGATGCTCGGGTCATTCTGCAACGCATCGCGCATGATGCCGACAATCTCGGCGCGCTGGGCTGGCGTGAACGACGTGGCCGGAGCCGCCAGAGCCTGACTGCCCGCAAGAAAGGCCATTCCGGCAACAACAGCAGACGCCGTGGCAAGCAGATGGTGTTTCAATGGAAAGCTCCGGATCAGCTGAAAGAAAGACAGAACGTCTGATCCATACGCCATAAAGAACGTCCACCGCAAAGAGAAGACACCAACTCGCCCCTCCCACAAACAGCAGATTACCGTTATGAGGGAACAAGAGCCGGAACCGGACCCACGGCGCAGACCTGTCTGCCCGCGCCCGTACTCCGCCAAGGCCACGAGGCCGGACAGTCGTGACCAGACATTGGAGAAACGCCAGGTGGCGCATCGTCAGCACCAGATTTCCACCCCGGACGCCACACAGACCCGTCGCATCGCGTCCCGTCTCCCGGCCTCACTAATGGCCTCGGTGGCTTCGGGCCTGCTTTTGGGCGCCTGCTCATGGATCCCTGGCTCCCACCTCGTGGGCATCAGCGAAACAGCCGCGCCCGCAGGCGGCAGCATCGGCACGGTCGTCGCCGACGAGCCCCAGGCCGCGCTGGTCGGCCATGACGTGCTGGCCCGCGGCGGCAACGCTGCCGATGCCGCAACCGCCACGGCCCTCGCCCTTGGCGTTACCCTGCCCTCCCGCGCCTCCTATGGTGGCGGCGGCGCGTGCCTGATCAGCCGACCCGGCGAAGCGGCGCAGTCCATTTCCTTCCTGCCCCGCCCCGGCACCAGCAAGGGCGCCGACCGCCCGGCCGGCACGCCTGCCAGCTTCCGTGGTCTGTATCTGATGCAACTCCATTACGGCACAGTCGAGTTCAACGATCTGATCGCCCCGGCCCTGAACCTCGCCAGCACCGGCATCACTGTCAGCCGTGCTCTGGCAACCGATCTGGCCGCCGTCCACACCGCACTTCTTGCGGATGAAAGTGCGCGCACCATTTTCGGACGCGGCGAAGCCTCCACGCTCGCCGCAGGCGACAGCCTGGCCCAGCCCCGGCTCGCAGGCTTCCTCGAACGCATCCGCGTCGCAGGCGTTGGCGACCTCTATAACGGAGCCCTCGCCGACGTTTACGTCACCGCTGCCCAGAAAGCGGGTGGCGGCCTGAACGACGACGACATGCGACAGACCCTCCCCGTCCAGACGGATGCGCTGATGACCCATCAGGGTGGCATGACCGCCTCGTTCCTCGCCCCGCCCGCCGATGGCGGCCTCGGCGCGGCCATCCGATACACGACGGGCGCTTCCGCACAGGGCGCGGTCGCCGCATGGCGCGCCTCCGGCAACACGACCCTCGCCGCCGCTCAGGCAGCCCTCGACAGCGGCCGTTCCGGTAGCGGCAGCCTGCCGTCCCTTCCGGCTTCGACATCCTTCGTCGTGACCGACCATTCGGGCATGGCCGTCGCCTGCGCCCTGAGCGAAAACAACCTGTTCGGAACAGGCCGCATCGCTGGCAGCACCGGCGTCGTCCTCAGCGCCTCCCCGGCCCGGACGCCACAGCCCCTGCTCTCCGCCGCAATCCTGCGTGACCAGCGCAGTCTGCGTGCCGTCATCGCCGCTTCGGGGCAGAACGAAGCCGCGGATGCCGTCGGAGACGCCGCCCGTGCTGCCGCCCATGACGTCCCGATCCCTCATGAAGGAGCCGGTCGCATCAACGCAATTGTCTGCCACGGCGACGATTCGTGCCACGGCGTGACGGACCCCCGCGCCGCAGGCCTCGCGGCCGGCACCACAAACGACAGCGCCCACTAACAAAAAAAGCCCCGCCGGTTTCTGAACCGGCGGGGCTTTTTCATATTCGGGTCCTATCCGGTAAAACTTCGCACCAGACTTCCCGCCACCAGTGACCATCCGTCAACGACCACGAAAAAGATCAGCTTGAACGGAAGCGACACGGTACTTGGCGGCAGCATCATCATGCCAAGGCTCATCAATACGCTGGACACCACCAGATCGATGACCAGAAACGGCAGATAGAGCAGAAATCCCATCTCGAAACCGCGGCGCAGTTCCCCGATCATGAACGCTGGAACCAGCACACGCCAAGGCGTGTCGCCGATCTTCGCAGGCGGCTTTTCATGCGCAATATTGAGGAACGTCGCCACATCCGCAGGCCGCGCCGTCACCGCCATGAAGTCGTGAAACGGCTGGGCCGCCGCCGTCAGCCCCTCCATTTCCCCGACACGCCCCGCCATCATCGGCTCGATCCCCGCATCCCACGACTTCTGAAGTGTCGGCTGCATCACGAACAGGGTCAGAAACAGCGACAGCCCGATCAGAACCGTATTGGGAGGCGTCCCCTGCGCGCCAAGCGCACTGCGAAGCAGCGACAGCACGATCACGATCCGCGTAAACGCCGTAATCATCACCAGCAGGCTCGGCGCCAGAGACAGAACCGTAATCAGCGCCGTAAGCTGCACCAGGCGACTGGTCGTCCCAGCCCCGCCCGCAGCCCCGTTCTGCCCCAGATCAATGCTCACGGCCTGTGCATGCGCCAGATGCGGCACACACACACACGCCAGCAGGATCATAAGCGGAAAAAGCGCCCCAAGCCGCATCAGAGCCTGCCTCACGCCACGTCCTCCGCAGCGGACTCATCCAGCGCCGAGGCAAAAGTCTCCCGCTCCGTCCAGTCCATCAGAATGTCCTGATTGCCCCCCGTGAGGACCAGAACCTCCCGCGCGCCATACCGCACAACCGAAAGACGCCGCGTCCGGTCGAGCGCCATCTGCCCCACAAGCGACAGCCCCGCCTGTCCACCCCGCGCACCGCTCTTTTTCTGCTCCAGAAAACGCAACAGGGGGCGGGCACAGAAAATCAGTACGACAATGAAAATCAGCGCGGCAATCGCATTCACGCATTCATGCAGGGTCATAGGTCAGTCATCCTCATTCCCCGGCATGATGCCCAAGATCGGTTAATGACCGCTTAATTGATGACGGATTTCACGCGAGAGGCTGACAACAGCCTTGGAAACACACGGTGCATATCGAGCGACCACCCCCGAATCTGCGGCTCAGGCAACCATTTATTAAAGATTTCACGCCATCATGTCCCTCGCCGGCATTTTCCCGGCTCCTGCATGACGGAGACTGTCGCGATGCGGAATATCGACTCAACCAGCGCAGGCGGCACCGACCTCTTTTCCCTGGGCCGTGACCGCATGAACTGGCTTCAGGCCCGTCAGCAGGTGCTGGCTGGCAATATCGCCAACTCGGACACGCCGGACTATCAGGCCAGAGACGTATCCCCGTTCGAAGCCGCCCTAGGCGAGTTCGACATCACCCCGACCATCACGCAGCCCGATCATATCGGATACACCGCCTCCGGCGCGCACGTCATCGAGACGTCGTCGGAACAGTCCCTGGACGGAAACCAGATCTCACTGGACCAGCAGATGGAACAGGTCGCGGATGTCAACGACCAGCAGCACCTCGCTGTAAACGTCTATTCCAAATATCTGAGCATGTTCCAGACGGCGCTCGGAAAATAAAGGACGCTGACGGATGAACCTGTCCACCACCATCGGCATTTCCGCAAGCGGCATGGACGCACAGGCCCAGCGCCTGCGCATCGTTGCGGAAAACCTCGCCAATCAGGATACGACCGGCTCGCAGCCAGGCGCTGATCCCTATCGCCGCAAGACCATCACCTTTGCCGAACAGGTGGACAACGAAAGCGGCACCTCGACCGTCGGTGTCCAGAACATTGGTCAGGACATGTCGGATTTCGACACCCGCTACGACCCGTCTCATCCCGCCGCCGACGAGCGCGGTTACGTCAAAGTTTCCAACGTGGATTCCATGACTGAAATGATGGATATGCGTGAAGCCGAGCGCTCCTATGAAGCCAACCTGAACGCCATGCAGAGCAGCCGGACCATGCTGTCCCGCACGCTCGACCTGCTGAAGTAACCCACATGCTCACCTCCCTCTCCCATGCTCATAACGCCTACGCCGTCCAGAGCCTCCAGAGCCGCCTGGAGGGCGTTACGGACGATATCGCGGACGGCATTCAGAACTCGTCCGCAACGGGCAGCAGCAGTTCCGGAACGGATTTCGGCTCCATCCTGTCCCAGTCCGTCAGCAGCGTCATCGACAGCGGTCATGATGCCGAGGCCAAGGCCGCTCAGGGCCTCAAGGGCGGTGGCGACATGACCCAGATCGTCACCGCCATTTCCAATGCACAGCTCGCCCTCCAGACCACGACCGTGATCCGCGACCGAATGGTGCAGGCGTATCAGGATGTGATGAAAATGACGATCTGACCATGCAGGCCATCGATCTCGGTGCCATTCTGGAGCAGACATTCATTGTTGCTCTCAAACTGAGCGCCCCAGCCCTGCTTACCGCACTCGGGGTCGGCCTTCTGGTCTCCCTCGTACAGGCCGTGACCCAGCTCAACGAAGCCACACTGTCCTTTGTCCCGAAGGTTCTGGCCATTGGGGCCGTCATGGTGATGGCAGGGTCCTTCATGACCGCAACGCTCATCAGTTTCGCCCGACACCTCTTCGATCAGCTCATTCTCGTCGGCACGACCTGAGCCTGCTGCCTTTCAGATCCGGATTTGACTGACATGTGCGTGCCCAAAGCAACCGTTCTGTGAACACGGGTCTTACCGATACGGCAGTCCCCACAGCGCTCCAGGGACTTGACCTCAGCGGCCCGGTTCTGAGCGTCTGGGCGCTTGCTTTCGTTCTGGTTCTCTCCCGGACCGGCGGGGTCGTCATGCTCATGCCGGGCATCGGCGAACAGTCCATGCCCATGATGGTCCGCGCCGGATGCGCCCTCACGCTGACGGTCCTGCTTCTTCCGCTCGTCGCCCCCCTTCTGATGCAAACGCATCTGGACGCCCTCGCCCCCCTCGCCCTGTGCGGCATGATTGCCGTTGAGCTTTTCGCGGGGGTTCTGATCGGCTGGATGGCCCGCCTGATCTGTATGGCTCTGCCGATTGCCGGTCAGATCATCGCAGTCTGTATGGGAATTTCCAGCGTCCTTCAGCCCGATCCGGATCTGGGCTCCGGCAGCTCTGCTCCCGCCCGTTTCCTCAATCTGCTGGCGCCGCTCGTGCTGCTCGTGACGGGTGCCTATATTCTGCCCATCCGCGCGATCCTCGGCAGCTACACCATCATCCCCCCAGGCGGTGCGCTCCTCCTTGCCACGACACATGCCCACTGGAATTTGCTGGGCGATTCCGCGCAGGGCGTCATCCAGCTTACGGAACACAGCTTCGCTCTGGGACTGGAACTCAGCGCACCCTTTCTGATCCTGTCACTCGTCTGGCAGGGCATGCTGGGCATCATGACACGCCTGCTTCCGACGCTACAGATCTACAACGCCGCCAGCCCCCTGCAACTTCTGGGCGGCATCGCCCTTCTCGGCCTCACCCTCAGCACCATGATCGCCATCTGGCAGGGACAGGCCTTCGACGTCCTCCGGGCCCTTCCGGGTCTCTGAACGATGTCTGACTCCGACGACAAAACAGAAGCCCCATCAGCCCACCGCCTCCAGAAAGCGCGCGAGGACGGTCAAATTGTCATGTCCCGCGAGGCCATGAGCTTTGTGGCCCTTCTGGGAGGGTTCGCAGGAATTTTCATGATCCTGCCCCACCTCGTGACGGATTTTGTCCACAGCATGAAGGCCCTCATGGCCAATGCAGGCACGGTCCCGATGGCGCAGGGCGGTTTGCTGAGCAGTACCAATCACGCCATTGAGGCGGGGCTCTCTCTGGCCGTTCCCATGGCGGCCACCGTGGCGGCCTTCTGCCTCGGCGCGGGATTTCTGCAAACGGGCTTCCTCATCCATCCCGAGTCATTGCTGCCAAAGTTCGAACGGGTCTCTCCACTCGCCGGCTTCAAGCGCATTGCGGGCGGCGGAACCCTGCCGGACACGTTCAAGGCTCTCGCAAAATTTGTCATCTTCGCCGCCGTGCTCTGGCACATCACCAGAAATGCCATTCCAACCGCGTCCCGGATGGTCGGGCTGGAACCCGGCCCGCTCCTGAAAATGATGACAGACCTCGGATTCAGCGCCGCCGCCGCGATGATCGGCGCACAGCTGGTGATCGCGGGCTTCGATATTTTCTGGATGCGCTTTCGCCATACGTCCAAGCTGAAAATGAGTCGGGAAGACCTCAAGGACGAATATCGGAATGCGGAGGGCGACCCCCATGTGAAAGGTCGCCAGAAAGCCCTGCGCGCCAAGGCTGCCAAACAACGCATGATGGCAGCCGTCAAAACAGCCACCGTTGTCGTCACCAACCCTACGCACTACGCGGTCGCCCTTGTCTATGAAAAGGGCACAGGCGGCGCCCCAAGAATCGTTGCCAAAGGCATGGATGACGTGGCCGCCAGAATCAGGGAAATCGCACAGGACAACCGTGTCCCGGTTGTTGCCAACCTGCCTCTGGCCCGCGCCCTCTTCACCCTCCCGCTGGAAAGCGAGATCCCGGCCGAACATTTCAAGGTTGTGGCGGCCATTATTGCCTATGTCTGGAAACTTAAACGTCCCGCAGGCCTTTCCGCCCCACTGAGGTAAGCCAGCCCCTCGCCCACGGAAAAAATCTTCCACCAAAGCCTGTCTTCCCCTTGGCGTCGCGGGGGGCAAACATGATATGCCTCTCAGAAGAACATTTTGCGAACACGGGAAGGCGATAACCGTGACTGATGCAGTGCTTTGCGAGAATGGCTGCCCGGTCTATCGTACCCTGCACACGCCAGCCCAAACCTATTGCGAGGATTGAATGGACAAGACCAAGGCGCTTGAAGGCGCACTCAGCCAGATTGAGCGTGCTTTCGGCAAGGGCTCGATCATGCGCATGGGCCAACGGCCAAAAGTGGAAGCCAATGTGATTTCAACCGGTTCCATCGGACTGGACATTGCGCTTGGAATCGGCGGCATGCCGCGCGGCCGTATCGTTGAAATCTACGGACCGGAAAGCTCGGGCAAGACCACGCTCGCCCTGCATGTTCTGGCCGAAGCCCAGAAAAAGGGCGGCACCGTCGCATTCATCGACGCCGAACATGCGCTCGACCCCGGCTACGCCCGTAAACTCGGCGTCAATATCGACGATCTTCTTCTGAGCCAGCCAGATGCCGGCGAACAGGCTCTGGAAATCGCCGATACGCTCGTCCGGTCCGGCGCCGTTGACGTGCTGGTCGTGGATTCCGTGGCAGCCCTCGTCCCGCGCGCCGAGCTTGAGGGCGACATGGGCGACAGCCATGTCGGTCTGCATGCCCGCCTCATGAGCCAGGCCCTGCGCAAACTGACGGGAACGGTCTCGCGGTCCAACACGCTCGTGATCTTCCTGAACCAAATCCGTATGAAAATCGGCGTGATGTTCGGCAATCCCGAGACGACTACGGGCGGCAACGCCCTGAAGTTCTACTCCTCCATCCGCCTCGATATCCGCCGCATCGGGTCCATCAAGGACAAGGATGAGGTCGTCGGCAACCAGACACGCGTCAAGGTCGTCAAGAACAAGATGGCCCCGCCGTTCCGCCAGGTTGAGTTCGACATCATGTATGGCGAAGGCATCAGCAAGATGGGCGAACTGCTCGATCTGGGCGTGAAGGGCAACATCGTCGAGAAATCCGGCGCATGGTTCTCTTTCGACAGCCAGCGGATTGGTCAGGGACGTGAGAACGCCAAGCAGTTCCTGCGTGACCATCCGGACATGGCGTCCGAAATCGAACGACGCATCCGGGCCGAAGCCGGCGTCCTCGCCGACGCCCTGATGACGGCCCCCGAACCCGATGCAGACGGCGCTTCGGAAGACTGAAACGGAAAAGGGCTCCCGCAACGGAGCCCTTTTTTATGACCTGCCTCTCCTGGGAAGAGAACCGTTCAGGCCGCAACCCGATTGCGAACCCGATCCCATAGCTTCGCACCTTTGATCATCGCCCGCGCAATCGCCGGTGTGGTCGTGGGTCGCAGCAGCCGCGGATCATACCCCGCAAACCGGCGGTCGTTTTCATCCAGACAGAGCTGCATGAGGTCCGGGACCTTGACGTCCATGGCCGTCATGTCCTTGGCGCCCGTAACGGTGAAATTGTTGTCCTGGGTGTGCTCTTCGCCATTCTCGTCAATCGAACGGGCCAGCCCCATGCGCTCATAGGCGAGGAACAGCCACACGCCGATCACACGCAGCTCAAACCAGGGCCGCTTCCAGAACGGCATGGTTGCCCGATGCCAGGCCAGCCAGTTCGCGAACAGCAGGATATGGCGGCATTCTTCCTGCATCACCGGCTCGAACGTCTCAATCAGTTCCTGCGGAAACAGACCGGCGCGCTCGGCCAGCGCGAACAGTCCGAATGCGAAGAAGCTGTCCACACATTCCGAAAAACCCGTAACCAGATAGGCCCATTCCGTGTCTTTCGGCGTGATGTACGGAGGCTCCGGCGCCATCGGAATCTTGTAGGCCTCGACCAGCTTGGACAGGACCTCTTTGTGCCGGTTCTCTTCCCACGCATTCCGCGAGAGCGCGTCCTTCATGTCCGGATCGGTGATCATATCCGCATAGGCGGCCATGCGCAGACGCGCCTTGCCCTCGGTCTGGACCGCAATATCCCAGATCGGCAGGGACGTGATGCGATGCAGCGTCTCGGGATCCAGCGTCGGCCAGTCGATCACGGAGGGCTTGTACGGATTGAACGTATCGCGGAACATCGCGGCGACGGCCCGCTTGTGCTCTTCCGTACCGGGCTTGAGCGGGCCCTGGATCGGGCTGCTCCAGTGGCGCGCTTCGTAATCAACGCGCTCTAGCGTCTTCTCCGACGGTGCGTCGGGAAGATGGGAATAGATTTCGGCCAGACTTTTCATGATGGTCTTCGCGGCGTGCCCGAAGACACGCCGTGCCCCTTGGAGCTTGTAGTTTTACTTCAGGTCGGTCGCAGAATTGATGATGCGGTTCACAAGCCCGTATTCGATCGCTTCCTGCGCCGACATCCAGTAGTTGCGGTCCGTATCCTTGGCGACCTTCTCGTAGGTCTGCCCGGTTTCCCTGGCGAAAAGACGGTTCAGACGCTCGCGCATCTTGATGATCTCGCGGGCCTCGATGTCGATATCCGTTGCCGGACCGCGCACTCCACCCATCGGCTGGTGCAGCAGAAAGCGCGTGTTCGGCAGACAGACGCGCCGCTCGGGACGGCCAGCCGCATAAATCAACGCCCCGGCGGAGGCGACCCAGCCGGTCCCGATCATGTTGATCGGCGCAATCGAATCCACAAAGCGGATCATGTCATGGATGGTGTCGCCACTCTCCACATGACCGCCCGGCGAGTTCACATAGACGTCGATCGGCTTGTCGGACGTCCCGGCCAGCGCCAGCAGGCGCCCCGTCACATCACGGGCGATCTTGTCGTTGATACCGCCGAAAATCAGAACTTTCCGCTGATCGAACAGACGGCCTTCAAGCTCGCTGATCGGGCTGTTCAGCGTCTTGTTGTCTTCCTCGCGGGTTTCGCGCTCCGGAGCATCCGGCTCGTCGTCCAGGCGGGTCGGGTTCATTCTGGTGATATCCATATCGTTTCCAGATCCAGCATGCATCTTCATACCCCCTATCCTGCGCTTCGTTTTCGTCGGTGCCAAGTCCTCCTTCCATGTGAAGGGGACAGGAACACTCGCCATCCCGGTCCCGAACGGCTAGTGTCCGCCGTATTTCGACATTCCAAAGACAGCAGGAACGGCACAGTGGCCCCAGGGATCAGCAGGCAGCCCATGACAGCGGCAACACGCAGAACTGCGGGGAAAATCCCGTTTCTCCTGCTGATGACCGCGCCACTTCTGACGGCCTGCCAGCATCGGGACATGACCGATACCGTCACCGGCTGGTGGCATGGCTTCGAAGGCGGCGAAATCGCAAAACTGCGCGCCCCTCCGCCGGGAGAAAACCTGCCCTACCCCCATGTCGGCCGCACGCCCACGCAGGCACCGAACCTCCCGACCCCGGAAGCCCGTCTGTCGCTGACGACCCGCCTTGAGGCGCAGCGGAACCTCGCCCAGCGCGAAAGTGCCGCCCAGGGCGCCCTCCCGACCATCCCGCCGCCGCCCAAACCCACACCGGCCGCCGTAACGACCGCCAACGCCGAACAGAGCGGCATGACCATGACAACCGTTGGCCAGCCTGAGCCCGAAAGCCCGTCGGCCATCAATCCGGCACCCGACACACCCGCCACGGCATCTCCCGCTCAGGCTCCGGCAAAGAAGCCCCCCGTTCAGGCACAGTCACCGGCCCCTGAAGCCGAACTCCCTCCCGTGGTGGCCAAATCCATCCCGCCGACCCCTCCGGGCCAGTTTCCGAAAATCGGAGACCTGCCGCCCCCACCGCCGCAGTTTCCGGGGTTCGACCTCCCGCGTGACGCCATGCTGAGCGGTCCTGTCCAGCCGGATATCGACACCTCAACACCCGAAGGCACCCTGATCCGCTTTCAGCCCGCCACCGACCACGTCATGGGCAACCCGCAGGGCGATTACCAGCATATCGTCTCACAGCGCGGCAACCGCCCCCTGACCATCCGGGGCTTCGGCGCTTTCATGAGCGCGGACGCCGCTCTTGCCCCTGCGGACCAGAACCGGGAAATCGCTCTCGGCCTGCTCCGCGCCCGCGTGGTCGCCCGCGCCCTGATCGAACGCGGCGTCCCGGCCTCGGCCATCATTCTCAAGGCCGAAGCCATCGGCGACGGCGTGCGCGTCACCACGGGAGGCTGACAGAAGGCTTAGCCGAGAGGCCGAAAGACACATTGTGAGATCTGTCACAGTCAGACTGTTCCACTCCTGGAAAAACCTGTCTATCGTCGCGTCTCCCTTTCACCCTCTGCCCCAGAGCTGGTCATGACCGAAGAGTTCCACCGCATCCGCCGCCTGCCGCCCTACGTGTTCGCTGAAGTGAACAAGGCCAAGGCCGCCGCGCGAGCCGCCGGTGACGACATCATCGACCTGGGCATGGGCAATCCCGACAGCGCACCGCCCGCGCATGTCGTGCAGAAGCTGATCGAGACGGTCGGCAATCCGCGCGCGCACGGCTACTCCGTCAGCCGCGGCATTCCGGGCCTGCGCAAGGCCATGGCGAACTATTACGAGCGCCGCTTCAACGTCTCGCTGGACCCGGAAACCGAGGTCATCGCAACACTGGGCTCCAAAGAAGGGCTGGCGAACCTCTCCGCCGCCATCACGAGCCCCGGCGACACGATCCTGGTCCCGAACCCGTCCTACCCGATCCACCAGTTCGGCTTCATCATCGCCGGAGCCTCCGTCCGCTCGATCCCGGCCACGCCGGACGAGGACATGCTTCGCGCTCTGGACCGTGCGGTCCGCCATTCCGTGCCCAAGCCGACGGCGCTGATCGTCAACTTCCCGTCCAACCCGACGGCCTTCGTCGCGAACCTCGATTTCTACAAGGAACTCGTGGCCTTCGCGCGCCGGGAAAACATCTGGATCCTGTCCGATCTGGCTTACGCGGAAATCTATTTCAACGAGAACGAGCCGCCCCCGTCCATTCTCGCCGTTCCCGGTGCCAAGGACGTGGCCGTCGAGTTCACGTCCATGTCCAAAACCTATTCCATGGCGGGCTGGCGCATGGGCTTTGCGGTCGGCAATCCGAAGCTGATCCAAGCCCTCACACGCATCAAATCCTATCTGGATTATGGCGCCTTCACGCCCATTCAGGTCGCTTCGGTCGCCGCACTGAACGGCCCGCAGGACTACGTGTCCGAAATTCGCGCCATGTACAAAGACCGCCGGGACGTTCTCCTGCGCGGCCTTCAGACCGCCGGATGGGACGTGCCCGTTCCCGCGGGCTCGATGTTCGCCTGGGCCCCCATTCCCCCCGCCTTCGCCGAAATGGGCAGCGTCGCCTTCTCCAAACTCCTGCTCAAGGAAGCAGGGGTTGCAGTTGCACCCGGCCTCGGATTCGGGGAATACGGCGAGGGCTTTGTCCGGATCGGACTTGTCGAAAACACCCAGCGGCTGCGTCAGGCGACGCGGGCCATCAAGAGCTTCATGACCCGGCACGGCGCCGGGGCCGGAACCGCTGACCTTCTTGGAGCTGCATCATCGTGAAACCACTGCGGATCGGACTGGCTGGACTTGGAACTGTCGGAATCGGTGTCATTCGTCTCCTGCGTGAGAATGCTGACCTGATTACCGCCCGGGCCGGCCGGCCGATCGAAGTCGTGGCCATCACGGCCCGTGACCGCACGCGCGACCGCGGCGCCGACCTGTCCGCCATGCGCTGGCACGACAGTGCCATCGCCGTGGCACAGGACCCGGAGATCGACGTGGCCGTCGAACTCATCGGCGGATCCGAAGGCCCGGCGCATGACATGGTCCGCACCGCGCTCGAACGCGGCCTTCCGGTCGTGACCGCCAACAAGGCGCTCGTGGCCCTGCATGGCGACAGGCTCAGCCGCCTGTCTTCGGAAAAGAACGCCCCCCTCCTGTTCGAAGCCGCGGTGGCGGGTGGCATTCCCGCCATCAAGCTCGTCCGCGAAGGACTGGCTGCTGACCGCCTTCTCAGCGTGGGTGGCATCCTGAACGGGACCTGCAACTACATCCTGACCGAAATGCGCGCCACCGGCCGGGATTTCACGGACGTTCTGACCGAAGCCCAGGCCAAGGGTTATGCCGAAGCCGAACCCTCTACGGACGTGGATGGCTGGGATACGGCCCACAAGCTCGCCATTCTGGCCGGTCTGGCCTTCCGCCCCATCGCCTTCAGCACCCTCTCCGTTCAGGGCATCCGCGACATCACCGCGACCGACCTGAAATTCGCCGACGAACTCGGATACCGCATCAAGCTCCTCGGCATGGCCCGCCAGGCTGAAAACGGCAGCGTCGCAGCCTGGGTCCGCCCCTGCCTCGTTCCCGCCAAAGCCCCCATCGCCGCCGTCGAGGGCGTCTTCAACGCCGTCACCACACAGGGCGTCTTCAGCGGTCCGATGACCATCTCCGGTCGTGGTGCGGGCGAAGGCCCGACCGCCAGCGCCGTCGTCGCCGATCTGATAGATCTGGCGCGGGGAACCGCCATTCCGGTGTGGGGCACAACCACCGTGCCAGCCGCCGCCGACTGCGCCAGTCTCGCTGATTTGAACAGCGCTTTCTATTTACGTCTGAACGTTCAGGACCGTCCGGGCGTAATGGCAGAGCTGACATCGGTTCTCCGGGACCACGATGTCTCCGTTCACTTTGTTTCCCAGCATGATGCTGCAACCGGATGCGCCGACCTGACAATCATCACCCATCAGGTTCCTGAAAAAGCCATTCATGCAGCCGCAACAGCACTCGCCGTCCTTCCTGTCGTGACCGGAAAGCCGCTTGTGCTCAAAATCGAGGATCCCCTTGCGTGATCGACCCTCAGAACATCCCCCCCTATCGCGTCACTGACCGCAACCTGGCCCTTGAGCTTGTCCGCGTCACGGAGGCGGCCGCAATCGCTTCCGCGCACTGGACCGGTCGCGGCCAGAAGAACGAGGCCGACGGCGCAGCCGTACAGGCCATGCGCGCAGCCTTCGACACCGTCGCCATCGACGGCATCGTCACCATCGGCGAAGGTGAGATGGACGAAGCCCCAATGCTCTACATCGGCGAGAAAGTCGGCTCCGGCGGACCGGCGATGGACATCGCGGTCGATCCGCTCGAAGGCACGAATCTGTGCGCCAAGAGCCTGCCCAACGCCCTGACGGTCGTGGCGCTGGCCGAACGCGGCAAGTTCCTCCACGCCCCCGACATCTACATGGAAAAGATCGTCGTCGGCCCGGATCTTCCCGAAGGCGTCGTGGATCTGGACGCTTCGATCGGCAACAATCTCCGCTCGCTGGCCAAGGCCAAGAAGCGCAACGTGTCGGACATGGTCCTGTGCGCGCTTGACCGTGAAAGACATGAAGAGCTGATCGCCTACGCCCGCGAAGCCGGCGCCCGCGTGATGCTTCTCAGCGATGGCGACGTCGCGGCCGCCATCGCAACCTGCGTGGACGGCGGCGGCGTGGATCTGTACGCCGGTTCCGGCGGTGCGCCCGAGGGCGTTCTGGCCGCAGCAGCCATCCGCTGCATGGAAGGCCAGATGCAGGGCCGCCTCCTGTTCGAGGACGACACCCAGCGCCAGCGGGCGCGCGAAATGGCGAATGGCCTCGACCCGGCCCGCAAGCTCTACCTGCACGACATGGCCTCCGGCAACGTTCTGTTCTCCGCAACGGGCGTCACATCCGGCCCGCTCCTGAAGGGCGTGGAACGTCCGAGCGCGACCCGCGCGCGCACGCATTCCATCGTGATGCGTTCAAAATCCCGCACGGTGCGCTATATAGAGAGCCATCACAGCTTCAAACCACAGGCAGAACCCGCGTCCTGAACGGAGAACCATGCTCGCAGACGATACGGGCGCCGTCCTCGGCGTAACCCGAAGTGCAGGAAACCGCCGCTGGATCTGGCGCGATCCCAGGCTGGCGGAAGCAGACAACCGCCTGGCCCTTGCTCTCGCCCAGCAGGCCAACATTCCTGAACTTCTGGCCCGTATCCTCTCGGCACGGGGCGTCGCACCCCACGACGCCTCCTCGTTCCTCAATCCCCGCCTGCGCGACGCCATGCCCGACCCTTCCTGCCTGCAGGATATGGACCGGGCCGCCGAACGCCTCGCACAGGCCGTCCGCAACCACGAGCATGTCGGTCTGTTCGGCGATTACGACGTGGATGGCGCCTGCGGCACGGCCCTCGTCTGCGACACCCTGCGCGAACTCGGCTGTCCCGTCAGCACCCATATCCCCGACCGTCTGACCGAAGGCTACGGCCCCAACACCGCAGCCCTCGAAAACCTGCTGTCGGAAGGTGCCACCCTGCTTGTCTGCATCGACTGCGGCACCGCTGCGATCGACATCCTCAACGGCCTGACAGACCGTGCCGACATCATCGTCCTCGATCATCACAAACCCGATGGCGCAGCCCTGCCCAAGGGGATCGTGGTCAACCCGAACCGGCTGGACTGTGCATCGGGCCTGAACAACATCTGTGCCACCGCCGTCGCCTTTCTCACCATGGTCGCCACGATCCGCCTCCTGCGCCGCACCAACTGGTTCGACGGCGGACAGGCCATCCCCGACCTGCTCCAGCGCCTCGACCTCACGGCCCTCGCCACCATCTGCGACGTCATGCCCCTGACCGGCCTGAACCGTGCACTGGTCATGCAGGGTCTGCGCGTCATGTCGCGTGGGGAGCGCCTCGGACTGGCCACACTCTCCTCCGTTGCGGGCGTGAAGGAAGAAGCCAGCGCCATGGCCTGCGGCTTTGCCCTCGGCCCTCGCATCAATGCCGGAGGCCGCATCGCACAGGCGGATCTGGGTCTGAAACTTCTGCTATCCGAGGATGTCGTGGAAGCCCGCGCCCTCGCCGAACAGCTCGATCGCGTCAATCGCCAGCGCCAGACCGTCGAATCCACAATCCTCGATTCCGCCATGGAACAGGCTCAGCAGCAGCTCGATGCAGGCCACGCCGTCATCTTCCTGCATGGTGAGAACTGGCATCCGGGCGTCGTCGGCATCGTCGCTGGCCGCCTGAAAGAGCGCTACAACCGTCCTGCCCTGGTCGCCGCCCTGACCGATGGCATCATCAAAGGCTCAGCCCGCTCGGTTCCCGGACTGGACCTCGGAACCGCCATCATCGCCGCCCGCCAGAACGGCCTCCTCCTCACGGGCGGCGGACATGCCATGGCCGCCGGCTTCTCCCTGGCCGCAGAGCGCGCGGAAGATTTCCACGCCGCCCTGAACACCCAGCTCTCCACAGCATTGGCCCTTCCCAAACAGGACGCGCTGAAACTCGACGGCATCATGACACTGGCCGGAGCCTCCATTGCCGTGGCCGATCAGCTCTCCCGACTGGAGCCCTTTGGCCCCGGCAATGAAGAGCCCGTTCTTGCCATCAGTAATGTCCGCTGCGTCAAAAGCGAACGCATCGGCAAGGATGGCAATACGCTCCGCGTCATTCTTCAGGGCGAGGACGGAAACACCCGTCTGCGGGGTCTGGTCTTCCGTGCAGGCGACAAACCCTTCGCCCCCCTACTGGAGGACCGCGCCATGCCACTGGTCCATGTCGCAGGCACATTGCGCGCCGAAACATGGCAGGAGCGAAAAAATCTATCTTTTTTCATTTCCGACGCAACAGCCGCTTGACGCCCTCCGAAACCCCTTCTATACACCCGCTCACGCCTCCAGTCCCGTTCGTCTAGAGGCCTAGGACACTGCCCTTTCACGGCGGCAACACGGGTTCGAATCCCGTACGGGACACCAATTTTTGGTAATGATATCAGCGCATTAGAGCTGTATCGGGCGCCAAAATTAAAAAATTAAGTAGCGATTTTGGACCAATGATGATTCCGTCTAATTTCGGAGTTTATCGCGTGGCCCGCACAAAATCGGCCAAGAATGCCAGCGATCCTGCGACAGGACGACCGGCAACCTGACGGCGTAAGTTGCCGGGGCGCCAGCAATACCGAGCCCGCAAGCTGGTCATAAGGCCAGCGGATTATCAGAACATTTGACATCGCTCGTCTTACCCACGCCTGGCTCGAGGAAACCTCGGTCAAAACGCGCGAAGAGCGTCATATCGACGTTCAGGCCTTGAACGGCCTCGTGCTCCGAACTCTGATTGAGCGCTACCGTGACGAATGCATGGCTCACCGTGACGCTGACCGGACAGGCCATATCCCCGCACTTCTTCGCGACCCCATCGCAGACCTGAAGCTCTCTCGCCTGACGGCTCCAGCAGTTCGAGGCTTTCGCGTCCGTCCGGAGATAAACGCCCGTTTTCTCAATGGTATGCTGCATGTCCTGCGCATCGGTTGTCCCCGGCGAGATATGCATGAGTGTTATGGCCAGTGGAACTCGGTCTATGTCCGGTTCCGGAGCCGGGCTGAACAGGGTGTCTGGGATGCCCTGCTGCAAACCCCGATAGATCTGGGACTGACTGATGACTGGCAGCATATGCTGTGCCGCGGCCTGTACTCGGTCATGCTCCCATCAGATGATGGGCGATCCCCCTGAGGGTGCGTCGCCTTTCTTCCTGAGAAAATAACGGTGCACCGATCAGGAGTTCATCAGGCCTGTATCGCTCCACAAAGGCGGAAATGTTTTGCGCAACGGTTTCTGCCGTTCCCACAAAAGTATGACGCAGTGTACTATCAAGAAGGCGTTGCTCCTGGCCATTCCAGGACACTGGACGGGGTGCAGGAAAAGTCGTCGGACGTCCCTGACGCAAAGCAATGAAATGCTGTTGCAGGGATGTGGCCGCTTGCTGCGCCTTGGCGTTCGTCTCTCCGATCACTGCGTTGACGCCCAGCATGGCGTAAGGTGATTGCAGCCGCTCCGAAGGCTCAAACCGCTCCCGATAGAGCGCCAAGGCATCTTCCATCAGGTCAGGGGCAAAGTGACTGGCGAATGCGAACGGCAGCCCCATGATAGCGGCCAGATGAGCTGAGAACAGGGACGATCCCAGCAGCCAGACCGGCACAGTCAGCCCCGCACCTGGAACGGCAAAGACTGTCTGCCCTGGTTGCGGCTTTTCAAAATAACGCAGCAGTTCGACGACATCCTGTGGGAAGCGGTCAGCAGAGGTCGGGTCACGGCGCAGTGCGCGCATTGTCGCCTGATCGGAGCCGGGCGCACGTCCAAGCCCGAGATCGATCCGGCCTGGATAAAGGCTTTCCAACGTGCCGAACGCTTCGGCAACAGCAAGCGGGGCATGGTTCGGCAGCATGATCCCGCCTGCGCCTACCCGGATGGTTTTCGTAGCTCCTGCGACATAGCCAATCACGACCGCAGTCGCGGCGGAAGCAATGCCTGGCATCGAATGATGTTCGGCCAGCCAGAAGCGCTGGAAGCCGAGACTTTCCGCATGCCGCGCAAGATCCGCACTTCGATGAAGCGCCTCGGCGGCCGAACTGCCTTCGGTGATGAACGCGAGATCGAGAACTGAAAGTGGAATCATGTACAACGCCCTGTCACCGTTTTCCCATACAGGTGGGGTGTGCTGCGGTATGTACCAAGCAGAAAGTGGAGTTGTAGGCTTCTTATGACAGGCAAGAGGGAGCTTTCCCCCAATTTTACTTCGTCCCTCTTTTAAAACTACCTTTTAGCTCGACGAAGATAAAACTTGCAGGGAGTTGTCGCCTTCATCCCCGTCCTCAGCTCGATCCGACCATGAAGCTGGCCTCGTCTGATGCGAGAAAAGCAATTACTTTAGCGATCTCCTCTGGCTGAGCCGCACGTCCGATGGGCCGTCCGCATCAATATGGTTGAGAATATTGATCACGGTATCCCCTGAGCCCACTGCATTGACCGGATCCCACGACCGATTGCTTCCACTGCCAGTATCCGGCATCGACAATAGCGCCGGTACCGTTCGGGATCATCGCACGCATCGCCTCACGCGAGTGCAGGAACACGCCCCGGATATTGACGGCGAAGATGCGGCCGCAGTCCTCAAGCGTCATGTCCACCATCAGTTTGTTGATGATAATGCCGGCATTGTTCACAAGAATACCCAATACTCTGTCAGCAGAGGACCAAGATGGCCGGCCGCGATAAGAGGCTGGACCTCGCCCTCAACCCAGACGATCTGTCAGCCGAAAGTGTAGCAGGTAGACAGGATGCGACTTTACGATGCCAAAGACCGCGAACCCGCGATGAGAATATCGACGAGGCGTTTTGCACTGCTCTCCCAGCCGGGACCGGCCGAAAAATTTGAAACGCCCGCCAGAGCGCGGAGCAGATCCAGAGGCTCGATGTCCGCGCGGAACTCACCGGCCGCGATGGCAGCGGAGACAAGGCTGTTGACTGCGGCTTTCAGAACATCGCCGGAATGCGCATAGAGCGCCCCTGTTCCCCCGACCAACCCGTTGAGCGCGGGAGCGATGACCTGCTTGGCGGCGATGTAATCCACGAACAGTCGCATCCATGCACGCAGCGCCTCCACGGGTGGATGCTGCGCGGCCAGCACGGGGGCCGCTTCAGCCAGGCGATCCAGTTCAGCGCGATAAACCGCCTCGATAAGAGCGTCGCGATTGGGAAAGTGGCGGTAGAGCGTGCCGATGCCAACGCCCGCACGCCGCGCGACTTCATCCAGAGGAATGTCCACTTCGCCCATCGTAAACGCAGTTTTGGCCACGTCCAGGAGCTGTTCCCGGTTGCGCTGTCCATCGCTGCGCGGTCGGCGACGAGATTTTTTCACGTCGGTCACCTGTCCTCCTCTTGTTAAACGGAGTATTACTCCGCATATTCAAGCGGAGCGATGCTCCACATAAGACATTCCATGCCATTTCGGCAAGGAATGGATGCACCATTTCAGGGAGTTCCACCCATGACTCAGGTTTTTGGCGCAACCTCAACGACTGATGATGTTCTCTCCGGCGTGTCCCTGAAGAACAAGCGCGTTCTCGTGACCGGCGTTTCCGCTGGACTGGGTGTCGAAACAGCCCGGGCGCTGGCGGCTCATGGCGCGCATGTCGTAGGCGCGGTACGCGATCTTGCAAAAGCGAAGCGCGCAACCGATCAGGTCCGCGAGGCTGCGGCGCAGGGAGGCGGCGCATTCGAACTTACCGCGCTGGACCTTGCGGATCTGGCGAGCGTCCGCGCCTGCGCCGACCGTCTGAACGCACAAGGCGCGCCCTTCGACCTGGTGATCGCCAATGCGGGCGTCATGGCGACGCCGTTCGGACATACGAAAGACGGGTTCGAGACGCAGTTCGGCACCAACCATCTGGGACATTTCGTTCTGATTAACCGGATCGCCGGCCTGCTGCGTGATGGTGCACGTGTGGTCAATGTGTCCTCGGCCGGACATCGCTTCGCCGACGTCGATCTGGACGACCCGAATTTCGACCATACGCCTTACGTGCCCTTTGTGGCCTATGGACGCTCCAAGACCGCCAATATTCTCTTTGCCGTCGCCTTTGATGCGCGGCATCGCTCACGGGGCGTGCGGGCAACAGCTGTTCACCCCGGTGCAATCATGACGGAACTGGTGCGGCATATGGCGCCTGGCGAAATCGAAGCCATGGTGAGTCAGGTCAACGAACAGGCCATCGCCGATGGCCATGAGCCGTTCCAGTTCAAGACCATCCCGCAAGGTGCCGCAACCTCGGTCTGGGCCGGCGGCGTGGCTGATGCCGCTGCAGTAGGGGCGCATTACTGTGAGGACTGCCGCGTCAGCGTTGTGATCCCGGACGACCAGCCGATCAGTCTGGCCAATCCGGGGGTCCGCGCCTATGCTCTTGATGCGACACGCGCCGAAGCCCTGTGGACAAAGAGCGAAGAGATGGTCGGAGAACGCTTCGCCTAAAGCCTTCGCGCGAACAATACTTCGGTATGGCACAAGCTCACGGCTGTGCCCGGGACGCCGATGGCCATCGCAAGCCGTCGGCTTCCCCTATCCATGAGGATATCCACACGCGTGCGCATTATTGTATTCGGCCTGCTTTTATCGATCGTGATCCTGAACTGGTTATGGCCACTTCCTCTTCCGGTCGCCGTGAAACTCCTGGTGGCCGTCTCCGTCATCGTGGCATCGCAATACCAGTTCTGGAGCAGGCTCTCCTCCGGATCGATCTTTGCGCCGGAGTTCCCGAAACCGCTTATCATCCTGTTCAACTGGGCGGTCGGGACGATCCTGTTTCTCACGCTGTTTCAGCTCGCGGTTGATCTCGGTGCGCTGTTGGTTGCACTGATTACGTGGCAACCGGTTCGTATTTGTACCGAAGCCCGCGTCGCAGTAGCTGGACTGGCCGGGTTGCTCGCGGCCATCGGCGTTGCCAATGCTCTGCGGGTGCCCCCTGTCAGGGATGTCACCGTCACCATACGCGGATTATCGCCGCTATTTGATGGGTACCGGCTGCTCCAGCTGAGTGATCTGCACATCACACGGCTTTTCTCTGCAAAGTGGGCCGCTCGTGTCGTGACGCGCGCCAATGCGGCCGCTGCTGATCTGATTGTCGTGACGGGAGATTTCATCGACGGGTCGGTGGATATGCGCCGTGCCGACGTCGCACCGCTCGCAGACCTGCGTGCGCCCGATGGCGTACTGGCCGCTCCGGGCAACCATGAATATTTCTTCGATTATGCCGCCTGGATGCGCCATCTGTCGGCACTGGGTTTCGATGTACTGGAAAACCAGCACAGGGTCATCACGCGCGGAATGGCCCATCTGGTAATCGCAGGCGTAACGGATCGTTCGGCGCGCGGGCACAGCCAGGTTGGCCCGGATCTTGAGGCGGCTTTGATGGACTGTCCGGCCCGTGCTCCGGTTGTTCTGCTCGATCATCAGCCTGGGGACGCCCGGACCGCCGCGGCTCGGGGTGTGGCGCTTCAGCTCTCGGGTCACACGCATGGTGGGATGATCCGCGGCCTCGACATGCTCGTGGCACGAGGCAATAACGGCTTTGTCTCCGGACGCTACCAGGTTGGCGGCATGAC
This sequence comes from Gluconobacter albidus, assembly GCF_002723915.1. Taxonomy (GTDB): domain Bacteria; phylum Pseudomonadota; class Alphaproteobacteria; order Acetobacterales; family Acetobacteraceae; genus Gluconobacter; species Gluconobacter albidus. Next base: position 621,031 of record NZ_BEWL01000001.1, read on the forward strand.
GCTCTATGTCAGCAATGGGACTGGTCTATGGCCCGGCTTTGCGCTCCGCCTGGGCGTGCCAGCCGAAATCACGCGGTTTCATCTGCGGGCCGGATAAGGAAGAGGCCAGCTCACAATCTCTTTCCGATGACTGGCTATTTCTGCAATCGTGACTGGCCCTCTATAGCGTTGAATGAACGGCAGGAAACGCCTTGAGGGTTCTTTTAAAACGGAAATTTCGTCCCCCCTCTCACAAAAAGCCAACTTTTTTCCTACACTCTTAAATCTTCCGCTGCTCAATCATAGAAGATGCGACAAGCTCGAAATTCCGGACTTTCAAAGTGCCTTCGCAGGCTCATGCATCACACTCGAACCGCCTGCCAAGGCGTCCTGATCCTCAACTGGCCTTCGCCATCAGATCACGGGCATGGTCAGCCAAAGCGTGCAAACTGCTCATGGACGTATCCGCGACCATACTGACCCCCAGCCCGTTCTGGGCCCAGAGATAACCCGGCAGATGCCGCATCGGGCGCATGGGGGCGGTAACGTCCACGCCGTACATGGGACGCACGAACAGGGAGATCCGGGCACCGCTGTCATCATTATAGAAAAAGACACAGGCCGGCCCATGATCCGTCGTCACCAGTTGTCCTCCCACCAGGTGGTAGCCCGCTGCGGACAGATTCGGCGGCTGTACCGGGCGCCCCAGTGCTTTGCCGCCCCATGCTGCGAGTTGCGCAACATTGCTTTCCGTCATCGTGCTCCCTTTGCTGGCCTCACGCACGATGGTCGCTTCCTGCTCAACAGCAGCCAACCCGACGGGCACACGTCGATCCCGCAGAAACCATCCACTGCCAAACCCTACCGACAGCGCAAGGGCAATAGAGGCCGCCATTCGCGGCATGTTGGAATGCATACCTCTGCGTTGCCGCAGGTTTGAAATATTGAAGCGCGCTGGCACAGGCTCCCGGAGTTCCGGCTCCAACCCTGTGCGGAGGGCCTCACGCTCGTTTCTCCACGCCATGACGCGCCGCAGTGTTTCGGGATGGCTGTCGAGCCAGTTTTCCACTGTGCGCAAACGTTCGGGAGACAGAAATCCATCAACCCAGGCCTGCAGATCATCTTCGGTCACGGGGCGATCAGGCTGGGTCATTTCACTCTCCGGAGCGTGGGGCGTTCCTCATGTTCAACAAGACTGTGCAGGGCCGCACGCGCCCGGGACAGACGCGACATCACGGTCCCGATCGGCAGATCCAGAATTTCTGCGACAACGCCATATTGAAGCCCTTCAACACCAACGAGCATCATGATCTGTCGATGATCTTCAGACAGACGTCCAAACGCATGCACAACTTCCTGCCACTCCAGATGAGGGATCTGTCCGGCTTCCTGCAATGGTTCAGGCGGCGTGGTTTCGCCCCATGACACGACCCGCCGGAAACGCCGCCAGTGATTAACATTGAGACGATGCGCGATCGTGAACAGCCACGCACGCAGATCAGACTGTCCACGCACCTGATGCAGTCGCGTAAGCGCGCGTTCCAGACAATCCTGTACGAGATCGTCCGCCTGAGACGGATCACGGGTCAGGACACGAGCGTATCGTCTCAACGCCGGAATGGCAGCCTGCAACCTGATATGCGCATCATCAGTCAACTCCGTCTTTGCCTTTCGCAGGGTCATTCTCACAGACAGAGACGTTCTGGGAGGCAGTTTATTCCGCATCAAAGCGCAGGATGCGAAAATATTTTCCAGTAATGCGTTTTCCCGGGAATAAAGCCAGCCTGCCTGACGTCTTTGCGGACGATAACCGCATCGGATCAAAACCCATGGCACAGAAACCTGCCCCCCCACCCATACTGGCCCTCCGCTGGCTCGGCGTTGGCGCCGTACCCGCGGCACTTGCTCTGGCGTTCCTCTGGGCTGGCGGCTGTTTTTCTCCCGGCCGTGTGACACAGAACCGCCTGATGGGCGAACTGCACAACGCCGGAAGCTACGGACATGGTTTTCGGAGAGCTCACGCCAAGGGGGTCTGTGTCAGCGGATGGTTTGACGCGAGTGGTGACGCTTCGCATCTGTCACGCGCAGCAGTTTTCCATGAGCAGCATGTGCCAGTTATCGGGCGGTTCGCTCTCGCCGTGGGGCAGCCTTATGCGTCGGACAACGCAGCCACCGTGCGAAGTATGGCGCTACGCTTCATGCCGCCCGATGCCCCTGAATGGCGGACCGGTATGAATGACCCGCCGGTTCTGCCGCTACGCGATGCGCATGATGTTTCGGATTTTTTTACAGCGCAGCAGAGTGATCCGGCAACCGGAAAGCCTGATCCGGCCCGCGTAAAAGCGTTCGGCGCAACCCATCCCTGGCTCAGATCCGCGGCCGATGTAAACGCCCACCGGTTCATTTCATCAGGGTTCGCAGACGATACGTTTCACAGTCTCGATAGCTTCGTCCTGAGCGCCGCAGACGGCACGACAACAGCGGTTCGCTGGACCATGATACCAACGCAGCCGGTGACCCCAAGTGATGCCAAAGCGGGCGATCGTGAGTATCTGTTCCGTGAACTGATCAGCGACATTCATACCCATGCCCTGCACTGGCATCTGATGATGACCGTGGCAGGTCCACATGATGCCATCAACGATCCAAGCCAGATCTGGGCGCAGGATGACCAGACGCTTGACGCCGGAACCCTGACCCTCAATTCCATTGAAAGTGAGGATGGCGGCCCCTGCACAGGCATCACCTTTGATCCTCTCGTTTTGCCGCCAGGCATTCAGCCATCGGATGACCCGATCCTTCAGGTCCGCTCTGCCGCTTACATGCGCTCTTTCTCTCTCCGAGCTGGTGAAAACCGTAGTTCAAGCGCTGTGACGCCTACCCTGATTCAGACCCCTGAAAGCAAAAAATCATGAACGGCATGGCTACCTTCCCGCTTCTGTCGCGCGTCTTGCACTGGCTCATGGCCGTCATGATTTTGGCTATGCTGTTTATTGGCCTTTTTATGGCCTCTTCAGTCGGCCCCGATTATCATCGACTGGTGGCGCTGCATCGCCCTCTGGGCATCGCGATCCTGATGCTGGCAATCCTGCGCGTGGCAAATCGCCTTCGATCCTCCGTTCCGACACTTCCGGAGGATTTGCCACGACTTTTAAGGCGCATCGCTACGACTTCACATATTCTGCTGTACGGGCTGATGATTGTTCTGCCGTTTGTGGGCTGGGGAATGCTATCCGCAGGCGGGTTTCCCATTCCATTATGGGGACAGTCCCTCCTTCTCCCCCCTATCCTGCCGCATAATCCTGCCCTCTGGTCCTGGCTGCGTTCCGCTCACACAATTCTGGCATTCGCGCTCTTCGGGCTGGTTCTGGCGCATATCGGGGCGGCCCTGTTCCATGGCCTCATCCGACGTGATGGTGTGTTGCGGAGCATGTGTGCAAAGGAAGCTCCTTCACCGGATTTGCAAGAACAGAAACCGGTTTGAGAGTTTGGTCAGTGTGTTTCACACTACGAATGTGGACGCCCAAGCCGATGTCCAGATCGAAACCCGTGGGACCGGGCCTGCCATGTGATCAGAAATCCAACACCGGCAAGCCCCAGCACAGCCCAGGGAAACGACGTTGCCCCCCAGGTCTGAAGCAGCACACCCCCCAGAACTCCACCACCGGCTATGGCGCTGTTCCAGACAACAACATTCATTGACAACGCGACGTCCACGCCATCGCCGGCTGCATCGGCAAGTGCCGTCTGGAGCAACGTCGCGGCCCCTCCAAATGTCAGCCCCCATATCGTAACGCCAATCACGATCACCACTGGCGACGCAGACCCAATTACAAAGACACCTGCGACAACAACAAAAATCGCGAGACTGGCCAGAACGGAAAGACGCAGGGCATGATCGACCGTGCGACTGGTCAGCCAGATGCCAACAAGGGCAGCGAGACCAAAAAGCAGAAGGACCCGGTCCGCCTGCCCTGCCAGCCCGGCAGGTGCGATGAAGGGCACAATATAGGTGTAGAGAACATTGTGGGCGAGCATCCAGACCATCACCACGCCCAGAACAGACCGCACACCGGGAGTTCGCAGAACACGTCCGAACGGCAGACGCTCATGCTGCGCAACTCCCGGAAAATCGGGGACGCTCTTCAGAACCCAGACAATCAGCAGCAGGGTCGAGGCCGACATGATTCCGAAGGCCAGCCTCCAGCCCATCAAAGCTCCCAGCCAGGTTCCGGTCGGAACACCCAGCGATAGCGCGACTGGCGTACCCACCATGGCAATGGCCAGTGCACGCCCCTGCTGGGAGCGTGGCACCATTTTGCGCGCATAACCCGCCAGCAATGCCCAGGCGAGGCCCGCAGCGGCACCCGCACCATAACGGGCCATAAGGGTGAGGCCGTAATGTGTCGAAACCGCCGTGATTGAATTGAAGATCACAAAACCGATGATCGCCAGCAGCAGCACCC
>NZ_BEWL01000002.1 GCF_002723915.1 Gluconobacter albidus
GAGGACGGGATCGGAATCCAAGGAGCCACCTTCATGCCCGTAAGTGATTTTGAACTGGTCCAGGCTTGGCGACAGGTGCTGACGCTGTGCCGTCTGGAAGCGGGGCAGACCGTGACGCTGCTGACATCGCTGGGCAGCAATGAGCAGACCCTGCGCTGTGCGGTGCTGGCCGTGCGTGAGAAGGGGGCGATTGCGAACCGGCTGGATCTTCAGCCGACGAACGGCGCACTGTCCTTTTCGCGTGATCCGCTGGCCTTTGTCGGGACGACGCCGCTGACGAACAATCGGGCGGCGGTCGAGATGCTCAAGGCCAGCGATCTGGTGCTGGATCTGATGACGCTGCTGTTCTCGGCGGAGCAGCATGAGATCCTCGCGGCTGGCGGGCGCATTCTGCTGGCCGTGGAGCCGCCGGAGGTTCTGGTGCGGATGACGCCGACGATGGAAGACCGGGAGCGTGTGCTGGCGGCTTCGAAAAAGCTTCAGGCCGCGAAGATCATGCGGGTGACGTCGGCGGCGGGCACGGATGCGTCCTTCGCGCTGGGAGATTATCCGATGCTGGAAGAATATGGCTTCGTGGACGTGCCGGGGCGCTGGGACCACTGGCCGAGCGGTTTTCTGGCGACGTGGTCCAATGAAGGATCGGCGGAAGGAAAGATCGTTCTGGCGCCGGGAGACATTCTCCTGCCGCAGAAATCCTATGTGACGGCGCCCATCACCTGCCACCTTGAAAAAGGTTTCGTCCGGGCAATCGAGGGCGGTTACGAGGCCGACCATCTGCGGAACTACATGGAAAGTTTCAACGATCCGGAAGTCTATGCGGTGTCGCATATCGGCTGGGGGATGCAGGACCGGGCGCACTGGTCGGTCATGGGGTTTTATGACCGCGAGGCCAGCATCGGCATGGACCCCCGCGCCTGTTCGGGGAACTTCCTGTGGTCCACGGGGCCGAACAACGAAGCTGGCGGCACGCGTGATACGGCGTGTCATATCGATATTCCGATGCGGGGCTGCACGGTCACGCTTGATGATGTGCCGGTCGTGAAAGACGGCAGGCTTGTGGAGAACGCATGATGAGCGTGCAGAGCAATCGCGACGAAGACCGCTACAGGAAGCAGGGTTTCGGAAACGAAATGGGCATGACGGGGCGCATTGCGCTCCTGATTGTTGATTTCGTCAACGGTTTTGCCGATCCGGAAGCCTTTGGTGGCGGCAATATTCCCGAAGCGATCGAGCGGACCAAAACGCTGCTGGCAACGGCGCGGCGTCTGGGCTGGAAAGTGGCACACACGCGGATCGTGTTTGCGGATGATGGCGCGGATGCGAACATCTTTTCGCTGAAAGTGCCGACGATGCTGGGGCTGACGGAAAGTAACCCCGCGTCTGCCATCGTGGACGAACTGGCGCCGGAGCAGGGCGAATATGTGGTCCGCAAGACGGTGCCGTCGGCATTCGCGGGCACGCCACTGGCTTCCTGGCTGGTGACGCACGGTGTGCAGACCGTTGTTGTCGCCGGATGCGTAACGTCCGGCTGTGTGCGGGCAAGCGTGCTGGATGCGATGCAGTACGGGTTCCGTCCGGTGATCGTCTCCGATTGTGTGGGTGACCGCGCCATCGGGCCGCACGAGGCCAACCTGTTCGACATGGCTCAGAAATGCGGGGACGTCATGGACCTCGACACCCTGCTGTCCCGTCTTCCCAACGCCTGACCTCACGATTTTTCAGAAGGACCATTTCATGACGCAAACACGCCTGCTTTATGGTGCGAATGTCCATGCCAACGGCATCCGGCAGCATTATCTGCGTTACGGCGGAAAGGGCACGCCGCTGGTACTGGTGCCCGGCATTACGAGCCCGGCCATTACCTGGGGGTTCGTCGCAGACCGTCTGGCCGAGACGCATGATGTCTATGTGCTGGATGTGCGCGGGCGTGGCTTGTCTTCGACGGGGCCGGATCTGGACTATGACCTCGACACATATGCAGCGGATGTTCGCGGATTCATTGACGCGCTGGGCCTGAAGGACGTGGTTCTGATGGGGCACTCCATGGGCGCGCGGATTGCGATCCGTACGGCCCGTCAAAATGACGCGGGACTGGCGCATCTGGCGCTGATCGACCCGCCCGTCAGTGGGCCGGGCCGCCGTGCTTATCCCGCCAAGCTCGACTGGTACACGGAATCAATCCGCATGGCGCGCAAAGGCATGAGTGGTACGGAGATGAAGCGCTTCTGCCCGACATGGACGGACGAGCAGTGCACGCTGCGGGCGCAGTGGCTCCATACCTGTGACGAACTGGCGACACGGATCACGTTCGAGAAGTTCCATACGGAAGACATCCATCAGGATCTGCCTCATCTCAAAACCCCCGCCACTCTTGTCGTGGCAACGCGGGGTGGGGTGATCCAGCAGGAAGATATTGAAGAAATCCTTCAGCTCAATCCTGCGATTGCCATCGCCACCGTTCCGGATGCGGGTCATATGATTCCCTGGGACAACTTCGATGGTTTCTTCGAGGCGCTTCACGGCCGCTACTGACTTTCAGGATCGAATTTCCGTCCCGCTACAGGACGGACGCCAGATGAGGTAGACTGTATATGTGTAAACGACCCGGCTCCCTGTCTCTTGCACTCTCGGTGACGACGATGCTGTCGGCCGCCTTTTCTTCATCCGCCATGGCAGCCAGCAGACATTCGTCCCTGATGCACAAGATGGTTCCTGCTGCACATAAAACCACGTCTCGTATACGGACCCCGCCGCATCGGCATTCAGGGCCGTATGTAAGTAAAACTGCGGAAAATATGGCAGTTGTGGCGCGTCATCCGCCTCGGGGGAGTGTCGAGACGGTCAGTCAGAAGATGCTGTCGGAGGCGCCTGCCGGAACCAATCCGATGAAGGTGATCGCGCAGCTTCCGGGCATCACGTTCCAGTCGGGCGATGCACAGGGGCTCGACACCTGGAGTGCGCAGATCTTCATGCATGGTTTCCAGCAGCAGGAAATCGGCATGACGCTGGACGGGATGCCGCTCGGGGAGATGACGTACCGGAACTATAACGGCTTGAACCCGATCATGGCGATCTCGTCGGAAAACGTGGCGCGCATTGACGTATCGCAGTCCGCCGGTGCGGAGAGCATGGCGGCGAGTAACAATCTGGGTGGCGGCCTGAGCTATGTTTCGATGACGCCGTCCGACAAGATGGGGGGAACGGCTGCGGCGGGTTTCGGCAGCTACAGCACCTATCACACGTTCCTGCGTTTCGAGAGCGGCAAGCTCAATTCCAGCGGTACGAAGTTCTATACGTCCTACATGCGCAACGACAGCGGGATGTGGAAGGGCTATGGCGAGCAGTTCATGCAGCAGGTGAACGCCAAGCTGGTGCAGCCGATCGGCCATGACAGCTCGATTTCGGCGTTTTTTGACTGGAGCGACCTGCACCAGAACACCTATCCGGATATCTCTCCACAGATCATCAAGCGGGTGGGCTACGGTCTGTCGAGCTACGAGAATGGCAGTAATTCCGGCTATATCGCGGCTGTGAATGCGGCGAACGGGATCTATCCGGGGAAGGTCGGCACGCTCGATGATCCGGCGGATGCGGCCTATTACGATGGCAGCACCAATACGGTCGATACGTTTGGCGGCATCAAGGCCGATCTGCGCCTGACGGACCGCCTGACCTGGGACACCACGGCCTACGGTCATGGCGAGCGCAACCAGACGTCCTGGGCAACGCCGTATTTCCCATCGCCGACAGGATCGCCCGTCAGCGAGTTGATGAAAGAACCGGAAATCCGGCGTTTCGGCATTGTCTCGGCTTTGCATTATGATGTTGCGCGCAATCATCTTGGCGCGGGGGTCTGGTATGAAAACAACAGCTACATGTCGCCGATGAACGCCTATGCACAGCCGGCGGTGGTGAACGGGGTTGTTCAGGGTACGGTGCATGACCCCCTGACCCAGTGGCGTGATCCGTTCGCGCAGATTTTCAACCAGAATTACAATACCAACACGTTCACGGCCTTCGTGCAGGATACGTATAATGTCCTGCCAAATCTGGCGCTGCATTTTGGCTTCAAGTCCCTGCTGAGCACGACCAATGTCGGGGACGGGTATCTGAACCAGGAGTATTACGGAGCAGGAGCCCGGATCACGAGTGGCGAAAGTCTGACAGTGGCCAAGCCCTTCCTGCCGCATATCAGTGCGGACTGGCATTTCCTGAAGGACCACGAGCTGTATTTCGATATTTCGGAAAACGCCCGGACTTATGCGGAATCCGGCTACAAACTGTCGAACTCGCCTTTTGCCGTCTCCCAGACGGCCTATGACGATACGAAGTCCTCAATCCGCCCCGAAACGGCCTGGACCTATGCAATCGGCTATCGCTACACGGGTAGGCTGGTCGCCGCGACGGTCTATGCGTATCGGACCAACTATAACAACCGTCTGCAGCAGATTACGGAAGGGCCGGTCGTCAACCCGATCTCCGCCGTGTCGAATGTGGGGGGCGTTACGATGAACGGCGTGGATGCAGGGCTGACCCTGATGCCATTCCGCGGCTTCGCGCTGACCAATTCCATCAGCTACAACCATGGTGTCTACGATCAGAACCTTGTCAGCGGCTCTACTGTCTATGCGACCAAGGGCCAGCAGGTCGTGAATTATCCGCGCTTCATGTACAAAGGCCGGGTGTCATACGAGTGGCGGGGCATGACGGCCTATGCCGACGGAAGTTACACTGGCACACGCAATTACAGCTATACGGGAGACGTCAAAAGCCCCGGCTACTGGCTGACGAATGTCGGTGTGCAGTACAGTTTCGGGAACATGAAGAAGTACAACCGCTATCTGGGCGCCATCAAGAACCTGACAGTCGCGTTCAACGGCTCCAACCTGACGAACAAACGCTATATTTCCACGATGGGCCAGAACGGCAATCCGGCGGATATTGCGACAGGCGCGCTGACGGACCAGTCCATGCAGATCGGAGCCCCCCGGATGTTCTTCGGAAGCGTGCGCGCGGATTTCTGAAAACAGGGCCTGCTTCCCGATCATAGCTGATCGTTTGCGACAACTTCGTCATCTGACATCCTGAGGCTCCAGGTCTTGACTGACCCGGAGCCTCATTCGCAAAGCGTCTATCATAGACCTGTCATTTTCAGGATGGCCTCAGGTAGTCTGTCGCCCTGCACGATGATCTGCGCGGTTGCATCATCAATCTCCTGAAGGTCGGCAGGTGTAAGATCAAGATCGACCGCCCCGAGGTTTTCGTCCAGTCGTGAGAGTTTTGTCGTGCCCGGGATTGGCGCGATCCATGGCTTTTGCGCCAACAGCCAGGCAAGTGCGACCTGTGCCGGCGTTGTCTCTTTACGGCTTGCAACATCTTTCACGACATCCACGAGAGCCAGATTGGCTTTGCGGGCTTCCGGTGAAAAGCGCGGAACGAAATTGCGGAAGTCTCCTGCTGGAAACTTTGTGTCCATCGTGATCTGACCGGTCAGGAAGCCTGCTCCCAGCGGGCTGAAAGGCACAAAACCGATCCCAAGTTCCTCAAGTGCCGGGAGAAGCTCTTTCTCCGGCTCGCGCCAGAACAGGGAATATTCGCTTTGCACCGCTGTCACGGGATGAACGGCATGGGCACGGCGGATCGTCTGTACGCTGGCTTCGGACAGTCCGAAATGTTTGATTTTTCCTTCCCAGACAAGCTCCTTGATTGTGCCCGCAACGTCTTCCATCGGGACATCGGGATCAACGCGGTGCTGATAGAACAGATCAATCCGGTCGGTTTTCAGGCGTTTGAGTGCCGCTTCAGCCACCACGCGGATATGCTCCGGCCGGCTGTTGACACCGCCGGAGCGTTCGCCGGTTTGCTGGTTGATATCAAAACCGAATTTGGTGGCAATCACGACCTTGTCGCGGATCGGTTCAAGCGCTTCGCCGACCAGTTCTTCATTGGTGAACGGCCCGTAGGCTTCGGCAGTATCAAAAAACGTCACGCCGCTATCAAAAGCATCGTGGATCAGTTTGATCATGGCGGAACGATCCGCTGCTTCCCCATAAACGCCGGTCATTCCCATGCAGCCCAGGCCAAGTGCGGAGACTGTGAGGTCTTTTCCTAATGTCCGGTATCTCATTGTCATTTATCCTGATTTCATGGTTACGAATCTGGAGGGCGGTCAGGAGCAATCCGTGCTTGTACTGACGGTTTTCCACTCTTCAATTTCCTGAAGGTCGGCCTTGATGGCATCCGTGGCCCATCTCACGGCGTCACTGCCAAGGAGAAGATTATCCGGCAGTTTATCCCCGCTGATGACATCAATCAGAACCTGAGCAGCTTTGATGGGATCGCCTGTTTCTTTGCCGCTGGTTTTATCGGCTGTCTTGCGTCGAAGGCCGACCGTTGAATCGTAATCTGCGATAACTGTTTTCGAGCCATGGAGGGAACGACCCGCAAAATCCGTACGGAACGCCCCTGGCTGTACGACCATGACCCTGATGCCCAGGGGGGCGACCTCTTTGCGGAGTGTGGCCGAAATTCCTTCGAGCGCCAGTTTGCTGGCCGAGTAGTAGCCTGATCCCGGGCTCGCGATGCGGGGCGCGACAGAAGAGACGTTTACGATTGTTCCGGCGCGGCGCTGACGCATGCCGGGAAGGACGGCTTTCATGACAGAAACCGGCCCGAAGACATTGGTGGCGAACAGGGCCGCGACATCGACTTCCTCACCTTCCTCTATGGCGGCGCGGTAACCATAACCTGCGTTGTTCACCAGTATGTCGATCCCGCCGAATTGCGTTTCAGCGCTCTGCACGGCCTTCGCAATCTGATCCGTGTTCGTCACATCGAGTGTCTGGGCCAGGGCTTTGCCGGGGTAGGTTTCGACAAGATCTTTCAGACTGTCGGAGTTGCGGGCGGTAATGACGGCATTATGGCCGCGTCTGAGCACGGCCTGTGCCAGATCTTTCCCCAACCCGCTGGAGCATCCGGTGATAAGCCATGTGGTCATTTTATTCCTCCATCCGCGAAGACTGTCACTACGGATCATTCAGGTGCTGAAGGGGCATGCCTTACAAAAGATAAGATAGAAGCTATCTGATCTTGTGACTGGCGATTAGGCGCTATAAAGCGGATGTAGTTATTAGAAGAGCTAATCAATGCCGCATGAGAACTTCAATGACCTGGCAGCCTTTGCCGCCGTGGCGCAGGAGCGGAGCTTCACCCGGGCAGCCGCTAAAATGGGGGTGTCCCAGTCAGCGCTCAGTCAGACTATCCGGGTTCTTGAAGAGCGGCTTGGATTGCGCCTGCTCACGCGTACCACCCGCAGCGTTGCGCCGACCGAGGCGGGTGAGCGCCTGTTTCAAACGATTGGGCCAAGATTCAGAGAAATAGAGGCGCAACTGGCCGATTTAAGTGCTTTGCGGGACAAACCTGCCGGTAAGGTGCGAATCACGGCCGGAGAGCATCCTGCTCTTTCCATCCTTCAGCCGGCTTTGAAGCACTTCTTGCCGGATCATCCGGATGTCAGTGTCGAACTGGTTGTTGATTACGGCCTGACGGATATCGTGGCTCAGGGATATGATGCAGGTGTCCGGATGGGCAGACAGGTCGCAAAGGATATGGTGGCGGTCCGGATCGGTCCTGATATGCGAATGGCTGTTGTTGGGTCTCCGAAATATTTCAAAAACCGTTCATTGCCGCAGTCCCCTCATGATCTGATGGAGCATAACTGCATCAATGTTCGGCTGCCCACGTATGGAGGCATTTTCCCGTGGGATCTGGAAAAAGACGGGCAGGAAGTGAATGTACGCGTTGAAGGACAGCTGGTGTTCAACACTCTGGCGCTTCGGGTGCAGTCTGCCCTTGATGGTTTGGGAATAGCCTATCTCCCCGAAGGTGCTGTGGTATCACATATCAAGGCCAAGAGGCTGACACGCGTGCTGGAAGAATGGTGCCCAATGTTTTCCGGCTATCATCTGTATTATCCCAGCCGGAAGCATACGCCGGCCCTGTCCCTTCTGATCGACAGGCTTCGCTATCGTGGCAAACAGGATTGAGCATGACCGGAGCCAGGCTCTCTTCCCTCTTTGCCAGGATAGCCGCGCATCATTCTGGAAATACCAGCGCCGGAAAGGGGGGATGTAGCGGAGGATTTTGATGCACTTCTCCAGCTATCGTTCCGTACAGACAGGTTGACGTCAGCATCTGCTTTTAGCGTCCGGGACAGAATGATTTTTCTCTGTCTTGATGGAGTGTGGATATGCTGACTGGGACTATTGCGGCGGGAGGCACGGCATCCGGAGGGCAGGTTACTGGTACTGAACTGGAGCAGGCTGGCACGGACAGTACCAAAACGGGAAAAAAGTCGGACAAGAACGCGGCCTATAACGAGAATCTGGAACAGGGAATGGATACGCTCCAGCAGAGCGATCCGGCCCTGTTTTCCAAAATCATGACTGCGGGAGAGTCTGGAAACGGCAACAGCCTCGTCAAGGACGAGCTTCAGGCGTACAAGAACGGCGACCTGACCAAAAGTCAGGCGATTGCGGCGATTTCCGGTGCCCAGTCACTTGCAAACAACAACGGCGGCGGACGGATCAACAAGAAGGAGCGGGCCGAGGCGAAAGAGGTTCTGGGGGGAAGCTATATCAAGGGCGGCCAGACCCGTGCCGGTCATGCGATCCTCAAATTTCTTGAAGATACGTCCCCGATTGCCCAGATCGTAAAGGGCATCAAATCCACGACGTCTGATGGACCGGGGAAGGAAACGGTTCTTCAGGCGGGAAGTGGTGCTTTGTCGACCGCGACACAGCAGGCCATGTCTGACCTGGAGCAGACAGATCCTTCTCTGGCCCAGCAGTTTTCCACCGATGCCAGCAAGAAGAATGGCAATGCCATGGCGCAGGATCTGGAAGTTGCGGGCGAGGAAGCCGTCAGCTCCGGGGGGGCGTTTTCCGATGCTGACGCAGCAGCGCTCGGAAGCCAGATCGGACAGATGGGGGCAGGCAAGGTCTCAAAGAAGGACGCCGCGGATTTCGAGGCGGAATTCGGAGAAGGCACAATTGATCGTGGCAGCACGAAGGGCGCCAAAGGATGGGATAAATTCGAGACGGGGGTTGGTCATTTCCTGTCTTCTGTCGTCTCTCCGCTGACGGACGGTGTCGGTATGATCGACCAGTTCGCCAAGGGAAACAAAAGTCAGGGTCTGAAAGATCTTGGCGGAATGTTTGAAGGCGTCGCCAGCGATGCCGCGCTGCTCTTTGTTCCCGAAATCGCGCCCGAAGTGGATGGAGTGGAAGCAGCGGCCCGCACGGCCGAAGGTGTTGCGGAAAGTGCGGAAAAGGGTGCTTCCTCCATTAGCGACATTCTCAAGAGTGCTGCCGGGAAAGTCGGCAACGGGCTTCTGACTGGCCTGGATACAGCGGATTATGGCTATAATCTTTACACCATGGGGCAGGGCGACCCGATTGTGCAGCAGCACAAAAATACAGGCGAAGCCTGAGAGGTGCCGGCTTACGCCACCCCGGTGGCGTTCCGGTTTGATGTTCTGAAAGCAGAAGCCATGAGCCGGGGCAATATTGCCCCGGCTCATGGCTATTTTGTCTGATGCCGGATCAGGCGTCTCCGAAGTCTGCCGTGTAATGCTGGCTTGTATCCTGTGCCATGGTCATCGGATTGGAGCTGGTCGCGTTGCGATCATCATCCGGGTGGATATAGGCGTTCCCGGTGCCCAGCTTTGACTCCATATAAGCGCCACCGTCTTTCATGTCCTGCGTTGAGCCGTCATACCATCCGGTCACGGTCGCACGGCCAGCTGCGTCTTTCGTGACCGCATTGGAGGGGGCGTCGCTGGCAATGCTCTGGCTATCGCCTGCGGTTTTGCCGTTGCCGTCGGAAACCTTGATGGAGGCGTTGCGTCCGTCGATGTAGCTGACATCGTCGTTATTGACGCCCTTGGCATCCGCATAGAATTCGAGGCGGCTGGCGGTGGACTGGAAATTGCCGGACGAGTCTGCTTCGGCGTCATAGCCGCCCTGGCCATTCTCGTATTTTAGCGTGCCGGTCTGGCCGGGTTTGAGGTCGATCTCGGCTGTGGGCTGGGTCGTGGACCCACCGTTGAGAAACTGGCCGATCTTCTCGTCGTGATTGCTGGTGTTTGTGATGGTGGTCGTGTTGGGACCGTCTCCCGCACTGACGCCCGAGGTGCCGGACGTCACGGCTGTGGCTGCGGGGCTGGACGTGTCGCTTGAAGCCGGAGTGGCGGACGACGTGGATCCTGTGGCGGGTGTCGCAGAGGCCGAAGATCCAGCTGCCGGAGAGGCAGCCGGAGAAATGGCCGGGCTTGCCGTATCGGAGCCGGGGTTTGTCGAAGTTTCCTGGTTTCCCTGCTTCAGCAGGGCCATGAGTTCCTGAAAGACTTCCGCAAGTTTGGCCTCTTCTTGCGAATTCTGGGTCCCGCTGCTCTGGCTTGCGCCGGTCGCGCTTCCAGTCCCGGAAGAGAGGCTTCCGGACTGCATTGCGGCCATCAGTTCCTGGATCAGGCTCTGGGTGTCGGGCGTGATTGAAGTGCTCATGTCGTCCTCATCGTGCGGCTGAAAGCGGGCATGGCAAACGGATTCATGGCCGCGTTTTTCTGCACGGTCTGTTTACGATGGGAAGCTGACGTCAGCCTGATTTGCGTCCAGATGACGTCACGACGGAAGATTCTGAAGGATACGCGCAACAGGCTGGAAGAATTCAGGCGTGATCGTTGTGCCGGGCTTGAATTTCTCCGCAAGGTTTCGCGCAAGTTCATAATCCCAGACGACAGGAATGCGGCTCTCCTGAGCGATTGTGCGATAGATCCCAGCCTGTTCTCCATGTGCCCGACAGACAATACGCGGAAGAGGCGTCTGGGGCGGTTTGTAGCGCAGACCGATGCAAATCCCGTCTCCGCAGATCATGACGCTGGCCTGCTTCGGGCCAAGCGGTGCGGTATTGCGACGGGCCTGGCTCTGGAGGCGACGCTGCTGGCGCTTGATGAGTGGGTTGCCCTGGCTTTCCTTGCGTTCGTTCTTCGCCTCAGTGGGCGTCATCCGCATTTCCTTGAGGAACATCTGCCGCTGGATCAGCAGGTCGATCACGCCGGCAACCATGTAGAAAACACAGGCGGCACCGAAAATCGGCATCAGCAGCGCTGAAAGGATGCGGGGCAGTTCAGTAATCCCGGCCTCGGGCACACGGACGAGACCGCCGATCGCACCATGAATGATAAGCGCCAGTGCGCCGCCGAAAAACAGGACCTTCATCAGTGACATCCCCAGATCCACGAAAGTCCGGGCCTTGAAGAGGTTTGCGAACCCCGAAACCGGATTGATCTTCTCGAATTTCGGCATCACAGGGTCGAGTGCGAAAACAAACCCGCCATTGGTCAGCAGCCTGACGAGAATTCCCGTGACGACGGCCAGAGCGAGAGGGGTCAGGGCATCTTCGAGGCAGATGGTTCTAAGGGCCTGACCCACGCTTGCGACCCCGGATCTGAAATCCATCGCAAGAGCGTTTCCGACCGCATCCATCATCGTTTGCAGATGAACGGCAATCGCGTTTCGCCGCAGCAGAAGCCAGCCGATCAGGATGATGGTCACCACTCCGGACTGAAGATCCGGAGCCTTGGCGATATGGCCTTTGCGACGTTCATCCGCGAGTTTCTTGGCAGAGGCCGGGAGTGATTTTTCCTCGCTGCTACCGCTCATGGCTTCAGCAACTGGCGCATGGTGCCAAGAACATCCCGCGAGGCGACAAGATCATGCTTCATGTACGACACGAGCCAGGCGCAGTAGCCGAACATCATCAGGATGAAGACCAGATTGCGCAGGTTCGGGGCAAGATCATAAAGATGCAGTTTCGGGATGGCGCGCATCAGCAGAATGACGCTCGCCTCACACAGCAGCATCGCCAGCATGACGGGAGCGCCGATTGAAAGGCTCACGGTTTCCAGCCGGTCAAGCAGACCCAGCAGGACCATGCCGAACCCCGGCTGCGGCGCCAGCGCCAGAGCGAGCGGAGGCCAGAGCGTTTCAGACGACAGCAGCGTATCGGCCAGAAGATTGAGCCCCCCTGACAGGACAAACAGCGTCGTGACGGCAAGGGCAAAAAAACCGGCGGTTGTGGACTCCTGATTGCCGCTCCCCGGATCTTCGGCCTGACCCTGCGTTGCGCTGCGCTGGGTGTCGAGCAGTTCGCCCGCGCATTGCACGCCCCAGATCGGCAGACCGATGAGCAAACCGATGATGACGCCGATCACCATTTCCTTGGCCCCGAGCATACCAAGCGCCATCAGGGATCGTGGTTCGGTGAGCAATCCGGCATGGATCATGGGGGTTGCCGGAATACCCAGCGCGAAAGCAATGGCCCCCGTGATGGGGCCGCCAAGTTGCATGCGTGTAAAGACCGGCAACACGATGGCCGCCCCTGCAGGGCGGCTCATCGCAAGCGCGATGGAGCTCAGCCAGGGCAGCATCTGTTGCAGGACAACAAGGGCGTCAGTGGCAGGCACGGCTCAGAAGCGCGTCATGGCCGGAAAATCGGTCAGAACGTGTTCGGTAAAGGCCAGCAGGGGCGGAAAGAGTGTCGAGGCCATAAGCACCAGCGTCGCGCAGACTGCGACGACCTTGAAGGTCAGCGGCATCGTCTGGTCCTGAAGCTGCGTTACGGCCTGCAGAAGCCCGATCAGAAGCCCGACCACCAGCGCAATCGCCAGCGGCGGTCCCGCGATCGAGGCGAACAGGAAAAGCGCGGAAGAGAGTTCCTGCGTAAGGGCCGCATCATCCACAGGCAGTGTTCTCCCGCAGATGTGTGCGCCTCGAGGGCCTATGCATAGCTCATCACCAGCCCGTGCAGCAGGCGTGTCCAGCCGCTGGCCAGAACGAACAGAAGCAGCTTGAGCGGAACCGAAATCGTGTTGGGCTGCACCTGGGACAGGCCCATCGCGATCAGAATCGTGGTGACGACGAGGTCAATGGTAATGAACGGCAGATAGATCAGGAAGCCGATTTCAAACGCGCGTTTGAGCTCTCCCGTCAGGAAGGAGGGGAGAAGGATCGGGAGCGATTCCGGCGTCAGGCTGTCGCGCATGTCCTCGGGCCACAGGCGCTGGGTGGCGTTCATGAAGAAATTGCGCTCGGGAGCCTGTGTGAAGCGGAGCAGATGCTGGGCGACGGGGGCCTGCACGCGTTCATAGGCATCCACATAATCCGTCAGCGTCTCGTATTTCTGGTCGCTCTCCATGGCCGCCTTGTAGATGTCGTGGCCAAGAGGCGCGGAAATGAAAAGCGTGAGGATCAGCGAGATGGCATAGAGCACGATATTCGGCGGAGACTGCTGGATGCCGAGCGCGGTGCGCAGCAGGAACAGGACGACCGAGATTTTCACGAACGACGTGGTGGTGATGACCGCGAGGATCAGGACGCCGAACCCAAGGGTCAGGACAAGGGCCGTGACGAGATTGGTCGAGCCGATCATGCGGTGATGATCCGCGTCACCCGGATGGCGACGGAGGACCCGAGATCCACGAGTTCGCCTTCACCAATGCGGCGGCCATTGGCCATGATCGACACGGAACGCTCGGTGAGCGCGCCAATATCAATCACATGTCCTTCTCCGATCGTCCTCAGTTCGGCCAGCGAGACCGGCATCCGCGCCAGTTCAAAAGTCAGGGGGATCTGAAGCTGTTCGATGGCGGAGGCTTCGGCCTCAACTGGGGTGGCCGGGCGCGGGCTGGTCGCGGAGGAGGGGTGTGTTTCAGTCATGCTGTTCCAATCTGCTGGCCAAATCCGGGCGAGAGGCACAAACCCGCCCTCAAAGACAATCCTGCTGCCGTCATGGCGGACCACTGCGCCCAGCACCTCGCCCGCAACGATGACGTGCCGGACCTGTGCCGCCGTCCCCAGGACCAGTCCGAAACCGGGGCCGAGCGCCATGAGTTCTGCGGGCGAGACCAGAACGCTGCCAACCCTCAGCGACAGCATCACCGGCGGATCGGGAAACCGGCGCACAAGCGGCGGTGCCAGACGGTGCAGCACAGGCATCAGCGCCAAAGGCAGGCGCACGAGGCCGCAGAAACTGTCCGAATTTCCAAAACGGGCCTCAAACCCGATCTCGCCAAGCGCGGGCATGTGGGGCAGGGCCTGCTGCGCGGGTTCGATCCGCGTAAACCGGATCGGCGCGCCTGTCGCAGCTTCCAGTGCGGTCAGGCCCTGATCCAGCAACATCTCAAGCAGCAGCAGGGCCGACAGCGCTTCCATCGGGGCGCGAGGCTTCGGCTCCGCCAGCGAAACCAGCCTTTGAAGGATCTCGTGAGGGAGAACACATTGCCCCTCCCTGTCACCGATCCGAAAACTGATCGCACTCCACTGCCCTGAGGCCC
Organism: Gluconobacter albidus; assembly: GCF_002723915.1. Taxonomy (GTDB): domain Bacteria; phylum Pseudomonadota; class Alphaproteobacteria; order Acetobacterales; family Acetobacteraceae; genus Gluconobacter; species Gluconobacter albidus. Next base: position 14,393 of record NZ_BEWL01000002.1, read on the forward strand.
GCTGTCCTGTGACGACGACCGGCGGCGTAAAGCGCACCGAAAGTCGCTCTTCGCCCACGGGCAGGACGAAGTCGTGCCGCCCGAGCAGACCTGCCGTCGCAGCGTCATAGCCCAGCGGTCTCGGTGTAAGGCGATGTATCGCGCGCGGTAGAGACAGCGTCATGGAACGCTGAACCGCGATGTCGTGCCGCGCTGGCGCAGGCGTGTGAGTCGCGCGTTGCTCTGGCGCATCATGGCGATCTCTGCAATGTCCTGCTCCTCGCGCTGCTCCTGCGCCGTGCGTTGTTCGGTCAGAACGCGCTCCAGCAGGTCGCGCGCCTGTTTTTCGCGCTGTTCGTACTGCATCAGGAGGCGACGTGTGGCGGCGGCGAGCTGCCGGGCTTTTTCGACGTCCCGTTCGGCCTGAGCGATCCCGTCTTTCAGGCGCTTTTCGTGACGGGCGAGCTCTTCGATATGCTCATGATCCCGACGCAGGAGCACGGCGCTGACCGGCGCATTCTGTGCGCGTACGGCAATCTCCGTCTGAACCCGAAGCTGATGTGTTTGATGGTCGGACAGGGTCTGGCTGGCGTGGTTGAGACGCGTCAGACGCTGATCGGCCTGCGACGTTGCCGCCGACAGAAGCTGCCGCGCCTCTGCGGCACGGCGCTGGCGCAGCGTCACAAGCTGTTTCGCTGCCTGCGGGCTCAGGCGCAAAGACGGTTCAGCCATTCCAGCATCTCCGCAAAGGACGTACGCTCGTCGTTGCCCTGACGCAGGAAACCCCGCAGCGCGCCGATTTTGGCAATCGCCTCATCCGCCAGTGCGTCACCGCCGGGCTTGTATTCGCCGACCTGTAACAGAAATTCGACCTCCTGATATTTCGCCCACAGGCTCCGGATTTTCGTGGCCGCCGCCTGATGTCGGGGATCGGTCACGAGACACATCACGCGCGACCGGCTGGTCAGGACGTCAATCGCCGGATAGTGCCCCGCCGCCGCCAGTGCGCGCGACAGAATGACATGGCCGTCCAGAATGCCGCGTGTTTCTTCAGCAATCGGATCATCCATTCCGTCCTCGACCAGCACCGTATAAAACGCTGTGATCGACCCCCTTACGCCCATGCCCGCGCGCTCCATGAGCTGGGGCAGGGCTGCGAAAACCGAAGGGGGAAAGCCGCGGCGCGTGGGCGGTTCCCCGGCAGCCAGCCCGATCTCGCGCAGGGCGCGGGCATATCGGGTGACATTGTCCACGAAGAGCAGAACCTTAAGCCCCTGGTCGCGGAAATATTCCGCAACTGTCGTGGCAGCCTGTGCACAGACGACGCGCTCGGCAGCGGGCCGGTCGGAGGTGGCGACGATCAGGACAGCATTTTTCAGCCCGTCCGCCCCCAGATTATGCTCGACGAACTCGCGCACTTCGCGGCCACGTTCGCCCACCAGCGCCACGACTGCGACATCGGCGGAACTGCCCTTGACGATGGCGGACATCAGCGTGGATTTGCCCGCCCCGGCCTCGCCATACACCCCGAGCCTCTGCCCTTCGCCACAGGTCAGCAACCCGTCCAGAGCACGCAGCCCGACGGGCAGCGGCCGGGCGATCGGCTGACGTTCCATCGCGGGGGGCGGTGCAGCCTGGACGGAGCGTGATGGTCCGGCTGGCAATGGTCCCAGACCATCAATCGGCGTGCCGAGTGCATCGAGCACCCGGCCCAGCAGCCGTTCGCCGACCGGGAAGCTGCGTCGCCCTCCGGTTGTGACGACTTCCGTGTCCGCCGAAACCCCTTCGAGACCGCCCATAGGCGTCATGAGGACTTCGTTTCCGTCCAGCCCCACCACCTCGGCATTCAGGGACCAGTCGCGATCGCGGTTCTGCAACCGGCACAGATCGCCCACGGCCACATTCGGCAGAATGGCACGGATGATGGTTCCGGTGGCGCTCACGACGCGTCCCTGCATCGGATGTGTGTCGATCCCCGCCGCCCGTGAGCGAAGCATGGGCAGAAGGGTTTTCATCCGCGCGATGACATGATCGGCTGTCTGCGACGGATCGCGGCTCACCTGCATCCGGGACAGAGGGTCAGCCTGCCGGTTCTGCGTCACGGGCGCGCCGGAAAGACGGGACATGTCTTTCGGGGCCGGGTTTTCAGAAGCCGGATCGCGTTTGATGAGAGACGCTCCGGACTGATCGGTCCGGGCGTCTTGTGTTTCGGGACTGGGACGGGAGGCGGCCTGTTCCGCGTCTTCGGGAGGCAGGTCCTGCTCGGGTTGCGTGTTGTCCGTCCGCTGAAACATGTGCAGGCGGACGAAATCTGCTTCCAGCGCACTGGCGAGAGACACAGCCGGACGCGCGACATCCATGAGGCCGTCCGCGGAAACCGTGTCGTCTGGAGCCTGAGAGGACGGCATGAGCGGGATGTCAGTCATGCTGCATCCACTGTGCGCTGAGATGCTCCCGTAGCACGGCAAGCTGGGCGTCCACGCCCAGTTCCGCCACGCCCAGTTCGCTCTCCAGCACACACCGTCCGGGCGACAGCATCGGGTCGATCTCAAGACGCAGGCCGGGATTATGGACCGTCAGGTCTTCCACGACCGGGCGCAGGATGTCGGCGCAGTCGGACGCCACCCGCAGCGTGGCGAGCGTGCCATGCCGGATTTTCCCCAATGTATGCCTGATGGCGGCTGGAAGAGCGCTCCCGATATCAAGCCGACCGAACAGATCCGTCACGACATCCGTCACAATGGCCGGAAGGCTCGTTTCCAGATCCCTGAGTACTTTTGCGACTGCCTCATCGGTCACGAGAAGACGACGCGCCATTTCTGCGGAGGCTTTGTCATGCCCGGTCTGATAGCCACGCCGACATTCCGCATCATAGGCGTTCCGCGTGGCGCAGAGCAGCATCGTGGCGTTTCGGATGGCGGTGTCATAGGCCAGGGACGCGTCGCACCAGGCGCTCATTTCCTCGGGGCGCAAGACCGTCGTGGAGGGTCGCATCCGCGAAAACATCCGCTCAGACATGCGTGGCAATCCCTTCCGCGACCTTCAGGATGATCGGGTCGTACGTGCCGGATGCCGCGGGCAGAAGGGTCCTTGCGGGCAGTTTCAGCGCGGCGAAGCGCCCGTAATCGCCGGCCAGACTGTCGCGCCAGCGGATCAGGCAGGACCAGCCGCAGTCGGTGACGGCTCTTGCGAGGCCGGGAAGGTCCGTGTCGGGGTCGGTCGGTGTTCCTGCGGACGGGATTGACAGACCGGCCTGCGCCCAGTGAGCGCCGTTACGGATACCAAACAGCCTGACGTCTTCGCCCAACGTGGCATCAAGGACCGTAATCGCCTGCCGGTCCACCTGTTTGGACAGACTGCGCCAGTGAACGACAGCCCCCATACGTCGTCCCGCTTTCTGCAGGACGTCATCGGGTTGAAGCGCCAGGGCTTCCAGCGCGTCCTGGGGCGGATGAGCCGGCGACAGGTCCTGACAGTCCAGCATCTCAAGCAGGCGGTTCGAAAGCCTTGAACAGGTCTGGAGTTTCCGGACCGTATCACGTTGCAGCATCGGCAGGCGCAATTGCAGATGGGACGGATGAATACTCGCCAGCATCTGACTGTAGTCTGGCCCAGAAGACGCGCCCGTGCCGTGTGGTGTACTCACGCAGCCTCACGCGGCACGATGGCCAGTTCCGTCGTGGTCGGAACCGCTTTCCTGCGAAAGCGTCGCCACAGGAGGCTGGCGCCATATCCGGCAGGGAAGGCGAAAGCGAAAAACCATCCGGTCCAGCCGAGCGGACTCATCCATTCCGTCTGAACCGGCGCAAGATGGGGAACCGCGACCGGCAGAAGAATGACGGACACCCGGTCATAGGCCAGATCCTGAACGGCATTGGCGACCATCAGCTTGATCTTGGGCAGCAGCCCCGATACAGCCGTTCCGGAATCGTACCGGATGACAACCGATGCCGTCGCCGGTTTGTCCACACCCGTCACCGGATCGCTCGCGGCAGGCGCAATATGAACACGCGCATCAATCACGCCATCAATGTCATTGAGCGTGTGCCCAAGCTCCTGACTGATGCCGTAATACAGCTTGGCGCGCTCGGCCGTTGGGGTGCTGATCATGCCCTGCTGCTGGAAGATCTTGTCCATGCTGTCATATCCGTTGCGGGGATAATGACTGCTGCGCAGGATGGAGACGGCATCCGCCACATGCCGTTCCGACACTTCCACAGTGGAACTGCCGTCCTTGGCGATCAGACGGGTGGCGGAAATCCCATGCTGCAGAAGGATGGCGATCATCTCCATCGCATCACGTTCCGAAAGCTCCGTGTAGAGCACGGTCTGACACGCAGTGAGGGAGAGGAGAAGGAGCAGGGCGGGAAGGGTGAGAAACAGACGCCGGATACGGAACATGATCTCAGCCTCCCTGTGTGAGGAGGCTCTTCAGCGTGGAGGTCATGTTCTGTGACGACACGGTGATGATATGGGTTTCGAATTCGGAGTTGGTGAATGCCATCTGTCGCGTCAGGGCCTCGTTGTACATCGCAATCCCCTCCTGCTCGACTTTCTCGAACAGACTGTTCAAAGGGGCGGTTTTTCCATCCGTCTTGCCTGCGGAAGCGACACTGGAAGCGCCTGAAAGTCCCGCTGTTCCGACGCTGCCTTGCGGGAGAGCCAGGTGTTCCGTTCCCGTCGTGGGAATAACAGTCGGCGCCAGCGTATTGAGCGTGGAAAAAGCGCTGCTGATCCGCCCCAGCCCGGACAGGATCTGATCCCCCAGTGTGTCTGTCGTGGAGAGGGACTGCGTCTCGTATGTCTGGCGGACAGGTGTACTTTGCAGGAAGGCAACCTGATCGTCGCCGGGCGCAGGCGCTCCTGCGGCCATGCCGCCTGTCTGGTCGGTGAGGGAGCGCTGGGCCAGCGCTGTCGCATCCAATCCCGTAATGCCTGTCATACCTGCGACCCCGAACAATATCCTGCAACAGGCCCGGACCTATCGGGATCAAGCCTAGGGGCGAAAGCTGATCTGAACCTGACCTTCAAACGGGCTGTCCGAAAGTGTCTTCAGGCGTCCGGCAAGAATTGTCGGGCCTCTACGCGCGGTCTATAGAAGAAAAGATGAAGCAGAACTCCAATTGCAGTTCGGAAAAGACGGCGATGCCGCACCGGCGATTTCTTTCCGGCGTTCTGCTGGCCTCTGCGGTGCTGGCCTCTGTGGTGCTGGCACTGCCGCACAGCGTCCGGGCAGAGCCGCTCCCGCTGCCCGATCAGGGACGCTATACTGTCATCCATCAGACTTTGCCCGATGTCCTGACCCAGTTCTGTGAAGACGTGAACCTGCGCGTCGTCGTGGACCCGTCCATTCAGGGGAATGTACGCTCCGGCTTTACCGCCGAGACGCCGCTGGCATTCCTGAATGCGCTGTCCGCCGAATACAGGCTGGACTGGTACTATGACGGCAACACACTGCACGTCACGCCATCATCCGCGACGACGACACAGTCTTTTCCGCTGGGTGGTGTGTCTTATGCGGCATTGATGCGGGTTGTGGACGCGAAGAAAATGCTCGAGCCCCATTATTCGGTCCACACCGATGATCGCGGGCGTTCCGTCAGCGTCTTCGGGCCACCCGATCTGCGCGATCGCATCAGCCAGACGATCCAGTCCCTCAGCGGACCGGGCGCAGGCCATCGGACAATCAGGATTTTCCGGGGGAGTGCCGTTCAGGAAGTCTCGAAATAGATCGGGACATTTTTGACGAACGGATATGAAATCTCTTCCCAGTCAGAAATTTTGACCGGGAAGAGAAGTGCGGGCAGGTTTCAGGACGTCTGCTGCGAGGGAATGGGGGCCAGATCCGGCAGTTGTCCGGTCGTACCGGAGGCATCGGTTCCCGAAGCGTCGCCGCTCGTTCCCGTGTCCTTCGCGCTGGTTGCGCTGGAGCTGCTGGAAGAGTCCTTGTTCCTGGCTTCCTGAGCCTGACCGAAAGAAATCAGGCTGGCAATCTGTGCGGTAGACCCCAGCGTGACCGTGAGAGGCTTCAGGATCTTGTCGAATTTATCGCCAAAATCCTTCGCCGTGTCGCTTTTGGATTTGGCAGGCTTTGCTTTTGGTTCTGCGGTAACGGTGTCGGCTTCAGTATGAGGGGTGTGCGCAGCAGGCGCATGCTCGGACGCGACCGATGTGGGATGTATTTCCGAATTCTGCGAATAAACGGAGCTGGTGGGTCGGGGCGCCGTGTTGTGAAGGGTCTCGTTGAAACCCGTAATTTCGCTCTGCGGGGTGGAGGTGCTGCCGCCCGCGTGGGTTACAGGCGTATGCGGCTCAATTTCGCTGGATCCGATTCTACCGGGCATCTCTGGCTCTCTCCATAACTCAATGTTGCGCTCATCACCGAAATGCTGAAAGACCGGGACAGAGGGGCAAATCGGCGTGCTTTCATTCTGTAAGAGAGCAGTCTGTCTTTATCCTGATCTGGTTTTGACATTTGCAAAGCGCGGTTCCGCTTTCACGTAACCATAACAGTCTGACGAAAATCCCGCTTCCTGCCACCTGTCAAAAAAAATCCATATTTCAGGATGTGTCCTGAAATCGTCAGCGTCTGATAGATTTGGTAAATTGCGCCCTCCAAACCTGGTCTGCGCTTCGTTACGAAAGTTTTTTCATGCGGGTTTCTTTTCCGTCACGTGCTGTGGTCCTTGCTTTCACGCTGACGGTTCCTCTTGCCGGCTGTGTTTCAAACGCTTCGCATAACGCACAGGATGTCGCGCGGGAGCGGCAGGCGGCGCGAAACCCCGAGACCATGATGAAAGTCGGCGACAGCGCACGCGCACGCGGAGACTGGACCACCGCCGCAGCCTTTTACGGCCGGGCCGTTGCACTGCGCCCCGGACAGCCGGATTATGTCGGGCCTTATGCCGAAGCGCTCATGCATCAGGGGCGGACGAACGAGGCAATCGAAGCCATTCATGGTGCAGAGGCCAACGCGACGTCTGCCGAGCGTGTGCGTCTTGCGCTGCTGCTCGCCCAGTTGCTCAATACCGCACAGCGGTCACAGGAAGCGATCGGGGTTCTCCTCCCCGTGATCCAGCAGAACCCCAATTCCGCTCCTTTGCGTGTGGCGCTGGGAATTTCCTATGAAATTTCCGGAGATGCACAGGGCGCCCGCCAGAGTTATCGCGATGCGCTGCGGATCGACCCCGCCAATATCGCCGCCGCCAATGATCTCGCCCTTTCGGAAGCCCTCGGAGGGCAGCCGCAGCAGGCGCGCGCCGAGCTTCTGACCCTCCGGACACAGGCCGTCGAGCGCGGGGCGTCAGCCGTCTCGCTCTCCACGATCGACGGAAATCTGGCGATTGTTTACGCCCTTGAAGGCAAATTGTCGGACGCGCGGCAATCCGCACGTTCGGCCGCCCTCAGCAGCGAACAGATCCAGCAGAACATGCGGTTCTATACGCTCCTGCACGCCGCTCAGGGCGTGGACGCCGCCTCGTCCGCAACGGGGGACTGAGACGCATCGCTCTGTGTCGTGGCGTCTGAGGGGACTGCCGGGCTGTCGCTTCCGGTCGTCGGTGTGGAACTGCTGCCCCCGGTGCTCCCCCCCGTGCTGCCACTGCTCATGGCCGATGGGAAGGTCGACGTCGCAGGCGTTCTGTTCTGCGAATTGCGATCCATCCCCGCCTCCCACAATTCCACAACACGGCCAAACCGCGCGCCATTGGCCGGTTGCAGATGTGCAGGCTCCAGCAGATCTCCCGGATTGGCGATTTCCGCAGCGAGCGCTGCCGCCTGAAGGCACTGTCCAAGGGGATAAAGGCTGTCGGACGTGTCTCCGGTCCAGGACGGTCGGATGGCCTGACGACAATCGGGTTGGGCTACGACATACGCCCTGAGGACGAGCGTGTCCGACACATCATGAACGACGCGGATCCGTGCCGGTTCCACCCCGGCGCGGACAAGCGCATGCGTCACCAGAGCCGTAATCTGCGGGTCCGCACCGTTGATCGTGGCGTGGACGGTGCTGGGATCGCCCAGCCTGCTGAGCGCGGTATCGAGCGCACTGTCTGCGTTGGCGGCATCAAGAGGAATGCGATGCTGGTTGACGCCCAGCAGAAGCGGAGGCGGCGAGCCGGACGAACGGGTGCCGCTGAATGTGCAGCCGGTCAGCGACAGTGCAAGAAGGGCGGAAAGCGCGTGTCTCATTCGTAAAGAAACCCGGCCGCACCCTGAAGATGGGGCATGCGTGTGGGGTCGGGCCCATCCGTTGCCGCGGCCGCCGAGCGTCGGAGCAGCAGCGCCTCGATGGCGGATGTCGGACGGATATAGTCGGTCGGCAGCGCCGGGACACGATCGGACGGGTGAACGATATAGGCCGTGACGACGATCAGCAGTTCGCTCTCGTTGCGCTGGAACGACGTGGAGCGAAACAGCGATCCGAGCACCGGAATATCCGCCAGCCCCGGCACCTTGGAGATGGTATTACTGGCGTCGTTTGAAATCAGGCCGCCAATGGCAAAACTCTGACCCGATGCAAGCTGGATGGTCGTATCGGCCCGGTTGGTGCGGATGGCGGGAACGACGCTGCTGCCGGAAATGGAATACGCGCCTTCCGACGCTTCGGTAGAAACGGAGCTGACTTCCGGTGCGACATGCATGCTGATGGTCCCGTCAGACAGGACCGTTGGCGTAAAATCGACGCTGACACCATAATTTTTGTAGGTGATCCCGACAGTACCCAGACCCTGCGGGATCGGAACCGGGAACTGCCCGCCGGACAGGAACTTGGCTGTCTCGCCGGACATGGTGGTGAGGTTGGGCTCCGCCAGCATGGTCGCAAGCCCCTCCGTCGCCATGGCGTCCAGTGTGCCCGTCACGGAAGACCCTCCACTCGTATAGCTTCCCGAAAGCGCATTGGTTGCGCTCGACAGGGCCTTGATGGCGCTGGGGACGCCACTCAGTCCGCCCGTTGCGGCACCGATGGCGAAAGAGCCCACACCGTTGAAAACCGTTGTCCAGTTAAAGCCCAGATCCTGCGAGAGCTGCCGTTGCACTTCTGCGACCCGCACCACAAGATTGACCTGGACCGGCTCGCCGATTGTCAGACGGTTGATCAGTTTCGCGCCGTTTCCGCCGTATTGCCTGGCAAGCGCTTCAAGATGGGCGGCGGCTTTGGCATCCGGAACGGAGCCGGACAGGACAACGCCTTCAGGCGACATCTGGACCTGAACATTCCGGCCGCCTTCCTTTGCAATCATGGTGCGCATCGCGTCCATGTTGAATGTTACCGTCACATCGCCGGAAATCATTTTCTGGCCGCTCTGGTCCAGCACAATGAGCGTCGTATGGCCGGGCTTTTTGCCGAAGATGAACAGGCCGTCATTATCGGTGTACTGCACGTCCATAATCGTCGGATCGGCGATCATGACATTGCCTGCCGCACGGGGAAGCTGGATCAGCTGCGCTCCTCCGACAGCCAGCGTCATGGTCCCGCTGTGCCGGGCGGCCTGTACCTGCGCGGCTGCGTCTTGCGTGGCCAGCCCGATGCCGGCCGTGCCCATGAGCAGAAAAGATCCCTGCAATGCGGCGCCTGTGCGGGTAATTCGCCAGAACCATGCGCGATGTGTTGAACGGCCTGAAATCATACTGAAAAACTGTCCCCGTTCGTCATGCCGTGAGTTCCTGCGACTGTGCCATCCCCATGTCCTTGTCGAGCCTTGCCGCAAGGCGGTAGCCCACCCCGCGGACGGATTCGATCGTCACGAGAGAGCGTGCCTTTGCAAGCTGCCGCCGGATCCGGCTGACACGCACCTCGAGGGAGTTCGGACAGTACTCGGCCTGCGCGCCATAGACGTCGTGCTCAAGCCCGGCCCGGGGCACAACATGACCACGGCGGCGCATCAGTGATTCCAGGATAAGCGTCTCCCGGCGCTGGAGTGTGAGCTCAAGATTGCCGACCCGCACTTCGCGTGTGGCGGTACAGAGGGTGAGGTCGCTGAACTGGTGCTGCTCTGCCGAACGGATGCGCGGGCGACGCATGATGGTGCGAACACGCGCAACCAGTTCCCGCGGGCTCACATCACGCGTTACGCTGTCATCCGCGCCCGCTTCGAGAGCTGCGATCCGCTCGTCCTGACAATTGGCGATGAGCACGAGGAATTCGTCGCCGTCATGTCGCCGGCAGCGACAGCGCGCCTGCCACCAGACGCTGTAGACGCCATCGCCACTTGTGGAATCAAGCAGGACAAGACTGTAATTCGAAGCCGTCAGGGCCTCGTTTGCATCGTCGAGTGTCGTAAAAACATCCGCGCCGAAACCGGCGCTCTGAAGGTTTTTGGCAAGGCCGTCGGCATACCCGCTATCGGGGGACATGATCATCAGTCTCATGTGCGTTTCTCCTGCAAAATCCGTTGATCCGTCATTGCTGTCTGGCAATGACTGCATCGGCCCCGAACACGTCCGTTCCAATGGACGCGATGGGATGGACGGGGAATTCGTCGGCAAGGTCCTGATACGAGAGAACGGGGTTGTCGAAGCCGTTCCGGATCAGGAATCCCCTGACGAACCGTCGCGTGTCGACCGAACACACGATGATGGGTTTGGTGGTTTCCGCTTCCGCGCCGGATTTTCCGGGCGCGTTGGCCAGACGCTCGCGGACGGCCTCCAGAAGTTTTTGGGATGCATCCACTTCCAGCGCCAGAAACGAGCCGGCAGGCGTCTCGCGGACGGACTGCCGCAGAAGCTGGTCCGTTGCCTGCGACAGAACGATCGCGGGGATCGCCCTGTGGTTCGTCGCATAACGGTGGCAGATCTGACGGGACAGGGCATTGCGGACATGTTCAGCCAGCATCGGCACCTTGTTTTCGGTCTCGCCCCACTCCACGAGCGTTTCCAGAATAAGGCGCATGTTGCGCAGCGACACGTCTTCTTCCACGAGACGCCTGAGAACTTCGGCGAGACGCTGGACGGGCACCAGTTTCGTGGCCTCGCGCGTCAGATCGGCATATTGTGCCTCCACGCGCTGGACGATCTGGCGCGTTTCCTGAAGCCCGAGGAAACGCCCGGCATGGCGACGCAACGCAGCACGGAAGCGGAAAGCAATGATCCCGGCATGATCGTAAAACCCGATCCCCGCTGCCCGGAGCCGCCCTTCACTGACGGAGGGAACCCAGAGGGACGGATCATTGGTCAGCAGAGCAACGCCTTCCTCGCCCTCTATCCCGGCAAGGTCCAGATGAACCGGATCGTCGTGCAGCAGTAGAAAATCCCTGCGCAGTTCATGCTCCTCGATGGGAACGTCTTCCAGATCAATTGAAAACCGCAGCTCCCCGCTGCCGTCGTGCTGACGGAGGGTGGGCGGGGGAAACTGGAAGCCCAGATCGTTGCCGATTTCCATGCTGACGCGCGCCAGAAGACGGGTCAGACGTCCCTGGTCCAGAGTGGCGTTCAGCTTCTGGCTGAGAGTAATCGCCATCAGGGGGGTGAAATTTTCCTGAAGGGTCGTGCTGGCCTGTCCCGCCGGTGAGGCGTCGGAGAAGACATCGTCCTGCGCGCCGGGATGCGGTTCGGCGGAGCGTCGGAAAACGCGGCTCGTCAGGCCCTTCCAGTCCGGGCGGCTGCCGCAGAAGAAAATTGCCGCCAAAATGAGGAAGACGGGTTTGGGAAAGCCGGGAATAAGTCCCATCGCCAGAAGAACGACCGACGCCACGCGCAGGGCGCTGCTGTTGGCCGTCAGCTGGGTCGCCATATCGCGGCCCAGATCCATGCCATGACCGCCCACGCGCGTGACCACGACGGCCGCCGTGATGGACAGCAGAAGGGCCGGAATCTGCGAGATCAGAGCATCGCCAACCGTCAGCAGCGTGTAGGTCTGCATGGCCTGGCCGATCGCCATACCGTGCTGCGCCACACCGATGCCGATCCCCCCGACCAGATTGACCACGATGATGATCAGCCCGGCGATCGCATCGCCCTTCACGAATTTCAGGGCGCCATCCATTGCGCCGTGCAGGGCACTTTCGCTGGCCAGTTCCGTGCGACGGCGCCGGGCCTCGATTGCGTCGATATCGCCCGACCGCAGATCGCTGTCGATGCTCATCTGCTTGCCGGGCATGGCATCAAGCGTAAAGCGTGCGCCCACTTCGGCAACGCGTTCGGTGCCTTTTGTGACGACGATGAACTGGACCGTGGTGACGATGGCGAAAACGACGAGACCGACGACGATGTTTCCGCCGATGACGAATTCGCCGAACGTTTCAACAATCGCCCCGGCATCCGCCGTCGTGAGAATCAGCCGCGTGACCGTGACTTCAAGCGCCAGCCGGAACACGGTCGAGACGAGGATCATGCCGGGAAGCGCTGTCAGATCCAGCGGCGACCGCAGATAGACGGCCACCATCAGAAGCAGGACCGACAGGCTGAGATTGCATCCGATCAGCACATCCGCAAAGGCCGCGGGCAGCGGCATGATGAGCATGCCGATCGTCAGGACCAGCACCAGAACGAGGGCCAGATCCTGCCGCTGGCTCATGACCCGGAAAAAGGGCGTGAGATGCTTCATGCCGCAGCGTGCCGCGTATAGTGCGCAAAACAGGTGCGCGCTTCGTCGAGCCGACCAAGCTGATGCAGCGCCCGCGCTCTCAGAAGGGCATTGCCCGCATCGGGAGTGGTCTCAAGCCTGTCGAGACAGTCGAGCACAACAAGGGCGAGTTCACTGCGGCGGATGACGGTATAGACATGCGCCAGCATCCGCAGACATTCATGGTCTCCCGTGCGCTGGGCGAGCACCAGCAGCAACATGGGCAGAGCCCGCCAGGGCCGTCCGCAGCAGATGTAGAGATAGGCCAGGGACAGCAAAAGATCGCGTTGATCGCTTTCCACGATTTCAGCCGCCGATCAGACTGTTGGACGCCTTGAGCAACTGCTCCAGAGCCGCGAGTTCATGTCTGAGCGTTTCCAGTCCCCCGGGGACGACAGGAGCCGAGCTTGAGCGCGAGGAGGCCTGTTCTTCCAGCCGTCGCAGCAGGTCCTGCCTGCGCGACGGCAGAAGAACCGCGGGGTTACGGAGATGCGGCATGATATGGGCATAGACCGCGCCGATAACGGTGGGTGGGTCGATGGTTTCAGACAGCGCGTTCTCAGGCGCCAGTGTCTGGCGAAGGGCGGCAACTTCGTCGTTCAGCAGACTGTCATCATGCTGGAGCGACAGGTCCTGCAGAGCGCGGTCGAGACGGACAGTCCCTTCGGACCAGACTCTCTGAACCATCTGTCCTGTCTCCGCCTCATCTGCGGGGGGCCGCAGATCAGTAATTAAAGTTAATAGGTCGTAAACCCTTGCGCATTATTACGGTATGTTTCCGTATCTCGAAAAGCGACAATCCTGTGACAATTTCAGTGCCCACCCGGTAGCGCTGAGAATGTACGACGATATTGGGATTTTTCCCCGTCCAGACGGCCTGAATGGGCACATCAACCGGCGGTGTGGCCGGGGCGGGAGAGACGTTCGAAACCCATACGGCCTGTGTTCCGAAGGAGGCATCGAACCATTTTTCAACCTCGTGGAACGTCTTCATTTCCTGAGCCGAGAGGCTTCCGTCAATGATGATGACGCCGGAAGAGGCACTGACCCTCAGTTCGGGAAGATTGTTTTTTGTCAGCTCTTGCACGACGAGACGGCCCAGTTCCGCATCGCTGACCAACTGTGGGACGGGCTGGGCTGCTGACGGATCCGGCGTGTGGGACACGGAGGCCATGTCTGTCCTGCGTGCGGGTGTCGCCGAATGCGACAGCGCCTGTATCACAACAAGCATCAGGGCTGTTGCCATTCCCCCCACAACCATGAGGGTGGGATTGATTTTCCGTTTTGTGGCGGGAATATCTTCGGCAGCGTGCGTAAACGTTTCTGGCGAAGACGCGAGGGTGCCATCAGAACCCAGATGAAGGGAAACAGGCCCAAGCCGTAGCGTCGCAGGGGCTGTGACGATCGTGCTCTCGCCAGACGGGAGAGGCACCATATTCACAACAACATCCGGTGCGAGGGCCTGAAGCAGATACGCGCTTTCAGGCTGCGGCTTTATCGAAACATGCTGCGCTGCGATGCCCTCATCGAGCAGCGCCATGGTCGCCTGCAGGCCGGAACCGATGATGACAGGCTCCGTGCCAAGCGTCATGACGGCATCGCTGTGCAATCCGTTCTGAACAACCAGCATGATGCATCCCGGCTTGGGAGGACAGATCCTCCTGGTGGCAAAAACGGAAAATGGCCTGCACGACGGGGTCTGCCCCCGGCATGCAGGCCATGTCCGACGATGCGGAAATCAGTCCTTCGTGAAGGCGGACTTCGCGTTGCTTTCCATCGTCTGGGCAAAGTCGTTTGCAAATGTCTGGGCGTTGGAGATTTCAGACATCTGTTCCTGCTTCTGCAGGTTCTGGTCTTCCATGGCTTCGGACTCCTGCATGATCTGCTGCATGGTTGAGTCGCTGCTGGCAGAGATGGAACCGCTCATTTTATTCTCCATGACGTTGTTGGTGACTGAAAACAGCGCCGTTTTCTCCTGGCGCCATCCGGAAGCCCACATGAACTCCCGAAAACCGTGACGTTCGTAACGAACGCCTGTACACGCTCTGCATTCTCCCGCCGCCCCGAAGGCGCGCCGGGCAGAATGCCGGGCGTCAACCCAGTGCGGACTTCAGTTCGGATGCAGCAGAGCTACCGTTGAACGTGCCGGACTGAATTTCGCTGGCGAGCATCTTCGCGACATCGGCAAGGTTGCTGTTGCCGGCGTTCGAGGCTTCGCGGGCCAGGGCATTGAGATTGTTGAACTCATCCGATCCGGACTTGCCGGACTGCAGGGCGTCCGCAATCGTGTCGACGTTGTTGCTCAGCGCATCGACGCTGTTGCCCTGAAGAGCCTGCTTGATGGCATTGCTGCTGCCACCTTGGTCGTAGGTGCCATCTGACAGGCTACGGCCGATATTGCCCGCAACGGAAGAATCGAGGCCGTTACCCTGCTGGCTGGCTTCCGACGAAACAGCCTGAGCGTACTGCTGCAGGGTGTTGCCGTTCGTGCCGTTCATGTCGACGAGCGTCTTCAGCGTTTTCATGTCATCGCTGAGATTGCCGGTCAGGGACAGGCCCGTGTTTCCAACAGGTGTGGGCGTCGAAGACCCTGTGTCGGACGAACCCGTACCTGAGGCGTTGCCGCTGGCTTCCATTTCCTGCAGGAGCTGGATCAGGGCCTGCTCCATTTCCTGTGCCGTTTCCATGCTCAGGTTCTGGCCGGTCGCTGAAGTGTTGAGGTCGCCCGTGCTCGTCGGGCTAAATGTTGTGTTGTAACTGTCAACCGTGGACATGCTGCTCTCCACATCAGAAAATCTGCGATCAGAGAGCAAGGTGTTACTTACCCTCTTGTCCGAACTTTCCACCCTCTGCGGTTGCAGTTCTCATGGTCGTTTCGGCCTGAAGAAAGAGATATTTGAGCAGTCTGACCGGAACCTGACGTAAAATCCGCCAACACTCATTTCCGGTTAAAACACGTCAATATTCACTGAATTGCAATCAAAGAGACAGGAACGGCGCGTCCCGGTTCCCGCGCCTGAATGTTCAGGCAGAGATCATTCCTGAGGGCTGTTTCCAGCCGCAAACAGGCGCCTGGCCTGCTGGAGAACCCGCTTCTGATAAGCGGAATTCAGCTGGGGCGTGTGGGAATGATAATCTCCTACGGCCTCAAGAAGGTCTCCGTGCGTTTCGTTGAGGTAACTTCGCAGGATAAGAGCCGAAGCGGCGATATTGAAGCATCCGTCCGACACAAGACGCGCAGCCGTCTGGGTGGCCGGCATGCGGGTGATCTGGGAGAGAAGTCCGACCCACTGCGTGTTGATCTGCATCAGCCCCAGATCGTCGGAACCGTTCGTGTTGTGATGCACGAGGCCAATGGCGCCGCGTTCGACTTCCCATATGGCAGGCAGAACCCGCGGAGGAAGATCGTACCGGATGGCGGCCGCGAGCATGCAGGCCAGAAGGGGAGCGGGCATGGCAGACCTGTCGGGACACTCTGTCCGGAATGAAGAAATTATGAAGACAGCACCGTGACCCCCATCATGCGCTGGGCAGAGAAGGTCCGAAGCTTTAGTACCGTTTGACGAACGGTTAAAAAAGGTACGTCATCAAAATGTCATGTCCCAGACAGGTCTCCCGTGCCGAGCGTCGCGATGATGCCGGTTTTACCCTTCTGGAAATTCTTGTGGTTCTGGCCATTCTGGGCCTGCTGGTCGGGCTTGTGGCACCGGCCGCACTGCGCCAGCTGGGGGGGGCCCGCCAGTCCGTCGTCAAGCAGTCGATCGCTCGGATCGGTACGGTTCTGGACATGTATAAGCTCGATACGGGCGATTATCCCTCCACGGAGGAAGGTCTGGACGCGCTGGTCCATCGCCCGTCATCGGTGGAGAACTGGAACGGCCCTTATCTGAAGGGCGGCGCTGTTCCGTCCGATCCCTGGAACCATGCCTATGTCTACCATGCCCCTTCGGAGCGGGAGGGGCATGACTATGACCTCTGTTCCCACGGACCGAACGGCCGGGGCGAGGCGGGATCAGGAATGATCTGCAATCCCTGAGGGAGTGCTGTCTGGCGTCATGGTTTCCAGACGGACCAGACGCCAGGGAATGGGGCGTTCATCAGGAAGCATAACAGCCTCGGCATGACGCCACATCCTGAAAGCGCCATGGAAGACGAAGGCGTCCACGGAAACAAGGACGCCGCCGTTTCCTTCGCTGTTCGGATCCGTCTGATCCGCGCCACTTGAAATCCCGGATTTCAGCAGAGCCTTCCGGACGGACGGATCGCCGGTGTGGAGATCGGGCAACTCCTGCTGGGCAAAGGACAGATGCGGCTCCAGCCCCTCAAGCAACAGGGGCGTCATGCCAGGAACGGCCGAAAGATCATCCAGATCATGAAACGGCAGCCCCTGTGACACACAGCCCGAGGCTCTGTCCGCCACATGAAACCCTTCACTGCGCCACCCGAGAAGTGTGGCTGCCAGAGAGGCGGCCTGATCGGATGAAAAACCCTGCGTCATCAGGAGCGCTGCCATCAGCGGCTGACTGGCAATGTTGGGATTGATCCTGTCCCGTCGGATCTGACTGCGCGTTCTGACCTGAAACTCGGTGGCCTCAGGACTGGAAGACCATTGGCCCTTCGGGCGCGTGCGCCCCGTGGCGACGGCGTAGAGTTCCGTCGTGATGGCGGCGTCTGCCGTTGTCTGGAGTCGCGCTTTCCAGAGTGCCGTGCTTTCGAGGTTCAGGGACGCGCGGCCCAGCATCAGGGCCTGCGTGCCGATCAGGGCCAGAAAAGCAAGCGTCCAGAGCACCAGTAGCAGCGCAAACCCCGCCTCCCGTCCGCGCAGCGGGCCGCGTGGAGGCAAGGGGAGCGATGGGGTGCCGGCCGGCATGTCAGTCGTGCAGTCCGACCGCTTTGAGAATGCGGTGCTGCGGATCTGCCGAGCCGGTCGGGGGCATGCCGTTCATTTCAGCCGGCAGGAGTGCTGCGTGAAGAAGCTGTTCGCGCAGATCTTCCGTCAGGGCGTAGGCTTCGCTCTGGCTGTGAATGATATGGGGCGTAATGAGGATCAGGAGTTCCGTGCGGTTTCGCGTGTTGGTCTGGTTTCCGCCCAGCATTCCAAGGAGCGGAATATCCTTCAGCCAGGGCATTCCGCTGTTGTTGCGGTTGGACGTGTCCGAGATCAGCCCGGCCAGTCCGACCGTCTGACCGTCCGCGATGACCACGCGCGACGTGACCTGACGCTGTGAGAAGGTCGGGCTGTTGATGGACCCGCTGCCGGTTGTCGTCGTGCTGGAAGCCACGGAGCTGACCTGCTGGGAGATGTCGAGCGTGACCGTCCCGCCATTGCTGACATGGGGGGTGACCTGAAGAATCACGCCCGTGGGCTGATAGTTGATCGAATTCGTGATGGTGGAATTCGACGTCAGAACCCCGGTGGTCGAGCCGGTCAGATACGGCACCATGTCGCCCACCATCAGGGAGGCGGCCTGGTTGTCCACGACCATCAGTTCAGGCGAGGACAGGACGCGCACTTTCGTGACGGCTTGGAGCGCATTGATGACGAAGGGCGCGCCCCCCTGTCCCGACCCGCCGAGAACGAAACCGGGGAACGAACTGGAGAGCTGCGACGACACCAGATTGGCACTTCCAAGGGACTGGGACGCATTGCTGAGAATACCGTTTATTCCGCCCGACTTGAAAAAGAACTGCGTGCCGTAATTGAGCGAGTCATTCAGCGTCACTTCGGCGACCGTGGCATCCACGCGAACCTGAAGGGGCATGATGTCCACCTTGCGGAGCATGGAGGCCACGGTTTCCATCTCGTTGGCCGTGCCATAGACCAGAACGGCATTGTTCTGGCTGTCGGGAATGATGCGGATTTCCGACGTTTCGGAACTGTTGCCCGAACTGCCCAGACCCAGCCCCCCGAGCAGGGGATTATTTGAAATTCCATCCTGTGCGGTCTGCGTCTGGCCGGACTGGCCGTCCGAAGACGGGCTGTTCTGACCGGAACCGGAGAGCTGGTTGCCCTGCTGGGATGTGCCGCCGCCTGAAGACCCGAAGCCCATCCCGCTGCCGAAACTTCCCGAACTCCCGGAACCGGACGAGGAACTCTGGAAGCCTGAAGAGGAGGGCTGGGCTTTTGCCGTGGGGACGGCCGTGACATGGCCTGGGGTGAAGGCCTGTTGCAGAACATAGGCCACGTCGTTCGCCCGACTGTTCTGGATGTAGAACACATTCCATTTCCGCACGGTTCTGCGACGCTGCGCCTCGATGACGGAAAAGGCACGACGGGCCTGATCCAGAAGGGCGGGGGTTGCGGCAATGACCATCACCGCTTCGATATGTGGCATGGGCACGACCTGCATCCGGCCTGCCAGCGCCTGTTCCTTTTTGCTGCCCAGAGCAGCCTGAAGGGCCTGCGAGACTTCGCTGGCATTGCCGCTGGTTGCGGGGAACAGGGCATAGGACTGTCCGGCCAGCACATCGGAATCGAATGTCCGGACCAGTTCTTCCAGAGAGGCCCGCGTGGCGGGATCGCCCGAAATCACGACGGCATTTCCCGCCGGGGCCGCAACGATGTGGTCCCCGCCCTTGAGGATGGGCTGAAGCGCCTTCACCAGACTTTCAGCCGAAGTGTAGCGCAGCGGAACGATCGTGTTGCCTGCCGTTCCACCGCCGGTTCCCGCCGTGCCCGCAAGGGTGGTCACGCGGTAAATGCCGTTTTCCTCGACCAGCGCCGCGCCTGCGCCCGCGAGTGCGGTCCGGAAAACCGGCAGAAGCTGGTCCTGACGCAGCGGATGCGGCGTACGCAGGGTGATGGTGCCGTGGACGTTTGAATCAACGAGATAGTTGGCCTGAAGCAGCCGCCCGAGAATTTCGTCCGTAACCGACTGGATATCGGCATCCACGAAATTGAGGGTCAGGGTTCCATTTTCAGAGGCGCCACCGCCCGTCTGGCGGGTGCCGGAGGCCCGGCCATAACTCAGCATGCCGCCCCGGGCGGATTCCATGCTCCCGACCGGACCGTCAACGCGGGGCGTGGCCGTCTGGCCGTACAGATGTTTCGAGACCGGCAGGGGTGTCAGGTGTGGTGGCGTGGACGAACAGCCCGCCAGCAGAGCCAGCGGCGGGAGCGCTGCCATGAGGAGGAAACGGCGGGACATCCCGGAGATGGCAGGGGACAGGGAAGCAGGCACGTTGTCTCTCAGTCTGTTCTGTCGGCGGAAAGGGATCATGGCCGGGGGGCGGTGGACGCCGCGATGGAACGGGGGTCGCGCAGCGCAAGGATGGTGAAGGACGCATCCAGGGCGCGCCCTTCAGCCGTTTCGTCAATCGCCTGCGGGTTGCCGGACACGTCGATCCGGAGATCATCGACCAGCAGGCGCGGAGCGGTACTGTGGTCCAGGGCGTCCAGAAGACGGACCAGTACGGCATAGGATGTGGTGAGGGAAACCCTCACGCCGAGCCGCTCGAACGCTCCGGTGCGCGAGACGGGGAGCGGTTCCATGCTCGTCGGCAGGGCCTGCCCCTCGAGGGCGGCGTCGTGCACGATCTGCTGGAGGCGGGCAAGGGCCGTTTCCTGCGAGGTTTCACTGATCAGGAGCGTGCTGCCACGGGCCTGAAGCGATGCCGTCCGGGCCCGTTTTTCAAGATCGGGCAGGGTGTCCACGAGGATCTGCGTATGGGCGAGGATGTCCTGCTGTTCGGCCAGATCGGCCTGTCCCTCGGCATACTGGTTCAGCAGAAGGGATGCGCCGGATGCGACCAGCACGAGCAGGACGAACGTCATGCCGAGGGCGAGGAGACGTCCTTTTCGTCCGTCGGGCAGACCGGACATGGGGGGTGAGGCTGAAGCGGACATCAGGATCAGCCCGGAGCGTCAGCATGAAGGGTGAAGAGATCCTGCCGACGGTCTTCGGAGCGTGTGATCGGCCCCGAGAAAGCTGCGTTCGAAAACGCGGCGCGATGCTCCAGAATACCGATCAGTTGCGTGGCCTGTGCGGACTGTCCTTCCAGGGAGACATGACGCTCATGGAGATGCAGTTCCGTCAGGAACGTATCTTCCGGCAAGGCCTGCGTGAGCGTCTGCAACACGAGGAGGGACGATCCCAGCCTGTGTTCTTCCCGGCGGATGGCGGCCGGCCCCTGTGTGAAACCGGCGATGTCCCGTCGCAGCGCCTCGGCCTGCTGCTTTTCTGTGGACAGCGCGGAAAGGGCGTGATCGAGCCGCAGACGCGAGATCTCCTGACGGATGAAGGGAGCTGCGATCAGGGCAAGACCCAGCAGGACGAGCAGGGAAGGCCGGATTTTCCTGACTTTCGAGGGCGTGCCAAGTGGAAGGACGCCTTCCATCCCTTCGCACCGCAGATGTGTCGGGATAACGGCATGCTCTGCCAGTTCCTGCATCGCCGCTTCAAAGGTACGGCGTGGTGCCACGAGAAGGCGGAAGCCCACCTGACCGTTACGCAGGGGGAAGGCTTTCCCCGTTGGCGTGACAGTCCAGACGACGTCTTCGGGGCGGAACGGGGTCAGCCTGTCCAGATCGTAGCCGATGGTCTGCACCGCATGGGGGGCGGCTGCGCGGGGTAAAGTGAGTTCACGCGAAAGGATGGCACCGGCAGGCAGGACAAGGCAGACCGGCGCGGGACGGGCTGAAAGAAGGCTCTTCTTGCGGGAGGCCGGGCGCGGAAGGCGGGACAGGCTGCCGGGCTCGAGGGTTCCGTCCCGCCGGACCGGGAGGCGCAGATCCTGCCGCTGGTCCCGCCTCAGGGCGGCAGGCAGGAGCTCCGCCATACGGCTCACCCACCAGCGGAAAACAGCCTCAGGCCCCGGTATCGACAGGATCATGCGTTAAGACAGAACATGGGAAAAGCGGGGAGGGGCCACCTGATGAAACGGTCCACATGAAAGGCAATGAAAAGCTTCGCGAGGCAATATCATTGCACCCCTGCACGATGACAGGGTTGGAATATTATAAATTCATGACAGTTCGAAAACCTCTCTGCCCCTGCATCAGGGCATCGGGTAAGTCATCGCAGGATCATGTCAGGATCACGAACGGCATAGCATGAGACGCGCCAGCCAGATCGCCGCGGCAAGGCACGGGCCAAAGGGAACAAGGATCGTCATGTTGAAGCGCCCCGAGCGCATGGCCGTTGCCAGAGCCAGCACGATACCCAAGGCCGAACCCGCACCGATGACGACAGGCAGCGCGCCCAGCCCGACCCAGGCTCCGCCCATGGCCAGCAGCTTGACGTCCCCACCTCCGAGACCCTGCCTGTGACGGATCATCCGGTATCCGGCGGCAATGAGTGCAAAGATCAGCCACCCCGCCGCACTCCCGAGCGCACGGTCGAGCACGCCGTCCGTTCCGGCTGTGGCATATCCTTCCACAAGCCCCATCAGAAGCAGCGGCAGCGTCAGCATGTCGGGAAGCCGCAGGCAGGTGAGGTCGATCACGGAGAGGGCCAGCAACCCCCAGCCGAGGATGCAGTCTCCCACAAAGGACAACGCGTCCCAGTCGGCCAGCCGGAAGGGGAGATCCTGAAAATGACCGGCGATCACGCGGGTCAAAAGGGCCATGGCGGGCACGGTGAGCGCTGCAAGTTCGATCCAGAGATGGTCTGGGGTAATCCGGCTCTTGCAGTGACGGCATCGCCCCTTCTGCGCCGCATAGGACAGGATCGGGATCAGGTCGCGGGCAGACAGCGGAACATGGCAGCTTTCACAATGCGAGCGGCCGGAGACCACGGTTTCCCCCCTCGGGATCCGGCGTATGAGCACGCCCAGGAAACTCCCCGCAACTGGGGCCAGAAGGAAAACGGCAACAAGCAGGGAAACGGTCATGGCGATGGGACACTGGCGGATTTGCAATCGCACGACAAGCACGTGAGAAGCGGGCGTCCGCCCGGCCCGGCAACCGGAGTTCGCCATGCTCCCGGCTGACACGCGCCTTGAGGCCGCGCTGAGCGAGCGTGGCGTCTGCGAAGGTCGCGCGCTGGAGCGGGCCCGCAATGTCGCGACCGAGACCGGACAGTCTCTGGCGCTTGTTCTGCTCCAGCTCGGTCTGGTCAGCGAGGGCGATCTGGCCGCAACCTATGCGGCCACGCTGGACGTAACGGTTCTGACGCCGGAGGATCTGGCCACCGTTCAGGAACCGGTCCTGCCCGACGATCTGGGGTCACGGTTCCTGCATCAGGCACGGGCCGTTCCGCTGGACTGCGCACACGGCACGCTGCGTCTGGCCATGGCAGATCCGCTGGATGATTATACGTCGGCTGCTGTTCAACTCGCCACGGGCTGTGAGGTCCGGCGTGAGGTGGGACGGCCGTCGGATATTTCGGCGATTTTGAACCGGCTTTATCCTGAGGACGGCGCGGACGGCTCCGAAGGGCAGGGTGCTTTCGATGCGGAAGGGTCTGCCGCGGAGGACGATACGGACCGGCTGAAGGATCTTGCCAGCGAGGCGCCGATTATCCGGCTGGTGAACCAGCTGATTTTCCAGGCGGTGGAAACGCGGGCGTCGGATATTCATATCGAACCCTTCGAGGACCGGCTTGTGGTCCGGTATCGTTATGACGGCGTTCTGCATGAGGTGGACAGCCAGAGCCCGCGTCTGGCCGCGGCGATCGTGTCGCGCATCAAGATCATGGCAAAGCTGGATATTGCGGAGCGCAGGTTGCCGCAGGACGGGCGCATCAAGCTGGCCGTGCGCGGGCATGAGGTGGATTTCCGGGTCTCGACCGTTCCGTCGCTGCATGGGGAGACAGTTGTCCTGCGCGTTCTGGACCGGACGACCGTCAGTTTCGACTACAGCCGTCTGGGCCTCGCGCCCTCCGTCATCGCGGCGTTCCGCTCTGCGCTGGAGATGCCCAACGGGATTGTTCTGGTGACGGGGCCAACAGGTTCGGGCAAGACCACCACCCTTTATACGGGGCTGGCCGGGCTCAATGCGACCGAACGCAATGTCATGACGGTCGAGGACCCGGTGGAGTATCAGCTCTCGGGGATCAACCAGCTTCAGATCAGGCCGGCCATTGGGCTGACATTTGCCAGTCTGCTCCGCGCCATTCTGCGTCAGGACCCTGATGTCATCATGGTCGGCGAGATCCGCGATATCGAGACCGTCCAGATTGCCGTTCAGGCAGCTTTGACCGGGCATCTCGTGCTGTCCACGCTGCATACGAATTCGGCTGCGGCGGCGGTGACGCGACTGCGGGACATGGGGCTGGAAGACTATCTCATGACGGCCGTTCTGCGCGGTATTCTGGCGCAGAGGCTTGTGCGGCGGCTGTGTGGACACTGTCGCCGTCCCGAAGCTGTCGATCCGGCACTGGCGCATCGTCTGGGTCTTGATCCGGGGGCGTCGCACACGCTGTGGCATCCGGTCGGCTGTGCGGAGTGTCGTCAGACCGGCTATAGCGGCCGCAGTGCCGTGGCGGAATTTCTTCCGACATCGCGGGAGATCTCCCGCCTCATCATGGCTGGGGCGGACCATTCCGAGATCGAACAGGCAGCCGTTGCGGCAGGAATGGAAACGCTGTTTCAGGCGGGCCTGAGACTGGCGCTTGAAGGCGAGACGTCCCTTGAAGAGGTTTCGCGCATCATCGGGCATGACGGATGAGTGCGGCATCGGGTCCTTCCGAGACGTGGCACTACAGCGCGGTTGGTCCGGACGGGCGGCTGGTGCATGGCGATATGCTTGCCAGCACGGAACAGCAGGTGATGCAGCGGCTGCAACGCCAGAAACTGATGGTCGTGCAGGTTGCGCCCGCAACGCGGCGGGGCGCAGTGCAGGGTGGTGTGCGGGTGCTGCTGGGGCGACGCCATACGCTTCGGCTGCGGCCTGCGGAGGTTGCGGATTTTACCCGCAAACTGGCAACCATGCTGACCGCCGGGCTCGATCTGGACCGTGCCCTCAGGTTTCTGGGGGAAACGGCCGTGGGGCCGCGCAATGGTCGGGTCATCGGAGCGTTGCGGGACCGGGTCAGGGATGGTGAGGCCTTTGCCGAGGCCCTTGAGACCATGCCCTCCGTCTTTCCGAAACTCTATGTGGGCATGGTCCGGGCCGGGGAAGCGGGGGGCGCGCTGGGAGAGGCTTTGCTGCATCTTTCGGAGTTGCTCGAACGGGAGAGAAAGCTGCGGGCGACCATCCAGTCCGCGATGATCTATCCGGCGGTTCTGGTCGTGGCGTCCGTGTTTTCGATCGTGCTTCTGCTGACGCAGGTGCTGCCGCAGTTCGTGCCTCTGTTTGAGGAAAATGGCGCCACCCTGCCGCTTGCAACGCGGATCGTGATTGCGACGGGCAGTTTCCTGACGCATTGGGGGCTGGTGCTGCTGGTCGCTTTCGGAATTGCGGGCGTCAGTATTCACGCAGCGCTTCGGAAGCCTGAGCGGCGGCTTGTCTTTGACCGTTTTCTGCTGCGGGTTCCGATCCTCGGATCGTTGTTGCTGGAGAT
Source organism: Gluconobacter albidus (assembly GCF_002723915.1). GTDB lineage: Bacteria > Pseudomonadota > Alphaproteobacteria > Acetobacterales > Acetobacteraceae > Gluconobacter > Gluconobacter albidus. Next base: position 39,377 of record NZ_BEWL01000002.1, read on the forward strand.
CATGGCCGCCCAGTTTACCCGCACGCTCGGCACGCTGATGCAGAACGGTGTGCCTATTGTGGGGGCTCTGAGGATCACGGAAGGGGTGATTGGCAATACGGCGGGCGCGGCGTGTGTGAGCGAGGCCACGCGGGACATGCGCGAGGGGCGGGGCCTGGCCTATTCTCTGGAGCGGACGAAGGTTTTTCCCGAAGCCATGATCCATTTTCTGCGCGTGGGTGAAGAAACGGCACAGCTTTCGGCCATTGCACTGCGGTCTGCGGATATTCACGAGGATGCAAGCCGCGTCATCATCCAGCGTCTTCTGGCCATTCTCGTCCCGGCGATTACCATCATCATGGGCGTTCTGGTGGCTGGAATTGTTTCCGCGCTGCTTCTGGCGATGCTGAGCCTCAATGATCTTGCACATTGACGCACAGAGCCGGGGGGAGGCCGGTTTTACCCTTCTGGAAATCATGGTGGTGCTGGCCATTGCCGGAATCCTGCTGGGTGTTGCGCTGGAGCGGGGACCGCTGCGGAGTGAGGCACTGTCGTTTTCCGTGGCGCGGCGACAGGTCGTGGATCTTCTGCATCAGGCGCAGGATCTGTCTGAAACCCGCGGTGAAACCGTGACGGTTCTGCTGGACAGCGCGGAGGGGACGTTCCTGACGGTTGAGGGGCACACACTCCGGACGACGCGCATTCACAAGCCTGCGCGGGTGTTTGTTCCGACGGTCTCTGGCGGGATGATGGCGCGGGCGTCTTACCGGTTCATGGCGGATGGGCGCGTGACGGGGGAGCCGCTGATGGTTGTTCTGGGGCATCATGCTGCCCTTGTCCGCTTCAGCGACGTGACGGGACGGATCCAGATTGATGAGCGCTGAACGACCGGTCCGCACTTTGCGCCAGGATCAGGGCTTCACTCTGCTGGAAGTCATCGTGGCCCTGATGATCGCGGGTTTTGCCCTGGCTGCCATGCTAGGCTCGATCGAAGCGGGGCTGGCGGGTGGGGGACGGGCGGATCATGGTCTGCGTCTGCTTTCTGTGGCCAGGTCGCAGTTGGAGGGTGCGCTGGCCATGCCGTCTTTCCGGCCGGGTTCGCAGACCTATGACATCCCGCCGCATTATCATTCCAGTGTGGATATCCGCCAGATTGCGGTTTCTCCGGCGCGGGGGGAGCGGGCGTCACTGGGGCTGTTTTCGGTGGAGGTGCGGGTGTGGGAAGACGGCGCGGCGCGGTCTGTGTCTCTGTCGGGGAGGGCAGTGGGGGCTGCGGTGCAGGAATGAAGCTAGGTCTGGGGTCTGATTCGGGAGAAGACGGTTTTACGCTGCTGGAAATTCTGGTCGTGACGGTCGTGTTCGGGCTGCTGTCCGTCGCCCTCTGGCAGGGTGTGGGTGTGGGAACGCGGGGCTGGTCACAGGCGGAGCGACGCTATGGCGACGAAGCGACGTTTCAGGGGGCGGAAGAGGCCCTGCGTCGTCTGATCGAGCGTGCGGAGACGCCTGATGGCCGGGGCGCCTCTCTTTTTTCCGGTGATGCGGAGCGGCTTGGTTTCGTGTCGTGGCTGCCGGAGCAGGGCGGTTATGGCAGGCAGGTTCAGGTGGGGTTGGGCGTGGATGCGGGCAAACGGCTGGTTCTGCGCTGGCGGCGGTTCCGCCGGGCGGACTGCGCTCTGCAACCTGAAATTCCGCATGAAGAAACGCTGGCCCGCGACGTAGGGCGCGTTGAATTTTCCTATTACGGCGTCGTTGAGGGACATTATGTCTGGCAGAAAACATGGGAAAGCCGGGGGCTTCCCATGCTGGTCCGCATCCGGATGGAGCGCGTCGACGGAGGGGCGCTCTGGCCCGCCATTCTGGTGCGCCCGCTGCTCGCCGCTCCGGCGGGGGAGTGAGGAGATGAGGGCGGAAAATGCGGCCGGTTCGGAGAAGAGGCGTTTCAGAATGATGTTGGGTCGATGGTCTCAGGTCGGTCTGTTCGCGAGCCTCCTGCTGATGGGGCAGGCCTGTGCCCAACCGTCAAAGGAACCGCAGAAGGTTGATGTCGACTCTATTCTGGGGCGTCCCCTGTTTGAGCCTGACCGGCAGCCCCGGGGCAGGGGCGCTGTGCAGGCGGGGGAGCCGCAGGTTGTGGGGATTTCCGGTCGTCCGGGAGGATGGCGGGCGATCATCCGGACCGGCGCCGCTGGCAGTCGCGGCAGGGTTGTGGGTGTGGGAGAGCGTGTGGGCGACTGGAATGTTGCGGAGATCAGCGCGACCGGGGTGATTCTCCGGCGCGGGCAAAGTGTGCGGCGTCTCGCTCCGGTTTTTGTAAAACATCCTGTTCAGACTGTCCCCCAGCTGCAGTCCCAGCCGCAGGGGGCAACGGCGCCGGTGATGCCGGTGCCTGCCCCGCCGGCGGCCCCTGTTTCGGGCCAGTTAAAGCCGACGTTTCATTTCGATCCGGCGTCGGGAGAGGCTCCGTGACACTGATGTGTCAAAGGATATCGTTTTTCACGAAACCATAACACTTCTTTCAAAGGCTTTCATTTAGTTAACGCACTGTCTCATCCACTGTGTTGGCGTGAGCCGGTCAAGGCGGTGTTCACCTGAACCTCTGGCACCCTGCTCCGGTCATGCCGTGCATCATGAAAGATTCCGCGACGTGTCTGCGAAGCGCACCAAAATTGCACTGTCTGTTCTTCTCTCCCTGTCCGTTGCCGCTCCTGCCCTCAGCCAGGCCCGTGGCTGGAATCCCTGGAATGATCAGGGACAGAACCAGAATCAGGGTTCATTCCAGCATGGGTCCGAGACGCGGACGCCCATTCGCCATCTGGTGGTGATCTATCAGGAGAACGTCTCCTTCGATCATTACTTCGCCACCTATCCGAAGGCTGCGAACCCTACGGGAGAGCCGGGCTTCAGGGCGCGCCCCGGTACGCCGACGGTCAACAACCTGCTTTCGCAGGGACTGCTGGAGCAGAACCCCAACACCAATGCGGCCAACGGATCTGACGCAGCGCTTCCGTTCCGTCTGGATCGCACGCAGGCCAGCACGGCTGACCAGAATCATGCCTATACGGCCGAACAGATGGCCTATGACAACGGCAAGGCGGACCTTTTCCCGCTTTATACCGGTCGTGGAACATCCGGCGGCGTTGGCGCTTTCGGCACCAAGGGGCAGGTTCTCGGCTATTACGATGGCAACACGGTCACGGCGTACTGGCGTTATGCACAGCGCTTTGCGATGAGCGACAATGCCTATACCGACACCTATGGTCCTTCGACGCCGGGTGCGCTTGAAGTCGTTTCCGGCCAGACGAACGGTTTGAAGCTTCTGGCGACCACGCAGAAGCCGTCCACCGTTGCCAAGTCGTCCGCCTATGTGGCTGACGGACAGGGTGGCTGGACGATGGTTAATGACATCGACCCCGGCTACGATGCCTGCTCCTCCACGACCAATCAGGGCATGATGACGGGTCGTAATATCGGCGATCTGCTGAACGAGCGTGGCATCACCTGGGGCGGCTTCATGGGAGGCTTTGACCTCACCGCCTCCAATACGGATGGGTCAACGGGTTGCTCGCGCACGACATATTCCAGCATCGTGTCCGAAAACGTTGCGGACTACATCCCGCATCACAACTGGTTCCAGTATTACCTCAGCACGTCCAACCCGACCCATGCCCGCCCGGCCTCGGTCAGTTCCATCGGATACAGCTACGTTCCTGGGACGGCGAAAAAGGAACCGGCAAATCATGAATATGATCTGAAGGATTTCTACGCCGCCGTGAAAGCCGGCAACCTGCCTGCCGTGTCTTTCGTGAAGCTCCCCGCCTATCAGGACGGTCACGCCGGCTATTCCGACCCGCTGGACGAGCAGGTTGGTGTGGTTGATGTGGTCAATGCCGTTCAGAAGCTACCGGAATGGCAGGATACGGCGATTCTGATCGCTTATGATGACTCCGACGGCTGGTATGACCATGCCTATGTCGCGCCGACACACGGCTCTTTCGATGCTGCTGCGGACCAGCTGGGTGGCGCGGGAATCTGCGGTACCGGTACGGCTCCGACAGGCGTTGGCGGAAAGCCGGTCAATGGTCGTTGCGGACCCGGCACGCGTATCCCGCTGATCGTGATTTCACCCTGGGCCAAGCAGAACTTCGTCAGCCATACCCTGACGACCCAGGCTTCCATCGCGCGCTTCATCGAAGACAACTGGCTCGGCGGCAAGCGTCTGGGGCAGGGGTCCTTTGACGCCACGGCTGGCAAGATCGACGATCTGTTCGATTTCCGTCATGACCCCAACACGGAAACGCTTGAACTCGACGACAACACGGGTGATATCGTTGCAACCCGTCACCCCCACCATGGCGGTGGCCATCAGTCTTCCGGGCATGATGACTCACCGTTTGGCCATCACTCGGGTGACACGGCTTCCAACGACAACGCGCAGGGTTATTTCTCCTCCCTGCTGTCCTCGATCTTCTCCATGTTTTCACGCTACCTCTGATCTTTATGCCTGATTTTCACCATCGGATGCGGCCCGTTCTGGGTCGCATCACTCTTCTGGCGCTTCTCTGGACGGGAAGCGCCCTGGCGCAGCAGACGGGCTCCTGCCTTCCCGCAGAGGATGGCAGCAATCCCTGTCCTGTGCCGTTGCGGCGACCGGATGTTCATCCGCTCTCGCAGATGGCGGAAATCGGGAAACAGATCTTTCACGATCCTCTGATTTCCGGGTCTGGACGACTGTCCTGCGCGTCGTGTCATGAACCCGGAAATCATTACGCATCCTCGGCTGCAACACCTGTTTTTCTGGGTGGTGCGCATCTGGATCTTCAGGGACGGCGCTCCATTCCGACCCTGACCTATGCCGAGCGGAACCCCAATTTCAGCATCGGTCCCGATAATCCGACCAGCGAAGCCGCGCCAGCCATCGTGGCCAATGCGGCGGCTACACAGCGTGGCGGCAAAAATGCTGCCAATCCGGGTGCTGCATCAGCAAATATGGTGCCGCAGGGAGGGCTGTTCTGGGATGGCCGTGCCGACACCCTGCAGGAGCAGGCGCTCGGCCCGCTTTATGATCCCGCAGAAATGGCCTCGACGCCTGAAAAGGTGACGGAGCGCGTCATTCATGCGCCCTATTCGGACACACTGAAACAGCTTGCGGGTGCTGGCGCCAATGCGTCTTCTTCACTTCTGCTGGCTGAAGCGATTTTTGCCATGGCCCGGTATCAGATCGAAGACCCGGCCTTTCATCGCTACAACAGTAAATTCGATGGCTGGCTCGAAGGGCATGAAAAATTCTCCCCTCTGGAACGGGAGGGGTATCTGGCCTTTAACGATCCCGCAAAAGGCAATTGTGCGGCGTGCCATGTCGATACGGTCGCCAGCACGCGCCTGCCGCCGCTTTTTACGGATCACCAGTATGAAGCCCTGGGCGCGCCGCGTAACATGGCGCTCAAGGCGAATCATGACCCGAATTCCTATGATCTGGGGGTCTGTGACCGTCAGGCGGATGGGCGAACCGCTCTGAGCCTTTATTGCGGGATGTTCACCACGCCGACGCTGCGGAATGTGGCCACACGCAAGGTTTTTTTCCATAACGGGGTTTTTCGTTCGCTGGAGGACGTGCTTGATTTCTACGCCCTCCGCGACCTCGAACCCAAGCGCTTCTATCCGGTTTCAAAGACGGGACATGTCGAGGCGTATAACGATATCCCGGTCCAGTATCGCGCCAATCTGGACACGACTGACGCTCCGTTTGACCGCAAGCCCGGCGAGCAGCCCGCCATGACCCCGCATGATCGCGAGGCCATTATTGCGTTTCTCAAAACCCTGACGGACCGCTGAGCGAACTCTTTGGATCCTCCCTTGGTGGAGGATCTCAGAAATTCGCCGTCAACTGCCCGCCGATAACTGCGGCGTCCTTGAACGTCGTCGTTGCACCCGGACGCTGAAGGTACTGGAAATCAGCCTGCAGGGTTGTGCCCCGCATGATGTGGGTGCTGTAGAACGCCTCATAGACATTTTCCCAGTGCTGCACCCCGTAAACAGGCCCCCACTGATTGGCCAGATAGGGCAGTCCGAGCGCGAGTGAGGATTCCTGCTGAAGGGTCACGGTATGGCTCATGTCCATGTGCTGGAACATGATACCGGCCTGATCGCCGCTCCGGTGCCAGGCGGTTCCGCTATCGACGAGGCCGATCCATTCGTGGTCCCGCATGGCAACGAGATTGCCCTGCGCATATCCGACGCCACCAATCACGATCAGCCCGTCTGTTACGCCCGGTCCGTTGCGGACAAGCATCTGGTCGAACATGAACCAGGCTGAGGTCATCCCGGCTTCATAGCGCCGGTCCAGTCCCGTAGCCTGAAAGGAGTTGCCGTGGATGTCTTCATAAAGGTTCGGATAGCGCGAATTATCGTACCAGGCGCCGATCTTGTAATTGCCGCGCAGTTTGTCTTTGCCGAAAGAGGGCATCCAGCCGATTTCGATCTGCGACGAGACTTTCCCGAGCCCGCTCTGGGCCATGGCCCAGCCTGAAATGCCACCATTGTAGCTGTGGGGAGAGACCGCGAAGACGCCCGCCATGATGTAGGTCTGCTCTGTGGGGCGCAGACGCAGTACGCCACCCAGGTTGCCTGATGGCCAGTCGCGCCCACCGGGAACATATTTTCCGGGAGCGAAGTTACTGCACACCGAAACGTTCATGAAGGAGCAGGCGACGTAATCAAAGGCGAAGAAACTGCCTGTCGGAATATCGCCAAGGGACAGGATGATGCGGTCGTTCAGGAAGGATTTATCCGCATACATCGCGACAAGATGTGCGACGACGTTACCACGTCCACCATAAATCTGTTCCGGATTCGTAACTGAATCACCCAGTGTATGGCTGAAGCTGCGCCCGTGTCCGTTAATCACGAGGAGATGCGTCCACAGCCCCTTGACGCCTGCAAGCTGCTGCCAATCCACATCCAGTTCGGCCGCCACCTGACCGGCTAGCACGTTGTCTTTTGTGCGGCCGCCGGTGACGTTGGCCATGTATTCTTCGTTGAGCGCGACATTGAGATACATGCCGTGCTTTGTCAGCCATGTCTGGGCGCCCCCCCAGTCCCCGAACAGGTGAGGGTTGCCGTACAGCGATGGGACGAGCGGGCCAACTGCGAAGGTGCCCACGCCTTCCATCGCAAAGGCGCGGGCTTTGTAGGAGTCAGGTGTCGCAAGGTTCTGGGAGGTCTCGCTCTGTGCGAGTGCCTGACGGCCGGGGCCAATGATCCCCAGAACCGCGCACAGGAAAAACCCGGCGAGTTTTTTCCTGTGCAGGAGACGTCGGGTTTTCATTCAGTGCTCTTTGCCTTTGAAGCCTGCAGGAAGGTGGTGACTGTGGACTGGGCGAGATGGGCGTCGGTATCGCCCTCACCGCCGCTCAGACCAAGGGCGCCCACGAGTTGGTTGTTCACCATGATCGGATATCCGCCGCCTGCGGGAAGAGCGTTGGGCAGCGTGCTGATCATGTAGTTCCCGCTATTGAGGGCATGTTCCATGTCTGCGGTCGGGCGGGCGAAAGACAGGGCTGTCTTGGCCTTGCGGATGGCCAGTTCGATGCTGCCGAGCTGTGTGCCGTCCATTTTCTGGAAGGACACCAGATTCCCCCCTGCATCGACAATGGCAATGGCGACGCGGTTATGACTGGCGGCTGCCAGTTTTTTGGCCTGTTCGATCAGGGTATTGGAAGTTGTCAGATTCACTGTCAGATCCTTCGCTGAGGCAAACCCCGTAAGGCCTGTTGCGGCGATGAGAAGACTGAGGACGGCGCCCGTGCTCCGGCGTTTAGACATTGTTTTCAAAAGACCTATCCCTGTTTCAGATCATTGAGAATGGCGTCTGCGGCGCGCAGTGAGAGCGCGGCCATTGTCAAAGTCGAATTCACCGTTCCCGAGGCGGCCATTGTGGCACCTGTTGCAAGAAACAGATTGGCGTGATCGTGGGTTCTGAGCCACTTGTCCACGACGGAATCGCGTGGGTCATGGCCCATGATGGTGCCCCCGGTAATGTGATTGTTGGGAGTGAAGTACGGGCTCATCTCGATTTCCGTTCCTCCAAGGGCCTTGGCAATGTCCATGAGACGCTGCCGGGAAATGACGGCCGATTTACGCACATATTCGCCTACATCATAAGTCACTTCGGGGTGTGGAATGCCCAGGGCGTCCTTGTGGTCCTTTGAAAGAACGAGGCGGTTGTTCGGATCGGGCAGGACTTCATGATTGGCATAGATGTCCACGCCATGCGCCGTGCGGCGGCGGATTTCCTCATCCAGCTTCTTGCCCACCAGCCCCATGGACAGGGCCTTCATGCCGGCGCGGGAATTCTGGGCCGTATTGTTGTAACCAATCTGTGTGGCGGCGTATTCCGAACGGAAATCGCCGTCCCGGAAGTTGGTGATGGAGCTCATCTGGACCGATCCGCCACCAGCCCAGATGGGTTCTGCGGACTGGAAGCTCATGCCGATGCCCGGATGGTCCATCATGTTCCGGCCGACGAGGTCGGACGAGTTTGCAATGCCGTTGGGATTGCGGTCGTTTGCGGCGAGAAGCAGCAGTTTCGGGGTTTCGATTCCGTTGGCTGCGACGACGAATGTTTTTGCAACGACACGATGGGACTGTTTTTCGGGATCGTAGAAGCGGATGGCGGTGATCTTGTTTTTCGCGTCCGTTTCCATCGCATAGACGACGGCGTTCGGAATGATTTTTGCGCCGAGCTTTTCGGCCTTCAGTGCGGCATAGACGCCATTATACATCGCGCCAATCGGGCAGATTGGCATGCAGTTGTTGTTGCCGCAGCACTGGGGGCGGCCGTCATAGGGCCGGCTGTTGCGGGCCTGCGGAACGGGCGTGTTCGAAAAGCCGAGCTTGCTGACCACCTCGGTAAAGGTGCGGTCTCCGTAGCCATAAGGCATGGAGGTCATGGGCCAGGGGTTTTTGCGCGGTGCGGAGGGCGTGATTTCTTCGCCATTCGGCCCCATGACGCCCATTTCGCACTCGGCCTCGTAATAATAGGGCTCGAGTTCGTCATAGCTCACGGCGTAGTCGCGTCCGACGCCATAGGTGGAATGCAGTTTGAAATCGTTGGGCAGATAGCGCCAGCTTGACGCGGCCCAGTGCCATGTCGTGCCGCCAACGCCCTTGATGATGCCCTGTTTGTAGGCTGTCTGGTCCGGGCCTTTGACGATCAGGTAATTGTTGTCAGGAAAATAGTTGGTATGCGGTGCCCATGGAACGCTGGGATAAGGCGTTGCGTAGTCGTACTGGGATTTGTTGTCGGGCGGCATGTTCCGCCAGTTCTCAACGATCTGGGAGCGGTCGCGGCGTGGACCGGCATCCAGCAGTAGAACGGAAAGCCCGTTGCGGACGAGTTTATGGGCAAGCAGGGAGCCACAGATTCCTGCTCCAATGATGACGACATCAGCCGAAAGCGTTTCACCAGACATGATATGATCCTTGAATTCTATTGAGCGACACGCTGTTTCCGACGGCTGACCAGCCACCAGATGCCACCCACCACGATGATGGCGCCAAGGACACCACCAGCCCCGAGCAGGAGCATCACGCCCGGATTTGCGAGCTGGGCGAGCGGAACCTGCTTGCCGCCCATGCGGACCTGTTTGACTGCATCTGCGGAAACCGTGGCCTGTGCGTTACCAAAATGACTCAAAACGTAATCCGCGACTGTCGCGATCTGTTCATCCGTCAGGGGCTGAACCAGAGAGCCGGGACCGAAGGCTGGCATCAGGATTTCGTGATGATCCGTGGTACGGTCCACGCCATACAGGATGCTGGCGATCAGGTCGTTCGGATTGCGTTGCCCCGTCGTCGTGTTTCCTACGAGAGAGGGATAATATCCATCGGGCGATCCTTTGCCGTTGGATTGATGGCAACTCGCGCAAACCGCTTCATAGAGGGCTGCGCCGTCCGTGGTTTTGGCCAGGGTGCTGTTGTTTCGGCGCGCATTGGCGTCCGCCACGCTGTAGCTGGACGGACGGCCGGAATGTGCGAAATTGGCGACGGTTTCTCCTGCTTCGGCCTTGGGCGGAACGGAACGGAGATAGGTCACGATTGCCGAAATATCCGCATCCGGCAGATATTGCAGGCTGTGCTCGACCGCCTCGGCCATTGGTCCTGCAGCACGGGCATGCGCCGTCTGGCCGGTTTTCAGATACTGATAGAGGTCCTGATCGGACCAGCCGCCAATGCCGCTCTGGGGATCATTGGTAATATTTGGTGCGCGCCAGGAGCCTATGTCCGCACCGGCGAGATAGGCGGACTGGTCCGGCGCGAGGAGGAAATTGCGAGGCGTGTGGCATTCGCCGCAATGGGCCAGTTCATCGACCAGATAACGGCCGCGGTTCCAGTCGTCGTTGTGGGTGTGGTCGAAGACATAAGGCTTACCTTCGATCCGTGCGGCAATTTTCCAGATCCCCAGAGATGCGCGGATGGAAAACGGGAAGGGAAGCTGCGTTTTGGGCGACGGGGCGTCTACGGGCTTCACTTCATTCATGATGTAAGCGTAGAGCGATTTGACGTCTTCATCCGTCAGGCGGTTATAGGCGTCATACGGCATGGCTGGATAAAGCTGGGCTCCATCGGCGCGGATGCCGTGTCTCAGGGCCTGCGAGAACTGCTCGAGAGTATAGTTCCCGATACCGTATGTTTTCGATGGCGTAATGTTTGTAGAGTAAATATTTCCCATAGGAGAGGAAATGGCATAACCGCCAGCCAGAAACTGACCGTCGCGTCCATTTGTATGACAGGCCGCGCAGTCCGCGGCGATCGCGAGATAGTGACCGCGACTGATGGAAGGACGATGGGCTGAGGCGGGTGTCGGCTCTGTCGGTTGTGCCTGGGCGGACGTTCCGGCGAGAAGGAAGACAGTCGTCAGGGCCGTGCCGGACAGGGGACGAAAATATCGCATGATCACTGAGATAATTCCCTTAGAATTCCGGCATGACAGCGACGGAAGCGGGCTCTGCAACCCAGTAATTCGGCCCGTTATGGGCATATGTCGGGATGACGACGACATCGCGGGATGTCTGGTACATCAGCGCTTTTTCGAAGGCGTAAACCTTGGCATTCGTTCCGCTTTCAATGACGCCCGAGTACCAGCCGCGGATAATCTGGAGGAGCGTGGCGTGCAGAGGGTCACCGGTGAGGGCTGCCTCCAGCGCTTCGACATCCGGATATCCGTTTTTGGCGATACGCTCGCGAAGAGCGGCGACCTGATCGGGGAAATCGTGTTTCTGCGCCTCGAAAGCCAGGAAAAGGGCAGATCCAATGCCGAGATCCAGGTTTTTATGACCGGTTGCAAAGGCGGAAAGCTGCATGAAATCGGAAATGCCATCACGGTTTGAAGACACTATTTCTTGAGCAGAACCTTTTTTTGCCGTTCCTACGGCGACGGCTGTCAGGCAGGCTCCGGAAAGGGCCAGGAGTCGCCTGCGCGAAAGCATGGCCGAAACCGGATTGGGATCAGATAATGTGTCCAATGGCGCTCTCCTTGAGGAATAGCGTGATATGTGATGCGCTTTCTTCCGGATTTTTCGCCAATAATGGAAATGACTATTTCTTGTTCGCTCTGACAAAATGGTGATGTGGAGCGTTTTTTAACCGTAACAACTGCGAGTCAGGCAGGCGTCTGGAACAGCCCTGAATTGGTACTGAGAATGTCCCGCCACAGATCGAATGCCGCCGGCATCAGGCGCCGACCGGCGCGAACTGCGGCGTAACGTTCGAAGGATTTCGCAATAGGATGATCCAGAGGAACGGCGCAGACACGATTGAGATCGACATAATCCTGTGCCGCGCCTTTGGTCATGAAGGCGACGCCCAGATTGTGCGCGACGAGGGAGAGTGCCGTTCCGAACAGGTCGCAACGGTAGGCCGGGAAACAGTTGAGCTGCCGGTCTTCCAGAATGGCATCGACATAGGTTTGGGCGGCAAAGTGGGACTGAAAGAAGATGAGTGGGCTGCTCGCGATGTCTTCCATGGTCACGGTGTCTCTCGTAGCCAGCGGGTGTGTGGCCGGCAAAATCGCGCATAACGGTTCGGTCTGGAACGGGCGGGCGTTCAGGATGGGGTCGCGCGCTGTGCCAGCGTAAATACAGACATCGACTTCGTCATCACGCACCATCTGGACAAGCTGGGGCAGGGGGGCGGTGCGGATTTCGATGGTGATGCCGGGATGACTGGCGACGAACCGGTGCAGAACGGCCTTGATCAGAACGCTGACAATTCCTTCGCCGCTCCCGATCGTGACATGTCCGCGTTCCAGCGTGCGATATTCCTGGAGGCTGTTCTGGAAGCGCCGGGTCAGGCGGGCCCGTTCGCGTCCATAATTACAGACGACTTCTCCCATTTCCGTCAGGGCCGTGACGCGCCCGCGTTTCATCAGAAGGCTGAGGGCCAGCTGGTCTTCAAGGGCTGCAATCTGGCGGCTGATTGTGGACGCATTAACGCCGATGGCCGTTGCAGCGGAGCGAATGCTGCCAAAGCGCGCGACTGCGTCCAGATATTGCAGGGTTCGTTCGCTTAATTCATGCCCCCCAAACATTTCGTTACTCCGTTGCATTGAACGCAACATTCTTGTCGATGTTACGGCATGGATTCAATCGTTTTTTTAATATTTCATTTAAGAAACGAGTAGGGCTTTCCGGCTGTCATCAGGGGCGTCCTGCAATCCGCCCTTGCGTATAGACAGGCCTCTATAAGGAAGCTTTTCATGGTGCTGCGCGTTCTTTCCCGGAGCTGTAAACTGACAACGGCACTGGCATTCGGTACGGTGGGCGCAACGCTTGGTTCTGCCGAAGCTGCGCCCACGCATTCGGCGCATTCCGTCAAACATGCGGCGCCTCTGGGGGGCGCTTCGGTGCGTCACAGGAATGCGGGCCATGCAACATCCCGGACAGCCACGGATGCGGAGACCATCAAGGTTTCGGTGCGCAAACTTCCGACGCGGTTCAACACAGAGCAGCATGTGGGCTCATCGACCACAATGATTAGCTCGGAAACGCTGCAGCAACGCGCGGTTATCACCACGACGGATATTCAGAAGCTGGCGCCGAACCTTCAGATTGAAAGCCAGTACGGTTCGAGTGCGCTGAATTTTCATCTTCGGGGCGTCGGTTTTAACGATCTGACCATGAACAATACGCCTTCCGTCATGCCCTATATTGATGGTGTGGCGTATCCGATTTCGTCCATGACATCCGGGCCTCTGTTCGATATCGACAGTATCGGGGTCGATCCCGGACCGTCCGGCTTTACACATGGACAGACCACGACAGGCGGTGAGGTCCGTATTACGACCAAGGCGCCGGAAAAGCAGTTTCATGCCGGGATTGCCGAAGATTTCGCGTCGTACAACAGGAGCAAGACCGATGCGTTCGTCACCGGCTCCATCACGCATAATCTTCAGTACCGTCTGGCGGCGGAGCTTCTTGAAGGGGGCGGGTACTATACCAACCGTGAGACCGGGCAGTCTCTCGGGGACCAGCATACCGGGGCGATCCGCGGCAAGCTGGCCTGGCAGCCGGATGAAGATACGGATGTGGATCTGACCGGATACTGGTCCCTGAACCGCTCGGAAGCTCCGGGTTTCAGGATCAACAACAACCTCTCGGCCTTTGCGGGACAGTATGGACGTGATCTTGGCTATTACCAGACGGGCTGGGACATCAAGCCGGCGTTTGCGAAACTGATCGGCTATCATGATACCAAACCCCAGTTCAATGATCTGAACTGGGGCTTTCATCTGGCCATGGCGCATCGCTTCCGGTTTGGAGAGCTTGATGTTTCGAGCGCCTATGACGCCGTTCAGCTTCATGAATACCAGGATCAGGACGGAATGCCGTATGCCACGGCAGACGACTATCGCACCCAGGTTGCGAATTCCTTCACGCAGGAAGTCAGTTTTCACAACCTGAAAGACAGTGCGAGCCGATTCAGCTGGGATGCCGGTCTTTATTACAACCGGATCATGCAGAAGCAGAACAACTACTATGATTTCTCGGATTATGCCCTGCGTGGGTACATGTCCGAGACGAGGTTCAGTTCGCCGCAGGAGACGTTCAACCAGTATGTTACGCTGGGGTACAAGGTTCTGAAAAACCTGCGTTTTGTCGGCAGTATTTCACATGAATCGGATTCCCGGCAGCTTGTCGATCTCACGACAATTCACTTCGGGCACAACGACCTCAATTTTGGAACGCATGGTGCGCTCGCCAACCAGTTTACCGGGAAGGTCGGGATTGAATATCAGGCGACGCCGACCAGTCTGTTTTATGCGGATATTCGCAAAGGCATGAAGCCCGGAGGGTTTACGGCCAATAATACGGTCGTGCCGCAGCAGGCACAGCCCATCAAGCCGGAAACAATCCTGGCCTATGAGATCGGGACGAAGAACGATTTCTTCTCTCACCGTCTGCGCCTGAATGCTGCGGCCTTCTATTATGATTATCGCGACCAGCAGGTGCTCGGAAACATTGTTGTCCCCAGTTATGGGTCTGTGGGGTCTTATGTCAGCGTGCCGCGCTCGACCATCTGGGGCGTTGAAGGCTCCATGGAGGCGCATCCCACGCGGGATCTGACCCTCACGCAGGTCGTGGGATATCAGCGGGGCGTTTATGATCAGTTTCATTCCATCAATGCGGCACAGGTGAATGCCTATTACGCCAAGACCGGTATATGGCAGGCGTTTTACAGCAACTATCATGGTGTTGACAGCGGCATTCCCAAGATTTCAATGAACGGATCTGCTGTTTATACCATTCATGTGCTTCCGCATTATCATGTTCTCTTCGATGTTGATTATTCTTACCGTGGGGCAGAAGGTCTAATTCCCGGTAATCCGCCTTACCGGACCGTCCCGGCCTATTTCCTTCTGAACTCGTTCCTGACGTTTGAGCCCAATTCGAGAAAATGGTCTGCCACGGTTTATGCGACCAATCTGGCCGACCGGAAATATGATCTGACGCGCTCTCAGGCCACGAACGTGCAGACAGCGATTTCAGGGCCGCCCCGGTTTATCGGTGGCCGTTTGAATTACAATTTCTGATGATGCCGAACGTCGTTACAGGCCAGAAGGGACAGCATGCATGACAGGCAGGAAAACCGCCCGGACGATCGCTGCCGCGACTGTCGGCAATGCGCTGGAGTTTTTCGACTTTACGGTCTTTACGGCGTATGCGGCCTATATTGGTGATTATTTCTTCGGCAGCACGGATGATTACGTCCGCGTTTTGCAGGCGGTTTCCGTGTTCGGTCTTGGTTTCGTCGCACGGCCGTTGGGGGCTCTGCTGATCGGCTATTATGCCGATACGCGCGGGCGGAAAGCCGCCATGACTCTGACGCTGCTTTCGATGTGCATCGGGTCTCTGCTGATTGCCATTCTGCCGGGCTACAGAACGATCGGGATTGCCGCGCCGGCCCTGCTTCTTGTGGCGCGGCTGCTTCAGGGGTTTTCGGTCGGAGGGGAGATGGGACCTGCCACGGCGTTTCTGGTGGAGTCCGCACCGGATACGAAAACCTCGTGGCGAGCGGCGTCCTGGCAACTTGCGAGCCAGTCCTTTGCGACTATCGCTTCCGGACTTCTGGGGGCGTTGCTGAGCCTTGTGCTGACCCATCATGAGCTTGCCAGCTGGGGGTGGCGCATTCCGTTTGCGATCGGGGCCATGATCGGGCCGATCGGGCTCTGGCTGCGGGGTGCGCTGGAGGAAACCCTTGTTCCCGAACCGGGGCAGCAGAAGCCGCCCCATATCCTGTCCGTTTTCACCGGAATGCCTGTGGAGGTTCTGTCAGGCATGCTGATTACGGCGGGTGGGACGGTGCTTCAGTATTTCTTTCTCTACTGTGCCCTGTTTGCCGGGAAAAACCTGCATTTCCATGCGCTTCCGGCCCTGTCGGTGAATATTGCGATCGGTGCTGGTACGGCATTCGGAGCGATTGCCAGTGGGTATCTGGTTTCAGCTTTCGGGCAGACGGCGATCGTCGTGACCTGCCGTGTCATTCTGGCCTGTACGATTGTTCCGGTTTTCATGCTGTTTTCTCATGGCGCAGGGTTTCCGGTTGTTTTTTCGCTTCTGGGATTTCTGGCCATTTTCCATGGCGCGGCCTCGGGAACGGGTACCGGTATTCTCACGCGGCTGTTTCCGATGCCGGTCAGAACCGTGGGTGTGGGCTGCGCCTATTCTCTGGCCGTGACTGTGTTTGGCGGTTCGGCCCAGCCCATTTTCACCGTGATTATCAACCGGACAGGCAGTTCTGTCTCATGGTGTTTTTATGTGGTGGTCATGGCCCTGCTGTCCACGGTTCCGTTCCTGTGGATGAGAAAACGCCTGCGCGATACGCCTGCCTCTTTGGCCACCGGCCTTCATACGCCCTGATTTTCCAGTTCTCTGAAAGTTTTCTTTATGAAGATGTCATCTGAAGACCTGTCGTCGTTTCTTGCGGAACTCAAGGACTGGGTCAGTATCGAAACGCCGACCACCAGTCCCGACAAGGTGGATGAACTGGGGCGGCTGATCATGTCCAGTGCCAAGGATGCCGGGCTGGCAGCCGAGGTGCACGGCGGCAACATGGACACGCGCGGGGCGGCGCTGGGGGATCATTTTGTTCTTTTCGATCCCGAACGGATGTCGAATGAGAAGGGTATCCTGCTGCTCTGCCATATTGATACGGTCCATCCCGTCGGAACGCTCGCCCATGGATTGCCGTGGAAACAGGAAGGGGACAGGCTGTATGGGCCGGGCATTGCTGACATGAAAGCGGGCGTTCTGCTGGCTTTCAGGGCGCTGGCCAGACTGTCCCGGCAGTCGCCGTTGCCAATACGAATGCTGGTTGTGTCGGATGAGGAAATCGGTAGTCCGTCATCCCGGTCGTTGATTGAAGACGAAGCTTCCAGAGCCCGGTATGTGCTCGTGACGGAACCGGGGCGACCGGGGAACGGCATCGTGAGCGGCCGAAAAGGCGTTGGGCGGTACTTCCTGTCTTGTCACGGCCGTCCGGCTCATTCCGGTCGGGCGCATGCCGAAGGGCGGAGTGCAATCCGCGAACTTGCTCACCAGATTCTGGCGCTTGAAGCCATGACGGATGAAAGCCGGGGCATCACGGTCAATGTCGGTCTTATTTCCGGAGGGACAGGTGCCAATGTCGTGGCAGAGCACGCCTCGGCGGTCGTTGATCTGCGCGTTCCGGATGGTGCGACCGGGACGGAAATGAATGAGCGTATTCTGGGTCTTGAGGCTGTGGATCCGGATGTTGGTTTCGTTGTTGAAGGCGGGATCAACCGCCCTGGGTATGTGAAAAACGACGGAATTGCCGCGCTGGTTGAAAAAGCGAAAGCCATTTCCATTGCGGACGGCCAGACCCTGTTTGATCTGTCTACCGGTGGCGGTTCGGACGGCAATTTCTCTGCCGCGATGGGAGTTCCGACCCTTGATGCACTCGGTATTGTGGGGGACGGAGCCCATACCCTGCAGGAATATATAGAAATTTCCAGTATTCCTGTGAGATGGAACCTGCTGACAGAGTTGATCATGCAGCTTTGAGCAGTGTTTCAGGCGCCCGTCAGAACGTTCAGAGATCCTGCGCAGTATGGGAAATCGCGTTCTGACCGGGATTTTTGAGTATTGTTTTTTCCGGGCCGTGCCGGTGCCTGAAACGCCGGGGATCCGAATAATACAAAACGCGAATGTCTGAAAAATTTCTTGTTTCAATCAGGCAACTTTTGTAAATTTTTCTTTACACACATCACACAGGAACCTTTCGTATGGCACAAATAGAGTTTCCGCTGGGCCGCTTTTCCCGCTCTCTTCTGTCAACGTCGATCCTGTGTGTTTTCCCGATGACGGCTGTATGTGCGGCTGATGTGAAAGATGTTACCGCATCTTCCGCGGATGTTAAAAAAAATTCTCCGGAACGTTCCGGTACCGAACATAGATCATCTTCTGGAACCAGCGTAAAGGCTTCTGCAAAAAAGAAGGAATTGCAGAAAGTCACGTCTGTCAAAAGCAGCGCGGCGGAACAGGTGACGGTTACGGGGAGCCATATTGTCCGTAACGGCTTCAGTTCTCCAACGCCGGTGACGGTGCTGGGACATGAGGATATCGCGGCCCAGGTTCCGGCAAATATTTCTGAACTGGTGAACCAGCTTCCTGCTGTGACGCAGGGGAGTACGTCTGCGACCAGTTCGGGCTTTCTGTCTTCGGGGCTGGCCGGGATCAACTCCGTCAATCTTCGCGGTCTGGGGGCCAACCGGACGCTGATCCTGATTGATGGTCAGCGGTCGGTGCCCTCGTCCATCACGGGGCTGGTGGACGTCAACACCATTCCGCAGAACCTTGTCGAACGTGTGGAAGTTGTGACGGGGGGCGCTTCCGCGCAGTATGGTTCCGATGCGGTAGGCGGTGTCGTCAATTTCGTTCTGAACAAGAAATTCTCAGGCGTGAAGCTCTCGGCCAATACCGGCTTTACGACTTATGCAGACGATCCGAATTACACGCTGAACGCAACCATGGGAAAGACTTTCCTGAACGGGAAGCTCCATGTGCTGTTGGATGCACAGTATTACCAGCAGTTTGGTGTGGATACGATTGATCGTTCCTGGAACGACAGCGGATATTTCCAGATCAACAACCCGGCCTATACCGCAACCAATGGTCAGCCGCAGCGGCTTGTGGGGTCAGGGTTTGGTCCCTCGACCTATACGTCGGGTGGTCTGATCAGTTCGGGGCCGCTTGCGGGAACGTATTTTGGAGCACCGGGGCAGACCGGGCAGCTCAAATATGGTGTGAGAAGCTCGGCTTCGAGCCCTTACATGATTGGTGGGGATACGGAGGAGACGCTGAAAGGGCATGTGGGGACCAACTCGCTGACCCCGAGCGAGGAGCGCATCAGCGTTTTTAACCGCACGTCCTACGACATCAGTGAGCATACCGAGATCTTCGGCCAGTTTTCCTGGAACAAATATAGCGGGAGCAGCTATTACCAGCAGACCCCCAGCACCGGGGTTACGATCAATCGCGACAATGCCTATCTGAACCGCGACTATTCACAGGTCGCCAGCCAGATGGCGGCTGCCGGTTTAAACTCGTTCAATATGGGGACGAGCAATGCAGGCTTTCCGGTGCCGGGAAGTGATGTGAGCCGTCAGGTGTTTCGTTATGTCGGCGGGATGAACGGAAAGTTCAAGTTTGCGGGGAATAACTGGCACTGGGACTGGTATTACCAGTATGGACGGACGCTGGATGATATCCGGCTGAAGAATACCTGGAATGTGTCGCGGATGGCTCTGGCTCAGGATGCCGTGATGCATAACGGCCAGATCATGTGCCGTTCAACCATCAGCAATCCCGGCAATGGCTGTGTACCGATTGACCGTCTTGGTACGAGCGGTCCTTCCGCTGCGGCGCTGAATTACATCTATGGCGGGCAGACGGGGCAGCCGGCGCGTGAGCAGGTGCTTCAGCAGCATGTCGCCTCCTTCGATATCGGGGGAGACATGTTCCATCTGCCGGGCGGAAATGCAGCCATTGCCATAGGTGGCGACTGGCGGCGTGAATCGGTGTCGGGTTATGTGAACTCCGCATATCAGTCAGGCTGGCAGTACGGTAACTTCCTGGCCAACAAAGGCTCCTATAACGTCAAGGAAGGCTATGTTGAGCTTGATCTGCCAGTTCTGAAGGGCGTCGATATCAATGGTGCCGGGCGTTATACGGATTATTCCACATCCGGAAGTGTCGAGACCTGGAAGACGGGTGCGACCTATGCGCCCATTCAGGACATCAAGTTCCGTGGGACGTACAGCCATGATATCCGCGCGCCCAATCTGAATGAGCTTTATGCCGCAGGCACTTCGCTGAACAATACCGTGGTTCTGCCGGCCAATTCCCCTGATCCAGGTTCACAGCCGTTCACGCAGATCCGGACTGGCAATACCAGTCTTTCACCGGAAACCTCGAACACCTGGACCGTGGGAACGGTTCTCAGCCCGCGTTTCCTGCCCGGTTTCATGGCGTCGGTTGATTATTACAGCATCAATATCAGTAATGCGATCGGGACCGTCACGGGCCAGAATGCCGTTGATTTCTGCTATTCCGGCGGAACGGCATGGTGCAATAACATCCATTATTCGAATGGCGTGTTGCAAAGCATCCTGTTACAGCCGTTCAACTTTGCCAGCCAGAAGGAGCGGGGGCTGGATATCGAGGCGAGCTACAGGTTCCGCCTTGCGAAGATCTGGAAGAAGCTGCCGGGGACATTCTCGGTCCATGGCGAAATCACGCACTACATCTCCAATACGGTTGATAATAACGTCTATCCGATCAACTATGCTGGCGTGAATGGCGGAAGTCTGGCGGGCGATTACAGCGCACCGAAATGGAATTACCGGATCAGTTCTTTCTATAAGGTGGACAACTATACGTTCAATCTTGTGGCGCGTGGTTTCAGCTCGGGTGTTTATGGCAACGACTATGTCCAGTGCACCACGAACTGCCCGGTTTCGACGCCGCAGCATCGGACGATCAACAACAACCACATCAAGGGTGCTGTCTATTTCGATACGTCCATCGCCTATGATTTCACGGCCTATAACCACCCTGTCAGAGCGACGTTCGTTATGAACAACATGCTCAATTCGAAACCGGTTCTGATCGGGAGCGGGCCTGACGGAAACAACGTGCCTGCCTATGCCCAGACCAATGAGTCCCTCTACAATTATCTGGGAAGGGTTTTCCGCGTCGCCGTTACCGCGAATTTCTGAAAACAGGCCGTTTATCGCCTCCGGAAAAGGGCGGATTGTGTTCGGGAATGGTCTCCTGAACTTCTTCCCTCTTTCCCGGAGAAAGCAGGAAGTCTTCATGTTGCCTTTGAAATTTTTCCGCCCGTTACGAAATTTCCGTTTTCTGCTTCTTGTGAGCACCATTGCGACTGCGGGTCTGGGGATCGGGGCGTCGGCATCTGGTCAGGAAACGAAAGAAGCGCCACTGCTGGCTGTTCGTGTCGATGCCCATAACGGAAAAACACTGGTTTCGCTGCCCGCGCCGGACAGTGATGGGCTGTATGGACGCTATCTTTATGCCAGTGCGCTGCGGACAGGGATCGGGTCGGCCAATATCCGGCTGGATCACGGGATGCTCGGGCCGACGCATATTCTGGCTTTTCGCCGGATCGGCTCGCGGGTTGCGGTGATTTTTGAAAATCCGAAATTCATGTCCCAGGGGGATGCGGACGTTCGGAAAGGGGTCAAGCGGAGTTTTCCGTTCAGCGTGATTGCGATGCTGGATATCGTTTCGGTCGATCAGGCCGGGCATACGGTGGTCGATCTCACGCCTTTTTATACCCATGACACGATGGCCATTGCCGAAACGCTCAATGGCGGAGGGATGAAGCTGCCCGATACGGTTGAGGCCGGGGGGAAGGGATTTCATCAGCTTGCCGCCCTCAGTCAGGTGGACTCAGCCAGCGTCAAGGCTTTTCCGGACAATATCGAGGCAGAATCCGTTCTGACCTTTGCATCCGACGCTCCGGGAAAGGAAGTCAGCCAGCTTTCCCCAGATCCGCATCAGATCAGCTTCATTGTCCATCATTCGCTCGTGCGTCTTCCGGGGGCGGGATATGTGCCGCGCAGGCTGGATATTCGCTCGGGCAGTCATGGGACGGCGGTTTATGATTTCGGGGCACCGTTGGGACAGAATGTTCTGGTCGAGTATGCCAACCGTTTCCGGCTGGTCAAAACCGATCCGTCCGCAGCGCGTTCGCGGGTTGTGAAGCCGATCGTCTATTATATCGACAACGCCGCACCCGAGCCTGTGCGGAGCGCTCTGGCCGAGGGTGTCGCCTGGTGGAACAACGCATTTGATGCTGCCGGGTATATTGACGCGTTCCAGGTGAAGATCCTGCCGCCAGGCGTCGATCCGCAGGATATCCGCTATAACATCGTCAACTGGAATGAACGTCAGACCCGCAGTTATTCTTACGGGATCAGTGTGATTGATCCGCGGACGGGCGAAGTGCTGCGCGGAAACGTGGTGCTGGAAGGGCTTCGGCTTCGGCAGGATCTCATCATCTTCGAGGCGCTGGCGGGGACTGAGGACGAGAATACCGGCCGTGCCGATGATCCTGTCCGGATTTCGCTGGACCGGCTGCGGCAGCTTGGCGTTCACGAGGTGGGTCATACGCTTGGCCTTGTGCATAATTTTTATGCCAGCATGCAGGACCGTGCCTCCGTCATGGATTATCCCGGCCCCCGGATTGGGATAACGGGCGATAAGCTCGATTTTTCCGATGCCTATGCGAAGGGTGTCGGCTCCTGGGACCGCTATGCCATCGACTGGTTGTACGGTCAGCCGAAGCCTGGCGAGGATCCGGAGAAGGCCGCGGCGCTCAAGGCCAAAGCGATCGAGGCGCAGGGCATGCGTTTCGGCACCGATATCGACGGCCGGGACAGCGATTCCGCACTCGCGGGCAACAATATGTGGACGGATGGTGGGGACACGCCGGACGATCTGCGGCAGATGCTGAAGGTGCGTGAGATCGCGCTGTCGCATTTTGGGCCTCATGTCCTGCATCCGGGAGAGCGGCTGTCCGACCTGCGTCGCAAATTCGTTCCGCTCTGGCTGGTGCATCGTTATGACGTCGAGGCTGTCGGCAAGCTGATCGGTGGGCTGGATTACCGCTATGCCGTTGTTGACGGACAGAGTCCGCTGCCGGTCTCGGTTGATGCGAAGCGGCAGCATGCGGCGATGGATGTCCTGCTGGAGACGCTGTCTCCGAAGGTGTTGAGCGTTTCGCCAGCGCTGACGCTCATGCTGTCGTCTGGCGTGAATGGCAATTCTGATCCGCAATACGATACTGAAGTCTTCCGGATGGCCGGGTCTTCCACTTTTGATCCGCTCAATGCGGCAGAGACGGCGGCCGAGATCACGCTGCATTCCCTGCTCGGGCCGGGCCGTCTGGAGCGGATGGTTCTGCAACATGCCCGCGATCCTGCGCTGCCCGGTCTTGGAGATCTGCTGAACAGGCTGACGGCTGATGTCGCGTCCCGGCACCAGACGGCTCTGGAACGGCGGGTTGCCTATCGGACCATTCTCAGCATGGCCCAGACGCGCGATGATCCGCATGCCTCGCCGGATGTTGCGCTGGCTCTTTCCGGGGCTATCCGGCAGGCGGCCGGGAATTTCGCGGCGTTTAAAGGGCAGGGGGATGAAGCGGTCTGGTGTCAGGAAATGAGTGTCCTGCTGCATGATCAGGCGCGTCTGGGGCGCGAGGCGTTAAAAACAACGCGGCCAGCCGCCAATATTCCGCCGGGAACGCCCATCGGCGGAGGCGAAGGAGGGTGGCTTTCGGAAGATGCCCCGATCTGAAACCGGCCATTTCCGAGCCAAACTGAACGCCAAGGACTGAAAGACGCAGATGATGAAACGAACCCTGATGACCGCGAGCCTTGGTGCCGCATTCATGCTCGCAAGCGTGCCTCTGGCGATGGCGGAGACGACTGCAATTGTGGGAGGCGTCGTTTTTGACGGCACGGGCGCTCCGGCGGCGCGGAAGACCATTGTGATCCGTGATGGCAGGATTGCGGAGGTCGGAAAGGACATCGCGGTTCCTTCCGATGCGCATGTCATTGATGTGCACGGCATGGCGGTCACACCCGGGCTTTTCGATCTTCATACGCACTGGACCGTGGCGGGGGACCCCACTGATTATCCGTCCATCGCCGCCGCCTATCTGCGTTCGGGTGTGACGACGGTCAGCGATTTCAACGAAGCGCCGGAAGCCTATGCGCCCTTGCGGGCGTGGCTGGCGAAGCTCGATGCGCCGCATGTCAATTTTGCGGCCCGGATCAGCACGCCGGGCGGCCATGGTGCGGACTGGGCGGACCAGAACACGACGCGCTGGATCAGTTCTCCGGACAGCGCGAAAGCGGCGATTGACGCAGTGGTGGCGTATCATCCGGACCTGATCAAGATTTTCTCGGATGGCTGGCGCTACAACCGCATGCCCGACAATACCAGCATGAATGAAGCGACGCTGGCGGCGGCCGTGGCGGAGGCCCATGTCAAGGGTCTCAAGGTCATGACCCACACCCTGACCGTCGAACGGGGGCTGATTGCGGCGCGGGCAAAAGTTGATTCGCTGGCGCATGGTCTTCAGGACCGGGTGCTGACCGATGGCGAAGTCGGTCTCATCCGGGAGAGCGGTATGGGTGAAATCCCGACACTTTCGGTGTTCGATCCGGACAAATGGGTTCATTCTTCCGACCACAAGGTCGTTGCGAACAGTGTCCTGTTCGACAATGCACTGCGCAATGTCCGCAAGCTCTTTCGCGCGGGCGTCATCATCGGCGTGGGAACGGATGCGGGGATGCCTGCGACGCCGCATGGTCTTTCAACGCTTCATGAACTCGAACTTCTGGTCCGTGCCGGTCTGACGCCGGCGCAGGCCCTGACGGCTGCGACGCATTCCAGTGCTGTCCTGATCGGGCAGGACAAGGACCGCGGTGTCATCGCGCCGGGTCTGCGGGCGGATATTACGGTTTTTGATGGACGGCCCTGGGAGACGATTTCCGACATTCATCATGTGGCAATGACCATGGTGGATGGAAAGCCGCTCTACGGGCTCGAAGCTCCGCCTGCCGACGGGCGGCCCGGATGGCCTGCGCCGATGCCTGCCGCGAAACTTGTGGATGATTTTGAACGGACGGATGGGCGTTCCTCGCTGGATACGCTGCGGACCGATACGATGGATCGCGGACCGGACCGAACGGTCGAGGTATCCGGAGTCATGCCGCGCGAGGCGGGCAAAGGGCATGTGCTGTTCATGACGGCGACCATGGCGCAGCAGAAGACGCCTTATGCGGGTGTCTCCGTGCCGCTTTCGACCGGCGCGATACTGCCCGTGGATGTCTCGGCCTATCATGGAATTTCCGTTGAGGTGCGGGGATCATCCTGCGATGCGCGCATGACGGCCAACGGGACGGTCGGGGCATCCTGGAGCGCATCCCTGCCGCTGTCTGCACACTGGCAGACGATCCGGGTTCCGTTCACCAGTCTGGCAAGCGTGGACAATCCGCATCATAGGGCCTGGACAGGCCGGGACATCACCGATCTGGAGATCGGTCTTTCCTGTGCTCCGGGAACGACCGCGTGGCTTCAGGCCGACACGCTCAAATTCTATTAAGCGCAGGGCTTCAGGAATAACATTTCCCTGTCGGCATATGAGTTTTGTGCATATGACTGACAGGGTATGGCCATTCTCGAACGCAATCATCTGATGATCATTCAGGAAGTCGCCCGGGAGGGGTCGCTGACGGCGGCTGCGGCGCGACTGAACCTGACGCAGCCTGCTCTGAGCCATGCGGTCCGCAAGATCGAAATCCAGCTTGGCGTGAAGATCTGGCGTCGGGAAGGGCGGTCGCTGGTTCTGACGCAGGCGGGGCAGTGGCTGCTTTCGCTTGCCAACCGGCTGCTCCCACAGTTTTCTCTGGCCGAAGAGCGGCTGGAGCAGTTTGCCAATGGAGAGCGCGGTACGCTGAGGATCGGGATGGAGTGCCATCCGTGTTATCAATGGCTGCTCAACGTTGTCTCGCCGTATCTGGAACGCTGGCCGAAAGTCGATGTGGATGTCAGGCAGAAATTCCAGTTCGGGGGGATTGGGGCGCTGCTGGGCAACGAGATTGATATCCTCGTAACGCCGGATCCGCTCTACAAGCCGGAACTGAAGTTCACACCCGTCTTTGACTATGAACTCGTTCTTGTTGTCGGAAGCGGCCACAGGCTGCGGGATGTTCAATGTGTCACACCCGAGCAGCTGGCGGATGAGACCCTCATCACTTACCCGGTGCCGACGGAACGGCTGGATATTTACACGCAGTTTCTACAGCCCGCCGGGATTGCGCCGCGTCAGCAGAAGCAGATCGAAACGACGGATATCATGCTGGTCATGGTGTCGCATGGCCGGGGCGTGGCCGTTCTTCCCCGATGGCTGGTGGAGGAATACGCCACGCGCTTTGACCTGCATGCCATCAGGATTGGCAAACACGGCATTGCAAAGCAGATTTTTCTGGGACGGCGCGAAACGGATGAGGATGTCCAGTATCTCACCAATTTCATAAAATTTGCGGCCAGTCCCGGGGACCAGGATGTTCTGATCCCGTAAAACGGAACGACGGAGTGAAGGCCGGTGTGCCGACCTCCACTCCGTCAGACCGGTCAGCCCAGAAGTTCTTTCCGGACGATTGCGGCACCTGCGCTCAGGGCGTTCAGCTTGCCCGTTGCGACCTGTCGGGACAGCGGGGTCATTCCGCAGTTGGTCGACGGATACAGCTTGTCCGCATCGACGAACTGGAGGGCCTTTCGCAGCGTGCTGGCGACTTCTTCCGGTGTTTCAACGGTGCTGGTGGCCACGTCGATGGCGCCGACCATCACCTTCTTGCCGCGGATGAGTTCGATGAGATCCATCGGAACGCGCGAGTTCTGGCATTCCAGTGAAATCAGATCAATGTTCGACTGCTGCAGCTTGGGGAAAATCTCTTCGTACTGTCTCCACTCCGAGCCCAGAGTGTTCTTCCAGTCGATATTCGCCTTGATGCCGTAGCCGTAGCAGATATGGACAGCGGTTTCGCATTTCAGGCCTTCAATGGCCTTTTCCAATGTTGCGATGCCCCAGTCATTCACTTCGTCGAAGAAAACGTTGAAGGCAGGTTCATCGAACTGGATGATGTCCACGCCAGCCGCTTCAAGTTCACGGGCTTCCTGGTTCAGGATGCGGGCGAACTCCCAGGCCAGCTTTTCACGGCTCTTGTAGTGCGCATCATGCAGCGTATCGATCATGGTCATGGGGCCGGGGAGGGCCCATTTGATCGGCTTGTCCGTGAGCTTGCGCAGGAACTTGGCGTCCTCGACAAAGACGGGCTTTTCGCGCGATACGGCGCCCACGACGGACGGCACGCTTGCGTCGTAACGGTTGCGAATCTTGACCGTCTGGCGGTTTTCGAAATCGACGCCGCTCAGATGCTCGATGAACGTCGTGACGAAATGCTGGCGCGTCTGTTCGCCGTCGCTGACGATATCAATGCCGGCACGGTTCTGGTTGTCCAGCGTCAGGCGCAGGGCGTCCTGCTTGCCTTCGACCAGTTCCTCACCTTCCAGTTTCCAGGGGGACCAGAGGGTTTCCGGCTTTGCAAGCCATGAAGGTTTCGGCAGGCTGCCGGCGGTCGAGGTCGGGAGAAGTGTTTTCATGATGATTGCGGCCTTGGTGTTTTTGATGGATCAGGCAGGAAAGCTGGCAGACCACTGCCCCAGAATGTCCTGATACGGCTTGATGAAGCGTTCTTCCGTGAACACGCCCTGCTCAACGGCCAGCCTGCTGCGCTCCTCACGATCGTAAACGATGCGGGTCAGCGAATAGTCCTGATGCGTCAGGGTTGGCTGATAGCAGTCGGATGCAGGGAAATTCGTATTGTAGATTTCCGGCCGATAGATTTTCTGGAAGGATTCCATCGTGCTGATCGTGCTGATCAGTTCAAGATCGGAATAGTCTGACAGAAGATCGCCAATGAAATAGAACGCCAGCGGCGCGGTAGCAAAAGCAGGCATGAAATACCGGACTTTCATGCCCATTTTCCCGAAATACTGATCGGTCAGGGAAAATTCGCGCTGTTCGTATTCGGTCCCCAGAACCGGATGATGGTTTTCGGTCCGGTGATAGGTTCTGTTGCTGGAAACGCTCAGGCAGATGACGGGCGTCTTGCCAAACAGGGCCTTGTAGTCAGCCGAATGGATCGCCGCCTTGAACAGATTGCCATGCAGATCGCCGTAATGCTCGGGAACCTGGAATTCTGACCGACCCTGATTGTGGTTCAGAAGCAGGACGCTGAAATCATAATCGCGAACATAGGAAGAAAAACTGTTTCCGGAGAGGCCCGGGATCCGCTCGTTTTTAACCTTGTCGACAATGGTCGTGTTGAGAATTTCAATGAGCGGAAAGACGTCACGCTTTGCATCGGCGTTGATGTTCATTTCGATGGAAATGATTTCGAGCTCGACAGAATAGCGATCTGCCCTGGGGTTGTCCCAGTGCGCGAGGGAATTGAAGCGGTTATCAATCATCTGCAGGACTCTCTGCAGGTTTTCCCGCCGGTGTTCACCTCTGGCCAGATTGGCGAAATTGGTTGTCAGGCGTGTGTCGTCCGAAGGCGTGTAGTCTTCGTCAAACCGGGTTTTTTTGATAGAGAACGTAAATTCGGCAGACATTCCTGTTTCACCTTGCTCGGGCAGAAATTCTCCAGATCATGACGGGGATCTGTAGAGAATTTTACGTGTGTGCAGCTTCCAATCGGCAGTTTTCAGGCCGGTTATGTTGAGACGCGTTGGACGCTGTTATGCCCGAGAGGGTCAGTGAGCAAAAATGATTTTATTTCATTGTTCTATGAATTTCATTCATGGTTAGGTTTCGTCAGGAAGCTGTTTGTGCGGCCTGTCATCCGTTTTGGCGCAGGGCGGTGGCGGGGGGCAGGGTTGCGATGCGCCGGGTCTGGGTGATGATCGTCAGGACGGCGATGAAGATGGCGGCGGCCGTAACGGCGAGGAAGGGTAGGGGCGTCAGACTGATCCGGTCATCGAATGTGGATAGCCAGATCCGCATGAGGCCCCAGGAGGCGGGCCATGCAATCAGGCTGGCGAAAGCGACCGGGCGGAGAAACTGTGTGAGGAGAAGCCACAACACGTCCCGCGTTCCCGCACCGAGGACCTTGCGGATGCCGATTTCCTGGCGCCGTCTTGAGACATTGAACGCCGAGAGACCGTAAAGTCCGAGGCAGGCAATGGCGATGGCTACCGTCGATCCGATACCGAACAGTGCGCCGTGGCTTTCATCTGCACGATAGTCCTCGGCGAAGAGGTCGGACGCTGTCCGGGCAGAGAAAGCGACGTCCGGTGCGATTTCGGCCCAGGCTTTTGCAAGACGCTCCATTTCGATCTGCGCGGAGGCACCGTTATAGCGGATCAGGCCGCCGATATAGGGGAACGAGCCGGAGGCCCCTGTGAACAGCAGCGGTTTCATGGGGGCGTTTGCCGAATGGATCCGGATATCGTCGATGACGCCGATGACATGATAGGTCTGAGGCGCGCCTGATTCCTGAATATCTTTTCCGATGGCAGTCTGCGGAGACGCAAACCCGAAGCGTTCGGCGGCGAGGCGCGTCAGGATGACGCTGGTGCCATTGCCGGCGGTGAACGGGTTGGCGGGATAGTCCTGTCCATGATGGGGATCGAAAAACCGCCCCGCGAGAAGATGCGCGCCGATCGCGTCGAAATACCCCTTCGTTGCGCGTCCCCAGTTCATCGAGTGTTTTTCGGGATGGCCGACGAGCAGCCAGTCTTCGTTGTTGACGGCGTTATAGGGATAGATGTCCGAGCGTGTCGCGATCCGGACACCCGGAACCTGGGCCAGACGCGTCATGATGTCGCGCTGGCGGCTGAGGAGAGATGCGTCGTCGAGCGCGGGGATGACGATCAGCCCGTCCTGCGTCATGCCACGATCCAGTGTCCGGACATGACGCGCCTGAAGACCCATGACGAGGCTGCAGATCGCGAGTGTCATGGCGAAGCTGAACTGGAGCACGACCAGAAGGGAGCGCAGTCCACTTTCGATCCGGCCGCCTGCGGGGGTTTTGCTGGCGGCGAGGACGGCAGCGGGACGAAAGCCGGAAATGACCAGAGCGGGATAGAAGCCCGCCAGTGTTCCGGCACCCAGCACGACCAGTGCGTCGATGGACAGAACGAATCCCCAGTCCATCGAGAGGGTCCAGCCGCCCCACAGATTGACCCAGTGCAGGGCGAGTTCCGTTAGTGCCGTTCCGAGGATGGCGGCGATCATGACCATCAGATAGGCTTCGATCATGAACTGTGCGATCAGGCGCGGGCGTGTTGCGCCCAGTACCTTGCGCACTGCGACCTCACGCGCGCGCAGGGCCGAGCGTGCCGTGGCCAGATTGACGTAGTTGATGATGGCCGTGGCCAGCGCGGCCAGTCCGATCAGGCCGAGAATGCGGATGAGGGCCCGGCTGTTTCCGCCTTCTCCGATGTCGGCCGCGTGGAAATGGAAATCTTTCAGCGGTAGCAGGTCCAGACCCCCAGTCCCGAACATGTCCTGGAGCATGTCCTTCGTCCAGTTTCCGGGGTGTGTGTCAGGATAGTGCGCAAGTCCGGCCCGGATGCGGGGAATGGCGCGCGGGTCGTCGATACGGGCCCAGATCGTGCCCCAGAGCGAACCCCAGTTCGTGAAGGCAGGTTTGGAGAGCCAGCCTGTTGGAATGATCTCGATGAAGTCGAAATCCATTGTCTGGTTCGGCGGCTGGGGGGCGAGAATACCGGTTACGATCGCGTCCGTCTGGCCGTTATCAATCCGCAGCCGCTTTCCCAGTGCCTGTTCGGTCCCGAAATATTTTCGTGCCATGTCGGCTGAAATGACGACTTTACCGGGTCCATCCAGTGCGGTGGCGCGGTCTCCGGCGAGAAGGGGCAGTGCGAAGACGGAAAAGAACTCCGGGTCCGTCATCGTCACCTTTTCCTGCGCGAGGAGTGCCCCGCCCCGCACCACGAGCGTTTCCTGCATGATCCGGATGACGGCGCTGATTTCCGGGAAGTCCTGCTTCAGGAACGGGAAAGGCACGAAGCTGATGAAATCGCTGTCGGCCGGTGCGTGTCCGGCCGGGCGGAAGGCTTCGTCCACGGCATAGAGATGCGAGACGTTGGGAACGCTGGCGTCATAGCTGTTTTCGTAGCGCACGATCAGTGCCATCGTGAGGAACACGGCGATGCCGAGCGCCAGACCCGCCAGATTGAGAAGCGTATAGCGTTTCTGGGCGGTAAGGGTGCGCCAGGTTGCTCTGAAGGTCTCTGCGAACATCGGGTTTTTCCTTACCAGCCGGCCTTGTCGATGGCGGAGATCGGAGCCTGAAGGGGTTCCCAGCCGCGCGTGCGGGCGCGCTGGAGCTTCGCTGCGGCGTCGTAATGCGGAAGGTTTGGTAACAGGTCGTCGGCCTGCAGACGGCCCATCGAGGCGAGAAGGGTGGCTTCGGCGACGATGGTGTCGTGGCGGCTGCCGGCGAGTTCCACCTGTGCCGAGCGCAGGTTCTGATCGGCGTAGAGCACGTCGGTCGTGCTGCGCAGGCCGTAGCCATATTCGATCTGATAGCCCTTGAGGGAGGTCTCGCCGGAGCGGACTTCCGCCGTTCCGGCGCGGATGGCCTGCAATCCGTTTTCGACCGCGTGCCAGTTGGTCGCCACATCCTGCAACGCGGTGCGCCGGGCGAGTTCGACGCTTTCGCGGGCCTGTTCGTCCCTGTTGCGGGCCTGACGGATCTGGGAGTTGTACAGGTCGCCATTGTAAATCGGCTGAACGAGCTGGACGAGGCCCGTGACCTGTTCGCCATACTGGTCGCCGTGGAAGGGGGAGGCCGGGCCGATCGTTCCGAACGTTCCCTGCACCTGAATCTGAGGGCCCCATTGCGAGCGCGCCGTGTCGATATCGGCGGCGGTGGCTTTTCTGGTTTCCTGCATCTGGATCAGCTGCGGATTGAGCGCCAGTGCGGTTCTCAGCGCCTGATCCAGTGTCTCGGGCAGGCCGGGCAGGCCGTCCGGCATCGTCAGTGTGTCCGGTTCCGTTCCGATGACCGCACGGAACTGCGCGACCGAGGCTGCGAGCGTGGCCTGAGCCTGCGTGACGGCGACTTCCGCCGAACGACGTCGGGTTTCCGCCTGTTCGACATCCGTGCGTGTGACCTGCTCGGAGGGTTGGCCGCCAAGGTTGTAGCGGGATGTTGTGAGCTGTACCTGACGTGTCAGCATGTCCAGATCGGCCTGGCGCACATCGAGAATATTCCGGTCGCGCAGGACGTTCATGTAGGCCGTCACGACGCCGGTGAAGACCTGTGCTTCAACGAGCCTCAACTGGTGCTGCTCCGCCCGCGAGCGCGCATCCGCCGCCCGGACCTGATTGGCGACGTGACCGAAAGAATAGAGCGTCTGTTTCGCGGAGAGATACCCTTCGGCGGAGTTGGACGTATAGGACCCCAGCGCGAAGGCGCTGGTGTAAGGCCCCTGCTGGTAGGAGGCGTCCATGTTGACCTGAACGGTCGGTCGCCAGCCGGACCGGGCCTGCGCGGAGTTTTCGGTGACGGCGCGCTGGTTGGCCTGTTCTCCCCGCAATGTCGGATTGCTGCGATAGGCGAGGGCCAGCGCCTCCTGAAGCGTCAGGGCCTCTGCGGGAGCGGGCAGAAGAGCGGGGACCGAGGCCAGCAGGGCGAGAAGGAGGGCTTTACGGTGGGTCATGGGCGTATCGGGTCCGGAAGAAGCGGAGTGTATGGGGGGCTTACTGGGCGTGTTACTGGGAGCTGAGAGCGATGGCGGGCGCGCTTCGGGCACCGCGGCGGATCTGGAGCAGGGTGGTGAGTGTGGCGAGCGTCAGCACGATCAGCGCGGTCAGGGCGAAATAGAGCGGGGAGAGGCTGATGCGCCGGTCGAACCCGGACAGCCAGCCCCGCATCACCCACCAGGCGACCGGCCAGGCGATGAGGTTTGCGATCAGGACGGGGCGCAGGAATTGCAGCACCAGAAGCCGTGTGACCTGTTGTGCCGTTGCGCCGAGCACCTTGCGGACGCCGATCTCGAACAGGCGGCGTCGCACGTTGAACACGGCAATGCCGTACAGACCGATGCAGGAAATCGACAGCGTCACGAAGGACGCGACGATCATCAGCGTTCCGCGCTGCTGTTCGGGCCGTGTGTCGTCGTCGATGATGTCGCCGACACTGCGCAGGTTCAGTGCGCTTTCGGGATAGACCTGCTTCCACACCGTGGCGATCGCAGTCCGGACAGCGTTTTCGGGGGCGTGGTCAAAGCGGACGGAGAGCACGCCGTAACCGATCGGGCCGGACACGGCGTAATACAGTGCGGGCGTGACACTGGCGCGGCTGTTTTTGAACCGCATGTCCGCGACCACGCCGATGATCGTCTGGATGTCCTTGTTGTGCAGCGTGATGGGCGTTCCGATGGCGCTGGCAGCGTCTGCAAAGCCGAGCGCACGGATGGCGGACTCGTTGAGGACGACGTTGTGGGCGCCGAATGTCCAGGTCTGCCCGGCCAGAAAGCTGTCGAACGGTGCGACCGGCATTGCGCGGCTGTCATAGTCGTGGCTCGTGTCGAACAGACGACCGGCGAGGAGATGTGCGCCCCAGACAGGCAGCGTGGAGGGCTGCATTGCGATTACGGCCAGTAGGGGAGGCGGGGCTGAACGTCCCGGACGGGTCGTATCGAATGTCATGCCTGCGGTGCCGCCGCCGGGTGCGTCGTCCGAAATTGTGACGCCGGTGACGCCGGGAAGGCCGCGGACGAGATCGCTCAGGCGTTGCTGGCGAAGGCGCTCGGCCTGTTCGTTCGGCAGATAGCTCATCAGGAGGCCGGACTGGTGAAAGCCGCGATCCATCGTCTGGAGCAGATGGGTCTGGCGCGAGATGACCAGTGTGCAGATCGTCAGCGTCACGGCAAAGGCAAACTGCACGACGGTCAGCCCCTCACGCAGACGGCTGCCAAGACGCCCGCTTCCCGGCATCCGGGCCGAGGCGAGCACGGCCGCCGGGCGGAAGCGTGAGAGCATCCAGGACGGATAGGCGCCCGCGCAGGCCCCGCCGATGATTGCGGAAGCCAGCAGCAGGGGCAGCGCGAAACCAAAATCGAGGCCGACCGGCCAGCCGCTCAGAGTGCTGATCCAGGGGAGGGTCAGTTCGGTCAGGACGAGCGCGATGACGGCCGCGATCAGGGCCAGACCGATGGCCTCCGCCGTGAAAGACAGTCCCAGTGTCAGGACCGTGGCGCCCAGCACCTTGCGCATCGCGACTTCCCGCGCGCGGGTTGCGGCAAGGGCTGTGGAGAGCGTGACGAAATTGACCAGTCCCGCCCCGAGTGCGAGCAGCCCGACGACATCGAGAATGATCGGCAGGCGTTTGTCTGTTCCGCCCCAGCCCAGGGTCGCGTCGAAGAAATGGAGCGTCGTGAGGGGGCGTACGCGAATTTTGAACGCCTTGGCGTCGTCGGACAACAGTCCGGCGGCATGACGCTGTACGATACCACTGAGAAGATCGGGCAGCTGGGACGCAACAGCTGGCGCAACCCGCACCCAGGTCTCGGCTGCGCTCATTTCCCACGAGGACCCGGCCTGCATTTCGGATGCGGAGGTCGGGACGAGAAGATCGAACTGTGGCGTGGTGTTCGGCGGCAGGTCCTTCAGGACGCCGGTGACATGGAGCCGTTCGGTCCGGCCCTTCTGCGTGATGTCCAGCGTCTTCCCAAGAACATCGTGATCCCGGCCGAAGAAACGCCGCGCCTGCATGCGTGTCAGCACCACGCCTTCAGGAACAAGGGCCGTGCGCGGATCGCCCTCCGCCAGCGGGAGCGTGAATACATCGAACAGGTGAGCATCCGTCCGGGCGATGAAAACGTCCCAGGCGTTGTCATTGATGCGGACGGTCGCTCCGGAGAAGCCACGCAGGATCGCGGTTGCGTTCCAGTCCGGATGCTCCGCGCGGAGTGCGTCGATCAGCCGGATGCTGGAGACCGGGACTTCTTTGTCGGAGAAGGCATCCAGCCGGTAGATGTGCTCCGCATCGGGGATCCAGCGATCGAAGGTGAATTCGTAACGTACGATCAGCGCAAGCGTCAGGAACGTCGCCATGCCGAGCGCCATGCCCAGCACGTTCAGCGTTGTGAACAGGCGGCGCTGGAGGATGCCGCGCCAGAAAACGAGGGCGATATGGGAAAGCATGGCGTTTACTCCGCTCTGAGCGCGCGGGCCGGTTCGGCACGGGCGAGGCGCAGGGTCTGTCCGAGGACGGTGAGGGCGGCGATGAGGAGCGTCACAAGGACGACGGCTGCGAAATCGAGCCAGGACAGCGCGATGCGCTGATGGAAACCGGACAGCCAAGAGCGCGCCACGAACAGGGCCGGAAGGGCTGCCATCGCGCAGGCCAGCAGGACAGGGCGCAGGAAATCACCGAGCATGAGGGTCAGCACGTTGTTGGTCGTGGCCCCGAGCGCTTTGCGGATTCCGACCTCATGGGTCCGCTGCAGGGCCGTGAAGGAAGCCAGACCGTACAGACCCAGACAGGCGATGAAGATTGCGATGCCCGAGGCGATGGAGAACATCCATCCCCGGCGCTGCTCCGTAATGTAAAACGTGGACATGCGGTCCTGCACCGTGCCGAAGCCGGTCGGATCATTAGGAAAAACCGGGTCCCAGGCCGATTTGAGACGCGTTTTCATGATGTTTTCGGGCACGCCCGAGAAGCGGACCGACGCGTGGGGGTAATCGAGGGCGGCGGTTGAATTGAACGTGATCTGTGGCGAGACGTCATCGCGGGCGGAGACGAAGCGCATGTCTTCCATGACGCCGATGACCCGCAGCGTGACGGGACCGCTTTTGAGGGGCGTGCCTATGGCGCTTTCCGGTGAGGCAAAGCCCAGCCGGGAGATGGCCGTGCGGTTGAGGACGACGTTCCATGTTTTTCCGGACGACTTGTGGAACGCTTCGTCGCCGGGGCTGTCGTCTTCGCCATGGCTGTTGTCGAACCACCGGCCTGCAAGCATGCGGGGGCGATAGGTCGTGGCGTAGTCTCCGACGACCGTATCGCCGAGGACATGAATGTCTTCGTGATGGGGGCCGACAGGCGTCACGTTGAAGCGGTGGCGGTTGTCGATGTTCGGGGTTAGCTCTGACAGCGATGCGGAGACGACGCCTAGCGTATGGCGCAGGGCTTCGAGAATTGCCCGCTGCTTTCCGATGTCGCTCGTCATGATGTCGGAGCTGATGAGAATGCCGTCACGGGCAAAGCCGAGATCCTGTGACTGCATGAAATGGGCCTGCCGGTTCACCACCAGCGTGCAGATGGCGAAAGCCACCGCGAAGGCGAACTGCACGATGACGAGACCGTTCCGCAGGTGCGTTGCCCCGCGTCCGTCAGACGGCATGCGCGTGGCCGCCAGAACATGCGCGGGCTGATGGGATGACAGGATGAGTGCGGGGTAAATTCCGCAGGCGAGACCGGTGAGCAGCACGACCGCGAGGAGGAAGGGAAGCGTGAAGCCGTAATCCATATGCAGAGTCGTCCCCGTCAGGGCGGCCGTGAAGGGCAGGGCGATCTCGCACAGCGCAAGCGCGAGTGCTCCGCCAATGGCGGTACTGGCGATCGCTTCGCCGACGAACTGGACAAACAGCGTCTTTCGCGTGGCGCCGAGCGTCTTGCGGATGGCGACCTCCCGCGCCCGAAGGCCAGAGCGGGCCGTGGCGAGATTGATGGCGTTAAGCACTGCAAGGAGAAGCGCGAGCGCGCCGATCAGTGCGAGAATATTCACCACTGAGCGATCGGTCGCGTCATCGCCCGCGACAACATGCAGGTCATTGAAATGCGTCTCGCGCAGGCTGACGAGGGACAGGGCAAAACGACGTTCGGGGTGGACGCCTTCGCTGACGTCGTCATTCGCCGTGCCAGAGGCATGGTCGATCACGAAGCGGGTCAGGTTCCGTGCGATGGCGGTACGGTCGGCTTTGTTCCGCACGCGCAGGAAGATATTGCCCGAGCTTGAGCCCCAGCGTGTGAACTGTGGTTTCTGCATTTCATCGGACGGGAAGGGCGTGATGGCATCCGGGGCGATCGTGACCGGACCCGCGGCACGTGCCAGCACGCCTGTAACCGTCTGGCGGGTGTGATGCCCTTCATGATCGGCTGTGATCGTGCGCCCGATCACGTCCGTTGTGCCGAACAGGGCCTGTGCCTTGGCGGCGGATAGAACGATGGCGTCAGGTCTGCTCAGGGCCGAACGCGGGTCGCCGTGCTCAAGCGGGAGGGCGATGACATCGAAAAAGGACGTGTCCACCAGGGACGTCCCGGCCGCGACGCTTCGGTCGCCGTTATGGAGCTGGTAATCATCCGCCTCATAGCGCGTCGCATCAACGACCTGTGGGAAATCGGTGTGCAGGAACGGAAAGGCGATGAACGGGACATCGCCATATTCCTGCGGTGCGCTTCCCGGGAATATAAGATGGGAGTCCAGCCGAAGGACATGCGCCGCGTCGGGAATGGTCGCGTTGAAGCTGTATTCGTAGCGGACCTGAAGGGTCAGCACGAGGCAGACCGCCATGCCGAGCCCCAGCCCGATGACGTTGAGCGCCAGATACAGCGGCTGACGACGGGCCTGACGGAGGATGCTGCGCAGGATGGCGAGAGGCATGACGGTCACTCCGCGCGCAGGGCACGGGCAGGCTCGGCCCGGGCGACACGCAAGGTCTGGAACAGGACGGTCAGGGCGGCGACAAGCAGTGCCGCCACGAAAACCGAGGCGAAATAAAGGGGGGAGAGGGTGATGCGCGCCTCGAAGCCGGACAGCCAGTTCCGCATCGCCATCCATGCCAGGGCACAGCCGATCAGCCCTGCACCCACGACAGGCCTGAGGAACTGGCCCATCAGCAGAGCCAGAACGCGGCCGGTCGTGGCACCCAGCGTCTTGCGGATTCCGACTTCGAGCATCCGGCGGGCGACGGTGAAGGAGGCAAGAGCGTACATGCCCATCACCGCGATGAAGATGGCAACGCCCGCGCCGATAGCCAGAAGCTCGCCGCGCTGTTCGTCGTCACGATAGTCATTGGACAGCAGATCGGTGGCCAGCAAGGCCCGGAATGCGAGACCGGGTGCTCTTTGCCGCCAGATCGCCTGAAGAGCGGTTTTAACATCCTGTTTCGGACGGTTTTCAAAGCGGATGCCCGCGCTTGCGAAGTGTTTGGGTTTTGAGGAGTAGAAGTAAATCGAGGGGACGTTTTCCCAGCGGGCGGAGCCGAGGCGCACGTTGTTCACCACGCCAATCACCTGCCATGAGGTCTGGCCGGTATCCTTGCGGATCGTCTGGCCCAGTGCGGCTTCCGGCGTCGCGTAGCCCAGTGCGCGTGCGGAACTGACATCAATGATGACTGAGTGCGTGCCATCCCCTTTCTGCTGGTCATCTTCGCCATGTGCGTCGTCGAACAGACGTCCCGCGATCAGGTGAAGTCTGAACAGCCGGAAATAGTCGCGGCCGACATCCTGCCATTCGAGATGGGGGCGACGGTCAGGAGCGTTGACGGGAAAGAAATAATCCGCGGCGGAGAACCCGAAACCGCCTGGCATGGTATAAAGACTGGACACCGTCGTCACGCCGGGAATGCTGCGAAAAGCGTCCATGAGTGCCAGTTGTGTGGCCGCTGGGCCGACATTGTCGATGAATGGAATGAATGCCAGCCCGCTGCTTTCGAAACCGCGATCCATGTCCCGCACAAAATTGGACTGGCACAGGATCACCATGCTTGAGGCGCTCAATCCGATTGCAAAGCCGAACTGCATGACCACCAGCCCGAGACGGACGATGGCGCCAAGGCGGCCCATTGTTGCCATACGCGAGGCCGCAAGGACTTTTGCGGGCTGGTAGGATGAAAGCCAGAGCGCCGGATAGGCGCCCGCCATCAGGCCTACGATGACCGTCAGCCCCATAAGTGCCGGCAGCAGAAGGCTGTAAGGAATCACGATGTCCCAGCCTCCCAGCGCGTTGACCGTCGGAATGGCGATTTCAATCAGGGCCAGGGCCGGGATTGCTGCGCACAGAACAAGCAGCATCGCTTCGCCCATGAACTGGACGATCAGATCGCTCCGTGTTGCGCCGAGCGTCTTGCGCATCGCCACTTCGCGTGCGCGGAGCAGCCCGCGGGCGGTGGACAGATTGATCGTGTTGATGAGGGCGGAAAGGAGCGCCAGAACGCCAATGAGGCCCAGCATGATGACCCCACTCCGGCTGGCGTCCGACGCGCCGAGCGTCCCGTCAAGGAAATGTACGGAAGGCAGTCCGCGGACCCGCCAGTCCCGTAATTCCCCTTTCTCCCGGACCCGTGTGGGGACATGGTCGTTGGAAAACTGCACCATCGCATTCTGCATGTGTCTGGCGTCGGAGGGGCTGCGGAGACGAAAGAAGAGATATCCGCCCTCGATCCCCCATTCCATGAAAGCCGGGGAGGCCAGCATCGTACTGTCGATCGGGATCAGCATGTCGGGTCTGA
Source organism: Gluconobacter albidus (assembly GCF_002723915.1). Lineage (GTDB taxonomy): Bacteria > Pseudomonadota > Alphaproteobacteria > Acetobacterales > Acetobacteraceae > Gluconobacter > Gluconobacter albidus. Next base: position 78,521 of record NZ_BEWL01000002.1, read on the forward strand.
GCGTCGTATTGCCCGGGACCGGGCCGAGAACACCGGTTACGGTGAGGTCCGCCTTACGGCCGTCGTGATCGACACTCAGCCTGCGTCCGACCACGTCGACAGTATGGAAATAGGCCTGTGCGCGTTCCTCTGAAAGAACGATGCTGTTTGGTGCCGACAGCGCGGTGGCCGCATTGCCGCGGATGAGAGGGTAGGGCAGGGTCGCGAAGAAATCGGGATCGACATAGAGCGCATTGGACGAGTGGATATCGTCCGGCGTGATGATGGAAATACCCTCCGGGCGGATGCGCGTGGCATGTGTGATTTCGGGGAAAGCTGTCCGGAGCGCGTCGTAAACCCGGAAAGGGGCATCCGCGATTTCCGCCGGTTTCCCGTCGGACGCATTGACGGCGTCCAGTCGATAGATGTTGCCTGCATCGGTGAGCCACCGGTCGAACGTGAATTCGTAGCGGACGATCAGCCCAAAGGTGAGGCAGGTCGCAAGCCCCAGGGCCAGGCCCGCGATGTTGATGGCCGTATAGAGCCGATGATGGCGCATCTGGCGAAAGAAGGCCGTGAAAACAGGGGAAATTTGCGCGGCGGATGTCATCGTGAAGGTTCCAACCCAAAGGCGTATGTGGGTTCCAGATCAGATCGCGTTGCGGACTGACACCACGACCTGTCCGTCCAGCATGTCGATGCGGCGGCGGGCGAGGTCAGCGTGGCTTGGGGAATGTGTGACCATGATGATGGTGGCGCCCTCGTCGTTCAGGCGCTGGAGGATGTCCATCACCTGTGCGCCGTTTTCGGTGTCGAGGTTGCCCGTCGGTTCATCGGCCAGGATCAGGCTGGGTTCGCCCACGATGGCGCGGGCGATGGCCGCACGCTGCTGCTGGCCGCCGGAGAGCTGGGACGGGTAATGTCGCGCACGATGGGCAATACCGACATGGTCCATGGCATGGGACACACGGCTTTGCCGCTCGGCTTTGGGCATGTTGCGATAGATCAGGGCGAGTTCGATGTTCTCCTCGATCGTCAGTTCGTCGATCAGGTTGAAGCTCTGGAACACATAGCCCAGATGTTCGCGGCGGAATTTCGCCAGTTCGGCTTCGTTCATCGCTGTCAGTTCATGGTCGTCGAAGCGGTATGAGCCGCCGGTTGGCCGGTCGATCGTGCCGAGGATGTTGAGCAGCGTGGATTTTCCGCAGCCTGAAGGGCCCATGATCGCGACGAACTCGCCTTTCTCGATCTGGAGGTCGATCTCGTGCAGGGCGGTCGTTTCCACCTCGTCGGAGCGATAAAGGCGCTGGATGTGGGAGAGGTCGATCAGCATGGTGTGTGGTCCTGCAATGCGTTGTGTCAGTGGATCGCGAGGTGACTGAAATTCTTGTAGGAATTGTAGGAAGAGACGATCACCCGGTCGCCGTCATGCACGCCGCCCGTGATCTCGACCTGTTCGGGATTGCGGCGACCTGACGTGATTGACACGCGGTCTGCGCCATGATCGCCCGAGGCCATGACGAAGGCGGAGGAGCCGCCGCTGGCCTCCAGCCATGCGCCGTTGGGCAGGACGAGCGCGCGATGGGTTTCTCCGAGCGTGATGCGCAGATCGACGCTCTCTCCGCGCCGCAATCCGGCTGGTGGCGGTCTGTCGAAAGTCAGTTCCGCGCGGAACTGACCGTTCGTAACCTGTGGGTGAACCCGTGAGACGGTCATGGGCAGTTTCGTGTCGCCCAGATCGGCTTCGGCACGCTCGCCGACGGCGACGCGGCCCAGATAGAATTCATCAATATCCGCATCGAGCCTGTACTGGCCTTCGCTGTCGATCTGTCCGATCTTGTCTCCGGCCTTGAGAGACTGTCCCGGCTGGAGATCGAAATTGGTCAGGCGTCCAGCCAGCGGGGCACGGAGGTCGAGCGCTCCGAGACTGGCTTCCACCACGTCCAGATTGGAGCGCAGGCGCTGGGCTTCCTCGTCGATTTCGCCACCCTGCCGGTCCGCGACTTTCAGGTCCTGCGTCAGGGCGCTCTCGAGGCGTTTCAGGCGCTGGGCGTAATAGTCTGCCTCGTCGCGGTAGGACTGGACGTTGGCGTCGGATTCAAAACCCTGATCGTGCAACTGCTGGCGGATGGAGAGTTCGCGCTGGGCCTTAAGCAGATTGTAGCGGGCCTCCGCGCGCTGTGTTTCTTCGGTCGTGCGCGTCTGTTGCAGGGCGAGGCGCTGGGCGCTGACTGCTCCGAGCTGGCTTGCGATCTGGGCTTCGCGGGAGGTGACGTCGAGCTGGAGCTGAGGGTTGGTCAGATGCGCCAGAACGTCTCCCTTTTTCACGAGCGCGCCGTCCTTTGCCACGACTTCGGACACTTCGCCGCCCTGAATGGCATCAATGAAGGTCACGTTGAGCGGGGCCACGGTGGCGCGGACGGGAAGGTAGTCGAGAAATGGCGCGGACCGGACGGTCGCAACTGTTAACTGGTCCTGGGAGACCGAAAGCGTTCCCGATGCCGGGACGAGTCGCCACCCGGCCCAGATCAGGCCCGCAACCGCGACGGGGGCACCATAACGCAGAGCCCGCCGGGACAGGATCCTGCTCCGCGATGGGGCGACTGCCCGGTCCATGACGGCACCGGATGCAGGGCGGAGTGCGGCGTTCGGCGGGGCTTTGGAAACGGGTTGATCCATGCACTGTTTCTCCTGTTGGCAAACAGTGTATCATGGTGGAAATGGAATTTAACTTATTGATAAATAACGATAAAATTGATTCTGATTTTACGGGTATGTCCGGTTTCGAACAGGGTGTCCGGAACCGGACACCCCTGAGAGGTCTGTCAAGATCATAATGAACGCAATCCGAAACGAATCGGGGGAATCCGCCCCTCCGGCACCGTGTCTTCTTTTCGTTGATGACGATCGCGATGTGCAGGTTGCGGCCCGTCTGCTGTTCCGTCGCAGCGGGCTGGACATTCTTTCCGCGCATGGGGCGGATGAGGCGTTGACGCAGCTGGCGTCGTTTCCTGTCGATCTCGTGCTGCTCGATCTCAATTATACGAAAGGAATGACTGCTGGTGCCGAAGGGCTGGCCCTGCTCAGGGACATGCTGGTCCTGCGTCCGGACCTGCCGGTGATTGTCGTGACCGGCCATAGTGGCGTGACGATTGCTGTTGCGGCGATGCGCGCGGGGGCTGTCGATTTCGTTATGAAGCCCTGGAATAACGAGCGCCTTCTGGCGCTGGTCGAGGGGACGCTGAAGAAATGCCGGGCCTGTCAGGCGAGTGAGGCGGAACCCGCTCTGATTGTAGCGTCCGATGATCTGAGGAGGACCGTTGCCGAAGCGGACCGTCTGGCTGTGACCCGCGCGTCACTGATCATCACGGGTGCGCCGGGTGTCGGGAAGATGCTGCTGGCGCGGCGCATTCATGCTCTTTCTTATGAAGACGATCCTGCGGTGATGCTCCGTGCGGAGGATTGCGAGGCTTTGCCGGAAGGGCGGGGAACGTGGATCTTTCGCAATATCGAGGCGCTGTCTGCGCGCATGCAGCGCCGTCTGGCGGACAGGCTGGACGCACGCGTGGCACCCCGGGTGATTGCTCTGTCCTCGCGCGATCATGCGAATCTGGAGGATATGCTTGATCCGCGGCTGATGCTGCATCTGGGAATGGTCGGACTGACCCTTTCTCCCCTCCACGGGCGAGCGGACGATATCGTTGCTCTGAGCGCGCATTTCCTGCGGTATTTCGCGGCCCGGCATGGACTTGCCGAACCTCGAATGGACGAGAGCCGGCTTCGGTTGCTGTGTGAGGAAGAGTGGTCTCAGAATGTGCGCGGTCTGCGTGCGTTGGTTGAGCGGGCTGTACTCACCGGGACATGGGAAACGGCTTCCGAAGAGGCCGAAGCGGTTCCGAACACAGCGCTGACGCTGCGCGATACCGAGCGATCCCTGATCGAGACGGCGTTGCGCAAGCATGGATTCAATGTGACGCAGGCTGCGCGGGAACTGGGTCTGACCAGACCGGCGCTGTATCGTCGTATGGCACGGTACGGGCTTTAGATGCGCGCTGTGGCTGAGACGTTCCTGCGGCTTTGCGGTATCGTGGCGGCCTGTCTGCTGACTATTCCGGCCTGGCAGCGGGGGTTTTATGCGACGGCCCTGCTGTCTGCCTGCGTGGGGCTGATCTGTGCGGGGTCCGTTGTCGCGGCGCAGATCCGGGTGACGCGGCGTCTGAAACGGCACGAGCCTTCCGTCGTGCGTCCAGTTGATCGGGAAAAGCTGCGGAACCGGGCGCTGCTCGATCATGCGCCTGTGCCGCTTCTGGTCCAGTATGTGGATGGGACTCTGCATGCGGCCAATCGTGCGGCGCGGCGTCTGTTCATGACGGAAGGGGTCCTGCGTGAGCCACCCGAAGCTCTCATTGCGGCTTTGGAGAAGGAGGCGTCGGGGCCGGAAAAACGCCTGATCCGTCTGCCATCCGCCGGGAGTGCGCCGCGGGTCTATGCGCTGTCGGTCGGAAAAGGTGCCGGGGCAGGAGGGATTGTTGCGTATCTGGCGCTCACGGACATCGAGGCCGGGTTGAACGCTGCGGAAGCTCAGGCGCTGCGTGATCTTCTTCAGGTGCTCAGCCACGAGATCATGAATTCCCTCACACCCATCGTTTCCCTGTCCGCCACGGCCGAGGAGCTGTTTTCCGAATGCCGGGGACCGGCAGGCAGCAGCCATGAGACCGCGCCATTGATTGCGGAGGCTCTTGGGACGATCCGGCGTCGTGCAGAGGGGCTGGATCGTTTCGTGCGCGGCTATCGCGATCTGGCGCGTTTGCCCAGACCGGATCTGAAACCCGCAGACCTTGGCGCGCTGGTGCGTGAAATTGCCACGCTTTTTATGGCGCGCTGGGGCGCGCGCGCGGTGCTTGACGTGGTGGTGCCTGCGGGGCGGCTCATGGTCCGGCTTGATGCCGCGCAGATGGAGCAGGCGCTCATGAATCTTCTGAACAACGGGGCCGAGGCTGCTCTGGGACAGTCTGCACCCCGAGTGCAACTGGCTGTTGAAATGGCCGATCATGCCGTTCTGATCAGAATCCGCGATAATGGTTCAGGGATTGATGCAGCGCTGCGGGAACAGGTTTTCGAGCCGTTCGTCTCGTTCAAGGCGGGCGGCAACGGGATCGGACTGCCTCTGGCACGCCAGATTGTCAGGGGACATGGCGGGACGCTGGTCCTGAGCCAGGCTGGCGAGCGATCGGAATGGACGACGACCTTTGACGTGCAGATATGAATGGCCCGCTCAGGCTGGCTTCGGAGGGTCTTCTGACGCAGCAGCGGGATAGAAAATTTTTCCGCGGCTGATGTCGACGCGGACATTCTGCATCTCCTGTGGGGAGAGGTCTGTGGGTGTAATCATTTCAAATGCGGCCTCGGCGGTAACGATCTGGTAGCGGAAAAGCCCGTTGGAAAAATGGGGGCGTTTTTCCACGGAAGCCTGTCCAGCCCCGGGCAGGAGGAAGACGTCATGTGGGCGGATAAAAGCGGTCGCGTTTCCGTCTGGCCCCTCGAACGGGAAAGGGGCGATGTCGGGGTTGTCCGGAACGAACTGACCAGACCGGACGGTACCCTGAAATTTGAGGGTTTCGCCCAGAAACTCCATCACAAAGGGCGTTTGGGGGGCAGCATTCAGGGTGGAGGCTTCGGCGGCCTGAACGATGCGGCCCTCCTGCATGACGACGAGCGTGTCTGCGACGTCCATGGCTTCTTCGTGGTCATGGGTGACGAGAATGGTCGTCAGGTTCATCCGGTCGTGCAGGTCCCGGAGCCAGCGGCGGATGTCACGGCGGACCAGAGGGTCCAGGGCGCCGAAGGGTTCATCGAGCAGGAGAAGTCTGGGGCCGGTTGCCAGTGCGCGGGCAAGGGCCACGCGTTGTCTCTGGCCGCCGGAAAGCTGGTCCGGATAGGCTTTTGCGAGATGGGGAAGCTGGATGAGGTCCAGAAGTTCGGTGACGCGGCGCTGGATGGCGGCGCGATCGGGGCGCCGCGCGCGGGGCAGGACGTCGAGGCCAAAGGCGATGTTCCGGGCCACGGTCATGTGTCGGAACAGGGCATAGTTCTGGAAGACGAACCCGATGCCCCGGTCCTGTACGGGGCGGTCGTGGATGGGAAGGCCGTCGATCAGAAGCGTGCCTTCGGAATGGGAGGAAAGGCCTGCAATGGCTCTGAGCAGGGTGGTTTTTCCGGCTCCGGATGGCCCGACAAGCGCGACGAACGCGCGGTCTTCGACGGTTAGCGCGATGTTATCGAGCAGTTTGCGCGAAGAGCGGGGGGCGTATTGCGTGAAGGCTTCGAGAGTGATGCTCATGGATGCTGTTTTCTGAAAGAACGCTCGAGAAACATGCGGATCAGGACCGTTGTCATTGCGACAAGGACGAGAAGGGCCGCCATCGCGAAGGCTGCTACGGACTGGTAGCCGTTATAGAGGGTCTCGATATGGAGCGGCATGGTTTCGGTGACGCCGGGGATGTGGCCGGAGATGACGGCGACTGCGCCGAATTCCCCCATGGCGCGGGCTGTCGTGAGAAGAACTCCCGAAAGAAGCGCCCAGCCTGCGTCTGGGAGTGTGACGTGGATCAGGGTTTTCCAGAAGCCCGCGCCGAACAGGAAGGCGGCTTCTTCGGCGGCACGGCCCTGCTGTTCCATATAGGGCATGAGGGTACGCGCGACGTAGGGGAAGGTTACGAAGAGCGTCGCAAGAACGATGCCGGGGACGGCGAAGGCGATGTGCAGGCCGTGATGGCCGAGCCAGTTTCCCCACCATCCCTGTCGGCCGAAAAGCAACAGCCAGACCAGCCCCGCAATCACGGGAGAAACGCTGATGGGAAGTTCGATCAGGCTCACCAGAAGGCGGGCACCTCGGAAGTCGTACTTCGTCAATGTCCAGGCCGCAGCGATGCCGCCTGCCGTGTTGATGACCGTCACGATGGCGGTGACGCAGGCGGTCAGGCGGATGGCGGATCGGGCTTCCGGGTCTTTCAGTGTTTCAAAAGCCGTATGCAGGCCCTGACGCAGGGCTTCGTGCAGGATCAGGGCCACAGGCAGGACGATGAGAAGACCGATTATGGTGTAGCTGAGCAGGGTCAGGACAATGGGGATTATCCGGGAAGACTGACTGGTCATGCGCTGTCCTCGCGGACCAGTCCGGAAGAAACCGAACGACGCAGATGGCTGACGGCAACGAGGCAGAGCAGGGCCGTGACGAGCAGGATCAGCGCGATTGAGGTTGCGCCATCATAGTTGAATTCCTGAAGCCGCATGACAATCAGCAGCGGTGTGACCTCGCTGTGGAAAGGCTGGTTGCCCGCAATGAAGATGACGGAGCCGTATTCCCCGATGCCCCGTGCAAAGGCGAGCCCTGCACCGCTCAGAAGCGGGGGGGCGAGAGCGGGCAGGAGAATACGGCAGAAACGCTGCCATCCCGATGCGCCCAGAAGGAAAGCGGCTTCTTCGACATCTTTGGGAAAGCTGCGAAGCACGGGTTCGACGGAGCGGACGATGAAAGGCAGTCCGATGAAGGTCAGCGCGATGACAATCCCGGCGGGAGAAAAGGCGAGTTTCAGTCCCAATTTTCCTGCAGGGGCGCCGATCCATCCGCCGGGGCCGTAAAGGGTGGCCAGAGCGATGCCGGTCACGGCTGTGGGAATTGCGAAGGGGAGGTCGATCAGGGCGTCTACGGCGCGATGGCCGGGCGGGCGGTAGCGGACGAGGGTCCAGGCCAGCAGCAGGCCGATCGGCAGGTCAATGAGGACCGCCAGGAAGGCGCAGATAAAACTGACCCGCAGGGCGGCATACATGCGTGCGTCATGCAGCGCATGGAGCATCGGGCCGATGCCGTGCTGCCAGGGCCGGAGCAGCAGGGCCGTCAGGGGGAGCACGACGAGCAGCCCGGTCCAGAGCAGGGTCAGGCCCAGCGACAGTGAAAAGCCGGGTAATGTCTGGCGTCGGCGCGGGAAATAACGCAGGCCCGTCACGGTCAGGGGTTTCACACTCAGTGGCTGTAGATCTGGTCGAACACGCCGCCGTCCGAGAAATGGGCTTTCTGCAGGCGGGTCCAGCCGCCCAGGCTGGCGACGTCGAAGGTTGTGGTGTGTGGGAAGACTGCGGCTGTTTCGGCCTGAATCGCAGGGTCCACGGGGCGGAAATAGTGTCTGGCGCCGATCCGCTGGCCTTCTGGGGAGAACAGGAAGTCCAGATAGGCGCGAGAGACGGCTTCGGTTCCGTGTTCCTGCACGTTGCGGTCCACGGTGGCGACGGGAGGTTCGGCGAGAATGGTGAGGGGGGGCACAACAATATCGAATTTGTCCGGCCCCAGATCGCGCGAGGCCAGCAGGGCTTCGTCTTCCCATGCGATCAGAACATCGCCCAAGCCGCGCTGGACGAAGCTGTTGGTGGCGCCACGCGCGCCCGTATCAAGAACGGGGACATGCGCAAAGAGCGCTTTAAGGTACGCTGTTGCGGACTGTTCCGTCCCGCCGGGCTGATGGAGTGCCCAGCCCCATGCGGCCAGATAGTTCCACCGTGCGCCCCCGGATGTCTTGGGATTTGGGGTAACAACCTGAATGCCGTCGCGGATCAGATCGGGCCAGTCGTGGATGTTCTTTGGATTGCCTTTACGCACGAGGAACACGATCGTGCTGGTATAGGGTGTTGAATTGTGCGGCAGGCGTTTCTGCCAGTCTGTAGCCAGAAGGCCGTTCTGGGCCAGAATATCAATATCGTATGCGAGACCCAGCGTTACGACATCCGCTGGTGCGCCCTCCAGAACCGAGCGTGCCTGCGCGCCGGAGCCGCCATGTGATGACGTTACGACAACGCTGTCTCCGCTATGGGTCCGGGACCAGAAGGCCGGGAAGGCATGGTTGATGTCGCTGTAAAGCTCGCGCGTCGGGTCATAGGACACATTCAGAAGGTGGTAATCCGCAGCATGTGCGGCGGACAGGCACGGACCTGCGATGAGGGCTGCGGCGAGAGCCAGTGTTCCTTTGAGGGTGTAACGGCGGGACGACAGGATTTTCATGGCCATGAGCCTTCGGGAGCAGGGGAATGTCGGGTCGATCTGTATAACAAAAACAAAACGTTATTAATTAAAACAACGATATCATTTTGATTATAGATCTGCCTATTGCCGTCAAGCGTGTCCCGGATCGATTCTTGAAAATCGGCTGAAAAACAAAGATTTCATAAGAAAACAGAACGATTCTGCAACGCGGGATTGAAAACGCCGAAGGGTTTGTGTTTTCAATAACTATGAAATAGAGTTTTTAAAAAATAAAACTATCAGGATCAGTTTAATGACCTTCGGCTCCGCTTCTGCTCACCCGAAAAAAGCGTGCTGCGTTCCGCAGGCGGCACGGGCGTCTTCGCGCGCGCTGTCCGTTCCGGTGTTTCAGGACCGTCAGCCCTGCCGTGTCTCGGGCTATGAGGACATGGTGCTGATCGGGGAGGGGACGCACCAGATTGGCGCTGATGATTCCGAAACCCATGTCGCGGATGGCGAGGGGCCGGTCCGGCTCGTGGAGGTCAATGCTTTCTGGATCGACAGATATGCCGTCAGCAACCGGCAGTTTGCGGCCTTTGTCGCAGCTACGGGGTATGTGACGGAAGCTGAAGCGGAGGGGTGGTCGTTCGTTTTCGAAGGAGTGGCGACGGCGACAGCAAAGAAGCGCCGTCTGCGCGGTTCTGTTCCGCAGACGCCGTGGTGGCTGCCGGTCCGTGGCGCGCAGTGGCGTCATCCTGAAGGGTCGGGGTCGCATATTTCGGCCCGGCAGGATCATCCGGTCGTGCATGTGTCGTGGAATGATGCGGCCGCCTATGCGGTCTGGGCGGGCAAGCGTTTGCCGACGGAAGCGGAATGGGAAATTGCCGCGCGGGGCCGGATGCAGAATTTCCGTTACCCCTGGGGAAATGAACTGCGTCCTGATGGGGAGGCGCAGTGCAACATCTGGCAGGGACGTTTCCCTGATGAGAACACCCGGCAGGATGGGCATGTGACGACCGTGCCCGTTACCGCATTTCCGCCGAATGGATACGGCCTTTACAACATGGTGGGCAATACGTGGGAATGGTGCTCCGATTTCTGGAGCCCGGTCTGGCATCAGGCTGAAAATGCCCTGACGCGATGCAATCCTTCAGGACCACCCGAGGGGACGGACAGGGTGATCCGGGGGGGATCGCATATGTGCCATCATTCCTATTGCAACCGGTATCGCAATTCGGCACGGACCCATACGACGCCTGACAGCTCTCTCGGTCATATCGGTTTCAGATGTGCGTCATCGGCTGTGGTGGATCTGTGAGTATGGATCGACCCTCCAGAGCGGTGAGCCGCCGTCATCTTCTGGCGACGACGGGCGCGGCCGGTGTGGCGTTTTCGGCCGGTGCTGGTGCCAGGGCGAAGACCATCTCTGCCGCGTCAGAGACCCCGGCAGACCGGAAGCCGAACATTATCTGGATCGTCTGCCATGATATCCATGCGCCTCTTCTGGGATGTTACGGCAACCCTCTGGCGGTGACGCCGACGATTGACGCGCTGGCCCGCGAGGGAAACCGCTTTGACAGCGTCTATGCCACCGCCCCGGTCTGCTCTCCGTCGCGTTTCTCGCTGGTCACGGGGCTGTATCCGCAAAGCTGTGGACCGGCGGAAAACATGCGCGCTGTGGCCCGCATTGCAGGACAGTTCGAGAGCCTTCCGGAACTGATGCGTGGGGCGGGGTATTACTGCACCAATAACGTCTTTACCGACTACAACTGTGACCTTGATCCTGCGATGATCTGGGATGAGTGTTCGGTGATAGCGCACTGGCGGAACCGCCCGGCGGGGAAACCCTTTTTCTCGGTCTACAATTATCTCATCACGCATGAATCCCATCTGTTTGAGACGGGCGCGACCGTGACTGATCCTGCGCAGGTCCATATTCCGCCCTATCTGCCGGACACGCCCGATATCAGGGATTCTATTGCGCGCAACATCGACATGGTGAACCGGCAGGACAGGGCTGTGGCTCATATTCTGGACGAGCTTGAACAGGACGGTCTGGCTCAGGACACGATCGTCATGTTTTTCGCCGATCATGGCGGGGTGCAGCCCAGAACGAAGCGCTACTGTTATGAAGGGGGGCTGCACGTGCCTCTGATCGTGCGGTTTCCAAAGAAATTCCAGCATTTTGCGCAACGTGCGGCCGGGCAGGTCAGTCCGGATCTTGTGAGTCTGGTGGATATGGCGCCGACGACACTGTCGCTGGCAGGGGCAGCAATTCCCCGACATATGCAGGGACAGCCGTTTCTGGGGCAGCACGTTCCCCCGCCACGCGAACATGTGTTCAGCGGTCGCAACCGGATGGATGAACGGCTGGATCTGATACGAACGGTCCGGAGTGGGCGTTACCGCTATATCCGCAACTACATGCCGCATCGCATTTACGGACAGCATAATGCGTATGAGTGGAAAGGTCGCGGTTACCAGTCGTGGGAAGAGGAGTGGCTGGCGGGGCGCCTTGATCCCGTTCAGGCAGCCTTCTGGCAGGCCAAGCCGGGTGAGGAGCTTTATGATCTTGCGGATGACCCGCATCAGATCAGCAACCTGATCGACGATCCGGCGCACCAAGCTGCACTGCAACATCTGCGTGGTGTGCTGGATGCGCAGATGATTGCGATCAACGATAATGCGTTCCTTGCGGAAGGGCTGCGACATCAGGGGTATCAGGCAAGCCGCGAGCCTGGCGCTTATCCGTTGCCTGCGCTGATGGCGCTGGGGGCGAAGGTGATCCAGCGTAGCGCGGAACATCTTCCGGCGTTCAGGGCCTCTCTTGGAAATGACAGCGAAGCCGTGCGGTACTGGGCGGCTACGGGTATTCTTGCGGTGCAGACGCCGCTGGATGCCCGGACCACTCATGATGTGGCATTGGCATTTGGAAAAGAGCCGTCTGTGGTGATCAGGGCTGTGCTGGGTGAAATTCTGCTGAATGGCCCCGATGCTGCTCAGGCCATCGACTGGGTTGCGGGAAAGATCGCGCAAACGGGTGATCCGGAGAGGGCCCTGGCTGCGGTTCTGGCCGCGACTTATGGGCGGAACGTGCGCTCTCCCGCCGTAACGCCGGCTGTTCAGGCGGCCCTGACGACGCGTGTTTCGCCGCCTGATGTGCAGGGTGTTCTGGGGCTTTTCGCGGTACGGGCCGCCGCGCGGTATCTCAGCGAAAAACGCGCCGGAACCTATACGCCGCGTCTGAAACAGCCGTCCGATTTTGATGCAGCCTCCATGCAGAGCCCGGCAGGAAAGAAGCTGGTGGCGGCCATGGGAGGCAGGATCAGCGATCCGCAGATCTAGAGGCTGCGGGAAGAAAATCTCAATTCTCTCATGCCTTTCGCAAAGCTTTTGGCTCTGCGCAGGGCCAGAATATCCGCAGGAATATCATGGTACAGGTCAGACGTCGCACCCTTCTTGCCTCAGGCGGAGGCGCCTTCGTGACAAAAGGATATGGGCAGTCCCTTCCGAAAGGCAGGTGGACGAATATTCTCTATATTCATTCCCATGACAGCGGGCGGGCGCTCGAGCCCTATGACAGCGCGGTCTCTACTCCGGAAATAGCCTCTCTGGCGCGTGAGGGCGTGACGTTCCGGCAGGCGTTCAGTGCGGCACCGGTCTGCTCTCCCAGTCGTGCGGCTCTGCTGACCGGTCAGTCTCCCCATTGTTCCGGAATGATGGGGCTGGCGCATCGGGGTTTCAGGCTGAACGATCCGCGGCAGCTCCTTTTCCGGGACCTGCAAAAATTCGGATATCAGGCCGTGTTGACAGGGATGCAGCATGTTGCCGCTGATCCAGACACGCTGGGGTATGACAGGAACCTTGCCTATCGCGACGAGAGCGGGAAATGGCGTGCGGAAGCTTCTGTGGTGGCACCCATAGCCGAGCGGTTTCTGGACAGCCGGCCCAGACAGCCGTTTTTTCTGGATGTCGGATTTTTCGAGACGCATCGGGAGTATCCGGACCCGACACCCGCGGATCTGGAGCGTGTGCGAAGCGTTCCGCGTCCATTACCCGATACGTCGGAAATCCGCCATGATTTCGCGGCGTTCGGAGCAAGCGCCCGTCAGTTGGATGCGGGTGTGGGGCGGGTTTTGCGGGCTTTGTCCAGAAATGGTTATGACCGCAACACGCTGGTTATTTTCGTCACGGATCATGGCATCGCTTTTCCGGGCATGAAATGCAACCTGACGGATGACGGGATCGGAACGGCACTGATCATGCGGGGGCCGGGCCTGGCCGTGGGGCATCAGTCGGACGTGATGATCTCGCAGATTGATGTTTTTCCGACAGTTTATGATTACCTGGGCATCCCGCGTCCTTCCTGGCTTGCGGGGCAGTCTTTCCTCCCGGTCTTGCAGGGCAGTCAGGTGGAAATCCGGGATGCCGTCTATGCCGAGATGACATATCACGCGTCTTATGAGCCGATGCGGGCCGTCCGGACGCAGCGATGGAAATATATTCGCAGATTTGGAAGTCGCAGGCAGCCCGTACTGCCGAACTGCGATGACAGTCCCAGCAAGTCCGTCTGGGTCGAGGCAGGATGGCCGGATCATCGTCTGCCTGAAGAGGCTCTTTATGATCTGACGTTCGATCCTGTGGAAACCGGTAACCTGTGTCACGATCCGCAGTACGGAGACGTTCTGCGGGAGATGCGAAAACGCCTGAGGCGCTGGATGCAGGAGACGCAGGACCCGCTTCTCAAAGGGCCTGTGGCGGCTCCGGTGGGGGCGGTTGTCAATCCGCCCGATGGTCAGTCCCCTTCGGAACCGACGGTGCCTGCCTGAGAAGGAAGGGCTGGCGTCATGACTTTGGCTGCCAGCCCTGCGGTTATATTATTTTTCCGGATCTGAAGCCGGAACCACGACTGTTTCGGTATGGGAGACGGTTGAGGGCACCCATCCATATGGCACGGGCTGGATACGATAGACCCAGTTGGAGCGCGTTGTTTTTCCTGGAGAGCTGCCGGGCGTTTCACCTGAATAGGGCGACACATATTCCCACACGATTTCACCCGTGGGCGTGACCTGGAAGAAGCGTCCGTTCATGCCTTCGTCAATCAGGGTATTGCCATTGGGCAGCCGGTCCACGGAGCTGATGAAGCTGCTGTAGAAGGACCATGGCGGGCCGCCCGAATTCTCGCCCGTGTACTGCCAGACGACCTGTGCCGTTACGGGATTGATTTCCAGAATTCGCGAACCGTTGGCGACCTGTAACGGACGGGCGGGATAGCCTGCTTCGCCCTGATTGTCGAAAACGATCAGGTTGCCTGCACCCGGTAGGCCTTCGGGAACAAGATGCGCGTCATGCTGTCCGACGAACTGGTCGACGGCGAAAGGAACAGCCGGTTCGCTGCGGCGCCGCTGCGGGAGGTTGGGGCCCAGACGCCATACGACCTTGCCGGAATGGCGGTCTAGGATCGCGATGAAGTTGGCCTCCCGTGAGTCGATCAGGATGTTGTCTGGCGCGAAACGCTTGTCTCCTGCACGGTACCAGTGGTTATCGCCTACAAGCTGCATGTTGTTGATATGAAGGTAATCCGGATTTTCAGCATGCGTTACCAGTTGAAGCTGGCTGTCGGTAAAGCCGAATTCCTGAAGATGGTCTCCGGCCTTCCAGGTCCAGCGGATTTTGCCGTCCGGGGCGATCTCATAAATCACGTCATCAAGTACCGGCTTGGCTCCGCCGGGGATGGAGCGGTTCTGGTTGGCCAGAAGAAGCGTGCCGCCATCGGGCAGGCGCGCCCAGTCATGATGCTGACGGGCATTGCTTTCGGGCGACTGAAGCCCCCATTCCCAGAGCGTTTTGTCGGACCAGTCCACATAGCCGAAAGTCCGGTTACGGAAACCGGCTGTGGCTCCGGGGATCTTGTGGGTGCCGTCCCCGCGGATTTCCGAAAGCTGAAGCCCGATAATGCCTTTCTGCCCCTGGACCAGAGCGGGATCAATGTATTTGGCGGGGAAACCGGCCTGTGCCCATTGCCGGACCTCGTGACCGTTCATGTCGATGAGATGGGTATGATTGTCGCTTCCGGAAAACAGGAGGAAGCTGTTGTAAGCCTTTTCGGGGCTGTAACGGGTGACGCCGGTCGGCACTACGCTGGGGACGGCTTTTGCCACGTCCGGGAAGGTCATGAGGGCAGTGCACAAGGCCATCGTACCCGTAGCGACGGTGGAAAGCCTGAGTCGGAACGAAGCCATATCACTTACCCTGTCATCTGGAATCATGGTCTCCCGGGGGGAGCTTCCGAACTGAAACCGCTTTTCGGGGTTCTTTCAACCATCAATATTGGTTTTTATGAATTTACATCCTATTTTTTGGTTGTTAATATTTTTAACCATAATTGATAGTTTAATAATCCAGACTGAAAGCCCGCAGATGACCCGATTTGTCCAGAGGCGTCGCGCCTTCCTTTCCACAGTTGCAGGGATCGGCCTTGGCGGAATTACGGGTCTGGGAGCGCGGGCGATCGCCCAGCCCCGGATTTCGGGCCGTTTCGGCGAAGGGACAAAGGCGCCGAACATCATTTTCATTCTCGCGGATGACCTTGGATACGCGGATGTGAGCTGCTTCGGCACGCCGGGTTTTACGACGCCTTCCATCGACCGTATCGCGCATGAAGGCATCAAGCTGACGCGTGCCTATGCGAACTCCGCCGTCTGTTCCGCGACGCGGACGGCCCTGATTACCGGGCGTTATCAGGACCGGATTGCCTGTGGTCTGGAAGAACCGATTGCCTCATCCAGCGGGAAAATCGGGCTTCCACCGGGATTGCCGACCCTGCCGGAGCAGCTTCACAGGGCTGGATACAGGACAGCTCTGGTGGGGAAGTGGCACCTTGGGAGCCCTCCGGAGTTCGGGCCGCTCAAGAGCGGCTATGACCATTTTTACGGTATTTCCGGTGGCGCTGCCGACTATTTCACCCATCAGGGAAAACCCGGCGAGGACCAGTTTTATCGGGACGACCATCTGATCCACGATCATGGTTATCTGACGGGGCTTCTGGGGGACGAAGCTGTTCGGCTGGTCGACACTTTCGCACAGGACACGTCGCCATTTTTCCTCAGTCTGCATTTCAATGCGCCGCACTGGCCCTGGGAAGGGCCGGAGGACGAGGCCGAATCAAAGCGCCTGAAAGGCAGGATCTTCGACTATGATGGCGGAACGCAGAAGACCTATGGCCGGATGGTCAGAGCTATGGATGACCAGATCGGCCGGGTTCTTGCGACACTTGACCGCCATCAACTGACGGAAAATACGATCGTCGTGTTTACCAGCGACAACGGCGGCGAGCGTTTCTCCGAGATCTGGCCTTTTACGGGCATGAAGGGGGAGCTTCTGGAGGGTGGGCTCAGGGTACCGGCGGTTCTGAGGTGGCCCGCACGGGTGAGGGCAGGGTCCGAGAGCGACCAGACCCTCATCACGATGGACTGGCTTCCCAGTTTCCTGGCTGCTGCGGGCGTGACGCCGGACGCAACTTTCCCGTCCGACGGCACAAATCTTCTGCCGTTCCTGAGTGATCCGGAGAAACGCCAGTCGCGCTCACTGTTCTGGCGTTACAAGATCCATGACCAGCACGCTCATCTCGATGGCGATTACAAATATCTGAAAATCGGGGAGAACGAATTTCTCTTCGACGTTGTCAGCGATCCGCGCGAGAGAGCCAATCTGAAAGATCGCAAACCGGAGCTTTTTGCCCGTCTGAAAAAGGAATGGGCAGTCTGGAATGCAACGATGCTGCCTTTTCCGCAGGGCAGTTACAGTTGGGGAGCGGATGCCCAGGATTTTGCGGATCATTATGATGCGTCCCAGTCAGATTGACGTGGGCTTCACCGCAGCTGATCACAACAGGCGACGGAATATATAACTCAAATAAATAGTACTAATAAATACATCCCGAATCCGTTACGTGCGTATGGACCGAATCAAAACGACGATATATCGTTCTTATGTAAAAACAACGATATATAAATGTTAATGCGGTTTCGGGAATATTCTGGTCATGAAGAAAAAATACGTCCTGCTTACCGCCATCGCGGCCGTGGTTGATGTGACGGGGTGGGACAGTGCGCAGGCACAGAACACTGCCCACACGGAAGGACCCGCGGCCACGCATGCCGCGCACAGGCATCAGACGGCAAAATCGGTTCCGGCAGCCCGGCCCACTCTCAAAGCAGTCAAGGCGCCGGTCTCCGATCCGGAACTGATCCACGTGGTCGCATCTCCAGTGCAGGCAGCAGCGCACACGATTGACCAGGAAACGCATGCGCTTCAGAACGTTCCGCAGGCTGCGACACGGATCGGTGCACAGGAACTGAAGGCCGAACATATCACGGCCCTGCCCCAGGCCGCGCGCCTTCTGCCTACCGTTCAGCTCAATATTTCCAATCCGCGCAACACCACAATCAATATCCGTGGCCTCGGAGCCGCCGGGACGGCAGCGACCGATGGGATCGAAGGGGGCGTGGCGGTGTATGTCGATGGTGTTTATCGTTCACGCCCTGCGACAGCGCTGAGCGATCTGGTCGATCTGAACGGGATCACTGTCCTGCGTGGTCCGGCCGGAACGGAAGGCGGCATGACGGCCACGGCAGGCGCCATCGAACTCACCACGGCAGCGCCGGATCTGCATACCCGACATGTTTATGGTGAGGCGGGGGTTGGAAATTATGATTATAACCGCTGGAGCCTTGGCGTTACGACGCCGCTGATCAAGGACAAGCTTGCGGTCCGGCTAAGTGCTTTGGGATATGGCAACAGCGGCTGGGTCAAAAACCTTGCGGGTGGTGGCGATATTAACGGCCAGACCAGCCGCTCTTTCCGCGCTCAGGTTCTGTATCACCCCACGGATGAGCTGAGTGTCCGGCTGACGGGAGATTATGCCCATCTGCGTGAGAACTGCTGCTCTGGGGGGCTCTACAAGATCGTTGCAACCAAGACGGATGGCAGCGCCGTAGCGGGAACGCTGCCGCAGCGTCTGGGCTGGGCCGGATATGGCGCGACGGCTCCGTCCAATGCGCCCTATACCATCAACCGAAGCTCTCTTTCTGACGCAGAGCAGGAAGACATGGGGCTTTCGGGCCATGTGGACTGGCACCATGCCAATTTCACGCTGTCCTCCATCACGGCTTTCCGGTGGTGGGACTGGGCACCGCATAATGACGGTGATCTGGGGCCGGCCAATGCCATTCTCAACAGCAATGCCAAGGTCGATCAAAGGCAGTTCACGCAGGAACTCCGTTTTTCCAGTTCTCTGGGGCGTCTGCTCGATTATCGGGTTGGAGCGTTTTACATGTGGCAGGAAAACCGCGTTTACGGTGACACCCGCTACGGACCGGATGCCGGGGCGTGGTATGGATATGGAACCGGAAGCTCACCCGTTAGCGGTATCTCTGCCGAACAGGCCTCGAATGTCCTGAACAATTATGACGTGCGCAGCTATGGACAGCCCACCACCAATTATTACGGGCTTTATGCGAACGGGACCTGGCACATCACCCGCAAACTGGATTTCGTGACGGGTGTACGATATAATTACAGCACCAAAACGGGAAGTTTTTCCCAGTGGCAGGTCACACCCGAAAGCTATAATTCAGCCGTTACATCAGTGGCTACGGCACAGAAAATCTGGGGCCTGTATGGTAGCAATACGGGATATGGCGCGCATGTCGATAATGGTTTCGTAACCGGACAATTCGTTGCGAAATACCATGTGGCGGATAATGCCATTGTTTATGGCCGCTATGGCCGTGGCGGAAAATCCGGTGGCCTCAATCTGGTCTCTTTTTCTGCGAGCCAGCTTTCTCAGGGCGCAGTTTCGCCGAATGTCGGAAAGGAGACGGATGACTCCTTTGAGGTTGGGGCGAAGGCGCAGTTTCTTCAGAACCGTCTTCTGGTCAGTGGGGCGCTGTATCAGACGAACGACCACAACTATCAGGTCACGGCAGTTCATGAATATCAGGGCGCGCTGGTTTCCTATCTGAGCAGTGCTCCAAAAGTGCGGGTCCGTGGTGCGGAGATGGACATTCATTACAGCCCGCTTGCCAATCTCGTAACGTCTCTGTCTGCGTCTTATAATGACGCCCAGTTCCTCCAGTATTCCACAAGTGCGCCGCCGGAACTGGCATGGAAAGGCGCTTACAGTCTCGCCCATACGCAGATTCCGTTCGTGCCGAGATGGGCGCTGTCGGCTGCGGTGCAGTATTCGCACGGGATCGGAAAGGTTTTTTCCCGCCCTCTCGATGCCTATGCAGGTGGGAGCTACAATTACAATACCCGTATGAACACCTCCAGCAACAACTCCGTTTATGGCTGGGTGCCGGCCTATGGCACGCTGAACCTGAATTTCGGGTTTCGCGACCATCAGGGGCGCTGGGAGCTTGCGGGTTTTATCAATAATGCAACGGACGAGCGGCGTGTGTCGCAGATTTCCCAAGGAAGCGCCGCTTCGGGGAATGGCAGCTGGTACGCCTATGTCACGCAGCCCCGCAATTTCGGCTTTATTGCCCGCGTGAATTACTGAACCGGCGAGGAATGGTCATGAAAAGACAGACGTCTCTGGGCCTTCTTCTGGGCAGTACGCTTTTATGGGGCAGCCTTGCACAGCATGTCCATGCAGCAGAACCGTCCCAGGCGACGCAGGGTTGGCCGCAATCGCCACAGGCGCCCAGGGGGGCGCCGAATATTGTCGTTATTCTGATTGATGATGTCGGATTTGGTGCGACGAATGTTTTTGGTGGTCCGATTTCGACACCGGATTTTGCACGTCTGGCGGATGCCGGGCTGCGATATGACAATTTTCACGTCAATGCTTTGTGCTCCCCGTCGCGGGCATCATTGCTGACGGGATACAATGACCGGCAGGTGGGGTTTGGAAATATCGAAGAAGCGGCTTCGAAGCATCCGGGATATAATACCGTTCTGCCTGCGAACGTGACGCCGGTTGCCGAAGTTCTCAAGGAACACGGGTATAATACGGCGGCATTCGGGAAATGGCACAATACGCCTTACTGGCAGATCAGCGCGGCGGGGCCATTTGATCTGTGGCCGACAGGGCGGTGGGGGTTCGAACATTTCTACGGCTTCCTTGCCGCAGCGGACAACCAGTATTATCCGCGTCTTTACCGTGACCAGACCCCTGTTGAGCCGTCTTCCACGCCGGAACAGGGCTATTACTTCACGACCGACATCACCAACGAAGCCGTTCGCTGGCTGCATCAGCATGACGCCGTGGCGCACGACAAACCGTTCTTCCTTTATTATGCGACGGGTGCGACGCACGAGCCACATCATGTGCCCAAGGCATGGATTGCGAAATATAAAGGGAAGTTCGATCAGGGCTGGGATGTTATCCGGCAGCAGAGCTTTGAGCGTCAGAAGGCGCTTGGCGTTATCCCGGCGAATGCGGAACTGACACCGCGCCCCTCCACCCTGCCTGCATGGGACAGTCTGTCTCCGGATGAAAAGAAGCTGCTCGCGCATCAGGCCGAGGTTTATGCCGCTTTTGCCGAAGAGACGGATCATGAAGTCGGGCGGCTTCTGGAGACGCTGCGGGAGGAAGGCATTGCGGACAACACGCTTGTCCTGGAAGTGTTCGGGGATAATGGGGGGAGTGCCGAAGGCGGGTTTCTGGGGAAGGATGCGAAGACTGCGGAGGGCGGAACGCCGGATGTCAGGACGCGTCTGGCCGACAGTGATGCGCTGGGAAGCGAGTTGTATCTCAACCATTATGCCGCCGCATGGGCATGGGCGCTGACGTCTCCGTTTCAGGGCACGAAACAGGATGCCGCCCATCTGGGCGGGACGACGGACCCGCTGGTCATCTCCTGGCCCGCACGCATCCACGATACTCATGGAATACGGGGGCAATTCGGGCATCTGAACGATATTGCGCCAACGCTTTATGAAGCCGCCGGAATTACACCGCCGTCCCACACGGCGGGCGTTGAGCAACTCCCGATTGAAGGCCGGAGCCTGCTTTATACGTTCGATCATCCCGACGCCCCCTCGCGGCACAAAGTGCAGTATTTCACCACGAGCGGAAATCTGGGCATCTATTCCGATGGATGGTGGGCCGGCCAGCTTGCTCAGGAAACGTGGGAGGTGGGTGACAACCGCGTGTATCTTACGCGTGGGACACAGCGGCAGACGCATCCGTGGGAGCTCTACAGGCTGAGCGATGACTACAGTCAGGCCCATGATCTGGCTGCGAAATATCCCGAAAAACTCAAAGAGCTTCAGGCGCTTTTCCAGCACGAGGCCAGCCGTAATCATGCAGATCCGCTCCGGCCCGGAGTTGACGCCTATCCGCTTGGTACGGCGACAGGCCAGACGGTCTTTACATACCGCTCTGGCGTGGATCGCGTAGGGCCGCGTTTTGCACCGGATCTGGGGCATGATCCGTATACGCTGAGTGCTGATGTCGATGTCCCTGCGGGCGGGGCGCAGGGGGTGATTTTCGCCGAGGGCGGGCGATATGGGGGTGTCACCCTTTATGTTTCGAAGGGGCGCCTTGTTTATGAAGCCAATGCAAATGGTGTGCGGACAGGACAGATCGTAACGTCTGCTCCTTTGGCGGCAGGACGGCGGCATATTGTCGTGACGGTCACACCGGAGCAGGAGCGGACAGCGGGGAAAAGCGATGCGGCAGCGGAGATGATCCGGCGCTGGGTGGGCGGGAAACCGGTTCTCGCGACGGTAGGGCTTTCCGTGGACGGAGCCCCGGCCCGGCAGGCGCGTTTCAGCAACATCGCCCTGTCATCGCGCGAGACCCTCGATATCGGTCGTGATCTGGGATCTGCCGTGAGCCCGGCCTATACTGTGCCCGCAGCATTTACGGGCCGTATCGACACGGTCACCCTCACGACTGCGCAGTCCTCCGGCCAATGAATCCCGTTCCATCAAAGGAGGCGCAGGCCTTGATCCGTTCAATCCGCATGAACCGCCGGACACTCCTCGCCGGGACCGCAGCGCTCGGCACGGTTACTCTGGGTCTCTCGGAGGGGGCTGCGCAGGCGGCTTCCAGGGCAGTCTCGCGGGCGCCCAACATCATTTACATCATCGCGGATGACTTGGGTGTGTATGATCTGGGCTGTTACGGCCAGACCAGAATCCGCACACCGCATATCGACCGGATGGCGGCTCAGGGCATGAAGTTCACGCAGGCTTATGGTGGCGCGCCTATCTGCTCGCCTTCCCGCTGTGCGCTCATGACGGGGCGCCATATGGGACATGCGTCCATCCGAGACAATTTTGCGCTCGCCGGAGGCGTGGTCGGATACAAGGGGAAGGAACAGATCCGCAGGGCCAATCTGTTCGATCAGGAACCGACGGTCGCGTCCGTTCTGAAAGAGCAGGGATATGTGACGGGGCTGGTGGGGAAGTGGCATCTCGATGGTTACGATCCTGACGCCATCCCGACGCGGCACGGGTTTGATGAATTCCACGGATGGCTGACGCAAACGGAAAAGACGCAGGGCTATTTTCCGGAGAAATGGTACGACGGCACGACGTTACAGGATGTCGCGGGAAATGCCGGCGGGGGGCGGGCTGTCTACGAAACCGACATCGTGACGGATCAGAGCTGCGACTTCATCAGGCGTCATCGTCAGAAGCCCTTTTTTCTGACGGTCGCCTATAATGCGCCGCATAGCCCGCATATTACACCAGCCGAGGGGGATTATGCAGGAGAGCCCTGGGGCGCCCGGGAAAAGGCCTATGCGGCCATGATCGAATTTCTGGACGCTGGCGTCGGCAGTATTCTGCAAACGCTTGAAGCGTCCGGGCTGGACAATGATACGATCGTGTTTGTGTCGTCCGATCATGGGCCGAGATCCGAACCTACGGCGGAGCAGACGGAAGTTGTGACCTTCTTCAACTCTCATGGTCCGTTGCGAGGCTATAAACGCGAGCTTTACGAGGGTGGAATCCGTGTTCCGCTGATTGCGCGATGGCCTTCACGGATCGCTGCGGGCGCGACGAACGGGACACCCGTTTATCATCCCGATTTGCTGCCGACGGTTCTCGGGCTGGCAGGGCGCAGTGTTCCTGTGGTGACGGATGGTCGCGATCTGACGCCCGTTCTGCTGGGGCATGGGGAGCTGCCGGAGCGACTGCTCTACTGGGAGACATATGAGCCGTCTTTCTGGCAGGCGGCGCGTCTGGGGCGATGGAAAATCGTGCGGCCCGTCGGGTCATCCCGGCTGGAGCTTTATGATCTGACGGCAGATCCGGGCGAAAAGCGCGATGTGGCCGCCAGGCATCCCGAGATTATCCGTGAACTCTCAGGACGACTTGTATCGGAACACAGGCCGTCGCGTGAGTATCCGATCGCCCTTTAACTGGCGAAAAGGAGGGCACCGGTCATCGTCCGCCCAAGCAGAAGAGACGATGACCGGTGACTTTGCTGTCAGGCCCTGAGGTCGTGCAGCAGATCGTGGCCGTGCTGGGCAGCCATGCCGCTTTTCAGGTCCCTGCCGACGCTGCGTACGCACAGGGCGAGGGACAGGGCGCCGGCATCGGGATGGCCCTTGCTGCGCTCGCCATGCATTTTCGCACGTCCCATCCGGGGCAACAGGTTGCGTGTGTCCTGCGCGGCCTGATAGGCGGCTTCCGCGCTTTCCATCCAGGCTTTGACGAGTTCATGGCCCGCGGCCAGTTCCCGCTCCAGCGTTTCCACAAACGGGACCAGCGCATCCACGAGCGTCTTGTCGCCGGGCCTGGCCCTGCCGAGCAGCATGATGCGCTCCATACTGTTGCGGGCACCCTGCGAAAGCTGCCGGGCATTTGGCAGACGGCCATCATCGAGCGCCGTGCTGAAGGCCCGCAGACCTTCGCCCCAGAGCGCGCCCGATGTGCCCCCGGCACGATCGGCCCAGGCATCGGCTGCCGTGGCCAGAACCGTAGCCGGGCCGGCACCGGCATTGGCCGCGTTACGGGCGGCGCGGGCAGACGCTGCGGCCCCGCGCGCCATGCCCTGTCCATGGTCGCCATCGCCTGCAAGTGCGTCGATATGGCCGAGGCTGGATTCCTCGGCGGCCAGCATTTTCGCCAGATTTTCCATGACATCCGCGACGCACGCCCCGCCCTGACGGCCCGCTGCGGTATCGGAGCGCATATAGACGATCGTTGCCTCATCTTCGACGGCAAGGTCGGCCACGCCGTCTCCGACCAGTGTGCCGTGGCGCAGGGCCGCGGAATCCACCGGCGCGCGCCAGTACTGCTCAAGATCCTCGTCGAGCCATGTCAGGGTCAGGGAACAGCCCGCCATGTCCAGACTTGTGACATACTCGCCCACCAGCGGGGCCACGAGGGTCAGCCCGGCGTTTTCGAACATTGGCGCCAGCGCGTTCCAAAGCACGAAAAGCTCTTCCTGCTTGGTGCTGCCCAGACCGTTCAGCAGCACGGCGACACGGCGCGGCGCCTCGTGGGGAATTTCGGCCAGCAGGCGGTCGAACAGGATTTTTGCCAGCGCTTCCGGGCTGGGGACGTCCTGTTCGTCAATTCCCGGCTCACCGTGAACGCCCAGGCCCAGAGCCATGCGGTTTTTGGGAACCTCGAACAGTTTTTCAGTCTCGCCGGGCAGGGTGCAGCCGTCGAAAGCCACGCCGAAGGTGCAGGTCTGACGGTTCACGCGATGCGCGACTTCCTCGACCTCATCGAGCGTCAGTCCGGCTTCGGCAGCGGCCCCTACGATCTTGAAAATCAGCAGGTCTCCCGCAATGCCCCGGCGGCGTTCGCGGGTGGAAGCGTCCGAACTGGCCACGTCATCGGCAGTTGCCAGAAGGCGGACGTCATAGCCTTCTTCGCGCAGACGGTCGGCGGCAATGCCGAAATTGAGCACATCGCCCGCGTAGTTGCCGTATCCTAGGATGATCCCGCCGCCGAGATCGGCCTGTCGGGCGATGCTCTTGATCGCCTGCGTGGAGGGGGATGCGAAAATGTCGCCTGCCACGGCAGCATCGCCGAAGCCCTTGCCGACATAGCCCGCAAAGGCGGGATAATGGCCCGAGCCGCCGCCCAGCACGACGGCGACTTTGCCTTTCGGACCTGGCTTTGCCCGCAGAACGCCGCCACGGACGAGGCGCACAAGGTCATGATGGATCAGGCTGAACCCGCGAAGGGCCGACATTGCGAAATTGGATGCGTCGCCGCAGATCTTGGTCATGTGTTTTTCCTCCAGTCGTGTCCCGCAGCGGGACAGTCAGGCTGCATCACGGTTGAGGTAACGACGGGCCAGTGCGTCGAAGGAGATGGCAAGGACAACGATCCCGCCGCTGACGACCGACTGCCAGTAGGGCGAAATTCCGAACAGGACGATGATGTCTTCGATCATGCCGATGATGACCGCACCCAGAACCGCTCCGACCGGGCTGCCGATGCCGCCGGTGGTCGCGACACCGCCAATGACGGCTGCGGCGATGGGGGCGAGAACCCATGTGTCACCGATGGAAGGCTGGGCCGTTCCCAGACGGGCGACCATCAGGATTCCGGCAAGGGCGGACAGGAACCCGGCGAGGGCAAAAGCGCCCATGCGGATGGCGTTGACGCGGATGCCCAGCATCCGGGCGGCGTCCGGGTTGCTGCCGATGGCGTAGATGTAGCGGCCGACGGGCGTGCGGAACATGACGAACGCTACAACCGCCAGACACACCAGAAGCACGACGAACGGCACGGGAACACCCATGACGAGCCCACGCCCGAGAAAGGAGATGTCACGGGGAATACCCGTAATGGCTACGCCTTTGGTCGCAACGAGGTTGGCGCCGCCATAAACGCCGGCCATACCGATCGTCAGCACCAGCGAGTGCAGGCGGAGTTGCGTAATGAGCGCTCCGTTCAGCAATCCGCACCCGGCTCCCATCAGCAGGCACAGCCCGAGCGAAAGCCAGGGGTTCAGCCCAAGCTGCACCATTAAAATGCCGCCCACCACGCCCGCCAGGCCGCCAATGGCGCCAACGGACAGGTCAAGCTCGCCCAGGATCATGAGAACGGACTGTCCGATCGTGACCAGCCCGACAAAGGCCAGCGCACGCGCGATGATCATCATGTTGAAGGACGTCAGGAAGTGCGGCGACAGCGCACAGGACGCCCCGAAAATGATGACGAGCGCGGCGATGACGCCGCCCAGCGGATTGCCTACCAGACGCGACACCAGAGCCTTCATGGGCGGCAGTTTCGGCGGCTTCGACGGCGTGGCGGGGAGGGTGGTTTCAAGCGACATGACGGGTCTCCGGGGCGCCGATGATCGCGCCGACAAGCGTGTTGACGTCGGTGGTGGCCTGATCGAACGAACCCGTGATCCGGCCGGAATACATGGTGATGATCCGCGAGGCGCAGCGCTGAAGCTCGGTCATTTCGGACGAGACGAGGATGATCCCCACGCCTTCTTCGGCAAGCTGCTGCATGATCCGGTAAATCTGGAATTTGGTTCCGATATCGATCCCTTTGGTAGGTTCGTCGAAAATCAGGACGCGCGGCCTGCGGGCCATCGCCCGTCCGATGATCGCCTTCTGCTGGTTGCCGCCTGACAGATGAACGATTTTTTTGGCCGCGGAGGACGTCCGGACGTCGAACTGCCGGATCGTCTCCGCCACGACGTCATTTTCGCGCCGGGAGGAAATGACGCCGCCGCGCTTCATGCGGTCCAGAACCGAGAGGCTGATATTTTCCCGCACGCTGAGCAGCGGGAAAATGCCATGATGTTTGCGCTCTTCGGAGAGGTAAACCATCCCCATCGCTACGGCACGGTCCGTGCGGCCACGGGGGATTTCCTCTCCGTCGAGGAAGCACTGGCCGGATGTCGCCCGATGATAGCCGAAAATCGTCTGCATCAGTTCGGAGCGGCCCGCGCCGACAAGCCCCGCAAATCCAAGGATCTCGCCCCGGCGCAGGGTGAAGGATGCGTCCGAGAACCCCGGCCCCGAAATTTGTTTAGCGCTCAAGATCGTGTCGTTTTCGCTGATGGCGAAACGCGGCTGGAACTTCTCTTCCAGTGAGACAGAACTGCCGGACATGAGCTGGATCAGGTGTCCTTCCGTCATGCCCTGCATGGGGTAGGTGCCGACGCTACGGCCATTGCGCAGAACCGTTACCGTGTCGCCCAGCTCAAAGATCTCTTCCATCTTGTGGGAGACAAACACGATCGCGCAGCCGTCATCGCGCAACCTGCGGATGATCCGGAACAGATGCTCGGTTTCGTTTGCCGTTAGCGAGGAGGTCGGTTCATCAAGGATCAGAACCCTGAATTCCTCACGGCAGGCTGCGCGCGCGATCTGCAGAAGCTGCTGGTCCGGCACGCTGATTCGGTTCACCAGATGGCCTGGTTTTGCATGAATTCCGAAGCGCTGGATGAGGTCTGCCGCAGCCTTCTCCATGGCACGCCGCGAGACCGTCAGATGGCCAAACCCGGAGCGGTCGAACGGCATGAACATGTTTTCGGCCACCGTCATGGAACCGAAAAGGCTCAGCTCCTGCGGTACATAGGCGACCTTCGTAAACAGGGTGCGGTCCGCCAGCGCGTCTCCGTCTTCGATCAGGACGCGGCCCTCATCGGGGGCGACGAGGCCGGTCAGGACCTTGATCAGGGTGGATTTTCCGGCACCGTTTTCGCCCGCGAGAATATGGATTTTCCCCGGCTCCAGCGTCAGGTCCACATGATCGAGCGCGACCACGCCGGGATAGGTCTTCCGTACGGCTTCGATCTGAAGAATTGTCATGGTCGTGTTTCCCTTGTCCTGATCGGCAAGATGTCAGAGGGTCTTGCTGGTCAGGAGATCAATTCCGGTGTCGATATATTTGGGTGTCTTCTGTCCCATGGCTTTCTGCCAGGCAGAGATGACGGCCCAGTAACCCTGCATTTCGGGGCGGCTGGAGGCGGAAGATTCCGCTACGCCGTCCTTGATGAGCTGGATCATGTCATTGAGGTTGTCGAGGCCGACTTCCTTGACTTTACCGGTCTTGCCCCCCTCGCGGATGGCCTGTCCGATGCCCACCGGTCCAGATGCATCGCAGGCGACCCAGCCCACCAGGTCCGGATGGGCCTGCATGATGGCGGAGGCCTGTTTCTGGGCGGTTTCGATACTGTCATTGTCGATCCCCGTCGCGACGACTTTCATGTCGGGGTATTTCGCAAAGACCTTCTTTTCACACTCGGCCCGAAGCGTATGGTTTGGCGCTGTGGGCACACCCATCATGATGGCAACCTCGCCCTTCTTGCCAACGAGGTTCGCCAGCCTCTCGGCGGCCATGGTGCCCTGTTCGCAGAAATCCGCGCCGACTGCCGTGATGTCCATGCCTTCGGGGGGCAGGGAGTCGAACACCGTCATCGGGATTTTCTGGTCCGCTGCTTCGTCCATGGCGGCGCGATTGCCCTTCTCATCCAGCAGATCAAGGATCAGGCCATCGGGATGGGTCGCGACAGCGCGTTCGATAATGTCGTTCTGCGAAGACACATCGGCTGTCTGCGGCGCGCGATATTCGATTTCGACCGGGCGGCCCGTCGCTTTGGTGATCATGTCGCCAGCGGCCTTCGCCCCTGTCATGGCCTTGTCAAACCACGGATGGACCGTTTTGGGGATCAGAACGAAATGCAGGGGCGGGCCACTCTCCGCCGCACAGGCGACGCCGGAGGACAGAACTGGCGCAGCCGCCAGCATTGCGGCAAAAGCGAATGCCGTTTTCATAACTCTGTTCTTTCGAAAATCAGCCTGAACCTGTCCGGGCTGAAAGTTTTTATTTCAGCAGCTCATGTCCGCGGAGACGGGCTGCCGGTATTTCCTGCCGAGTGCATCAATTCCGGCAATATTGCGCGCCGATGCACTTGTGGGATCGAAGGTGCAGGCCAGCCAGGCTTCCACGATCGACTTCGCCACTTCCGGCCCGATCACACGCGCGCCCATGGTGATGATATGCGCGTTGTTCGACAGGGCCGCGCGTTCGGCGGAATAGGTGTCATGGGTCAGGGCCGCCCTGATGCCTGGAATTTTGTTGGCGGAAATGCACACGCCAATTCCGGTTCCACAGCACAGGATGCCCCGGTCGAATTCACCGCTCAGAACCGCCAGCGATACGCGCTCGCTCAGTTCGGAATACAGTTCGCCCCGTTCATCTTCGGGATGGGACATGTCGACGACGACATGTCGACCAAGCGTCGAGAGATGCTGGGTCAGAAGTCTCGCCAGGCCTTCGCCTGCGCTGTCTCCACCAATGGCAATACGCATGGTCATTTTCCCTCTTCCTGCGTTCAGGCGACCGTTCAGGCCGCTATTTTGTCCGAAGCCAGATCACGCACACTGTCGATAAGGGCCATGAAGTCCGTCGCCTTCCAGGCCGCCCGCCCAATGAACACACCATCCACATCCGCAAGTCCGACATAACCGCGGATGTTCTCACGCGAGACGCTTCCGCCATAAAGCAGCGGGATACGCGCGCCCTCCGCACCTGCGAGGTCCTGCACGACGCGCCGGAGCCGGGTGTGAACATCCGAGACGAAGCCTGCGTCCGCCGGGCGGCCGGAAGCTCCGATGGCCCAGACCGGCTCATAGGCAATCAGGACGTTCGCCAGATCTTTTCGCGCCACACCATGAAGTGCGATTTTGGTCTGCCGGGCGAGCGTTTCGTGCGAGACGCCAAACTCGTACTCGTTCAGCGTATCGCCGATGCAGATGAGCGGGCGTAACCCGTGACGAAGGGCTGCATGAACCTTCAGGTTCACGGTCCAGTCCGTCTCGCCGAAATGCTGGCGACGTTCGGAGTGGCCGATTTCCACCATCGAGGCGCCGCAGCCCCGGATCATTTCCGGTGAAACTTCGCCCGTCCAAGACCCGCTGTCTTCCCAGTGCATGTTCTGCGCGCCCACCATCAGGGCGCTGTCTTCCAGCACGGTGCAGACATCCTTCAGGGACGTGAAAGGCGGGATGACGAAAGGCTGGATCCCCTGCGGGGGAACAAATCCTTCAAGGGCCTGTGCCGAAGCGATGGCTTCGGCCGGTCCCTTGTTCATCTTCCAGCTCGTTCCGATCCAGACCTGAGCCATTTCCGACCTTCCGAAAGGCTGAATGTTCATCCCGATTCTCCGTATTGCAGAACGGCATATGTTAGCTTGAGCGTTAAAGTATAACATAAAAGAGTTACCAATGCCAAAAATAACGATACAAAATTCAGGAAGTTCAGAGAAAAAATTCTCTTTGAGGGTGATTTTTCTTCTGAATTCTCTGGAAATCAGCTCTGTTTTATAATCACATAAAAATGTTACGCTGCATGCTCCAGCAGGACCGCTTCGGTCACGACGCTATCCAGATCCGCCTCTCTGAGGGGTGGTACGCCCTGAGCGCCCAGTTTTTCATGATAGAGATGTGTTGCTTCTTTCGCCGACAGGGCTCCGTCGGTCACGCTGCGCATGGCCTCGATCAGTAAAAGCGGGTCATCTGCATCCACGATCTTGCGGCCGAAAAGCGCTGCGCGCGCGCCACAGCATTGTGCCTGATGGATCAGTTCCAGACAGTCGCGTGTTGTTCCGCTGCTGCCCCCCATGATGCCCACGATCACGGAAGGGTCGAATGCACAGAGTTCGCTCAGGGCGTCCGCACCATTGAAGGGCACCTTCAGAAAAACGGGGCGTTCTTCACGCCGCAGGCCTGCCAGACAGCGAACGATCATGTCGTTCAGATAAAAGCCGCGGTCGGCCTGTGCGATCCGGCCTTCATTGGGATTGAAGACCTCAAGGAAATACGAAAAGCGGCTTTCTCCGGCTTCTTCACGAAAGCGGGCGAATTCTTCCAGCGCAAAGCTGTCCTGCGCGGCGTCGCCGTTGAAGGTCATGGAATACAGGCCAAGGCTGGTCTGCGCTTTTTTTAAAGATGCCGAGCGGAAAGGAACGGATTTCTGGGACTGGTAGGAGCCACCCCGCCCGCGCCACAGATCCGTCGTGTCATTGGCCCGGATCGCGGACTGGATCCGGGTTCCGGCAAAACCGTCTTCCGCGATCAGGGTCTCCAGAATGGAGGCCGAAGTCAGCATGATGTCCACGATGTCCTGCTGGAGGATGCCGTGGATAACGTCGACATATTCGCGGCGCGTCCGGAAACGGGAATGACCCTGTCTGAGGTCGCGACGCAGGCCTGTGGCACTGATGCCCGCGGCCATGTCGGAATCCTTGGCATCTGCGAGAATGAAATCCGTACGGTCGTCCTGACCGGCCAGCATGCGCGCGATTTTTTCTTCGTAACGGTTCATGGTTCAGGCTCTCAGGGCTGTCTGTGAGGGGGATGTGTCGGGGAGGTCGCCCTTCAGGTTGTGGCGCTCCTGCGCTTCTTTCCAGGCGGCGCGGCACTGCCGGTCCGTTTCCTGCGCGCTCCATCCCAGAGCTGCGCCCACGACACCGCCCCCTTCGAGAACGACGTCGGGTGTGAGGAGCCCGCTCAGGGCAATCGGCGTCCGCCGAAAGAGAACATCGGAGAGGGTGCGGACCAGTTCTTCCGAAGCGATGAAGGCCAGTTCGCGCCGTGTGTAGGTCGGGAGCGTCCGCAGTGGCGCGTCGGCTTCCTTCTGGCAGAACACCGCAAAAGCGCGGGCCCGCGATCCGTACCGCTCCAGCAGAATTCCGGCCCTCTGGCGCGGCATGCCATAGGTTACGAAAAACTCGTCCAGATACGCGGAATAGCGCTCCGGCGCCGGATAATCGCGACCGCCGCCAATCGGGAAAGTCTTAGTAGAGAGGTGGCGTGGTGCGCCCAGAGTTTCGAGCAACCGGTCCGCGACCTCTTCGGCCAGTCCGCGGAATGTCGTCCATTTCCCGCCAACCAAGGACAGGAGGGGCGTGTCTCCAAGCCGGTTTTCATGCACGATATGATCGCGGCTGATGGCTCCGGGATCGGACGCATCGGTCGCGGGGAGGGGACGGACGCCACTGTAGCGGTAAACCACGTCATCGGGGCTGAAGCTGAAGCCGGGAAACAGATCCGCGACCATCCGCAGCATGTAATCCTGTTCGTCGTCGGTGCACGTGGCGGTATCGGGATCTTCGATCCGGATATCCGTCGAGCCGACCAGAACGTGACCGTAAAACGGATAGGCCAGACAGATCCGTCCGTCCGGTGTTCCGAAATACATCATGCGTCCTTTGAGTTCGCGCAGAAGCCCGTCATGTCGTAACAGCAGATGCGAGCCTTTCGTGCCGCCGATATAACGCGTCGTCTCGCCGAGGACGGCATTGATGCGGTCGATCCACGCGCCTCCCGCATTCACAAGCGCCCGCGCCCGGACGTTGCGTGTCTCTCCGGTCATGCTGCCCCTGAGGCGCAGAATGCCATCGGCAAATGAAACCGGAACGGTATAGGTCGCAACCCCGCAGCCGGTCCCGACATTCAGGCCGTCCTGCACACATTCATAACCAAGCCGCTCGGGCTGGGTGATGGCAGCGTCATAATATTGTGCGGTAGCGAGAACATCCGTCGCCATATGCGGCCACTCTTCCCGCGTTCTGCGATTGAGGAAGAGGCTGTGTCGCGGCATGACACGCGCGCGGCGTCCCAGAAAATCATAGATCTGAAGCCCGGCTTCCAGCACCAGAGCCCCCCGGTCGGTCATTTTGCCGCCCAGACGCAGGAATTTCCGCACGGACGGGACGATGCCTCCGAACCAGGAGCGGATTGGCAGAACCGTTGGCAGGGGTTTGACCACGTGCGGCGCATTCCGCAGCAGAAGATTGCGCTCCAGAGTGGACTGCGCGACCAGGCGGAATTCACCCGTTTCGAGATATTTGATTCCGCCATGGATCAGCCGCGAGGGCGCGCAGGAGGCGCCGGAACAGATGTCGCTCCGATCAACGAGCAGGACGCGCAGATCCTGTAGGGCCAGTTCGCGAAACAGGCCGGCTCCGTTGATGCCGGCGCCTATGATGACGACATCGAACTCCGCATTCTCGCAGATATCTTTCAGTCCGCTCATGGCCGTGCTCCCTGTGTCATGGTGCTGGCCATCGCGTAGTTCAGAACCGGTCCGGCCTCCACGAGATCGTTTTCGCGGGAATGCTCTGTTGTGGCAGGTTTCAGGGAGGACGTTCCGCCATCATAAAGATCTGACCAGAACGGCCTCATGGCCTGCGTCAGTGCGACATAGCGGCGATAAATTCCCTCATAGACACGTTCGCGGTCCGGCTGCGGTCTGTAGGTGTGCATCGGCACGTCCTGCGCGGCCACGGCGTCTTCAAGGCTGGCGTACAATCCTACGGAAACGCTCGCCGTCAGGGCCGCGCCCAAAGCTCCGGCTTCGCGGACTTCGGGGATGCGGACAGGCATTCCCAGAATATCCGCGAACATCTGGGCGATGGCAGGCTGTCCGCTTCCACCTCCCGAAATTCCGATCCTGCGAACGGGCCCGGTCTGTTTGAGGGCATCGACATGTTCACGATGATTGAAGACCGTTCCTTCCACCATTGCCTGAAACAGGTCCGCCCGGTCATGCCAGGATTGCACGCCGAACAGGGATGCGCTGGCGGGGGCGTCATAGGGCGAGCC
Organism: Gluconobacter albidus; assembly: GCF_002723915.1. Classification (GTDB taxonomy): domain Bacteria; phylum Pseudomonadota; class Alphaproteobacteria; order Acetobacterales; family Acetobacteraceae; genus Gluconobacter; species Gluconobacter albidus. Next base: position 112,070 of record NZ_BEWL01000002.1, read on the forward strand.
GAACAGGAACGGGTGATACAGCGGAACCGCAGGACGGGCTCCTGGCTGGGACAGGCGCGCTTCTATTTCCGCAGAAAGGCTCCGGGCCGCGTCCTGATCGCCTGGCATGAGGATTTTCGCCAGCCATTCGAGATTGCTTGAGGATGCCGGAGAAATTGCCATGCAGTTCCACAGTCCGCGACGATATCCTGCCCGACAGGCCCAGCCTTCCCCCACGACAGGTCGGTCGCGGAAAACCTCGTTGATCGAAAAGGTTCCAGCCGTGATCGACAGATCGCCCGCTCTGGTATGGCCCAGACCGACGGCTGCGGCCGTCACATCATGCAATCCGACCGAAACGGGTGTGCCGGCAACAAGCCCCGTCAGGGCTGCGGCTTCCGCCGTCACGACGCCACCCTGCTCACAGGAGAGGCGCATTTCCGGCAGCGCAGCCCGGATGTCCGCAAGGCCCAGAACATCGAGCAGGTCGTCGCTGTAATTCTGCGTGTACAGATCGGTGAAAGACGTGCTGGCCTCGGTCAGATCCGTCGCGATTTCGCCTGTCAGGCAGTAACGGATCCAGTCCTTGGCAAAAATCACGGACCCGATCGCCTGATACCGTTCCGGCTCGTTGTCCCGGATCCAGGCAAGAAGTGTGTTGGCCGAATAGACGTACGGACGCTGCCCCGCGATCGGGAGAGTCAGATCGGAAATGCCGTCACGCTTCCAGCGTTCGTGAATGGCCGTCGCCCGGCTGTCGAGCGACATGATGCCCCGGCCCAGCGGATTTCTTGAGCGGTCAAGTAGAAAAACGCCATCTCCGTGCGCCGTGACACCGACAGAGGCGATGGCATTTCCGTCCAGCTCCGCATCCCTCAGCGCGTCGCGGATGGATCCGATAACGGCCTGCCACGCTTCGTGCATATCGCGCTCGACATGATGCGGGCGCTCCATGTGCTGTGCGACACGGCGTCGCCCTGTTCCGACGATGGCCCCTGTGGACGAAAACACAACAGCTTTGGTCGTGGTGGAACCGCTATCGATTCCGATGATGAAATCCCGGCGCATTTCTGGCCCTCCAGACGGCTTCAGTGTCAGGGACACGCAAATTCGAAGGACAGCCATATCACCGATTACGAGATATAGAACACATATATCTGTGATATTCTAAGATTTAGTGTGACTTATCACGCGGATGCCCCGATGTCGGGCCAGAAATCTGATCTGCTGCGGATAACCTGCACGGTTGTCATCACATCAGCGGTCAGCCATAAAAACAGGAAATGCTTCTTATTGAGTGGATGCAAAAAGAAGCGCACGTCATACTGCACGCAATCAGGCACTGACATGTCCATCCATAGCCTGTTTTTCTAACTGTTTGGGACTGATTACATATGAAAATAGCTGACTGGATGGTGGAATCAGGCGTTGCGTTTGGAACGAGCGGCGCGCGTGGGCTTGTGACGTCCATGACGGATGCTGTCTGTTTTGCGTATACCGTCGGCTATCTCAAACATTTACAGACGCTGGGCGAGTTTGCTCCCGGAACATCCGTCGCCATCGCCGGAGACCTTCGGCCGAGTACGCCGCGCATTTTGCGCGCCTGTGCGGCTGCCATTCTCTGGATGGAAGGCCAGCCGGTAAACTGCGGCTTTGTGCCGACGCCTGCTCTGAGCCTCTATGCGTTTGGCAGGGGTATTCCGTCCCTCATGGTGACGGGAAGCCATATTCCGGACGACCGGAACGGCATCAAGTTCAATCGCGCCCGGGGCGAGTTTCTCAAGAGCGACGAAGCTGCCATGCGGCATGAGGACGTCACACTTCCGGAAGGCTGGTTTGATGAGCAGGGCGCCCTGAAAATTGACGTCGCAGTCCCGCCACTGACTGATGTCCTGAGGGAATATGTAGCCAGATATGTCGATTTCTTCGGCCCGACAGCGCTTTCGGGCCTGAAGCTTGGAATTTATCAGCATTCTGCCGTGGGGCGTGACGTTCTGGTGTCCGTCGTCGAAGCCCTTGGGGGTGAAGCCCATCCTCTGGGACGCTCCGACGTGTTCGTTTCGGTCGATACGGAGGCCGTGCGCCCCGAAGATGTCGTCCTTGCGCGGGACTGGGCGCAGACGGGGCAGTTTGATGCGATCCTGACGACAGATGGTGATTCCGATCGCCCTCTTCTGGCGGATCAGAATGGCCGCTGGCTGCGGGGTGATGTGCTGGGTATTCTCGCGGCCCGCAAGCTTGGCGCCGTCTCCGTCACAACGCCCGTCAGCAGCAATACGGCGCTGGAAGCATCCGGCGTTGCGCCCTTCGTTCAAAGAACGCGTATTGGCTCGCCATTCGTCGTGTCAGGCATGACGGATGCTGTGGAAAAGGGAAATGTTCCGTCTGTTGGCTACGAAGCCAATGGGGGCTTTCTGCTTGCCAGCGATATCGAGCATGACGGCCGACGTCTCGTGGCATTACCGACGCGCGATGCCGTCCTGCCCATGCTCTGTGCGCTGGTTTCGGCCACAAGCGGGCAGAACGGGCTTGCGGAACTTCTTGAAACACTTCCGCCGCGCTTCACCGTGAGCGATCGTCTGAAAGACGTTCCGACAGAGCAGAGCAAGGCCCGTCTGACCATTCTGCGTGAGGACGTTCCGGCTGTGAGCGGGACTCTGGGGTTTGTGGACGCCTGCGGACCTGTTGCAACCGTCGATGAGACGGACGGTATCCGCATGACGTTCGAACGTGGCGATATCATCCACCTGCGGCCATCCGGCAATGCCCCGGAACTGCGGGTGTATGTTGAATCGGCGACGCCCGAACGGGCCGAGCAACTTCTGACACTGGGGCTTGAGGCTGTCCGTCGCTGGATGGCATAGACGACCAGTCTGCGATCAGGCTTGGATCCTCGGTGAGCTTTGCCTGATCAGTGGGGGTTGAAGGCCGGAAGGGCAGGGCCGTAAACGGCAGCGGGGCCGTTCATGATACCGATTTTTCCACGGACGCCATAAGTCTGGGCCGGGAACTGGATGGCGCTATAGGAACTGTCGCTCTGCACCCAGTAGTCGCTGCTGGCCTTGCCGCCGGACTGGCTGACGAGAATGATCGAGCCGGTTGTGATGTAAAGAGAGCCCGCCGGTTTGCCGACTAGCGCATGCAGCTGGATTGGAGGAGTGTGCGGAGGGGCAATTTCTATATGCCCGTCAAACGTCCACGGACCCGAAATGAATGCGGTTGTTGCATTGTAATCCAGATGCGACGAGAACCAGTCCAGTTCCATGCCGCCTTGATCGTCCACGCCAAGCGTGTTGTTGAAAACGCCGACGTCGATCAGGGCAATGCGCTCTCCAGCATCCACCGGATTGGGAATGGTATAAATCCCTGTCCCATTGTTATGGATCTGGGCATGGGAGAGGCCAAAGCCATAGGAATGGTTTCCGAACGTCAGCCCACGCCGGAAATTTGAAATGGAGATGTTCTCCAGAGTAATTGCGGCCGCACGGATATTGTCGTCGTCTTCATTGTCGAAAACGATCCCGTCCGCCTTGGGCTGGCCGGTCAGGATAAGATGATCAATGCTGTTGGCGGCCGTATCGTAACTTTCAGGCTGCCCTTTACCGTCTGACGAGATGATGATCGCAGGCTTTCCATCGGGAAGACCGGAAGCATCCAGTGTGCCGTTGGTGAGTGTCGTCGTGAGCGGATTGAGGTGCAGGGTTTCCCGAATTTTGTAGACCTTCCCTTTCAGATCGACCCGGCACAGGGTCGGCCATGACGGGCAGGCTGCCAGCATTGCAGCGGGATCGTTCGCATGCGCGGCTGTGGGAAGCGCCAGCGCACTCATGCCGGCAATCGCGAGAACTTTCAGGAGATGACCAGTCATGGAGTGCGTCTTCCCATCTGTGAAAAGCTGTCTGTCAGGACAGAGCTTTTCCCGTGTTGTGTCGGGCGACCTCAGCGGCTTCGCGGCAGAAATAGCCCGAAAGCCGCCCTTGCAGCATCTTGGAATAATAGGCCGCCTTGTTGGATTGCCTGCGCAGAAGGCTCAGACAGACGCCGCCGAAGGGGCGGATAAAGAATGTCAGGACTGTCTTGAGGGTAGCGTGGTTCTTGCGCAGGACATATCCCAGTCCCTTGCCGTAGTCGAAGGCGCGGGCCGTGTTGAGACTGGCTGGCTTGTCCATGTGACGCACCAGCAGCGCACGATCATGATATCCTTGAGCCCCTGCTGCCATCAGACGCAGGGCAAGGTCAGGGCCTTCGGCTGAACCATAGGGGGCTCCGATCCCCAGATCCTCATCGAACCCATGTATCTTTTCAAACATCTTGCGCGGCATGAAAAAGTTGAATTCGATCAGGCCCGTCCAGACGCTATGCGAGTTCAGGACCTGGCTGCTGGTCAGCCAGCGCCCCATGGCTGTCGGTGCACCGTTCAGATTGAGCACGGCACCGGTAATGAAGCCGGTATCGCCCGTTTTGCGGAAATAGTCGTTCACCCGTTGCAGCGTGTCGGGCTCATAGATGCAGTCATCATCCGGAAACGATATGATATCGCCTACCGCGACGCTCGCACCAAAGTTGCGGGCGTAACGCAGTCCGTTGACCTCGGGGCGCAGATGCTTGAAGGGCCATTTGGCGCTGTATCGCGCGACGAGATCGTCATAGATGTCTGATCCGCTCTGGTCGACAAGAATGACCTCGAAATCCTTGAATGTCTGCTTTTCCAGACCCTGCATGAAGGCTTCGACTTCGGCCAGACGGGCTACAGTCGGAACGACGAGTGAAAAGCGCATCTCAGGAAGCCTTTTTCTTGGAATGGAGTGTGGCAGCCCGTTCGGGCGTAATACGGTTTTTCAACAGATCGCCAAGTCCGATCAGATTTCCGAACAGACGTCCTTTGCGATCTATATAAGGCTCGGGGCTCAGTGATTTCAAAGCGTTGATGACGAGGTGTCGCCCTGCGCTTTTCACAGCGTGAGACCAGGGATAGGTTCCCTTCCGGGCCAGATAGATACAATTGATAATCTGCGAATAACCCAGTCGAAGGCCGGATCCTTTGCCCGTCTTGTTCCCCAGATGCACGCCCTGTGCGCCGTGAGCCTTGACGATTCTGCCGTGAGGCAGAAGAGAGCGGGAAAAATCTATGTCTTCATACCAGGCGTAAAGAGGCAGCCTTTCGTCAAAGCGTGCACCGAGGCGTTTTACGGCGGCACAGCGGAACGCCATGTTGCAGCCATAGGTGTTGGGGGCATCCTCGACTTTCGAAACCGATGACGTGCCAGCATTCGTGTTCAGACGGTCCGCCTCTTCAATTGACAGACCAGGTCCTTTGGCGCCATCGGCCAGGACGTTGCCTGTAACGCCCAGAATATTGGGGTTGTCGTGAAAGGCTTCGATAATCCGGGCGATATAGGTGGGGTGAGGGAAGAAATCATCATCGAAGAACAGGACGATATCTTCGTCATCGAGACGGTCGAGAATGACATTCCGCTGGGCAGGAAGGCCCATATGGCCGGTGACGAATTCGACCGAAGCCATTTCCCGGAGCGTCTGGGGAATAGCTGCAATATCCTCCGGTTTGGCGTAGCTGATGATGATCCTGGTCGGTCTGACCGTTTGATGGGTCAGTTGACGCACGAGTTCGGCGAGAATGGCAGGACGGCCACTGGTAGCAATGCCTACGACAACCTGCATGTCTTTTGTTAAAGGCACAGACTCTCCAGTTTTCGTTAATGTCAGCGGCAGATTTCTGTTTTGCTCAGATGAATTTTCTGGATGGGAGACACCTGCCGAGGGCATCCGGGCTGTATCGGGGGTCATGAATTAGTTCGATCCGACGGTTACAATATGGCTGCCACGCTGTTGTGCGAGGGAAATGAGTGCATCGCGGGTTTTTGTGGCATGTGCCATGTCGGGGTAAATGGCACATGCATGATCGTTGTTGCGGATTGTCAGATTATAGCGGCTGTTGACGATCGTTATGAAACGGCTGTTGGCGTTCCATAGCGCCATGTGACTGAGGTCAGATGTGGGAACCGGGTCGGAAGCAAAAAGACGCTTCGAGCCACCATCAGAGACGGTGCACCACAAAACCAGCTTTCTGGAAGGAAGACCTGTAGTCGCGTCCTGTGCACAGGCAGGCATGACGATGGCTGCGGCAACCATCATCGCTACAAGACGGGAGGGTGTCAGCATTTGACAAATTCCTCCCGCATGATGTCCAGCAACTGCTTTGCAGCGATGGTCCAGCGGTATTTCTGAACCTGTTCATAGCCTACGCGACGGAGATCAGCGGCACGATCCGGATGATCAAGCAGTTCGATGACGCACGCGGTAAGATCGGAAGGGTCTCGGCCGAAGAGAGCAGCCTGACCGCAGATTTCACGCAGTACGGGAATGTCGCGGGCAACGACCGGACAGCCGGCTTCCATCGCTTCTACAGGCGGGAGGCCGAAACCTTCATAGATGGACGGAAAAACAAAACAGGCGGCTTCACTGTAGAGCGCGTGCAGTTCCGCATCCGTAACCCTGCCGACATAGGTCGCATGCTGCAGGTCAGGGGCGCCTGCGCTGAAAACCCGTCCGTTCATTCCACCACTGATCACGAGCCTGATCCCGCGTTGAGCGAGTGTTGCTGCCAGATGATCGAGCGCTGCAAAATCCTTGTGGGGTGCCTTGTTGCCGACAGCCAGAACGTATTTCCTGCTCTCCAGACCATGGGTCTTTAAAATCGTCCTGTCTGCCGCAATGCGCGTGGCATGATCCGCGCCTTCAGTGATAACGCTGATGCGTGCAGGGTCGATCTTCAAGTGACGGGCAATGTCGTTTCTGGAGAAGTCCGAGACCGTCACGATGCGTGTTTTGCCCAAGGCCAGCAGGCGATGCAAAACCTTGTAATACGCACGAAACTGGCGTGAGTACGACTGTGGCGTGGAGAAGACGCCAGCATCATGAATGACAACCAGCTGCCGGCTATGCCGCGATGACAGGTGAAGAGGAGCGGTATTGCCCAGATTGACGAGCAACCCTGACGCTGCCGCTTTGGGGAGATCAATCTGTTCCCAGATCTGTCCCTGAAAGCGGCCACAGGACCGCGCAGTAAAACCCAGGTCGATAGAAACTGCCGGGTCTGTCCGGGGTGTCAGGAGTTCGGGGCGTGGCAGATCCGCGGGCCAGATTTCCGAAAGTGCACGCGTAATTTCCGTTGCAAAACGCTGCACGCCACTGAGCGACTGGACGGAAAAGCGTCCGTTAAGGAAAATTTTGCTCATTGGAGAAACAGCCATTACGAGGAAGAGACGAGTTTGCGGTAGTGGGAGTAATCACCCATACGAAGGCTTTCTTCCGGGCGCAGATTTTCGATATCAACGAATGTCAGGACCGCCCCCAGACAGTTTGCGTGGTGTGTCCGCAAAATTCTCTGTGTCTCGATAACAGCACTTGCAGAGGTATGGTGCCATTTTACGGCGATGATGACGCCTTCAGCAAAAGACGCAAGAACGCCTGCTTCGGGAAAGCTCAGAATGGGAGGCGTGTCGATAATGATCTGATCGTATTCGTCACGGTGCTTCGCCAGAAACTCTCCGAGAGCTCCAAAATTCAGGACGCCGGGTTCTCCTGTCTGGCTGGCGACGAAAATATCCAGTCCTGGAAGCGCGTCGTGAACGAAGCCGTCTTCATGCGCCTTGAGGTCCAGAGCCAGCAAAACGCTGGGTCGGTGAGCATCGCAGTCGATCAGGAGCGCGCGTTTGCCGAGCGCTCCGATGCTGGCCGCCAGTGAAATGGCGAGCGTAGTTTTGCCCTCGTTGTTTTCCGCGGAGGTGATGACCGTGATTTTTGTACGGATCGAGGGGTTACCGAAGGTCAGGATGGCCCGCATGGAATTGAGCATCCGACCATACAGAGAGTCGCCGGATGTCAGCTGTTCCCGCAGAGAGCCCCGGAAACGCGGGAGTGCGCCAAGCCCGAACAGCCGTGTCTGCTGCTCCAGCTCGGCCAGAGTCCGCAGACTGCTGCGGGACCGGTCGCGCAGCAGGGCCGCGCCTGCGCCCAGACCCAGCGAAATCAGAAAGAGAAGCACGCCGTACTGTTTCTTGGGCGGCCCGGCCGGACCCAGAGGCTGGTTCGCCGGTGTGATGAGGCGGGCTTCGGCCTGCTGTATGGTGGTTTCGGCTGAGACCTGTCCAAGACGCGAGAGGTAGTCCCGGTACAGGGTCTGTGCTGCAGTTGCTTCCCCAACGAGCTGCCGTAGCCGGATGTCGGCGTGTTCTTCTTCCGTGACATTCATCTGCAGGGCGTTGGTACGCTCCTTCAGGGCATTGACGCGCTGCTGGGCAGCATCCGCTTCGTAACGCAGATTCTGGAGGAGCTTCTGGCTTTCCGTTGCAATCTGGGCATCAATGCGCGCAGCCTGCGCGCGGGCTGCGACCAGCTCTGGATTTTGCTCGAGCGCCGTGGAAGCAAGCGTCGAAATGCGGGCATTGATCTGGGTCTGCTGAAGTCTGAGGCTCTGGATGAGCGGAGAGGCTGTGATTGCAGTAATGGTTCCAACGTTGCCGCTGGACGCAGCCTCATTGTAAATGGCCTGCTTGCTTGCCAGATCGGCTTCTGCTTCGCCGAGCTCATGATTCATCTGTGTCAGATGAAGGTCATTGGGCGTTGCGGGCAACGCAATACGGGCTGTCCGCCCGGAATCGCCGCCCGAATCATCGCCCAGCAGATAGAGATTATGCTCCTGCCTGTAACGCGAGAGTTCCTGTTCGGCCTGGATTGACCTCTGCCGCAAAGGAGCAATCTGCTCTTCCAGAAGAACGCTTGCATTTCGTGCGGCCTGAATCTTGGCCTGCTGCTCAAAATCCAGATAGGCTTTGACGTAACCATTGGCGATGGCAGGTGCCAGATCAGGACCTGCGGAACGTGCAGTAATTCCAATGATTGCGGAGCGCCCATCATTGCTGATGTGGACTTTTCCCATAAGCAGATTGGAAACGAGCTCGTTACGCTGCTGCTGCGTGAGGGGAGGACCGTCCTTTTGAAGACCGAACTTCTTTTTAAGTTGTGACACAAAGGATGGGCTCAGAGCCTTTATGTATTCAGGACTGTCCGCGAGGTGCAGTCGCTGCGTCACCATCAGGGCAATAATAGGGCTTTTGAGAATATCAATCTGGGTATTGAGCGCGACCAGATCCAGAGCACGGTCAGCGTAAGGGCTGAGTTCCGAGGGAGAAATCATGCCCCGTGCACCGATCGCAATTTCGGCGTTGGATTCGTAGTAGGGTTTGAGCGTCGTAATGGCGGCCGCTCCAAGAAGGAACGTGCCGCCTGTAACAGCACACATCAGAAGCCGGTGCTGGCGCAGAATGGAGAAAATCCGACCGAAACCGGCAAATTCCTGCTCTGGGGCAGGACCAATGTCCATTGGAGAGAACTGCTGTGGGGGCATTGCACCGGAAATCTGGCTCATGAGTGATGTGTCCTGCTCACCGTGCGCCGCGTCTCAGGAAAACGGCGGGAAGGGTTTTCGCAAGAATTGCGATATCGTGCCACAAAGTCCAGTTGCGCACGTACCACCGATCAAGCTGGACACGTTCTGCATAGCCGGTGTCACTTCTGCCGCTGACCTGCCATAGCCCGGTAATTCCGGGGCGGATGGCCTGATAGTAATCGAAATTTTCACCGTAATGCCGGACTTCCGCCTGGACGATCGGACGGGGTCCGACCAGGCTCATGTCGCCCCGCAGAACGTTGATGAGCTGCGGCAGTTCATCAAGGCTCGTTTTGCGGATGAAGTGGCCGACACGGGTAATTCTGGGGTCGTTGCGGAGTTTCTGGGTCTCCTGCCATTCAGCCGCTGCCAGGGGATCGGTTTCCAGAAGACGTTTCAGCAGTTCATCGGAATTTTTCGCCATGGAACGGAATTTCAGGCACTTGAACTCACGTCCGTTCTGGCCAATGCGCCGATGACCATAGATCGGCTGACCACCGTCAAGAGCAATCATGACATACAGGATTACATAGACTGGCAGGACAAGAAGGAGCAGGAGCAGGGCTGCCAAGAAATCAAAGGTGAATTTAAGCTTACGCTGGAGTGGATTTTCCAGATTGCTTTTATAGGACAGAATGATGGTGTCGTGGCTGAAATAGGAGGACTGCGTCAGGCCGTGCGTGGGCATTCCTGAGATTTGCGGGATCAGCGCGAAAGGAACACGACGACGCGTCAGCCATTCGATGATGTCGCGTGAGCATGTATCGGTCGGGTCGAGGCAAAGCAGGAACTGGAATCTCGAAGATGCGGTCGCGTTTTCAGTGACCAGAAGAGATCCGATTGCTGCCTCGGGGCTGATGGAGCCTATGATTTCGTAGCTGGAGAGTGTTTCACTGGCCAGGACGTGACGCACCTGAGCAGTTTCCGCCGGGTTTCCGATCAGGATTGTAGGAATTTGCCACAGCCGGAGCGCATGGAGGATGTGTCGCCCACACTGCCTCATGAATTCGCCAAGGAAAGGAAAGATGATCCAGGGCAGAAGCAGCGCGGAGCGCGGACCGGAAATCTGAAAGGCAAAGGCCCAGAAACCCGTGGCCAGCAAGGCGCAGAAAGCGGCTGTGATCAGGCGGCCGAATTCACTCCAGAACGGAAACCGGATGCGGTACTCGCCGCTGGCGAACATGTAAAGAAGAACGCCGAGGCAGATGGGCATGAGAGAACCCATCGTGTGCGTTGCGTTGGTGCCGGCATCCAGAAACAGGGGGAAACCAGAGGACATGTTGTGCAAAACCGAGGCGACCCAGCTGCCAAGCAGCACGGAGACACACAGAGCAATCACGTCACTCACAAAAAAGACAGAAAAAATTCTTGACGAGCGATCCGACGTCAGCCGGGAACGAACGCCATTGGGCGCAGTTAGCGTTCCGCCGTTCGGGAGGGCTTCGAGAGCGTCTTGCGGAAAAGAAGAAGGAAATAGGCTCATCGGCTCTCTGCATTCCAAAAACGCTACCGGATGCGATAGCAGCGGTGTTCCCAATTGGTCTCCGGACGAACGGGGTACGAAAATAACGATCTTGCGGTAATTAAGGCTTTTTATAGACACAAAACCGCATGTGCGTCTACAATATTAACGGTTAATAAATCGTCATAGCGTATAGAGCCTTCCTCGGTCGCTATTGGTGCAATGGAAGCGTTTCTGGATGGATCTTTTTCTGCTAGAAGAGGTCTTATGTTCGTGTGTCGTGAAAAAACTCGTCTGCGCCTTCTTTTCGCGCTTGAAATAGGGATTGCGTCGCCGCTTTCCCTGTTTCTGGGTGGGGTAGCGCATGCGCAGGTCGTGACACAGAATCTTTCTGCCCTGGGAAGCGCCGAAGATGGGCTCTCTGTTGATGCATTCCAGTCCGATACGGACCATCGTTATGGCGCACAGGGTCTCAGGTATGGACCTTGGGCGATTAATGGGGGAGCGTCCGAAGGGTGGGGTTATACCAACAACGCCGACCAGATGATGGGCGGAGTTCCAAGTGCGGCCAGTATTACCAATGCCAACCTTGAAGGATTACTGACCCAAAATCGGAGGCTCCTGAATATAGGGGCTACGGTTAGCCAGCAGTATTATCCTGAACGGGAACTGCAAAACCAGACAAACTGGACCGCATTTCTACGTGGGTATGAGAAGATTGGCCGTCATCGCGTCTCATATCGTTTCAGCCATGAGAAAATGACGCAGATGCCCTCCGACCTGGGGGCGTTTGCCGTCAATCAGCCCATTCCATACTTTATGGAAGATCTGAGTCTGGATGACACGATCGAGACCCATGGCAGGCTTTCGGTCATCCCGAATTTTGATCTGAAGCGTTTCCTTTTCACGGATCTTGGGGGCGATAATATCTATCTGCAGCAGTCCTATCGCAACCGGTTGCTGTTCTCCGAAGGTCTTGGGCTGCGTTACAGTCTCGCAGAGGGGAGCGACCTGCTGATGATCACGCAGGGTGTTGAGATCCGGTATTCCAATAACCGGTTTCATCTTCCTTCGCGGGATTCCAACGGCTTTTCGGCCCTAGTGGGCTATGATTATGAAATGCCGGGCCCTTTCAGTATCCGTGTACTGGGGGGGTATCAGAATCGCTCCTATAATGTTGCCGCTTACAAAACCATTGATACGTTTTATGCAGAGCTTCGCGGCACATGGACACCCACGCGCATGACACGGGTTTCCCTGACCGTATCGCGCGGAATTGCGGACAGTGCGTTTGAGAGCGTCATTGGTTTTATTTATACAACTGCCGCCCTTGATATCCGTCATGTCTACTCCCGGAATATCGTGTTGCATGCCGGATTTCAGATTCAGCAGGGTGGGGCAGGGCAAACCCCTGCAATTTTCCAGAATACTCCGCTGGATCAGACAATGACATCACAGTTGAACGCTAATTTCAGCGTTGGAGTGAACTGGGCATTGAACCAGCATTTGTCTCTTGAGGCGTCTAATGTCTATCGCAATGCCAATGCTTCGGGAAGCAGCCGATACAGCATCGATATGGCTATGATAAGCGTGAAATATCAATTATGATAAAGTTCTCATCATGACAGAAATCTCCCGGATGCCGCTGTTGCAGAACCTGCGGAAATATATCCTTTTCCCCATATCGGGTCTTGCTCTGGCAGCCTGTAGTCCAGGTGGCGGACTTTCGCCGGTTCCTGTCTACGATCCAGTGCAGTACCGTCTCGGGACCGATGACGAGGTGCGCCTGATAACCTATGGGCAGGATCAGCTGACCTCTGATTTCCGAATCGACAGTGCAGGGAACATTGACATCCCGTTACTTGGGAGTGTCCATGCGTCCGGCCTGACGACAGAGCAGCTTGGTCAGCAGGTTACGGAAGATCTGCGGAAAAAAGCCATTCTCCGGGATGCGAAGATCGCGGTTCAGGTTACGGCTTACCGTTTGATTTCGATAATTGGTGAAGTCGAACATCCGGGACAGTATGCCTATCAGCCGGGTATGACGATGCTTTCAGCGGTTGCTGCGGCCGGTGGGTTCACATACAGGTCTTGGGAGAGATACGCGTATACCATCCGCCAGGAGGGTGGATATACGGTCGCTGGGCTGCTTTATCCCCAGAATTTCGTCAAGCCGGGGGATGTCATCAAGGTGTATGAACGGCATTTCTGATGCCGCAGGCCTGATTCTTTTACTGGGCTGCTAGTCTTCAGTGGCAACAGCTCAGGAAAAGAGCCAGTAACCGCCAGCGATCCAGATGAATGTTCCCAGAAACGCCGCAAGTCCAATTCCGCTGCCAGCGATGGGCGATGTATCTTCCACCGACGCGGGTTTCGTTGAATGAGTGCAGGCACCTGTCATTGACTGGCGTTCGATGGCAGCAGAATGAGAAAAAAGAGACATGGAATCCACCCGAGTTGCGATCGTACATGAATGGCTTGAAAACTGGGCCGGCTCCGAGCTTGTCATCGAGCAATTAATTAAGTGTTACCCGGATGCAAAAATCTTCGCCGTGGTGGATTTTTTGTCTCCAAAAGACCGTGCGCGGCTCGGTGGCCGTGAAATCCAGACGTCATTCATTCAGAAACTGCCCTTCGCACGCAGGCTTTTCAGGCATTATCTTGGTTTGATGCCGCTTGCCGTGGAGCAGTGGGATCTCAGTGGATTCGATATCGTCATCTCCAGTCATCATGCGGTGGCAAAGGGCGTCATTACGGGCCCAGATCAGTTGCACGTGTCCTATGTACATTCCCCGATGCGGTATGCGTGGGATTTCCAGAACACCTATCTGCGCCAGAGTGGGCTGCATCGCGGCTTGCGTGGGCTCTACATTCGTTGGCTTTTCCATCGTCTGAGGAACTGGGACGTCCGGGCTGCGGCTGGAGTGGACGCGTTCATCGCCAATTCCAACTACATTGCCCGCCGGATCCGCAAAACGTGGCGGCGGGAGGCAGCGGTTATTGCACCCCCCGTCAATCTGGAGCGCTTTTCCGTGACGCAGGCGAAGAAGGACCATTACGTCGTGGTTTCGCGACTGGTGCCCTATAAACGGATTGATCTGGTGGTCGAAGCATTCCGGAAAATGCCTGACAGAAAGCTGATTGTCATTGGAGGTGGAACGGATCTGGAGCTTGTTCGGGAAAAAGCCGGAGGGGCTCCGAATATTGCGATCAAGGGGCATGTCTCTGATGCCGAACTCCAGTCCACGCTCGGTGCGGCCAGAGCTTTTGTCTATGCGGGTGAGGAGGATTTCGGCATCTCGCTGGTTGAGGCCCAGGCCGCGGGAACGCCGCTCATCGCTTATGGGCGCGGAGGGGCGTGTGATATTGTCCAGCCAGGGGTGACGGGTCTTCTTTTTGACACTCAGAGCGCGGAAAGCATTATTGCGGCTGTGCAGGAATTCGAGGAGCATGAAAAGGATATGACGCCCGAGCTGTGCCATCAGAATGCGCTGCGCTTTTCGGAAGACCTGTTCCGTTCGCGCTTTACGTCTTTTGTCGCGCAGCAATGGCGGGAGTTCATGCCATCCCGGTCGAACGACAGGGTCTGACATGCCTCTGACCGCGATGGGGCTGATTTTTTGGCCCCTCAGCTTCCTTTTCTTTTTCAGGAAGGATCCGCAGCGCCTGCTGGAGCTGACCCTCATAGGGGGCGTTCTTCAGGCGGCGGCGGTTCTGGTAATGGGGGGGCTTGGTCTACAGCCGGCCATGGCTCCCGGCATGTTGTTTATTGCGTTCATGGGCCTTCAGCTGATGCTGGGGGTCAAGTTTCCGGCGGCTGGACGGGTTCTCAAATTTTGTACACCGCTGCTGATCGCGTTCTCCTGGGCGCTGGTCGGCTCTATTATCCTGCCCCGCCTGTTTGAAGGGGTTGTGCTGGTCTGGCCGCAGAAGCTTGACGACGTGGCAACCCGGGTTCCGCTTGCGCCAACGCGTGGAAACATGACCCAGGATTGCTATCTCGTTCTCGACCTCGTCATGTTTGTCATGACCATTTTTTTCCTGACCCGGCGCGAAGCTGATCCGCGGCGGCTTTACAATGCCTATCTGGTGGGCGCGGCTCTGGCATGTGTGGTCGGTTTCTGGGAGATGGCGCACCGTCTGGTTGGGAGCATTCCATTTCCCAAAGAGCTTTTGTATTCCAATCCTGGATGGGCCGTTCTGGATACGCAGATGAGCGGCCCGGTGCCCCGCATCAATGCAACCTTTACCGAGCCTTCGGCCTGCGCGACTTTTCTGATCGGGACGCTGTATTCAACGGTGTGGTGCGCCCTTCGGGGATATGGAAATTGGGCGACGCGGGTAATGATTTTCCTGTGTACCCTGTGTCTGCTGATGACGACCTCGACAACCGGCTATGTCGCCATGATAATCGGGCTGGCGTTGCTGATTGTTTACGCCATCTTAAGTCGTGAGAGGCGATTGTTCCGACGTCTGATGATGTTCATCGCGGGCGGGGTACTGTGCATGGGCGTGACAACGCTGGCTTTGGCGGCTTTTGCTCCTGACGTCATCAAGGCGGCGGCGGAGGTTATGCTGGAGACGCAGGACAAGAAACAGTCGGCGTCTTACGAAGAACGTACCCAGAAAGACGCTGACTCGTATCAGCTTGCGTTTGACACTTATGGTCTTGGGACCGGGTGGGGAAGTGACCGTTCTTCAAGTCTTCTTCCGGGCTTTCTGGCGACAATAGGCGTCGTGGGCGTTCTGATGCTCGTGGTCTGGAACGGAAGCCTGTTTCTGAAGATATATCGCACGATCAAGGGGGCGGCGGGGGAACGCTCACTTGATGCCTGGATGATCGAAGCGACATTCACTGCATTGCTCGGGCGAACGGTAGCAACCCTCATTTCAGGACCTGTTCTGGGGACGATGGATTTTTATGTGCTGCTGGCCATGTTGGTGTCGGCATTGATCCGTCTCCAGACCCGAGCGGGAAAACAGGTGCGTGCCTGACGGCCTCATGAGTCTCATCGGTTTTTTCAGCGACTTCGGAGACGAAAACATTCTCTGGCCTGTGATGGCTTTGAGCGGCGTTCTGCTGATCGTGCAGGCACGACGAAAGATGTTACTTCAATGGCTGGCGCTTGTGGTTCTGGTATTTGGCGGAATGTTATTGCTTAAACTGCGGTTTGAGGCATGCGGCCGGATTCCGGGCCAGAGCCTTTACAGTCCGAGCGGTCATACGGCAGGGACGACATTCGTGTATGGCAGTATGGCTGTGCTGTTTGGCCGGCTGCCGATCGCGGGCTTTATGGTGGCTCTGGGGATTGGGCTGTTTGCCGGCGCTGCACGTGTCTGGCTGCATGTACATTCCGTTGCCGAGGTGTGTGTGGGAGGTGCGTGGGGACTGCTGGGGGTTCTGCTTCTAACGCTTGCACGATATCGGGAAATGCAGACGTTCTCGAAAAAGCATCAGCCCGACTGGTCGGTTGCATTGATGCTTGTGGCAGCTCTGATTGTGGCATTGTCACTGCACGGTTTACGTTCTCCGGCAGAAGCATGGCTCGAATATTTTTCGCACCGCTTTGTTGCGCCATTCAGGCACTGTCCTGTAACACTTTCTGCAACCTGATCCTGTTATTATTGAAATCTGGAAAAGTATCATGAGTAAACTCGGCTTTCCGTTATTTCTCCGGCCCGAGGCAAGACTGCAAGGCGCAAAAAAACTTCTGGAGAACGGAAAGGTCAGGCAGGGGCTCAGGCAACTCCATACTTTGGGGACGTCAGGAAACGCAGAGGGCCAGTTCGCGCTGGGAGAGCTTTATCTGGCGGATAAAGACGTTCCCATCAATCCCGGAGAAGCCCTGCGCTGGTTTCAGAAGTCTGCAGAACAGGGTTATGCACCAGCGTGTCAGAGACTGGCCCAGTTGTGTTACATGGGACTGGGTCCAGCCTCGGAAAACCGTACGACGGTCTTTGATAGCATGCCTGAACAGGGAGAGCCGGACTATGACGGCGCACTGTACTGGGCGCAAAAGTCCGTTGATGGCGGAGATGCCGACGGTATGGCGATGATGGCTCATCTTCTGATGCAGGGGCCGGACAATCTGCGTGATCCTGAAAGAGGGCGGGAGCTTTATCGCAGGGCAGCCGAGGCTGGCAGCGTGCAGGGGCTGTATGGGTATGGGCTCGATCTTCTCGGAGCCGCGAAAAACCCTACGGAACGCGAACGGGGGCTATCCTATATCCGCAAGGCCGCGCAGGGTGGCCTCGCGGATGCCGAGCTGACCCTTGGGACTGTTCTGGAGTATGAAGGCGGAAAGGATGTGCAGGCTTTCGGGCATTTCATGAAAGCTGCTGAAGACGGTCGTCCTGCCGCGCAGATGAAGGTTGGGATTGCCTATTATCAGGGGCGTGGCGTGGAGCGCGATGTTTCCAAAGCCGAGACATGGTTGCGCAAGGCCGCGCAGGGTGGGGAGGTTGAAGCGACTGCATTGGTCGGGGATATCAACCTTCAGGGCGACGGGACTACGCCCAATTTTCTTGAAGCCCATTCCTGGTATCGTAGGGCTGCACAATCCGGACATACAGGGGCTGCGGTAACGCTCGCCCAGTTGGTCTATAATGGAATGGGATGTGCCGCTGATCCGGTGGAAGCGAAGAAGCTTCTGGAATTTGCGGCATCGGGTGGGAATGCTGCGGCGAAAAAACTGCTGCAAAGTCTCACGTAGGAAAAACCGAAAGTCCCCGATATCTGTCGGGCAGACGGCGCGCCCGTTAAAGCGCGACGCGGCTTCTCCTCAGTTTCGACATGCATATTCCGACAACCCTGGCTTCTACAGACCCAGGTTTTTTGCCGGTCAGAGACCAGAGCGCGAGCAGTGCGAGGACATAAGCCATGAGTCCAGCGCTGCCGAGAATAAATAGCTTTACAATACCCGGCCATGAAGGCGGCAGCAGGTACCATTTGATGCTTTCTATACTGAGCCACGACAGGAAACCAGACAGACAGGTTCGCCAGTTTTGAAAAAAGACTTGGCCGTAGGAGACCTTGATCAGGCTCTTGGTGGTTGAGAGATAGACAAGCATCATGAGGAACGCGATACAGATGCGTCCCCAGCACGCACCAAGCGCTCCAAAGAAATAGGCGGCGCCTGTGACGATCGGGATCTTGAACGCGAATTCCAGCGAGTTCAGACGCATGTAAAGGTGGTTTTTCTTGAAAGCCATGACCAGGGCTGAAATGCCCTCTGCCAGTCCCGCCAGAATTGGTGGAATGGCGAGCAGGGAAATATAGGTGATGGACTTCTCCCACTTTGGTCCCAGAATCGTGTGGACGATTTCGGTCGAGAGGGCCGACATCTCAATAAAGATGGGAAGAATGATCATGAACACCGTAGCGTTCGACAACTGGTAGAGATTTCTGAAATGATCCAGATTGTCCCGGCGGGCCACAAGAGCTGAAAGCAGGGGGCGGCTGAGGGGCGCGATGATGGCCTGCGATGGAATTCCCACCAGATCACTCGCGATCGAAAATGCACCCAGCGTCTGCGGAGGGACGAGACGTCCCAGAATGAGCCGATCATACTGCCAGTTGATGGCACTGACGATCTGGGCTCCGCTGCTCCACCCGAGAAAGTTTCTGAAATCGCTCCATCGCGATAGCGTAAAATGCGGTTTGTATGGGGAGATCACATACGAAACGATCATTCCAAAAGCGGTACTTGTGATTGTTGCGGCGGCAACGGCCCAGTAGGAGCGGGTTGTGACCGCCACGCAGACGGCAACGATCAGAGCGCCGAATTTTCCAAGGAAGTCGATGATACATTCACGCGAAAAATCGAGACGTTTTGCATAGAGTGCCAGACCCGGACTCTGCATTCCGCGAAGCGCGGGCGCCAGACTAAGCGCCATCAGCAGCGGGAACAGGCGGGAATCGTGGTATAAAATTGAAAACGGCAGGGAAATGGCGAAGACAAGAACGCAGATGATGGACCCGCGCAGAAAGCTCAGCGTAAATGCCGTGTCCAGATGGTCTCTGTCTATGGTTTCCAGAACGACGAGCGCCTGAGACAGGGGAAGTTCGAAAATGGCTTCTGTCAGATAAATGACGGACATGGCCAGAGAGACCACGCCAAAATCGGCTGGCAGCAGGAGATGTGTCAGAACAACAAGTGACACAAAATCCAGAAACCGGCCCATCAGCTTGGCGCCGACCAGAAACGCCGCTCCGCGTGCGGCTTTTGCGCCGACATTGGTAAAGGTGTCCTGCTCCGGGATCGGGGCATTTTCCGGTTCGAGGCTATTAGTCACGAAAGTACGTCAACCCTTCAGTGCAGTCACTCCGGCTATGAGTGACACAAGTCCAGAACATGTTCAGGTTTATTTCTTTCAGGGCATTTGTTCCATGCCCTGAAGCGTAAAACTCTCAGTGCCCGGCTTTGTGTCGGGCAGGGCTGTCTGAGCAGAATTATCTGCGTTTTTTCATGACCTCCCGGTAGACATCCATCGTCTGGTCACAGACGCGGCTGATGTCGAAGAATTCTATGTCGCGGAGCGAGGCGGCTTTCTGCTGCGCGAGGAGTTCGGGATTATCCAGAAGTGACAGTACGGCTGCGGCAAGAGCCGGTGCGTCTTCCGGAGGCACAAGCAGGCCAGCGTTTCCAACGCTGCAGACCTCGGGTACGCCGTCCACATCCGTTGCCACGATGGCGCAGCCTGCCTCGCGTGCTTCGCAGATCACCAGTCCAAAAGGTTCGCGCAGGGATGGGAGGACAAAGATATCCGATGCGTTCAGCCACGATCCCGTATCCGGTAAGGCGCCACGGAACATGATGTTGGCGCCTCCTTCAAGAGCGGCGGCCTGCTTTTCGTACTGTTCCCTGAAAGGGCCTTCGCCCAGAATATTCAATGTGGCTTCAGGATGACTGCGCCATATGATCTCAAATGCGTCCAGCAGGGTGGAGATTCCCTTGCGCGGGTGCAGTCCGCCTATCGAAATTAGATTGGGTCGTGGAAGATCAAGGTTCTGATTCGGCCATTCCTGACGGCGTACGGCATTGCGCGTGCCGTTCAGTACGGTCCGGACACGGGATCTGGGAACGTGACGGCGGATCATCTCTTCTGACACAGCACGACTGACCCCAATGACCCGATCTCCAAGCCCCATGAGGATGGCATGTCGGTCAAAGGAGTTGTGAACCGTGGTGACAAGCGGAATCCTGAAAAGACATGTCCAGGCTTTGGCGAGCACCGCACCGGTCATCATGTGGGCGTGAATTACATCCGGCCGGAAGTCGCGGATGACCTTCCATAAAGAGAAGAATGTCCTGATGCCCTTCGGAACGGTCATTGATTCCTGTGGCACATCAATCAGAACAACTCCGTTTTTCTGAAGGAGAGGCTCGAAGTACCCACCAGAACTGCCGAACGCGACAGTGTGCCCTTTGGCAGCCTGTTCGCAGGCAAGGTCAACGGCGGCATGGACGTTGCCATTGGCAAAACGGCAGTGATTGGAAAGGTGAAGGATGCGCATATGGGTTCTAATAAATGATAATGTTCCACCCATTTATCACATAATTTTTCATTGGCGTTTAAAGATTTAACAATAATCGAACACAAAATAAAATTAACCACATTTTAACGTTCGAGTATGCGCGTCAAAAATGACTGAAGTCTTGCATCCAAGAATCTGCGCTGGATTTTTTTCGCAATGTTTTTTGCTGCCCCTTTTCCTGGGGGAGGGCTGTTTGCAGTGCGGATGTGCGCGGCTTGTTCTGGCTTTGATCGGGAGGCTGATAAATAAAAAAATACTTTAACGTCTTATTAATGAGCAAAGATTTTTTGTATGTGCGAGTGAGTGCACATTATTCGATCCAAAAGTGCGCTAACTCAATAGTTCGGTGCCCTTGGATTGATTTGGAATGTATTGGGACTACTCCCAATAGTATAGGGTAATTTGACATGGCTTCGACTTATTGGACTGGCGGCACCAGCGGCGATTTTTATAATGTCAAGAACTGGTCGACGGGTGCGTCCCCGACCACATATCATGATGTCAATATTTCCGGTACAAGTTCCACCGCGACGGCTGAAGCCGTGGCGAGCACGGCAAGCTCCACGGCCGTACCAAGCCTGACCATCGGTGACTACGGCACGCTCGACATTACGGCGTCTTCCTGCCAGTCCAGCGAAACCTCTCCCGTCTTTTTGACCAGTTCCTTCCAGGTCGGGCAGTACGGTTCCATCGTGATTGATACGGCTTCTGCAGTTCAGCTTGGCGACATCAACGTCATGAACGGCACGCTGACCATCGAAAACAACCGCAGCAATGTTTTCATGGGGGCAGGGGATCGTCTGAACGGCGAGGGTACGCTCAATCTGGTCAATTCGACGTTTGGCAGCCAGACGGACGGCGTCAACATTGCCAATTCGATGCACATTACGCTTTCCGGCACCAGCTCCGTTTACACGGGTTTCCTGGCAACGGGCGTGTCTGTTGCATTTGACTCCAAGTCGAGCGAGCAGTTCTTCCTCAACGGTACGGATACAACGGTTGATACCAGCTTCTCTGGTGTTTCCGCCAAGACCCAGTTCGGTATCACGGCCAACACTGGCGAGACGCCGCTTTCGGCATCGTACGTCAAGAACACGGACGGCAGCTACAGCCTCGTCGTGCAGGAAAGCGACAATCACACGCTGACCCTGAGCAACGTCACGATGGCTTCCGGCTATACACCCGGAACGCTTGCGATCACACAGGACAAGAGCGGCAACTACCTGATTTCCGATACGTCCGCGAACAGCAGCAACTCGGGTGGCAGCAACTGTGGCGGTCATGGCGGTCACTGGGGTCATCATGACGGTAACTCGAGCGGCAACAGCGGTCACTCTGGTTGGAGCGGTCATGACGGACATAACTCCTCCGGTTGTGGCGATCACGGATCCAGCTGGGGCTGGGGTTCTGGTTCGGGTGGTTGCGACTACTCCTCTTCCCTGAAGCAGATCATCTCTGCCTGGAACAATGCTTTCTCTTCCTGCAAGGGCTGGCAGTCGAGCAGCTGTGGCAGCAGCAACTGGTTCGGTGGCAACTCCTACCAGTCCGGCAGCGCCTGGAACTGCTCTTCCAGCTGGGGTCAGCAGAGCAGCGGTTCGCGTGGCTGCTTCTCGTCGTCGGGACAGTCTTCGTCTCACACCCAGGTGTCTGTGACGCATAACACGTCGCACTGGGGCTGCTGATCGCTCCGGTGAACGGCATGTTTCGGGACTGAAAAAGAAGCACCCAGGAATGGGTGCTTCTTTTTTGTTTCTAATGGCTTAATATCGGAGATAAAATCGTTTCAGGAGAAGCAAAAAGAATGTCTGACAGGACGTCCGAAACCGCCCGTTTGAGCAGACCTTCCGGCGATCATATTCCCTCCCTGCAATCGCTGCGGGGAATCGCTTCCATGATCGTATTGTTGCGCCATTACATTATCTGCTTTCCCGTGGGCGGATCCATCGGACTTGCGTATGAGGATATTTTTCTCAATTCGCATGCTGCCGTTGTCGTGTTTTTCGTCCTCAGCGGTTTCGTGCTGTCGCCATCATTTTTCAGCAGAGCCATAAGTCTGAGCGAGCTGCTCGGCTTCTATGTGCGGCGGTTTTTCCGCATTGTTCCGCTGCTTGCTGTCGTGACGGCCCTGTCGCTTCTTTATGTGAAATCGACGCTTTCGACCTGGAAAGTGCCATTCACCAGTCCCTGGTTCGACGGGTTGCTGCCGCATGACGTGCCGCTATCCGCATCCATTCTGGCGAAGTGTTTTGTTGGCATGAACAGTGCTCTCGTTCCCCAGAACTGGACCATCGCCTGCGAATTGCTGGTGGCGTTGATACTGCCATTCCTTGTCAAAGCCTGCACAAAGCGTCTGTGGCCTGCACTCCTGACTTTCATCGTCGCTGCGGTCCTGTCGTTTCTCGCCGCCGATGGTGGTGGAAAGACCCTGCCGCTTTTGTATACGGTGGATTTTGTTGTGGGAATTCTGACCTTCAGAATTTTGCAGTCTTACGCCAGTCGTTATTCCGATCTTTTCTTTTATGCCATGGTGATCGGGCTTGTATGCACGCGGGTAATTCTGGAAGTGGTGACCGGCCGGGCAGACCTTTCATTTCATGATCCGCTTTGCAGCCTGATCGAAGCAGTGTTTTCTGCCTTCATCATTTATGGTCTTGCGACGCAGAACCACATGTCCCGACTGCTTTCAGCGCGCTGGCTGGTCTGGATTGGAGATATTTCCTTTGGGATCTATCTCGTTCATTTTCTGGTTATTGTCGTGACTGCGCGGTTGATGTCGTCTTTCCTGCTGCCTTATGCGCTTCCGGTACAGATGGTCCTGATGCTGGTTCCGGTTCTCGCCATTTCCTTGGGAGCGTCTTATTTTTCCTATCGGTTTGTTGAAATTCCTTTCAATGACCTTGGAAAAAAACTCCAGCGCCATGTCAGGACCGCTTTGTCGCGCGGATGAATGAAGCAAGGCAGGGGATGTCTCTTCCCGTGTTGCTGCACGGGAAGAGCGGAGGTGTGTTTTAGTACCGCTCGGGGACGAGCATGGTTTCAGGCGTGGGTTCGCGTTCGTAATCCGGATGGAATACACGCTCCGGCAGGACAATTTCTGTGCGGCTGACGGGTTCATAAGGCACGAGAGACAGGAAGTGGGCGATACAGTTCAGTCGCGCGCGTTTTTTGTCCACGGCGGGAACGACCCACCACGGGGCTTCGGGGATGCTGGAACGCTCCAGCATGATTTCCTTGGCCAGAGTATAATTCTCCCAGCGGCGACGGCTTTCAAGATCCATCGGGCTGAGCTTCCACTGCT
Organism: Gluconobacter albidus; assembly: GCF_002723915.1. Taxonomy (GTDB): domain Bacteria; phylum Pseudomonadota; class Alphaproteobacteria; order Acetobacterales; family Acetobacteraceae; genus Gluconobacter; species Gluconobacter albidus. Next base: position 135,816 of record NZ_BEWL01000002.1, read on the forward strand.
TCAGTGGATCTTCGATCCGGGCGCGGAAGCGTGATTCCTGCTCTTCGTCCGTGATTGAGAACCAGAACTTGATGACCCGGACACCACTGCGGACCAGCATGCGTTCGAATTCGGGAACAGAGCGGAAGAATTCTTCATATTCTTCGTCCGTGCAGAACCCCATGACGCGTTCAACGCCGGCCCGGTTGTACCAGCTGCGATCAAAGAGAACGATTTCACCAGCGGCCGGAAGATGCGCCACATAGCGCTGGAAGTACCACTGCGTGCGCTCGCGGTCATTTGGGGCTGGCAGGGCGGCGACGCGGCAGATCCGGGGGTTCAGACGCTGGGTGATGCGTTTGATCGCGCCGCCCTTGCCAGCAGCGTCCCGGCCTTCAAAGAGTACGACAATCCGCTCGCCACTGGCTTTGACCCAGTCCTGCAGTTTGATGAGTTCGCCCTGCAGGCGGATCAGTTCGCGGAAATAGAGGCGACGAAAGGCACGCTCCGCAGGATCGAGGCTCGTGCCTTCGTTTTCTTCAAGAGAAAGCTCGAATTCTTCATCCAGGTCATCGATGATTTCGTAGCGCATGCGCTCCCGAGCCTGTTCGTCTGGCGAGAGACCGCCGAAATCCTTGTCCTGCGTCATGAATTGGTTCCTTTGTCACCGGCTTTACAGGCCGTGAAGAGAACCTTACCGGGCAAAGCGGAACCGAAGTTTGAAACTTAATTGAAATCATAAAACCGGTTTTAGAAGGACGTGGTCATGTTCAGACCCAGAACCGCTCCCCTTGATGCGGATGCGGTGCCTTTTACAGGTTCCTGGCCACCCAGATTCCAGAAATACTGGAAATCCGGCTGGAGGGTGAGGTAATCGCGGACCGGAACCTGCCATGTCAGTTCGATATGGTTTTCCGGCACCAGAAGTCTGGCCGAGCTGTCTGAAAGACGGATGACATCCCGTGCGTTTTCTTTGGCGCGATGGCTGAAAAATCCTGTTCCCCAGCCAATTCCGATCACATCATTGGGGCGCGAAGGGACAAAGCCCTGAAAGGTCAGGCCGGCTTCCACCTCGGCAGTAAGACGGTTTCGGGTGCCGCTGGCCATTGTAGCGCGTATGAAAGTGTTGATGGCCTTGACCGGATCGCCGACTGTTCGCCAGAGCGTCTGATCGAGCACGATATATCCCAGCCAGGTGCCGGAGTGGTATAAAGGCGTGCCGGTACTGTCCGGACTGCCCAGGAGGCCGCCCTGACTGTCGAAACGCGGGTCCGGAAAGCGGCCTGTATCGTACAGCCCACCAATTTTCCATGTTCCCGGAAGGGCAGGGGCATCTTTTCCCGAAAGGCTCTGTGCCGCATCGACCCAGAGCTGGGCTTCTCCCATGAAAAGCGTGCCACCTTTGGTGGAAAAGGTTGTTCCCGACGGGTCGATCCGTGTTGGACTGAGGGTGCTGTAGAAGGGACCTCGGGTCGGATTGTCGTCCGTGATGGCAAGCATGAGGACGAGCGGGTAGGCGGGGGACCATTTGATCCGTGTTCCGACGGCAGAAAACGGCCAGGAAGGACCGCCAGAATAGAGATTGCTGGATGTCGAGAGCGGCCAGCCGAAACTGGCATTCAGGAACAGGGACGCGTTCTGGCTGACCAGAAATTCGGTATCCAGATCAATTGTCCCGACGCGGATATCCAGCCGGTTTCCGAAAAACCCCTGCCCGTACCAGAGTTCGAACAGGCGGGTCGTCCGGCCGGCATCATAACCACTGACCGGGTTGAGGGAGCCAAGACGTTCTCCGGCCAGAGACCGTCCCCGGACCTGAATGGCGCTGATATTGAACAGCCCGTCATGCCATCCGAAGGCCCGGCGTGTTTCCAGCAGAAGTGTTGCGGCCGTCATGCCGTCATAGGTCGGACCGGGGTGCAGGCCGCCGGAAGCGAGGCCCCAGACTTCCTCGACATCCTGAAGATTGAACCGGATCCCTTTCCGGCCCAGCCAGGATCGTGCGCCGCCGACATCCCCGAGCAGTTCGGTCCCCGTATCTTCAGGGGGTAAAACGAACCCCGGTGCCGGGGAGGGCAGGGGAACGCCTGATGGCAGGACATCGGTGACAAGCGGCGCTGTTGCCGCCCGTGCAGTTCCGATCAGGAAAACCAGAACAAAATATCGGCCTGTCAGCCGCAGGAGCGAAGGAGAATGTCCTTCGGACATGCCGGTATCCCGTCAGGTGGAGGCGGACAGGAACAGCGGCGGGAAAACCGGATCGAACGCTCCGACAGGGCTGGAGACATGCGGCGATCGGCAATGATCCGGAATGCGGTCTGGCAAGACGGCTCCCCTTCCCTGAGAGCGTGGATTGTCCGGACCATTCACAGGACGGGGCGGGGGAAGTGAAGTTATTATGACTTTGCGGGGTTCAGGGCCAGCCGGAGAGAATCCTGTCTTTCACGTTCGTTGGCAGCGGCACGTAATCCAGATCCCGCGCCACGTCGTCGCCCTGTTTCAGACCATATCTGAAAAATGTTTTTGTGGCGACGGCTGCCGTTTTGTCTGTCGGATGGGCAGGTACGAGAACAAAGGTTGCGGTCATGATTGGCCAGGCCTGTGGCGCCGGGGCCTTGAGAAGATTCACGGCGTAATGGTCAGCGTGCGACCAGTCCGCGCTGGTGGCGGCACTGGTGAATGACGTTCTGTCGGGCGTGACGCACTGCCCTGCATGGTTTTTCAGCCGGACGGTATTGAGCCTGTTCTGGCGCGCGAACGCATATTCCACAAAGCCGATGCCCCCGATGGACTGGCGCACGCTGGCCGCGACCCCGTCATTGCCCCGCGCTTCGGGTCCGTCAGCCCACATCCCGGCTTTCCAGTCGGGCGCGACATTATGCAGATAATCCACGAAAACATGGCTGGTGCCCGAGGCTTCCTCGCGGTGGATGGGGAGCACATCCAGATCCGGCAGGCGCAGGCCGGGGTTCAGGGCCCGGAGACGTGGATCGGCCCACGTTGTGATCGTGCCGTCAAACAGCGCGGCGAGCGTTGGGCCGTCCAGTTTCATCTGGTTGGAAGCAACGCCGGGGACGTTGATAATCACCACGATCGCGCCCAGTGCGGTCGGGAACTGATAGAGGCTGTTTGAGTCCAGCAAGGTGTCCGCGAGAGGGAGATCCGAGGCTCCGAAATCCACGCCCGCAGCCATAACGAGCTTTTGTCCCGCACCGGAGCCGACGCTTTGATAGGTGAGGGACAGGCCGGTCTGGTGATAAAAACCCTTGCCCCAGCCCCGGTAAAGCGGAGCGGCAAAGCTGGACCCGCCGCCGGTGAGGTCAGCGGAATAGCCCGTCCCGCAGAAAAGGACTCCAAGAACGCCCATTACGCAGCGCGCGATCCGCTTGCCCCAGTGATACATGCTCAACCACGCTCCGCTTTACGGCCCGGTTTATCTATCATTACGGGCGAGCGTGTGACCACGCTTCTTTGCACGATCAGGCGTCGATATCGTCCAGATAATCGGCCGACGGAACAAAGAACAGTGAGCCCGTGACGGGACGGCTGTAATCCAGCAGACGGTCGTAGTTTCCTGCGGGTTTGCCGACGAACATGTTGTGCAGCATTTCCTCCGTGACGGACGGGGAGCGGGCATAGCCGATGAAATAGGTGCCGAACTCGCCCTTGCCAGCCTCACCGAACGGCATGTTGTCGCGCAGGATATCGACCTGTTTGCCGTTGCGCGTCACGACATTCAGGGCGTTATGGGCATAGGCGGGTTTTGTTTTGTCATCGAGTTCGACATTGGACAGCTTTTTGCGGCCGATGATCTTTTCCTGCATCTCGACGGGCAGGGTGTTCCAGGCGTCGAGATCGTGGAAATATTTCTGCGTGATGACGTAGCTTCCGCCTTTGAACGCTGCGTCTTCGTCGCCGATGATGGCGGCCTCGCAGGCTGCGGCATTTTCAGGGTTTTCCGTGCCGTCCACGAAACCGATCAGGTCCCGGTCGTCGAAATATTTGAAGCCGTGGACTTCATCTACAACCGTGCAGACGGCACGCAGGCGCTCCATGACCAGCCTGGCCATTTCGAAGCACATGTCCATGCGGGTGGCGCGGATATGGAACAGCATGTCGCCAGGTGTGGAGACGGCGTGATGGACGCCTTTGATTTCCTGAAACGGATGCAGTTCCTGTGGACGCGGGCCGGGAAAAAGACGGTCCCATGCGGTCGATCCGAACCCCAGAACGCAGGAAAGCTGCCCGTTCAGATCCCGGAAGCCGACTGTGCGGCGCAGGCCGGAAAGATCCGCACAAAGGCTGCGGATGGTCTTTTCCGCTTCCGTGCCGGGATTGATGTTCAGGACAAGGAAAATGGCGGCGCGCGTCAGGGGGGCGGCAACGGGCTGGGGCGTAGCGTCGGACATCGGAACAGTCTTTCCATCAGCGTGGCAATATATGTCTGGCTGTTGATAGCGCGCGTCCTGTCAAACGAACAGGTTATGAAAACGGCCAATCCCCGTTTTGAAATACGGACTGCGTGCAGTAGGGTCCGGCCATAAACGAAAAAAGGTCATCATGGACAGCAATCTGAAATGCCCGGTCTGCGGGTGCGAACATGTTTATCCGGACGGCGCGCTGTGGATGTGCCCGGAATGTGCGCATGAGTGGAACCCGGCCGAGACGGGAGCGGAAAGCGGCGAGGCTTCCGGCGAGATCCGTGATGGCAACGGCAATGTTCTGGCGGATGGCGACACAGTGACGGTCATCAAGGATCTGAAGATCAAGGGCTCGTCCATGGTCGTCAAAGGCGGGACCAAGGTGAAGAACATCCGCCTGTCGGACGGCGGAGACGGGCACGATATCGCGTGCAAGATCGCCGGGATCGGGGCGATGAACCTGAAATCCGAGTTCGTCAGGAAAGCCTGACGGACGGCGCAGGGCCTCCCAGAATATCGTGGGCGGCTTTCAGCGCTGTATGCAGTTCCGGGTAGATATTATCGGCTCCGAGGGCGGGAGTGATGTGATGGCGGTCCATGTCTGAGCGCAGATAGATGCTCACCCGCCCGAACATCAGTGTAATCCCGCGCTGCTGGAGCTGCGCGATCAGGTCCCGCAGGTCGGCGGCGGCGGAATAGTCGATGTCCGTGACGGGACTTGCATCAAGGACGACACAGCGGACCGGGTGCGGGGCGTGGTCCACCAGAGCCAGAAGGTCCTGACGAAAGCGCGTCGAGTTAGCGTAGAACAGATCCGCGCAGAACCGGAAGACGATGAGGCCCGGAACTGTTTCCAGCCCTTTCTTCGCAGGCAGGGCTTCCAGAATTCCTGTGCCTGCGGCCTGTTGCAGGACCACCGTATGGGGCTCGTAGCTGTGCCGGACATGGCGAAACAGCGAGAGCGCGATGGCGAGGAAAATGCCTTCCTCAACACCAATCCCTACGACAACGGCGGCGGTCGTCATGGCCAGCCAGAACTCGCCCGGACTTTCCTGCCGGATCGCGCGCAGGCTTTTCAGGTCGATCATACCAATGGCGACAGTAAAAACGATCCCGGCCAGAACGCAGCGGGGCAGGGCCTCCAGCGGGCGTGTCAGAAACAGCAGCACCATGAGCGTCACGCAGGCAAACGTCACCTGCGCGATCTGACTGCGTGCACCGGAACGCACAGCCATGGCGGTTTGGGTGGGGCTGCCATTGACGGTGAAGGTACCGCTCAGACCGGCAGCGATATTTGCGGCGGACAGCCCCAGAAGGTCACGGTTTTCATCGACGGTTTCATGAAACCGCTCTCCGAAGACCCGGGACGTGGCGGCACTCTGTGCGATGATGACGAACACGCACGACGCGGCCACGGGCAGGAGGCCGAGAAGTTCGTTCCATGAGACGCCAGGCAGGCCGAAATGCGGCAACCCGCCTGCGACATGGCCGAGTGTGGGAACGCCGTGATGCGGCAGGTTCAGCCCCATGCTCAGGGCGATGCTCCCGATGACGACACAAAGCCCGGCTGGCAGATGCGGGGCGAGACGCTGTCCGGTCATGAGAACCCCGACCGTAAAAGCGGAAAGCCCGGCGACCACAAGGCTTGCCTGCGGAAGCTGACGAAGCGTGTCATACGCCTGAAGCAGCGGGTTATGCGCGCTGACGGACACGCCCAGCATGTCGTGAAGCATGGCGATGCAGACCTGTACGCCCACACCCGCCAGAAACCCGGTGAGAACGGTGCGGGACAGGAAATCCGCCAGAAATCCCAGCCGAAAGACCCGCGCCACAAGCAGGAGAGCCGCGCAGAGCAGCGCTGTCATGCTGATGAGCGCCATGTAATGTGGACTCCCCGCCGGTGCCATTTTGCCGATGGCGCTTGAGAAAATGGCCGCCGTTGCGGAATCGGCCGCCACAACCAGATGCCGGGAGGACCCAAAGGCTGCGAACGCCACAAGCGGCAGAAGGACCGTATAAAGGCCTGTGACCGCCGGCATGGCCGCGATGCGCGTATAACCCAGAACCTGCGGAATATTCACCGAAGCAAGGGAAAGACCTGCGACAATATCCGGCCAACCGCGACCGGTTCTGGTGGGGTTCTGCTGTTCCGACATGACATGTGTTTTAGGCTCTTGATGAAGGGATGTCTTCACAATGTCAGGGAGGTGGTTGGGTCCGGCTCGAAAATGCCGCATGATCCGGCCGCTAGAGACGGATCTTTCGTCAGCGCATTCAGAAGGAACAGGATCATGACCCAGAGAGTGGCTCTCGTTACAGGTGGATCACGCGGTATCGGGGCGGCCATTGTGCTGAAACTGGCGCAGGATGGCTTCGATATCGCCCTTACTTATGCCCGCAATGAAAAGGCTGCTCAGAAAGTTGTCGCCGAGGTCGAGGCACTGGGGCGTCGTGCGGTTGCGGTGCAGGCTGATGGTGGCAGCACAGACGGCAACATCGCAGCGATCACGAAGACGCATGAAGCGTTCGGGCGTCTGGATACACTCGTGTGCAATGCGGGCATCTATCCCTATGGCCCGATTGCCCAGATGAGTGTGTCGCAGATCGAGGATGTTCTGAACCTCAACCTGCGTGCGGCAATGATCGAGACGGTTGAAGCTCTTAAATACATGAAGGCGGGCGGACGCCTGATCTATATCGGTTCGGCTTTTGGCGAGCGCGCACCGTTTCAGGGGATTTCGCTTTACGCCGCGACGAAAGCCGGTCTGATCGGGTTTGCAAAAGGCGTGGCGCGGGATCTCGGACCGCAGGGGATTACGGCGAATGTCGTCGAGCCAGGCCCGATCGCAACGGATCTCAACCCCGAAGATGGCGAGGGTGCCGCCGTTATCCGCAGCTTCACGGCTACGGAATCCTACGGCAAGGTCAATGACATTGCCCGCACGGTATCCTTCCTCGCCAGCCCCGATGCCTCTTACATCACGGGCGCATCCATTCTGGTGGATGGCGGCCTCGTCGCCTGAGACCGGAGACAGACCTCATGCCCATATCCGCCACGATTTATGGAATTTCCAACTGCGATACGATGCGCAAGGCCCGGTCATGGCTGGCCGGGCACGGTGTTGCGGCCAGTTTCCATGACTATCGCAAAGACGGTGTTCCGCAGGCGCGGCTGGAGGGCTGGGTTGCGAAACTGGGTTGGGAAAAGCTTCTGAACCGTTCGGGAACGACGTTTCGCAAACTTCCGCCCGAACTTCGGGAGTCTCTGGATACGGAACGGGCTCTGGCCCTTATGCTGGAACATCCCGCCATGATCCGGCGTCCCGTGCTGGAAGGGCCGGATGTGCTGCTGGTCGGGTTCCGTCCCGACGATTACGCGGCAGCCCTGTCTGGCCCTAGTGATCCAGACCAAGTGCCCTGATCTTGCGGTGCAGTGTGGCGCGGCTCACGCCTAAAAGACGTGCGGCCGCGCTCACATTGCCACCCACCGTCCCGAGGGCGGAGCGGATGACCTGAGCTTCTGCCCGCCGGAAATTCGGCTCTTCCTGACTGTCGAGCAGCGGCAGGAGTGCGGGCAGGCCGGCCAGTTCGCCTTCAGGCCAGTTCATGTGCCGACGGCTGGCATGGGTGGCGCCCCGGATATGGCCGTCCCGATCCAGCGCAACCAGCATGGCCGAGGACGATGTCGATGGCCCAAGGGTCAGGATCATGTCCTCCCGGAAGCGGTCGTGAAACAGTTTTTCCTCCACGCGCCGGGCTGTCGTCTGGAGCGCATCCATCAGGAGTGCCGCCGCGGGCAGGACGTTCTCGGCCACGAATGAGCTGATGTCGATGGCCCCCGCAAGTTCCCCGATGGAATTGTAAACCGGCACGGCCATGCCGGTCAGCTTGCGGAAGCACAGACGCCAGTGCTGGTCGTGAACGACCATAACCGGGCGTTCTTCGCGCAGGCAGGTCCCGATTGCGTTGGTCCCGGCATTGGCTTCATCCCAGACCGCACCCGCCTGAAAACGCCACCGCCGACACCCGCTCAGATTGCTGCGCTGGGTGTGACGCGAGAGGACGATGCCGGTCGGGTCTGCCAGCATGACCGTGAAGTCCAGCGGGTCCACCAGCGTATGCAGGCGCTGCATTTCCGGAAGGGCGCTCTGGATCAGCCGCTGCGTGCGGCCGCTGACAAAGCGCAGTTCGGGCTGGCTGAGCACCTGCGTTTCCCAGCGTTCAGATGGGTCCAGATTGTAGTTCGTGGAGCATCTCGTCCAGGAATCCGACAGGCATGTCCGGGCGGTGGCAGTGGTCATTTTGCCCCCCGTGCGGCGGGATAAGGCACCCGGTGCCTAAAACCTGTCGCAGATCTGCGACAGGTGCGCCGCAGACAGTCACAATCGGGTGAGGGTGCAACCATACGGGATAGCCTGCGGCGAAGACATTCGGGAATGACGGGTTCTGGAAAAGGCGAAGCGTTGCGTATCGGGTGTGTTTCTTCGCAGGCCATCGGTAACGCAACACTCCTTTCTTTTCCGGTTCAGTGCTGTGGGTCGGAAGGGACACAGGCATGAAAGCCGGGGCTTTTGCAAGCGCCGGTCACTGCCGCTCCTGATGCACAAACAGAGCTGTCCCGTCCGTCACAGCCATGACGGAGCGCCAACGGTATCGCGTTCCGCCGATGATCAGGAAAGACAAATCATTTCAGAGAGAATGGTTTTCGTTTTTCGCAAGAACGAGGTGTCATGTCTGCTTCACTCCAGAGGGTAATGTCTCCATTAACCTCTATCCTGCTCGCAGTTGTCGGGCTTTTCCTGCTGGGAGGGGGGGGATATCTCCTCGTTCTCGGTGGTTCGTGGTTCTATGCCCTTCTGGGCCTTGTGATGCTTGCGGCTGCGGGTGTCAGCTTCAGGAATCCCCTGCTGGCCGCGCGTCTTTATGCCGCGCTCCTGCTGGTGGCGACCATCTGGTCCGTTCTTGAAGTCGGGTTCGACATCTGGGGACTGGAAGTCCGTCTCTTCACGCTCGTCGGCATCGCGGCCTGGATGCTGCTGCCATGGGTGTGGCGGACCGGTCAGAACTGGGTTTCGGACAAGCGCGAGCTTCTCGGCTCGGCCGTCATCGCGATGGTTGCGATTATCGCAAGCTGCTTCACGTCCTACTCCATCAACGGCACGCTTCCCGCAGACCGTATGGCCGCAACCAACCAGTCCGACCTCACGGCCAAGGACACGCCCGACGCCGACTGGCCGGCTTATGGCCGTACTGTGGGTGGGGACCGCTACAGCCCGCTGGGCCAGATTACGCCTGCGAATGTCAGCAACCTCAAGCGCGCCTGGGTGACCCGTACGGGTGACGTCCAGAAGGCGGATGAAGGCGTTGTTGCAGGTCCCGATCAGGGCCACGAGTTCAATCTTGAAGTCACCCCGATCAAGGTCGATGACACGCTCTATCTCTGCACGCCGCATAACTGGGTCATGGCGCTCGATGCCAAGACGGGCAAGGTGAAGTGGAAGTTCGATCCCAAGCCTGCTGCCGAGGATCTGGCTGCGAACGTCTATCTGGCCTGCCGTGGTGTCTCTTTCTACAAGGCGCCGGACGACTACACGGCTCCGGATGGCTCAAAGGCCTGCCAGAAGCGCATTTTCTCCCCGGTCGGCGACGTACGCCTTCTGGCGGTTGATGCTGAAACCGGCAAGCCCTGCGAAGATTTCGGCGAGCACGGCTTCATTTCCCTGCGCCAGTATCTCGGTCATGTGCCGCATGGCTTCCACTTCGTGACGTCTCCGCCGCTGGTGGTAAAGGATCGCGTGGTTCTGGGTGGCTGGATTTTTGACAACCAGGCGAATTTCGAGCCCTCCGGTGCAATCCGTGCGTTCAACCCGATCAACGGCGAGATCGAATGGGCCTGGGATGCCGGTCATAATCCGGAAAACTGGAAGCCCGGCCCGAACGACGAGCTGACACGTGACACCCCGAACGCATGGGGCGTTTACACGGCTGATCCGGATCTGGGTCTTCTGTACCTGCCGATGGGCAATTCGCCGCCGGATAACTGGGGTGGCTCGCGCCGTCCGTTCGACGACGCGACTTCCAGCGCCACGATTGCTCTCGATGTCGAGACGGGTGAGCGCCGCTGGACCTTCCAGACCGTGCATCACGATCTGTGGGACATGGATCTGGCCATCGGACCGTCCATGGTCGATCTGCCCGGCGCGAATGGCGAGAACATTCCGGCTCTGATCCAGAGCACGAAGCGCGGTGAGTTCTTCGTTCTGGACCGTCGTACCGGCAAACCGGTTCCGGGTTACCCGGTCGAGGAACGTCCGGTTCCGACCGCGGGTGTTGCAGCGGATGACCATGTCTCCCCGACGCAGCCCTTCGCTGTCGGTCTGCCGTCCCTGACGCCGCCGGACCTTAAGGAAAGCGACATGTGGGGTGCGACGCTGCTGGATCAGATGATCTGCCGCATCCAGTTCCGTCAGTCCGCTTACGAAGGTCAGTTCACGCCGCCGCATGTTGGCAAGACGACGATCGTCTATCCGGCATTCTATGGTGTGGTTGACTGGCAGGGTGCTTCCATTGACCCGCAGCGCAAACTGCTGATCGCCAATGCGAGCTACCTGCCGTTCCGGATCCGTCTGGAGAAGCGTCAGAAGGCCGAAAATTCCGGCATTCTGCCGAAGTGGAACGGTCAGGGCGACAAGCCTGAAGCCAAGGGCGATGCGCTGAGCGTTTCCCCGGACTACGGCACGCCCTACATCGCCTATACCAGCCCGTGGCTGAACCCGCTTCAGATCCCCTGCAAGGGACCGGTCTGGGGCAAGATCACGGCCATTGATCTGGTGACGAAGAAGATCGTCTGGCAGCACCCCGTCGGCACCACACGCGACACGGGTCCTTTCCGGACGCATAACAACCTCCCGCTTCCGACCGGGATGTACAACATCGGTGGCAGCGTCCTGACGAAGGGCGGCGTGTCCTTCATGGGGGCGACGGCCGACGATTACCTGCGTGGTTTCGACATGTCGAACGGCAAGGTCATCTGGCAGGACCGTCTGCCTGCAGGCGGACAGGCAACACCGATGTCCTATCAAATTGATGGGAAGCAGTATGTTGTGATCGCCGCCGGTGGTCATGGGGGCCTTGGCACCCGCAGCGGTGATTATATCATCGCTTACAGCCTGAACGGAGACCAGGGCGCCGCCGCGCACTGAGCATCCGCTTACGGACGGAGCGTGTCCCCCTGAGGACACGCTCCACACTCCCGCTCAATCTCTATGGAAATTCACGTCATGCGTCGCAAATTCACGCTCGGAGTGCGCCTTGGTGCCCTGACAGCCTGGTTGCCTGCTGTTGCTCTCGTTCCGGGCGTTGCCGCTCATGCCGCGGATATTCCCCTGGCCATTATCGGCCCGCACGAATACGACCTGCCGGTGGACTTCAAGCCGTTCAACGTGGTCGTACAGTACGGTGATGGAAACGCCGCCGGATCGGTCTATGACAGTGGCGGCCAGCGCCGGGCGCGGGGTGGCAGTCACACCTGGAGCGGCATGACGAAATACGTGCATTTCCGCAGCTTCGACGCGATCCCCCATGTCAGTTTCGCGTTCGAGCTGATCCAGTCCGAGGCCTATACTCTGGCCAACGGGCAGAACTGGGGTGGTCTGGGGACGACGATTGTAGGGCCGGCAGCCTGGTTCAAGCCCAACAAACACAGCACACTCGGCATCCAGACCTTCATGGAGACCCCGTCAGGCACGCGGGATTCCATGGCAATGCATTACTGGGCCAACCTGTCGAGCATCATTTTCGACTATGAATGGAAGCATTTCAGCTTCGATGGCGATCTGGGCAGCGTCGTGAGTTCCACCAAACACCGCAACGGCGAGCACAGCTATTCACCCGGCAACGTGTTCTACACGAACCTGCGTTTCAGCTGGAAAGCCACATCACGCTTCGAGCCGTTCTTTTCGCTCGACTGGCAGAACAGCGGCGGTATGCACGACAATACATCCAACCTCTGGGTCGCCAATTCGAGCAGTCGCGAAACAGCACTTGGCGTCGGTGCGATGTTCTACATCACCAAACGCCTGTCGTTCACGCCACGTTATTCTCATTCCGTCGAGGGACGGAACGTGCCGGAGACGAACGCCTATTACATGAAGATCGCCTATCTGTTCTGAGATCAGGGTGCTGGAATAAGAAAACTTTCCGGGCAGGGCGCGCTCGTGGGCGGTTCATCCGCGAGCGAGGATGCTGCAGGAAAAAGCGCCAGCCGCCGGGCACGGATGCCGATATAGACCCGGTCGAACACGGCCTTTCCGGATGTCTGATCTGTCGCGCACCGCAGACGGATCGCCTCACTCCGATGGCTCCCCAGAGACGCGGCAAGGTCGCGGATCAGCGCGTCACGACGGACCGTCTTTCCTGCACTTCCCCTCAGAATGGCTGCAGCTGGACTGTTGCTGAAAGCGGTATAGGTTCGCGCCGCTTCCTCAAAGAAATCCTCCTGCGCAAAGCCCAGACACGCCGCACGGACCTGATAGTCCCAGCTCAGCAATTTGTCCGTTTCCTCAGGCGTCAGGGCGAGGATGTCTTTTCTCAGGGCAGGCGAGAGGACAACCGGCGGGAAGTGAATTGGACCGTAGGACCGGCACCCCCGATCACGCCAGTCATCGGCTGACTCGCCAGTTTTCTGAAGATCCTGCGGAATAGAGCCCCTGAAAGCCCATAGATAAAGGGTCTGGGCCGGAACCGTCAGAGTATCGGTGCGGTTCGTATTGCCGATCCGGTGCAGGCTGGGTGTCCAGCCGATTTCGAGCGTATAAGCCGAAAACTGGCGCCCGGTCGCCGGGTGCAGGGGCCCTTCAGCCGCGCATCCGCCCAGCGCGAGGAAAAGCCCTGCGGCCCACACACCCATCCACCGTCTCATCGCAGGCGTCCCATAACGTTTATGCAATGAAGACGTTGACCTGCGACGGGACGGATTTCAAGCCTGTTTCAGGCTGCAACCTTCGGACGAAAACGCGCCGTGGTGATGTCGCAGTCATACTGGGCGGCGGTTTCGCAGGGGTTGCTGGCGAGTTCATTGACCGCGTTGAGGATACGCTCGACCTTGCCGTCATCCATCAGCACGCTGAAATTCAGGCGCGTCCAGCCGGGCTTCTCGATTTCCTGCCCGGACAGGATGGCGCTGCGGATCTGATCGGACTCATCTTCGTCAATTCCCAGCAGACGGTGCGCGTAAGGGCCTGCACACGCACAGCCGCCACGAACCTGAATGCCGTAACGGTCCGACAGCATGCGTGTGAAAAGCTGCTGATGGATGAACACGTTGTTCTTCACATCGCGGATCCGGAATGAAAAGATCGGAAGCGCGGCAGCGGTCGGATGCCCCAGAATTTCGATGGCGGGATTGCCGCTCCAGGCTTTTACGGCCCGGGCGCGCAGTTCCGCATTGCGCTGCGCCATGTAGGCGTCGCCAATGACGTCCTTGACGATAAAGGCCAGCGCGGCGCGGATGTCCCCGATCACGTTCGGCGTGCCGCTTTCCTCGCGGGATGCGAGATTGGCGGAATAGTCGTGGTTCCACGGCGAGACGAACCGTACGGTGCCTCCGCCCGGAAGAACGGGAAGCGTGCGCGAGATCGCGGCGTTGCGCACGATCAGAATGCCCGAAGCCGCAGGGCCACCGATGAATTTGTGGCAGGAAACCACGACAGCATCTTTCTCGAACGGCGTTCCGGGCTGCATGTCGATCGGGCAGTACGGTCCGGCTCCGGCATAGTCCCAGATCGACAGGGCACCATTTCGCCTGAGCAGGGCCGTGACGGCGTTCACATCCGTCAGGATGCCCGTGACGTTGGAAGCTGCTGAGAACGAGCCGATTTTCAGACTATCTGCCGGGCAGGATTTCAGGGCCTGTTCCAGAACATTCAGGTCCGGCCCACCTTCCGCCGCCTCAGGAATTTCGACGATCTCCGCACCGCTCTCGCGCCAGGGCAGGATGTTGGAATGATGCTCGTAGGGACCAATAAAGACGATCGGCCGCTTGCCAGCCTCACACAGAGCCGGGATTTCCAGCAGGTGCACCAGACGGTTCAGTCCTGCCGTCGCGCCATTGCCCATGAAAATGGTCGTGAAATCGGAGGAGGGGGCGTGGCACAGCTGCGCGATGGTTGCGCGGGCGCTGTTGCGCAGGCGCGTCATGTAGGCGCCGCAGAAGGAGGCTTCGGTGTGGCTGTTGGCATAGAACGGCAGGATTTCGTCCATGATGAACGTCTCGATCTGCTTCAGCGCACGGCCTGAGGCGACATAATCGGCGTAAAGCAGGGACTGCGTACCGAACGGCGTCGAAAATTTCGCACCATCGCCGATCACGCCCTTGGCAAGCGCGGCCAGCCCGTTACTGCGCAGGGACTGCTCGAACTGTTCAAGAATGGCGGTGCTGTTGTCGAGATTGCCGATCGTTTCCATGGCGCGATGTTTTCCCCGTCCGTGATGGCCCTGCGTGATGAAGGAACGATAGACCGATGGAATGAGTAAAAACCGCTTCTTTTTTGAGGATGAAAAATCCTTTTTGTGGTCATATGATGCGATATGGCCAGAAAACTCGATCAAACGGATAGGGCGATCCTAAGAATCCTGCAAAAGCAAGGCACGCCCTCGCAGCGTGAACTCGCCGAAAAGGTCGGGCTGTCGCAGAATGCCTGCTGGCGACGGCTGAATGCCCTGCGTGAGGATGGCGTGATCGCTCACGATACGGTCCGTCTCAATGCGACCGCGCTGGGCCTGACCCTGACGGTCTTCGTGCTGATGCGCACGCGCCATCATTCGCGGGAATGGTTCGAGACATTCCGCAAGGTTGTCGGTTCGATACCGAACATAGTTGATTTTTATCGGATCGCGGGCGAATACGATTATCTTCTGAAGGTGGTGGCCTGCGACATGAACGATTTCGATCGTGTGTATCAGCAGATCATCAGCAAGGTGGAACTCGATGCCATCACGTCATACATGACCATGGAAACCCTGGCGGACAACAGGGACCTTCCGGTCTGAAACGCCCATCCCGTCCATAGCAGGAAGTTTTTTGTCCATGAGCCAGCCCGACCAGCTTGCCCACAGTCTGCGTACGCGCCATGTCGTCATGATCGCCCTGGGGGGGGTGATCGGGGCAGGATATTTTATCGGGGCGTCCGCGGCACTCTCGCTGGGTGGCCCTGCGGTCCTGCTCTCTTATGCGCTGGCCGGAACGCTGGTGTTTCTGGTCAATCTGATGATGCGCGATCTGGCGCTGAAAGTGCCGGGACGGGCCTCATTTCTGGGGCAGATCCAGTATGCGCTCGGAGCACGGGCGGCTTTTGTCGCGGGCTGGGCGTACTGGCTGACATGGATCATTGCGATTGCAGTGGAGGTCATTGCGGTCGCGACAATGCTCGCCCCCTATATTCCGCTGCCTTATGCCGTCATTGAGGTGCTTATCATGGCCCTGATGACGGGCGTGAACCTCATGTCCGTCAAAGGGTACGGGGAATTCGAATACTGGTTCTCGGCCATCAAGGTTCTGGCGATCGTCTGCTTTATCGGAATAGGCATCTGGGCGCTGCTGAGCCGCCCTGTTCCAGTGCATGAAAACCTGTTCGCGCATGGCGGCCTGCTGCCGCATGGCTGGCTGGCACTGCTGGCGGTTATCCCGACCATTCTGTTTTCCATGGGCGGCAGCGAGATTTCCACCGTTGCAGCCGTAGAATCCGACAATACGGAACAGAACATCGTCCGCGCCACGCGCTCCATCGCGCTGCGGATCGGTGGGTTCTACATCGTCTCGATCGCGCTGGTCCTCTGTCTGGTGCCATGGAGTGATGTCGTACCGGGCTATTCGCCGTTCCTGCTGGTGCTGCACCGCCTGCACGTGCCGTTTGCGGACGTGGCCCTTGCGGTCGTGGTCATGACGGCGGCGCTGTCCAGCCTCAATTCCGGGATCTATGTGACGTCGCGTATTCTGTATGAACTGGCGGAATCCGGGTCTGCGCCCGGGCTGTTCCTGACGGTGGATACATCCACGAAACTTCCCCGCCGGGCCATTCTGGTGAGTGCGCTGGCCTCCGTTCTCGTCGCGGCTGTGGCTGTACTGTCGCCAACCCTGATCTTCGGACTGCTCGTCAGTCTGACGGGCGGCTTCATGGTGTTCAACAACACCATGATTGTGGCTGGACGTCTGAAACTGGTGCGGGAGTCGTCCTGGAAGGCCTATGCGGCGCTGGTGCTGATCGCATGTACGCTGATCGCCATGCTGATCCAGCCCGAAACGCGCTCACAGATCATTCTCGGCGCCGGCGCGCTGCTGCTGATCTTCGCCGCAGAACGCTTTGTTCCACGGCGCCGACTGGACTGATGACTTAGTAAGGCACCCCCAGATCCCGGTCGTTGATTTTTTCAAAGACCGGTTTTGGTGTGTCATGAAACGTCTGGAGTGAAAATTTCCTGTAACTGATATCCTTGTATCCCCGAACGAACATCGCCCCGTCGCTGAGGTCAGAGAGTGCCGTCCAGACAGTATATTCGGAAACGGTTTTACCGGACGCCTTCTGTGTCTCGCCGCCCAGTGTATCGGTGGTAATGTTTTTCATGCGGTCGAACCGGTTCATGATGTGCGCCAGAATATTGATCGCATCCCCCGATGACTGGGCCACGGGTGCATAGCTGGTGTAGTAAACGCCACGAATGAAGCGCCCTACAGAAGTGTCGGAGGAGGGCAGATCCGAAGCCGCAATTCCGCTATCCGGCTGGACGACCTTGATGCTTCCCAGAATGGCCCATGATCTGTCCTGATTGGTCAGTTGTGTATAATTGTTCAGGTTTTGCAGATGCCACGGGAAATCCGGTCCGTTTGTCATGACCTTGGTGGGGTTGTCATAAACATGGAATTTTCCATTGAGCGCTTCTACAACGATGCTTCCGCCGTTCTTGTCGTAAAACGCAAAATGGAAAGGCGATTTCACACCTCCCAGTCTGGCCAGGACGGGGGACCAGAAATGCCCTTGATCAACGGCCTTTTGGACCTCATCCACGGTGGCGAAATTGGCCAGTGCCCATTCCCCCAGCGATGTCACGGGGATGGACTCCCGGTAGTCTGACTCCGCAAGCGGAGTAAGCGTGGCGTCCGGCACCATATTGGCGCTGAAAGACAGGCCCGCCCCGTTCATCCCTTCAAGCATGTTATGGTCGTCGCCATCCTCATAGATGGGCGTTGTAATCGCCAGGATGGGATAGAGAGACTTGTAATGTGCTCCGGCACTGCCGTTGGGTGATTTTTTCTGAAATGCCGTCTGCGCCGGATAAAAAGTCAGCCATGACGGCAGGTCTTCGGGCAATTCCAGCGTGCGTCCATGAAAGACATGGCCTTTGTTATCTGTAATCGCCAGACTTGAGCAGGCCTGCCCGATGGCAGGGAGCAGCAAGGCGGAGGAAAGGATAATATTGGAAAGAGAAATTATTTTCATGATTCTGTCCTGAAAAGCACGTTTCGCAATTATTTTTGTGGATAATCCGAAATAATTATCTTCAATAAGAGCCTGTTATTTATCGGAATATTTCTTAATTCCGAGTAAAGTTATATTCCGGATCCGGAGACGACACTTCTATAATAGCACACCCTGCGCCGGGTTTCCGGGAACGGCCTGTCCGAAGTCCCGCTCGATCCAGCTTCGGAGAGTCCGCAGGATCTGTTCCTGCTGCTCGGTCGTCAGGGGTTTTCCCGGCTCCATGCCATGCCATTTGGACAGACAGCTTCTGCAACAGGTTCCCGTGGCATGCTGGGCGATGAACACCGGATGACCGCGCATGGGCGTCTGTTTGCCATCGCGCTGCGGGTGTGCGGGTGCGAGGCGTTCGGCGACGAAAGTCGCTCCATGATCCATGACAGCGTCAAGGCCCCGGTTTTCCAGATAGAGTCGGGCCTGATCGTCCAGATGAAAGCGTGAGCGGAAGCGGGATCGGGCGAGACGTTCGAAGAGATCCTGGGGGGTGAAACGGCTCACTAATCCACAACCTTCTGAAAAACAGGCAAAAAATCGCGTGAGAGCCTGCAAGCCCCCTGTAAGAACATTTGTTCTTTCTCCATATGGTGACGGATGGACGCTTTTCCGAGACGCTCCCGCTCATCTTCCGGGGCAGGAGACACGACAACACTGATGGTTCTTTCTCCGCTACAGGTACAGGACCTGTTCTCTGCGCGGCTGGAAGAAATCTGTGCTGCTTTCGACGACTGGGGCTTCCCGCTGATCGTGGCCGGGCAGCTTGGCGATGCCGCGCCCAATTCCTATCCCAAATATTACCAGCTTCCGCTGACCGACCCACAGTTCGGCACCACCCTGTCGCTGGAAGTGCAGAAATCCGTTCTGGCGCGGGCGGGTGTCGGGCCTGGCGATCATGTCCATGTGACCGGCATGCTGCGGGCGCGGCAATACCGGGGGCAGATTGTGCTGCGTTTCGAGGCAGTGGCTGTTGAGCTTCATGATCCGGCACGGCAGAAGGTCGAACGCGTCGAGCGATCCCTGCTGGATGTTCTGCGGGGGCTGCCCTGCGCCTCGCATCCCTATCCTGCCCGACCGGAAGCGCGCCTTCTGCTGATCCATTCAGCGGCCTCAAGCGCATTGGTGGCGGAAGACTTCCTTCAGGCGCTCGGGGGAGCCTGGCGCCCGGAACGTGTGAGAAGCCTGCCCACGGCCATGAACGATCCCGGTCGTCTGGCAGAAGCGATTGGCACCTGCCGGGAGGAGATTATCGTCCTGATCCGCGGGGGCGGAGATGCGTCAGATTTCGTGGTGTTTGAAAACCCGCAGGTGATGGAAGCGCTGGCCGTCTGTTCGGCGCACCGCGTTCTGGGGCTGGGTCATACGGCCAACCGTACGCTCGCCGAGCGCGTTGTAGATCATGCCGCGACAACGCCCGCCGATGCCGGACACTACATCCGTCGTATGAGCGGCCGGATCTGGCAGGAACAGGAAGAAGCCCGTGCGCAGCAGGAAGAAATGGCTGCGCTCCGGGACAGTGTGGCGTTGGATGTCGTGCCGGAACGGGCATCGGTCGGAACACGCCTGCGCAACGGGCTGATCCTGCTTGCGACTGGCGCAGCCATCGGCCTGCTGCTTACCCGACTGCTGTAAGGAATGAGAGTCTCAGGGGGTGGACGTTTTGCGGAGTGCTCCGGTCATCCGCAAAACGGCGATGACCATGGCTCCAAGAAACAGGCACAGACCCAGGCGACCATACCCATGGCCCTTTAACAGCACGGTGTTCAGAGCGAGAATATAGGTCAAGAGGGTCAGTTGGCCTCGAACGCCCCGTTGACCGAGGCGGAGTATGAAACCTGCATACAGAATGCCCAGCGCCAGTTCGGCAGCAGTCATATGTCCCATGTAACCGCTGATGACACCGGAAATTCCTGTCAGGGCAAGCAGAGCGTCTGTTCTTGACATGGCCTCGGACCTCTTTTCCTGAGCAACCCTAAAATCCGTAGCAGCCGGAGCAATCGTGCGTCAATTTGGAACCAAAACCACCTGATGCAGTGCCCGCCGGATTGAAAGGAGTGCTCGCATACAGCGGAAGCTCAGCGCACGTCCACGCGGACGAAGGGTTTTGTGGCCGACGGGTCAGTCATCGCATGCATTTCGATCTGGATGGACTGGGCGCCCGCCTTTTCGATATGGGCGGCAACGCCCGCTGCCAGATGGTCGGTCACATCCGTCAGCGCCTGTGCCTGCGTATCCGGGCTGGGCTGGGGCGGCGCGAAGGCCTGCACGATGAACAGGACATTTGCCTTGCGCGACAGGGCGGCTTTCGCGGCGCGTTCGACAATGGGGCCGTACTCGGATTCCGGGGTGCCGTCCGGAATGGACAGGAAGGGAGCGTGCGGCGGCGGTCCCGGAGGCGCGGGCGGGATAAAGGGGTGAGGGGGCTTGCCTGCGTCCGGATTGAACGTGCGCTGGTCCAGCAGCTTGCACCCTGACAGCAGGGGGGTTGCCAGAAGCAGCCCACCCATCAGGAGTGCTGAGTGCGGGACAAAACCCCGCTGCGAACGGAAATGTCGGACGAATGGTGCCATATCGCGCGGAACCGTCGCAGGAACGGAGGGTTTGAGCAAGATTATAGAGTCAACTTAATGAAAAACTGTTGATGCCCCCTGTCGCTCTGCTGTGGCGGTGCTATGGAGGATGCCCGAGTTTTCAAGAAACGGAGTAGGGCAGGTCATGGCTGTAAAAATCGCGATCAACGGTTTCGGACGGATCGGACGGCTGGTGCTGCGTGGCATCATCGAGAGCGGTCGCACGGATGTCGAGGTTGTCGCCATCAACGATCTGGGTTCCGTCGAGGCCAACGCGCATCTTCTGGCTTATGACAGCACGCATGGCCGCCTTCCTGGAACCGTTCGCGCCGAGGGCAACAGCCTGATCATCGAAGCCAATGGCCGCACCTATGGTCCGATCACGGTATCCGCCGAGCGCAACCCGGCACAGGTCCCGTTCCAGGGCGTCGATGTGGCGATGGAATGCACGGGCCTCTTCACGTCCCGCGAAAAGGCTTCGGCCCTGCTGGAAGCCGGTGCCAAGCGCGTCGTCATTTCCGCTCCCGCGACAGACGTTGATGCGACGATCGTGTTCGGTGTGAACAATGATGTCCTGACGCCGGACATGAAGATCATTTCCAACGCGTCCTGCACCACGAACTGCCTGGCGCCCGTGGCCTCCGTTCTGGACAAGGCCTTCGGGATCGAATGTGGCTACATGGTCACGATCCATTCTTACACGGGCGACCAGCGCACGGTGGATACCCTGCACAAGGACCCGCGCCGCGCCCGCGCCGCCGCGCTGAACATGATCCCGACGTCCACGGGAGCTGCCAAGGCCGTCGGTCTGGTTCTGCCGCATCTGAAGGGCAAGCTGGACGGAACCTCCATCCGCGTTCCGACCCCAAATGTCTCGGTCGTTTCTCTGGATTTCGTCCCGACGCGCGCTCCGGCTTCCGCCGAAGCCGTCAACGAAGCCATCCGTGCCGCTTCGCTCGAAGGGTCCCTGAAGGGTATTCTCGAGTACAACACGGCGCCGCTCGTCAGCTCCGACTTCAACCATGACAAGGCGTCGTCGATCTTCGATGCGACGCAGACGGTCCTCGTCAATGGCGGCAAGATGGTGCGCGTCTGCTCTTGGTACGACAACGAGTGGGGCTTCTCCAACCGTATGGCCGATACGGCAGCCCTGTTCGGGAGCCTCTGAGTGATGGCCTTCCGCACCCTTGATGGTGTGGACGCACGCGGCAAGCGCGTGCTGGTCCGCGCCGACCTCAACGTCCCGATGCATGACGGCGTCATCACCGATGATACCCGCCTGCAACGGGTCGCGCCCACCATCCGCGAACTGGCCGACAAAGGTGCGCGCGTCGTGGTGTTCAGCCATTTCGACCGCCCCAAGGGGCAGGTCGTCCCGGCTCTGTCGCTGCGTCCGATCGCGCTGAAGCTCGGTCAGATCCTCGGCCAGCCGGTCGGTTTCGTGGCCGAATGCGTTGGTCCGACCGTGGAAGCCGTCGTGGGTGCGATGGCGGACGGGGACATCATCGTTCTCGAAAACACGCGCTTTCATGCGGGTGAAGAGGCCAATGACCCGGCGTTCGCCAAGGCTCTGGCACAGAATGGCGACATTTTCGTCAACGACGCGTTTTCAGCCGCACACCGTGCCCATGCCTCGACCGAAGGCGTGGCACGGGATCTGCCGTCCTTTGCCGGGCGTCTGATGCAGGCGGAACTGAGTGCGCTGTCGGCTGCTCTGGAGAACCCGGAGCGCCCGGTCGGTGCGATCATTGGTGGTTCCAAGATCTCGACGAAGCTCGACCTGATCGGGAATGTCATCGAGAAGGTGGACACGCTGTTCATCACAGGGGCGATGGCCAACACGTTCCTGGCGGCTGAAGGCATGAATGTGGGCAAGTCCCTGCAGGAAGCCGACATGCACGAGACGGCGCGCAAGATCGCCCATCTCGCGCAGGAAAAAGGCTGCGAGATCATTCTGCCCGTCGATGCGGTCGTGGCACGCGAGTTCAAGGCCAATGTCCCGACCGAGACCTGCCTGATCGGCGAAGTCCCGGACGATGCCATGATTCTCGATGCCGGTCCGCGCACGGTCGCGCTGATCCGCGAGCGTCTGGATACGCTCAAGACGCTGGTCTGGAATGGGCCGCTGGGTGCGTTCGAGATTGCGCCTTTCGACAAGGCAACGGTCGAGGTTGCGCAGTATGCCGCGCAGCTGACGGAAGAAGGCAAGCTCAAGACGATCGCCGGTGGTGGCGATACGGTCTCGGCCCTGCGTCATGCAGGCGTTGTAGACAAGATGACCTATGTCTCCACCGCTGGCGGGGCTTTCCTCGAATGGCTGGAAGGCAAGATTCTTCCGGGGATCGAGGTTCTTCGTTCCGCGGGCCACGATCTGGGGCTCACCTGAAAAAAGCCGGGAGGGGAAACCTTCCCAGCCTTTTTTATGGAGAAGTGGCGATGTGGAAAAGAGTGCTCTCCGCCTGCCTTCTATTATGTGGTCTTGCGGGCTGTCAGGCTTACGACCAGCCGCCGACAGCGCCGGCACCACCGTCTACGGGAGAATCCATTCGCAGCGGGCGTCCAGCGGGGATGCTTCTGTCACCCTCAAAGCCTGACCAGACGCCCTATTTCTGAAATGTTAGATGATGCAGGACAGGTATGGTTCAGTTAGTCTGTCACAAAAAACGCCCGCCGGGATATCCCGACGGGCGTTTTTGTGATGTGTCGCTTCAGGCCTGAAGCCCGTTTTCGCGGCGGCGATGTTCGACTTCAGCCGCCATGGCCTTCTGGAGCTTCTCCATGGCGCGGGCTTCGATCTGACGGATACGTTCGCGCGAGACGTTATAGTGATGGGAAAGGTCTTCCAGCGTGGAAGGCTCTTCCTTCAGGCGACGTTCGCTCAGGATATGACGCTCACGCTCATTCAGCGTCATCATGGCCTGATCCAGAAGCGCCTTGCGGCCTGTGAACTCCTCGGATGCAGCGTAGGTCTGTTCCTGGTTCTCGTGGTCGTCCACGAGCCAGTCCTGCCACTCGCCCTCGCCATCAATACGCAGGGGCGCGTTCAGGCTGTGGTCCGGCGCGGCCAGACGCTGGTTCATGGACATGACGTCCTGTTCCGGCACGCCCAGAGTGGTCGCAATCGAGTTGACCTGCTCCGGCTTCAGATCGCCATCATCAATGGCCTGCATCTGCCCTTTCAGACGACGCAGGTTAAAGAACAGCTTCTTCTGCGAAGCAGTCGTACCGATCTTCACCAGCGACCAGCTGTGCAGGATGTATTCCTGCATGGCGGCACGGATCCACCACATGGCATAGGTGGCAAGGCGGAAACCACGTTCCGGGTCGAACCGGCGGACGGCCTGCATCATGCCAATGTTGCCCTCGCTGATGAGTTCGTTCACCGGCAGGCCGTAGCCACGATAGCCCATGGCGATCTTGGCTACGAGGCGCAGATGGGACGTGACGAGGCGATGGGCCGCGCTCGTATCCTCGTTCTTGCGCCACTGGCGGGAGAGATCGAGCTCTTCCTGCGGGGTCAGCAGGGGGAACTTGCGGATTTCCTGAAGGTAGCGGGTGAGATTGTTCTCGGGACCCACTGAAATGACGGCTGGGGATGCCATGGTCTTCGACTCCTTTCGCCCGGGGCTTAACCCGCATCCGGATGAGATGGAGACTCATACGGACCGGCGACGGGATAGTTCCGTCTGACCCAGGTGACGCATTGGGAAGGACTTTCACGTCCCCGACCGTCAGCCCCCGGACTGGGCGACCTCTGGTGGTACGATCCGTTCCGGCGGCGCGTCAGCTCGTCGGATGAGTGGTTTATGACAGGCTCAGCCAAAAAAGTCAATAGCCTTTTAAGGTTTAGCCGATCAGTCGCTTTTTCAAGGCCTGGAAGTCTTCAGGGGGGGCAGTTTCGAACGAAAGCTGTTTTTTCGTCCGCGGATGGATAAATCCGAGTCGGGTCGCATGAAGCGCCTGACGGGAAAAATCGAGCGCAGCGTCCTTCGCATCCTGTGACAGACCGCGCGCTGCCCCGGGAATCCGGCGCAGATAGACCGGATCGCCGAGCAGGGGATGGCCTGCATTCGAAAGGTGAACACGGATCTGATGGGTCCGTCCAGTGGCGAGGCGGCATTCGATCAGGGAGACGGCGGCCTGATAGGGTTCGATCAGCCTGAAGCGTGTCAGGGCGACCTTGCCGCCACTGCCCACGACCGCCATGCGTTTGCGATCCCGCTTGTCGCGGCCGATATTTCCGTCGAACTCGCCTTCAGAGGGCAGGAGACCCCAGGCGAGGGCCAGATAGGCGCGGTCGATGTCACGGGCGGCAAACGCTTCGGACAGCGCGTTATGGACCATCGCCGTTTTGGCCACGACCATCAGACCGGACGTGTCCTTGTCCAGACGATGCACGATTCCCGGTCGCTTCTCGCCGCCAATGCCTTCAAATCCTTCGCCGCAATGGCCGAGCAGGGCGTTGACCAGCGTGCCCGTCTCGTTTCCGGGGGCCGGATGGGTGACGAGACCGGCCTGCTTGTCGAGCACGATCAGGTCGTCGTCTTCATAAAGGATAGTGAGCGGAATCTGTTCCGCGATGGGCCGGGCGGGGGTTGGGGCCGGGAAGGTTAGCAGCAGGTCCATGCCGTCACGCAGTGTTTCCGCCGGTTCGCAGACCGTCTTTCCATTGACGGAAAGGCTGCCGCTTTCAATCAGGGCCTTGACCCGGGAGCGTGAAACCGTGCCGATGGCGTCCGCCAGCGCGCGGTCGGCCCTCTGGCCAGCCGTGGACGCATCGACAACAAGACGGAATGGGGAAGCAGGATCAGACATGACACAGGGTGTAGCCGAGGAAATGGCGAACAGCGAGTCGCAGACACCAAAAGCGCTTCTGGCCGCTGTAATTTTGATGGGCGTGCTGATTATCGCGGCCGTTTTCGGGCTGATCGGCGTGATTGCCTACCGCTTTCTGCATCCGCGCCCGAGCGTCACGGCAACCGTGCCGCTGGTGGAGGGAGGCTTCTCACGTCTGGCTCTTCCGCTTGGTGCGGGCGAGCACATTACCGCGGTTACGGCGCGCCCTGACGGTCTGATGGCGGTCACGCTCAGCGGTGCCGGAAGTGACCGGGTGCTGTTGTGGAACCCGGAGGCCGGGAAGATTGCCGCCGAACTGGATTTCGGAACGCCCGCGCCGTCTTCGCCCTGACCGGTCTGAACCTGCCGCCGTGTTTCCGCGTTAAGGCGGCAGGATTCAAAAAGGATACCGGATAATGGGACGTCTGATTGATGCGGCCTTGGCCGTCGGCACGGTTTTTGGGGTGCAGTACGCCTCGCGTGAAATCAGCCCGGCGGATGATGCGTCTACCCGCCGGTGGTACGACCGGCTGAACAAGCCGCATTTCAATCCGCCCGGTCCGGTTTATGGCATCGTCTGGACGATTCTGGACGGGCTTCTGGCCTGGTCGGGCTATCGGCTTCTGCGGGCCGAGAAGTCCTGTTGCCGGACGGTAGCGCTGATCCTCTGGGCCCTGTGTGTTGCCGGTGTGGCAGGCTTTCCGTTCTTCGTGTTCCGCAAACGACAGCTTGGAACGGGTCTGGCCATCTGTGTCGGCCTGATCATGACGTCCGGGGCCTCGATCTGTGTGGCGCACAAGGTGGACTGCAAGGCCGCCTCGATGCAGGTGCCGTTTTTAGCATGGCTGATTTTCGCCACCTGCATTCACGAAGAAATCTGGCGCACGAACTGAAGCTGTCCTCAGGCCGCGTTCAGAATGGCCGTCATCAGCCCGGGAAACCGTGCGTCGAGCTCCTCAAAGCGCAGGGAATTTCGGTGCTGGACGCCTTCAATGCGCGTTCGCAGGACGCCGCTTTCACGCAGGACCTGAAAATGGTGCGACATGCTGGATTTGGGCCGCGTCCCGATCAGCGTGGCGCAGTTGGCCTCTCCGACCCGGCCCAGATGTCGCACGATGTCCAGACGCGCAGGATCAGCCAGTGCGCGCAGCACCAGAATCAGTTCGAATGTCGCGGGGTCAGGATGGTCGTAGGCAGCCATGAGATCTTATCCCTTTCCTAAAGTTTTATCGCAACACTTGCTTTGTTCGAGTTTTGTCGAACAATATGATGACCAGTCCATTGAAGGAAAAACAGGATGCCAACGCTGTTCGATTCGATTGATTTCGGTCCCATTCACGCAAAGAACCGGATTCTGATGTCTCCGCTGACGCGTGCGCGCGCCGACAGGAATGCCGTTCCGACGCCGATCATGGCGGAATACTACGCCCAGCGCAGCAGTGCCGGACTGATCATCACCGAAGCCACGGGTATTTCCCGCGAGGGTTTGGGCTGGCCGTTTGCCCCCGGCATCTGGTCGGATGAGCAGGTGGAGGCCTGGAAGCCGATCGTGGCCGCGGTTCACGCCAAAGGCGGTAAGATTGTCTGCCAACTCTGGCATATGGGGCGGATGGTCCATTCTTCCGTCACGGGAACGCAGCCCGTTTCGGCCTCAGCGACGACCGCTCCGGGTGAGGTCCATACCTATGAAGGCAAAAAGCCCTACGAACAGGCACGCGCCATTGATGCCGCCGATATCAGCCGCATCCTGAACGATTACGAGAACGCGGCACACAACGCCATCCGTGCGGGTTTCGACGGTGTGCAGATCCATGCGGCCAATGGCTATCTCATTGACGAATTTCTGAGGGACGGGACGAATCTTCGCACCGATGACTATGGGGGTTCGCCGGAAAACCGCATCCGGCTCCTGCGTGAAGTGACCGAACGTGTGATTGGCGCGATCGGCGCAGAACGCACAGGTGTTCGCCTGTCACCGAATGGCGATACGCAGGGCTGTATCGACAGCGCACCGGAAACGGTTTTTGTGCCGGCCGCAAAACTGCTTCAGGATCTGGGCGTGGCCTGGCTCGAACTGCGCGAACCGGGCCCGGACGGAACTTTCGGCAAAACGGATCAGCCCAAACTGTCCCCGCAGATCCGCAAGGTCTTTACCCGTCCGCTGGTTCTCAATCAGGACTATACGTTCGAGACGGCGCAGGAAGCTCTGGCAGAAGGTCATGCCGATGCGATCGCTTTTGGTCGGAAGTTCATCTCGAATCCCGACCTGCCGGAGCGTTTTGCGCGCGGCATCACGCTTGAGCCGGACAATATGAAGACCTGGTATAGTCAGGGGCCGGAAGGATACATCGACTACCCGTCCGCGACGTCTGGCCCCAACTGAACCCTGTAGGCGTCCGGGAGCCATCGTCGCTCCCGGATTGTCTTTCAGACCGGCCGCACGAGTTCGTACAGCGCAACGGCCGCAGCATTGGAGACGTTCAGGCTCTCCATGTCGCCGGGCATGTAAACGCTGGCGATTTCGTCACAGGTCTCGCGCGTCAGGCGGCGCAGTCCGGCCCCTTCGGCCCCGAGAACCAGTGCCACACGCCGTCCGGCGAACCCCTTTCCGTCCAGTCGTGTGCCCCCGGCATCCAGGCCGACAACCCAGAAATCCTCGGCCTGAAGAGCCTGAAGCGCGCGGGAGAGGTTGACCTCCCGCAGGATGGGAACGACGTCCAGCGCGCCTGAGGCCGCTTTCGCCATGGCGCCGCTTTCCTGGGGGGCATTGCGATCCTGCACGAGGAGGGCTGCCGCGCCGAAAGCCGCGGCAGATCTGAGAATGGCGCCGATATTGCGCGGATCCGTCACCTGATCCAGCACCAGAACCGGTCCTGTCCGTTCAACGATATCGGGAATGGCAAGTGTCTCCAGAGGTTCAACCCGCAGGCAGACACCCTGATGCACGGCATCGCGCTCACACAGCTTGTCGAGGCGCTCACGGTCCACGATCTGCGGCTTGTGTGAGGCACCTTCAAAAGACGCCGCAGCTTCTCGCGTCGCCAGAAAATCATGGATGACCCGCTCAGGATTGGTGAGAGCCGCCTGTACGGCATGATGCCCATAAATCCAGTAGCCGGAACCGGAATTGCCGGCATGGCCACGACCGGAACGGCCACCGCGGCCGCCAGAGCGCTCACCGGAGGAGCGGGACGGCTGCTCAGCGTGTGCGGAAGGAGGGGAGGAGCGATCCGTGGAACGGTCGGGGGCGGAACGGGAGGGAGATCTTCTGGCCATAAAAAGCATATAATCGACAACAGGCGATTGACATAGCCGTCAATCCGCCATATCTGAACCGCCGACCCGGAGAGGTGCCCGAGTGGCTAAAGGGGGCGGACTGTAAATCCGCTGGCGTACGCCTACGTTGGTTCGAATCCAACTCTCTCCACCAGGTCTCTTCAATCTAATTTAATGATTTTTCCCCTTAGGGGGCTGAGCCTAGTCATAATGACATTGGCGGCTCTATAATTTTTCCGCATGGCTCCACCGAAATAATTTCCGGGCAGATGGCCGACTTTGGAAAAGAATACTCAGCAATTAAAGGCCGATTTCAAACAAGAGCGTGTCTTGCGGAAAATCGAAAATGAGACGCGTGATATGCGATCTTTTTTGCGATGTCGCCTCTTAAGCTACTGGGAGCGAGAAGTGTCTCCGGTTTCGGCAATTGCGTCACGCAGGAAAGTCCTGGATGCCCCTTGCAGCAGATCTGTATTAGTTATTTTTATATCATAAACAAAATAAAAATAACTTAAATAAATATCGAATTTCACTCATTATATAATAAATTGTTTATACATATATTTAAATAAGTGATTAAAAATAGATTCTAAGACCTATACGATGTCTGATTGCTCAAACCAATAGTGGTGTAGGCGTGAAGAAAAATTTATCAGTATTTAAAATTACAGTGTATTTATTATAATATACTTTCTATTATTTAAGTGTTTATAACATACCAATTAGTGCACAGTATCTTATGCAGCCAAAAAGAATCGAGCATTCATGTTTGACTCGTAACTGATAGCATGTGATTTAGGATTTTAATGAGGCCATTTTCCATTGGCATGGATTTAAATAAAAATATTTTCATGGACTAGTTTTAAGAAACTCGATTGCCTTACGATCGTTTCTAAATCTAGAAAGATTCAGATACAAATATAATCAAAAAGAAATAATGCATTTTATGGAATACGCCGGATATTCATAAATCTTTACATAAATCGCATAAATAAAATTTTTAATTATATCATTGTTAATGATTATTTAAATAATAATATCAATATTTATTTTATAAATGGAGAAAATATGATTTTCCATAATGATTTTATGTCAATAAATTTTTCTCCTTCAAGAGGAAATTTAACGGCAAAAAGTATAAAAGATACAATTATCATATCAATAAGCGGTATAGGCCATGAAGATGAAGCTGATAAATATATTCTATTAGAGGATAGTTTTGAAGATTTCAATATTTTGGGAATAACTAATAAAAAAAGAGATTTCTTCATAAATAATTCCACTGAATCTGCGCTTGATTTTCTAAAAAAATTTCTAAGTAATTTTTCTCGCATAATAATAATTAGTCATTCTATGGGAGGATTTTTTGCATTTTATATTTCAACATATATAGAAGTGGACTTGTGTATTGTATGTAGCCCATATTTGTCTTTATCAGAAAGCGAAATGAATT
Source organism: Gluconobacter albidus (assembly GCF_002723915.1). Classification (GTDB taxonomy): domain Bacteria; phylum Pseudomonadota; class Alphaproteobacteria; order Acetobacterales; family Acetobacteraceae; genus Gluconobacter; species Gluconobacter albidus. The sequence goes on from NZ_BEWL01000002.1 coordinate 165,877, forward strand.
TAAATGATAGTGAAGAGAGGCTACTGTTCGATAAATTAAACAGCAGTTACATAGAAAATTATTGCCTTAAAAACGTTAAAATATCACATCTTTCGCCAAAGAAACAAGATAAATTTATAGTAATACTTGATTTATCGATTAAGGATGACGTCAAGACATTTTATTTAATAGATAAATATTTAAATAAAATAAATACAGTAATTCTTCCGGGTATAGGTCATTTATCATTATATTATCTTGAAAAAAGAAAAATCATAAGTTCTGTGATTCGTGCTGAATTGGAAGAGGGAAGTCCATTATCTACAAAAAAAATACTTGAGAATATACTTAACTATTATCTTGAATTTACTATTTCTGAAAAATCAAAAATATGTATTAAAAATCAGATCTATTTTAATGATAAAAATGTATATAAAAATTATTATTCTTTTGTTTATGATTTTATTCCATATAAAGAAAGTAAGGATTTATTTCTTATTCTCAATAAGCATGGTTACATGATGAGTTTTTTTTATTCGATTTCGGGTTTTTTCTGGTCAGAGACACCATTTGAAGATAGTAGATTTTCTCCTGTTGTTGTAAATATTGAACAAAGAAAATGTTTTTGTTTTTATGACTGTGATTATATAGAGGTTGATTACGGAATAATTAGTGCGGAAGTTAACAAAATTGGAAAAAATTATATAAAAATTCCTTTTTCGGAAGATTTTTTTATAAATTATTTTGGGAAATTGAATTTCAATGATAAAATAAATATTTTTTCGGCTATAAATTTAAATAAAAAACATCAAAAAAATAATGATTCTTTATCTTTTAGCAATAAAATCAGAAGAATATTTGGAATTAAGGGTGTTTGATTAACATATATATTTGTTACCGGAATGCCATGTTGTGATAATTCTCTGGCTTTGAGTTTGTGCTTTTGTAGCGCCTCAGGAAACACTCTATGGCAAAATGATTTTGTCAGTATAAGCAGGTGTCTCTGTGTTTTCTATTCCGGGTTGGTTTTGGATTTTCAGTCGATAAAGGTATACGATTTACGAATATAGAGCAGTAAAAATTCTGGAAGAGAACTCCGGCCTCTCTGAAATTGCTCTTTCATGCATTTCTCTGGTTGGATCAAAGGGGGGATTGCAGAAGTTATGGAACGGCAGTGCCGGAGGGCTGGGGAGCGCCTCCGGGGGGAATGTGGTTTCAGTCAAGAGGCGCGATCTTCACGACAATATATGGCATGACTTCGAGGTCTTTACCGTCATGAAATACCGGCAGACGCGCCCACTGCCCAACTGTGCCATAGAGCGCGCCATTGGCGTAGGTTAGGCCATCGGGTTCAGTCAGGCGCGGATCATGGGCAACGACCGAGATCTGACCGTCAGGACGGTGTCTCAGGATTGCGTGACGTTCGTTATCCGTGATGTAGAGCGATCCATCCGGGCCGGTGGCTATGCCATCGCTCATCCCGGTTTCGCCTTCATCCTTTACGGCCCGCTCCAGATCGGTTTCGCTGGTTTTCGGATCGGACAGGACGGCGGTGGGCGCGGAATAGAGGCGGCGGCTGCTCAGCGGCTGCCAGTAAAGCGTCTGCTGATCGGGACTGATGGCAATGCCGTTCACCCCGCCCTGAGGGACGATGGCATGTGATGGATCATAACGCCCTGTCACGCCATCCATCATGGCCACAAAGCCCTGGACGGGCATGACGGAGACCGTGTCCGCGAGAATGCGACGCTGATGTCCTGTAGCCAGATCGACGACAATCAGTGCGGGATGCACATCGACGGAAGTGTCCGAAATGAACGCGCTGCCCGCTTTGCCATGGGTCAGGTCAATGCGGACGTCATTGAGGTGGCTGTCTGGCAGAAGTGCCGGAGCGCCAAGCGGGATAACCTGCGCGATTTTCCCGCTGGCGGGGTCTATCCGGAACAGCTTCTGTGCACCCGCCACGGTTCCCGTGCCAGACACCATGCCTTCATCCAGTACCCAGAGCTGTCCGTTGGCATCCACCGTCATGCCAAGCGGAGAGACGAACTGCTCCTGTGAGGCGGCATCGGGGAAGGGGGTCAGCTTGCCTTTCGCATACAGCGCAAGTTTGGCCCCCGAATGTTCATGGGCGCTGCGGGGGAAGCCGAGCACCATGCGCCCATCAGGCAGAACGGCAATGCCGGAGGGCTGGGCGTTGGAAAACCGTCCGATGACCTGCACATTGCCGGATGAAAGCGTGCCTTTGTCCACGGTTTCTGCGGCGAGAAGAGGGGACGCGGTGGTGAGAGATGAAATACCGACGCTGAAAGCGAAAGCCAGAAATGTCTGACGAGCCATGGTTAAGTCTCCTTTACCGGTAAAGGAACAGAATGGCTGCGCCATGACAACCCACGCCCACGTGAATGCGGAAGATCAGCGTTGCAGGAGCCGGTTTCGCAGGGCAGGATCATGGGCATACAGGAACAGCCCATGAATGCCGCGCGTGAGGATGACGTTCAGGGCGTTGAGAATAACGCGCTTTTTTGCTTCTTCGGGTGCAGTGATCCCCTTTCGCCCTTGAAAGGCCGCGGTGTCTTCATACCGCTCTGGCCGTACGCCGATCTGGTCGTGTTCTGCGTCGTAAAACAGTGAAGGCCCAAGGATGACGCCGGCATAATTCAGGTCGAACCCCTGAATGGTATAGACAGACCCCACCTCGTCAATCGTATCGGGGCGCTCGGCCCAGGGCAGTTTTTCGCTTGGCAGGGAGCGGTCCCAGCGCAGATGGAAAGCACCTTCGGTGATAAAATGGTCTTCACCATTGAGCGTGTAGGGATAGTCATAGGTCGAGAGCAGACGACAGAGGCCGTGTTTTGCGTTGCAGTCACGCAGATCCGCGTAAAGCTTCGCACAGTCGTCATAGATCCGCAGATCGAAGCCCGGATCTTGCGGGCGTGGCAGGATCCTGCCCTGTCCCAGAGCGTCAATCCACGAACATGTGGCTGCACTGGCCGCAACACGGAACTGGGTTTCGAGATGGAAGGTTTCGGAGGGACGGCCTTTGCGGAAGCTCTCAAGAAGATCGGTAGACCAGTGGCTCTTGAATTTCAGTACCTGTAACGGATCAAACACGACCACCACGATCCGTGCCCAGCGCAGGAGTTCCTCCAGATGGTTCTGCTGGGAAAAATGATTGTACCGGTCCGGTCGCGTCAGGAGCAGGTGCGCTTCGTCCACCAGAACGATATCTGCGTGTTTTCCGGTCTTTGCGGATTTATTGATGAACGTTGTCGGGCGCTCGTAATCGCTTTTGCGCAGGTTTGGCATCGTGGCCGCGATGTTGCGATAGAGCTTGAGCATTTCCGGATGGTTGACGATCAGCATGTTCCGCAGATCCTTCAGTGGATCGGCAGGTGAGCCGCTCCGCGCCCGGGTCTGGAGCGTATTGAAGATCGCATTCAGGACGACGCTTTTTCCTGTGCCTGCCGCGCCTTCAATAATGAAAAGGGCGCTGTCGTCCTTTCGGTGGCGTTCGCAGAATGAAACCACGCGATGCAGCAGATCCATCTGTGGTCCGGACAGTGCAAGCTCGGGGGAGAGCTTGCGCGTTGCGGCATTGTCGGAAACGCTCATGGGGCTCGGTCTGCGGCGATATCGGCAACCGTGGCATCCGTGGCGCGCTGCGCATCCGCGGGCGTGATCCGCACGACCAACCCCTGACCGCCCGCATTGATATAGACATGCGCACGCGGCATTGCGTCCTGTGACAGGACGACCGGGATCGGCGTTTTCGATCCGAACGGGCTGGTTCCGCCGGACTCGAAGCCGGTTAGATCATGCGCCTTTTCAGGGCTCATCATGCGGGCATTGCGCCCGTCGAACAGGGCGGCGACCTTCTTGAGATTCATGCGCTGATGCGCAGGGGCCACGACGCAGACCGCCTGTTTCTTGTCCACTTCGACAACCAGCGTCTTGAGCACGTCTTCAGGTGGCACGCCGATCGCATCCGCAGCCTGCATTCCGATCAGGCCGCCATTAGGGGCATAGTCATAATCATGAATGCTGAAGGGAATGTTCCGGGCCATCAGGAAAACGGTTGCGGCTGTTTCTCGGGTCATGTGCGTGCTCCGTTTCCAGAAGCAGGCCATATACGCCGGGCGGCTGAATTCCAGCAAAAATCAGCGAGGCCATCCCGGGTGGGACCTGCAGTATCGTGTTGCCTGTATGGGCGCGCGGAGGCGGGTTGGCAACATGACGGATGCTGGAAAGAGGCGGCCCGTTCTGCGCTAGGCTGACCCGGAGTTGCGAGATGTATCGTTATTCATGAGACACATGACGTTTTTTTCGTTATTGTTTAACGCTAAAGAGATTGCTGGCCGCTCTGGGGGCGGGAGAGTCGTCGTGACGATTCAGCAGGTCGGAAAGCTGTCGGGAGAGGCATTGTGAGTCAGAAAAGCATCTGGATCGGGACGAACTGGAAAATGAACAAGGGGCCGGCCGCAGCCATTGCGGACGCCCGGGCCCTCGCGTTTTTTCGGCCCCCCGAAGGCGTCCGGTGTTTTCTGGCCCCGCCCGCCACGTCTCTGCGGGATGTGGGAGCGGTCCTTCAGGACAGTCCCCTGATGGTTGGCGCGCAGAACATGTACTGGGAAGAGAACGGGGCGTGGACGGGCGAAATTTCCGCGCCGATGATCGCTGAATGCGGTGCGTCCATTGTTGTATTGGGGCATTCGGAGCGTCGGCTGCACTTCGGGGAGACGGACTGGACGGTCAATCTGAAGGTCCGCGCAGCGCTCCGGCATGGTCTGCGTCCCCTGATCTGCATTGGCGATACGCTGGACGAATATGAATTCGGCGTTTCGCAGGAGACTCTGGCGCGGCAGACGAAAATCGCGCTGCACGGGGTTTCACAGGAAGACCTTGAACGGGTTCTGGTGGTCTATGAGCCCGTCTGGGCCATTGGAGCGGCAGGCCGTCCCGCCGAACCGGCTTTCGTCTCGCAGATCCATACGACGCTGCGCGGCGTCGTGCAGGGGATCGTGGGTCAGGGCAGCTCCGTGCGGATTCCGCTGCTTTATGGCGGGAGCGTTTCGCGGGGCAATATCCGCGATTATGTGGCCCTGCCGGATGTGGATGGCGTGCTGATTGGCCGGGCAGGCTGGGATCCTGCGGATTTTATGGATCTGGTCGAGAGTGTGCGTGACGTGGTGTCTCCGAAGGTTCCTGCATGATGAATGCCCTGCTTACGGAAGGGCAGGCACTGTCCGGCCGCCGGCGCGGGATCCTTGATTATGTCACCGAACATGGCGTGGTGCCGGTCGCGGACCTGCTGAAGCGCTTTTCGCTCAGTCGGGCGTCGATCAACCGGGATCTGCTGGTACTCTGCGCGCAGGGGCTGGTGCGGCGGGTCGGCACAGATATTACGGCTCTTCCGAACATCAGCGCAGCGGGCAGCGTGATGTATCGAAGAGGACAGGCTGTTGCCGAAAAACAGGCGATTGCGACGCTGGCCGCCTCCATGGTCAGCCAGGGCGACACCATAGCGCTCGATGATTCCACGACTGCCGGAGCAATGGCAGACAGACTGTCCGACATTGCCGGATTGACAGTCGTGACGAACAGCCGTGGGCTCGTCAGCCGTCTGGGGCCTTGCGAGACGGTCGGGTTGATTGGTCTCGGGGGGCGTTACAGTCCGACGTTCGACGCCTTTGTGGGCAGGATCTGCGAACAGGCCGTGAGGTCCATGCGGATCAACACGGCATTCGTGTCGGCAGCGGCAGTCTCTGGAATGGCGGTCTATCATCAGGTCGAGGACATCATCCAGGCCAAGCGTGCCCTTATGGACGTTGCGGATTGCCGCGTTCTGCTGGCGGACAGCCGGAAGTTCGACACTTCGGCCATGAACCGGCTGGCGCTCCTGTCCGAATTTGATGTCGTGATTACCGATGACGGGATTGATCCCGTCCGCGCCGGGCTTTTGCGGGATGCAGGCATAGCCCTGAAGATTGCGGACGTGCCCCGTCCCGGTTCCGGAGTTACTCCGGACTGAGGGCCTTCTGCCGCGTTATGACCGGGGCGGCCGGCCAGAATGTGACGGAGACTTCCGCCTGCAGGGCTGAGAGTTCGTCCTGGATGTAGGTCATATATTCATGCAGTCCGCGGGAAATGATGTCCTCGGCCGTCTGGTCTTCGAGCGTGGCTCTTAGATTAATGATGCGTTCCTGAAGCGGCCCGCACTGGTGGCGGAGATTGTAGTGTGTGGACAGGGCGTTCAGCGTGCTTTCCACCTGCCGCAGATTGAGCATCAGCGACCGCGGAAAGCCCTCGTTCTTGAGCAGAAATCCCACGACATTGGCGGGTGTGGTTGTCACGGGCTGGAGGCGGCGGAAGGCGTGATAGGCGGCGGCCGAGCGCAGGACGGACCCCCACTGCGTCAGATCCAGCTGCGAGCCGAAGGTTTCGCCGCCGGGCAGCAGCGTGTGATAGCGGATGTCGATCAGACGGGTGATCTGGTCGGAACGCTCCAGATATTTCCCCAGCAGATAGAACAGCCATGCCTGATCGCGGTACAGCGTGCCCTCGGTGACGCCGAAATGCGTCTGGCAGTCCTGTTTAATGCGGTTGCACAGCCCGGACAGGCCATTACGGCGGATGTCGGGCGTTGAAAGCTCCATCATGCTCTGGGTGAAGATGTTGAGCTGCATCCACATTTCAGTTGAGATCAGCGGGCGCGCCGAACGGGCGTTTTCCCGAACCATGTGCGCCATGGCGCGGATGGAGGTGGGGTTGGTATTTTCCGTGATGTAGAAGGCGAGGATATTGTCTTCCGTCGCGGGCAGCGCATAGAGGGCGGCATAGCGCTCCTCATCCGAGTTGATCTGAAGGATGGAATCCCATCCCGGACTGCCGTCGGGATTGCGGACGAAGGCTTCCGTCACTTCCAGAATACGGGCGAGATTCTCGATCCGCTCCATATAGCGGGCGAGCCACATCATGCTTTCGCCATAGCGCGACAGCAGCGTGTTAAGATTGGCGAGCATGGCGGGAAAGCGTGTGCCAGTCTGTGTCATCGGGCCATCACCCAGGTGTCTTTCGAGCCGCCGCCCTGTGAAGAATTAACGACCAGCGAGCCTTTGCGAAGGGCTACGCGGGACAGACCGCCGGGGAGGACCCATGTGTTTTTCCCCGTCAGTGCAAAGGGTCTCAGATCCACGTGCCGCGCCTCCACGCCGCTGGGACAGAGCGTGGGGGAGACCGAGAGGTCGATGACGGGCTGGCTGATATAATTGGAGGGATCTTCGAGCAGCTTGGCGCGGAATTCGTCCAGTTCGGTCTGCGTGGCCTGCGAGCCGATCAGCAGACCATACCCGCCCGACTCGCCGACGGGCTTGATAACGAGTTTGTCCATGTTGGCGAGCGTGTAGGCCAGTCCCTCCGGCTCGGCGCAGATATGAGTCTGGACGCTGTCGAGGATCGGGTCTTCGCCAAGATAATAGCGGATGAGACGGGGCATGTAGGCATAGACGGCCTTGTCGTCCGCAACTCCCGTTCCCAGCGCATTGGCCAAGGTGACATTTCCACGGCGATAGGCCTCTACGAGACCGGGCACGCCGAGCATGCTGTCCGGATTGAACGCCAGCGGGTCCAGATACTCGTCATTGAGGCGACGATAGATCGAATGGACGGGGCGGAGGCCTGCGACCGTGCGCATGTAGACGCGATGGTTCTCGACGATCAGGTCCCGGCCTTCGACGAGGGGCACGCCCATCTCGCGGGCCAGAAAGACATGTTCGAAATAGGCGGAATTGTAGATGCCCGGCGAGAACAGGACGACCTGCGGATCGGTCACGCCCTCGGGCGCGACCTCGCACAGGGTCTGATGCAGCTTGAGGCCGTATTCCTCAACCGAACGCAGCGGCATGCCTGAGGCAAGGTCGGGCATCAGGCGCAGCATCATGTGCCGGTTCTCGATGACATAGGAGACGCCCGACGGCGTGCGCGCATTGTCTTCCAGGACCATGAAACGGCCACTGCTGTCGCGGATCAGGTCGGTTCCGTTAATATGGACGTAGACGTCCCCCGGAACGCGGACGCCGACCATGGCTTCGCAGTAATTGGGGTTGCCGAGCACCAGACTGGCCGGAATGATGCCGTCCCGCAGGACATGACGCTCGTGGTAGATGTCGCGCAGGAACAGGTTGAGGGCCCTGACGCGCTGCTGCACGCCGCGGTCGATATGCTCCCATTCCGAGGCCGTCAGAACGCGCGGGATCATATCGAAGGGGAGAATGCGGTCGATCGCTTCGCGGTCGGAATAGACGGTGAAGGTGATGCCCAGTCGATAGAGCTGGGTCTCGGCAGTGCTGGTGCGATGACGCAGTTCCGACAGATCAAAACCGGCCAGACGGTCGCGCACGGTCCTGAGCGACGACGGCATTTCGTCCGTCCGGCGCATGAGTTCGCAAAAGAAAACCGGCGTGTCATAGGCGGCGAAAATGCCTGCCGCAGCCTTCGCGGGGGGCAGTGCGGAGAGACTGTTCGTGGAGGGAGTGGTCGCGGAGGGATTGGGAGACTGCAAAACCGGCTTGTTCATTCTCTGCCTCACACCCTGTTTTTCCCCGACCCTGTGTGCTGAGGGAAAATCCGATCAGCCGTGCCGGTTCATTACGATAGTTTATTAACGGAGCAAGATTCCGGCGCTTTGCCAAGCGTGAAATTTGGCGTTTGGACAGATCAGGAAAAGTCTGGTGGAAATTGTTGCGGTTCCCGACAGGGCTGATAGGGTAATGTTCTGAACTGCCATCAGACCCGGTGGTTGCCGGAGCGGGATGGCCCGAAAATCCTGTGCCTGGAACGCGTTTCTGAAACTGATTGTCCACAGGGCCTGCCAAGCATGAATTCCCGCGTCATACTGCGCCACCATACCCGATATCAGTATGACCGGCCTGTCTTTCTGGGACGCCAGACCGTGCGGCTGTGCCCGGTGTCCCGGGTGGAGCCAATTATCCGGAATTATGCGCTCGACGTGTCGCCGGACAATGCGGATGTGCTGTGGCGTCAGGATGCGTATGGCAATCGCGTGGCGGAAATCCGGGTTCCGGAGCGTGTGACGGCGTTTGATGTATCGGTCAGCATGGACGTAGATCTGGGCAGCCGGCAGAATGCGGCCGAAGGGGTGGAAATGCCGCTCTGTGCGGCCTACCGGGATGTGGATGCGGCTGGGACGCAGGTGTCCCGGTTTGTCGAGGCCTGGCGGGTGGCGGGTGAGCAGAGGGCCCCATCCGTGGTGGCGGACCTCAACCGTGCCGTGGCGGAGCGTCTGACCTATCAGCGCAGGCTTGAGCCGGGCGTGTGGGCACCGGAAGAGACGTTGCGGCGGGAAAGCGGTTCATGCCGTGACAGCGCATGGCTTCTGGTGACGGTCCTGCGGCATCTGGGGTTTTCGGCGCGGTTCGTGTCCGGCTATCTGATCCAGCCGGATGACGCCGAAGGCCTGAGCTGTGACCTGCATGCCTGGGCCGAGGCCTGGATTCCGGAGAGCGGCTGGGTCGGTTTTGACACCACGTCCGGGCTCACGGTGGCGCAGCATCACATTCCGCTGGCGGTTGCCGGCCGCCCTGAGGAGGCCGCGCCCATTTCAGGAATGCTCGACCGGTGCCGCGCGACGTTTGATGTGACGATGCGGGCGGAGCCTTTTCTGTCCGGGAGCGATACCCCGGAACTGGTCATGATCGGGCAACCCGGTGTAATGCGATCCTATGAAGCTCTTTGAGTGCCAGTCCTGCGGACAGATTCTCTTTTTTGAAAACACGGTTTGCGAGCATTGCCGCCATCCGATCGGGTATCTGCCAGAACAGTCGCTGCTGACTGCGCTGGACCCGGCTGGAGAACGCTTGTGGCGTCCGCTGGAGCCTTCGGCCCGTCAGGAAAGCGTGCTCTACTGCTCCAATCACGACTATGGCGTCTGCAACTGGTTGACAGAGCCTGATCCCAATAATGGCAGGCCGTTCTGTTTTGCGTGCAGTTTCAACCGTACGATCCCAAGCCTTGATACGGCTGAAAACCTTGAGCGGTGGCGGAAAATAGAAGTCGCCAAGCACCGCCTGTTCTACACGCTGCTGCGCCTGAAGCTGCCCATCCGGAATCGGCGGCAGGACCCTGAAAACGGGCTGGTGTTCGACTTCCTTGATGATGCGCCCGATGGCTCTTCATCCGTCATGACGGGGCACTCCAACGGCGTCATCACTCTTGCGATCCGTGAAGCCGATGATGCGTCCCGTGAGCGGATGCGGATCGAGATGGGAGAGTATTACCGTACGCTCCTGGGGCATTTCCGGCATGAGATCGGACATTATTATTGGAATCTTCTGGTGCGTGATGCCGGAAAACTGGATGAGTGCCGGGCCGTCTTCGGAGATGACAGGGCGGATTACCAGCAGGCGCTTCAGGTCTATTATGACAGCCCTGCACCGCCCAAATGGCAGGAGAGCCATGTCAGCGTCTATGCGACCTCTCACCCTTGGGAAGATTTTGCGGAAACCTGGGCGCATTACCTGCATATCGTCTCTACGCTCGAGACTGCGTGTGCCTTCGGAGTCAGCGTGAATCCGCGGCTTGAGGGGATCGGTCATGCTTCTGGTCGGACGCTGGGAGATCCTTATACGGAAGCGTCTTTCGAAGACATCATGCAGGCCTGGCTGCCCCTGACCTATGCGGTAAACAGCCTGAACCGCTCGATGGGGCTAGCGGATTTCTATCCGTTCGTGCTGACGGCAGGAGTCATGCACAAGCTTGCCTTCATCCATCGTCTGATCCGCGGAAGCCAGAGCGCCTGAGTTCCGGGAAAACTCTACGGAACGGTTTTGCACGTCATGATGTAAGGGGGCCTGCTTCTCCTCAGTCCAGCCGGACTGAGGGGCGGACAAAGGTTTCGACCCAGTCCGAATAACAGGACATCAGACCCCGGTAATAGCCGAAAAGTTCCATCTGGTGCTGCCGGTAGAGCATCAGATGCGCCATGCGTGCCGAGAAGCCGTGTGAAATGCCTCCGCCCCAGACGGTGCCGCCGGGGAGGGCCGCCCAGCCGTTATATTTTCCAAGAGCCACGATCGCACCCTTGTTATGGAAGACGCAGCCTGGGACTTTCCGCCCATGTTCGATCCATGCGGGGAGATACCGGGCAAGATGTTTGGCCTGCTGTCCCGCGACCTGAGCCGTGGCGGGCAGGGGGTCATCCTGAATGAAAGAGCAGTCTCCAAGCGCGAAAATACGTTCGTCATCAATGGATGAGAGGTTCGGATTGACGAGGATCTGACCAGTGCGGTTGATCGTCAGTCCGCCATAGGCGGTGGTGACTTCGGGGGCTTTGACGCCTGCCGCCCAGACACGCAGCTTGGCGGGGACGTAGGATCCGTCTTTCAGAATAAAGCCGTGGGCATCCGCCCCCGCAACGCGGGCATTGGTCTGAACGGTCACGCCGATATGCTCAAGTTCCTTCTGGGCAGCCGCAGAAACGGATTCCGGAAAAGCGGGAAGGATACGCGCGCCTGACTGAAGCAGCGTGACATGCAGCTTGGGGGGCGCCTTGCCGAAAGCGTGCAGATTATAGGGTCCAACGATCTCCAGAGCCTTGTGCAGTTCCGCGGCAAGCTGAACGCCGGTCGCACCGCCCCCGACAATCGCGATGTCCAGTTCCGAGGTGTTGGCGAACGCGCGAAGCAGTTCCATACGGAATTTCTCGTTGAAAGCGTTGGCCTCCACGAGATTGTCGATGGACATGCAGTGATCTTTAACGCCCGGCGTGCCGAAATCATTGGCGCAACTGCCGATCGCAATGACGATGGTGTCATACTTCATGCGGCGGCTTTCCAGAATGACCGAACCGTCGGCTTCCAGAAGCGGGCTGAGGATCACTTCGCGGTTTTCGCGGTCAATGGAAGCAACTTCGCCGGGCCAGAACTCAAAATGATGACCGCTGGCCTGTGAGATGAAATTCACCTTGTCGTTTTCATTGCTGAGCGTGCCGGAGGCAAAGCAGTGCAGCATTGGTTTCCAGACATGGGAGAAGCTTTTGTCGATCAGCGTGATACGCGCTTTTCCGGGTTTCCCCATCGACTTTCCGAGGCGTGTTGCGAGAGAAAGGCCGGCAACACCACCTCCGACAATCAGGATTTCAGGTCGAGACAGCATCGGTTTTCAGGCCTCCGTTGAGGGGACGGGCATCAGAAAAAGATACACGGGGAAAAGCTGTTCACGCCTCGCCACGGCAGTAAACAGTGAGGTTCGGAAGAGACTATTATGGGCATTCCGGATATGACGAAAATCATATTCAGGTGACTGTAATAAAGTCCGATGAGTTCTTTCCTGTTTCGCGTAATTTCAAATAAGCGTGATAAATTTTTACAAAATATACTGAAAGGGTTTTTCGCCCTGTCGCATTCCCCGTAGCGGGAAAGTCACGCTTTATTTGGAAGATCTAGAACCAGAAAATATCGTGGGCTAGTGCAAAATTGACAGAAAATGTCATTACAGAACGTTAAATGAAACAAAAGATTAACAAGAGAAATAATCAGAAACCAGTAAATGTCCCGCGCAGCGAGAGTAGATCTCCGTTTATTCCAGTTCAAGGCTCCAGAATGTCTTTCTCAAGTCGGTCTTTCGCGTTTGCGATTTCAGTTTCCGTTCCGTGTCTTGTGCCTGTTGTTGCTTTCGCTCAGGATTCACAGAACGTTTTTTCTCTCCCTGCCCAGTCCCTGACATCCGCTCTGACGGCTTTTAGCCGGCAGACCGGTGTGCATGTCGCCTTCGATGCCAATGCGGCAAACGGTCTGCGCTCTGCCCCCCTTTACGGGAAAATGGACAATCTGAAGGCCCTGCGCAGGCTTCTTGGCAAACATGCCTTCAAGGTTGAGGTATCCAATCCGAAAAACATCACCTTGCGTGCAGGGGCTTCCAGAAAATCGACCAGTTCTGAAGCTGATATGGTGGACAACCTGACTGTAAGGGGAAGTCGCCATGAATTGCGGACCAAGCGTAATTTTGCAGGTGTCGTTGATTCGATCACTTATGATGATGCGTCCAATCTGGGCGGGGCGACGTCCATGGCCCAGTTGCTGACGCAGCTTCCGGGTGTCACGGGGATCCGTAATGGCGATGAACCGCGTTATATCAGCGTGCGCGGCGTCTCCTCGGATCTTAACCAGACGACACTGGATGGTATGACGCTTGCAAGTATCAGTGACGGCGGCAGCATCCGCAGGCGCGTGAATATGCAGAACATTCCGGCCGAAATGACCGGGGAAGACGATATTTACAAAACTTTTACGGCTGAACAGGATGGGGGTGCTATCGGTGCGGTCATCAACATGAATCCGCGCAGCGCCTTCGACCATGACGGGCTCTATAAATACATCAATGCATACGGGATTTACGGAACCGAAAAAGGATCGGCGGGCGCCAACCGAATTCCCGGGATGTCGCCGCATTTTGGACAGGGCGCCAAGGCTGTTTTCTCTGACCGGTTCGGGAAACACAAGGAATTCGGCATCATGACCTCATTCCGGTATCAGAGCCGGACCCGGAACACGACCAAGAAGTGGCAGGAAGACAGCTACAATTATTATAATACCAAGGGAAAAATCCTCAGCCCCAATGATCCAAGCACGCCGGGCTGGAATGGCATGACCGCCCCTCGCTATGTCGATGGCGGAAGTTATTCAAATAATCTGAATTCTCTGGGCGGCGCCGCGCGTCTTGAATGGCATCCCGAAAACAGCGGATTCAGTGCCTCCGTTATGGGATATGCTTACGAGAGGTGGGAAAATTCCTTTATGGAGCACAACGAATACCTGCTTGATGATACAGGGATCTGGAACCAGACCCCGACTTCCGGCCGTGAATACATCTACCGTGCCCGGACGATCGGCCGGAAAGACAACTGGCAGATGAATACCAATGGTGTTCTGGGAAATCTGAGCTGGCACGACAATATCTCGACGCTGAAATTGCGTGCGGGATACACATGGGAAGATTATTATAATCACGAACCCTATGTGACTGCCCGGGTGTATCCGAAAGAGACTGCGAAAGGCGCTGTTTACGCCGATTATACGATCAACCGGGAAAACGTGGCCAATCTCGTCGACATTATCGACATGAACAAACTCCTCAACAGCGGTTACGCGTTCCAGACAGTTCAGCAGGAATACGATCGTGATCATGAAGGGGTTACGAACGTTCGTCTGGATTACACCCGCAATCTCAGTCCGGATTTTCACGGATTTGGATTTGCGAGCGGTTTTGAATGGAGAAGTCTGAATGCCACCAATTCTTCAGATCAGCTCTGGTACAAACCCGGTGGCAGTGCGACATCCAGCATGTTCATTCCGGATATGCAGAACCCGAACGGACCATTTTTTGACCTGACGAATTTCCCTTGGGACAAGCAGACCCTTGATCCGGCCAAATCCAAAAATTACACGCAGCTGGCCTATTTCCGGTATCAGGAACAGCTTTTTGATGGGTATGTCTCGCTGCACTACAAGTGGCGGAACTCACAGATCATAGCCGGTGTTCGTGCTGACTCGGTAAATTTCAACGCCTTTATTCCAGGTACTGACAGTTCGTCGAACCCGACAGGGAAAATTGACAAAAACCGGGGTGGCTACATCAATCCGCTCCCTTCCGTGACGTTTGTGCATGAATTTCCAAAGAACCTGATTCTGCATGCAGTTTATAGTCAGTCGGTTGGTCGTCCGCAGCCAACGGATCTTGCACAGGCTGCACAATATAGCTGTGGTGACTCCCAGAATACGCAGCCTGGAGATATCAACTGCTCGCTGTCACGGGGAAATCCTAATCTGATGCCGCGCAAAGCGCAGAATTTCGATATTTCCCTCGATAAATTCTTCAATCGTGGAAGAGGCGTCTTCAGTGTCGCTTACTTCGACAAAATGATCAAACACGACATCTATACAACCAGATCGACGGAAATCATCAATGATGAGCTGACCTACGTCACGCAGCCACGAAACGCCAACAACTCGTCTCTGATGGGGGTCGAGGTTTCGGTGGTGGATAAGAGCATCAAGGGACCGTGGAGGCAGTCGTTTGACATCAATGCCAGCGGAACCTGGATGCGCGGCCGGATGACGTATCAAGGTGTGAATGTTTCATACAAGCTGAAGCAGCTGACCGAGCAGCCTTCATATGTCTTTAATGGTAGCGTGACATGGCACATCCCGCAGATCCGTGGTGCCGTCAAAGCGTCCTTTTCGTATTCCGCGAAGTATCTTGAAGGCCTCAATGACGACCCGACGCAGATGTATGGTTACGGCTCGCAGCCAAGTCTGGATATCGGAGCCTGGAACGATATTACGGACAGTCTTCGCCTGAAATACGAAGTCTATAATCTGGCCGGATCGCATACGCGGATGTATTACGGCGAGCATCTCAATCGGCTGGAAGCAAAAGAAGATTACGGCCGCAGCATCTATTTTGAACTGGTTTACAACTGAGGAGAATTCACGTCGTCAGGACAAAGTCTGTCCTGACGCGTGATCTTATGCCCCGCTGCCATTGCCCCCGGAGTTTGCTCCGGGGGCAACGTGCTTCAGGCGGCGAACACTTTTGAAATGGCGTCCTGTGCTTCCTGCTGAATGGCGCGCAGGTGATCCGCACTGACGAAACTCTCTGCATAGATCTTGTAGACATCTTCCGTGCCAGACGGACGGGCGGCGAACCAGCCGTTTTCGGTGACGACTTTCAGCCCGCCGATCGGAGCATCATTACCCGGTGCGCGCGTCAGCTTGCTGATGATCCTGTCACCGGCCAGCGTCTCCAGCGGGAACTGTTCGGGCGCGAGCTTGCTGAGCTTGGCCTTCTGTTCAGGATTGGCGGCCGCATCGATGCGCTCATAATATGGGGTGCCGAGGCGGGTGATGATCTCGTGATAATGGACGCTCGGGTTCTTGCCGGTCTTGGCCGTAATTTCAGCCGCCAGCAGGCCCAGAATGAGGCCATCCTTATCGGTGGTCCAGACTGAACCGTCGCGTCGCAGGAACGTGGCGCCTGCGCTTTCCTCGCCGCCAAAACCCAGAGATCCGTCCATCAGGCCGGGGACAAACCACTTCAGGCCAACCGGGACTTCGACCAGTTTGCGCCCCATCTCGGCAGCAACACGGTCGATCAGGCCGCTGCTGACGAGTGTCTTGCCCACGCCGAGTTCCGGGCTCCAGTCCGGACGGTTCTGGAACAGGTAGGAAATGGCCACAGCAAGATAGTGGTTCGGGTTCATCAGGCCGTCGGGCATGGCGACGATGCCATGGCGGTCCGCATCCGTATCATTGGCGAAGGCCACGTCGAAGCGGTCTCCCATCTCGATCAGGCGCGCCATGGCGTAGGGGGAAGAGCAGTCCATGCGGATCTGTCCGTCCCAGTCGGCTGTCATGAAAGAGAAGGTGGGGTCCACCACATCGCTGACAATGGTGGCATTGAGACCATAGCGGTCGATAATGGGCTTCCAGTACGCGACGGCTGCGCCGCCCAGAGGGTCGATGCCGATCTTAACGCCGGCGTCCCGAATGGCCTGCATGTCGATGACGGAATCCAGATCGTTCACATAAGGTGTGATGAAATCGTAGCCCTGGATGCAGGCTTCCTGCCGCGCCTGTTCATAGGGCAGGCGTTTGACGTCTTTCAGGCCGTTGGCGAGGAAGTCGTTGGCCATGTCCTGAATGGCTTTGGTAATGGATGTATCTGCGGGGCCGCCATTGGTCGGGTTATACTTGAACCCGCCATCTGCCGGAGGGTTATGGGATGGCGTGATGACCACGCCATCGGCGAGGCCCGTGGTGCGGCCCTTGTTGTAGGTCAGGATGGCATGGGAAATGACCGGCGTCGGCGTATAGCCGTCATGTTCGTCAATCCGTACGTCAATGCCATGGGCCGCGAACACTTCGATTGCGGATTTCTGTGCCGGCCCCGAAAGCGCGTGGCTGTCCATACCGATAAAGAGGGGGCCATCAATTCCTTCGGCCTTGCGATGGCGACAGATGGCCTCGCAGATAGCGAGGATATGGTTTTCGTTGAAACTGGTGTGGAGCGAGGAGCCGCGATGGCCCGAGGTTCCGAACGACACGCGCTGCGTGGAGACGGCCGGATCGGGTTTGCGATCATAATAGGCCGCGATCAGGGTGGGAATGTCGGTGAGCTGGGAAGAGGAAAGTGTTTTTCCGGCCAGAGGACTGAGATGGGCCATTGCTTCAGAGTTCCTTGCATCCACGTTGCAGCGTTGCCGTTCGTTGGCAGTCATAACGCATGAACGCCCTGTATGGGCGTGTCGTTCAAGGCAGGAGAACGTGTATCCGGAGCGATGTCCAGAGAGATGCGCCCATTTCATGAAGATTGAACATCAAGCGGTTCACGGGAAGCCAGACTTGAAAATATCCTTTTGGAATTTTGAGATATTTTTAAAATTTACGAATTCTTAAATAAAGTCAAATCAATGAAAGTCATAAATATCTATGCAATAATATATGGGAATACTTTAATAATAAAAGTTCCAAACCGATAAAAATTTATTTTTGTCATTGCAATAAATTTTTCCGCATTTTAACGAATGATTCTACTTCGATAAAATATTCTCCGGGTATTGCAGAGTAAATTCATTTATATTTTTTGGAGCTTGTTATGTCATCTCCTCCATTGAGTCCTGAGGCACCCACTGCGCCTAAAGGGTCTGTGAAAGCACAAGCGACAGGTCAGGCGGGTCGTTCGACGACTTTGGATGCAGCGGAAATTTCAGCAAAAATTTCAGAATTAAAAACATCTTCCAAGGGGCTGACGTCGATGGAAGCTCAGGATCGTCTTGCCAAAGACGGTCCGAATGCCATTCAGGCCCATGAAGAAAGCCGCTGGAAAAAGCTTCTCGGCTATTTCTGGGGACCAATTCCCTGGATGATCGAAATTGCAGCGGTTATCTCTTTTCTGCGCGCAGACTGGCCGGATTTTTTCGTTATTTCCGGCTTGCTTCTCTACAACGCGGCCATCGGATTCTGGCAGGACAACAAGGCAGCCAATGCACTTGCTGCTCTCAAAAAAGGGTTGGCTCTCAAGGCGTCTGCATGTCGCGACGGGGTATGGGCCGCCATCGATGCGACTGATCTTGTGCCGGGGGATGTTGTAACGGTTGCATCGGGAGAAATCGTTCCCGCAGATCTTCTGTTGATTGACGGAAAATATCTGTCTGTCGATCAGGCGGCTCTGACTGGCGAATCTTTGCCGGTTTCGAAAAAAATCGGCGATGGCGCTTATTCCGGGTCGATTGCGCGTCAGGGGTCCATGATTGGTCTGGTCGTCGCGACAGGAAACAATACCTTTTTTGGTCGTACAGCAAAGCTGGTCGCATCGGCGGGTAGTAAATCGCATGCAGAACAGGCCGTCCTGCGTATCGGCGACTTCCTGATTGTCCTTGCGGCGGCGCTTGCCGTTGTGCTGGTCGGGGCGCAGCTCTGGCGGGATCTGGCCCATAACGGCGCCTGGCATTGGAGCGAGGCGGGGGCGATTGCACAGTTTGTACTGGTGCTCCTTGTGGCTTCCGTGCCGGTTGCCATGCCTGCGGTCATGTCTGTGACAATGGCGCTCGGAGCCCTTGCGCTTTCGCGACAGAAGGCCATTGTTTCACGCCTGTCCGCGATTGAAGAACTGGCGGGCGTTGATGTGCTGTGCTCGGACAAGACCGGAACACTCACGCAGAACAAGCTGACACTGCAAGCCCCGATTCCCTTTGGGACCGCAAAGGCCGACGATCTTGTCATTGCCGCCGCCTTGGCGACGCGGACGGAAAGCACGGATGCCATTGATCTTGCCGTTCTCAAGGCACTCCCTGACAACAATCCTCTGGCCGCATACAAGCGGGTGGATTTCATTCCGTTCGACCCCGTCAACAAGAAGACAGTCGGCATTGTGCAGGATGCTGCCGGACATAAGATCCGTTACGCCAAAGGGGCACCACAGGTTATCGCGACACTGTGCGGGATGAAAGAAGAGCCGGTTGACTCGAACGACAGCTCTCCAGCGACGGAATATTTCGGCAAGGTCTCGGAGCTGGCCAGTCACGGTACGCGCTCGCTGGGTGTGGCGGTCTCGCATGACGACGGGACGAGCTGGACCTTGCTGGGGCTTCTGCCCATGCTGGATCCGCCTCGTCCGGATGCGGCGGCGACTATCGCTCAGGCGAAAAAGCTGGGCCTGTCCGTAAAAATGGTCACAGGTGACGATGTCGCAATTGGCTCTGAAATTGCGCACCAGCTGGGGCTGGGCGAGCATCTGCTGAAGGCGACGGATATATTTTCATCTGATATGAACCCGAATAAAATTCCGGTTGATGCAGCACGTGCGGTGGAAGCCGCAGATGGGTTTGGGCGGGTTTTCCCCGAGCATAAATTTGAAATTGTCAAAGCCCTCCAGGAGCGTGGGCACATTGTTGCCATGACAGGTGACGGGGTGAATGACGCGCCTGCTCTCAAACAGGCCGACTGTGGTGTCGCCGTGAGCGGCGCAACGGACGCCGCCCGTTCGGCAGCTGCGCTTGTCCTGACAGCGCCAGGGCTCTCGACAATCGTGAATGCGATAGTGGAAGCCCGGGCGATTTTCGAGCGTATTACGTCATATATCTATTATCGTATCGCAATGACGATCGACATTATGTTTCTTGTTGTCGCCTCGTATCTCGTCTTCGGTTTTCAGCCTTTGACAGCTATCATGATTGTCGTCCTGGCTCTGCTTGACGATATTCCGATCATGACGATTGCTTATGATAACGTCGTAACCTCTGCCGAGCCGGTGCGTTGGGACATGCATCGCATCATTACGTTTTCTTCCATCATGGGCATTGCATCCCTGGCTGAAAGCTTTGGTCTTTTGCTGCTCGGAATTGCCTGGATGCATACGCCCTGGCTGATGGATATCGTTCCTCTTACGGCCGCTCATCTTCAAACGATGATTTTTCTGCAGCTGGCTGCTGGTGGCCACCTGCTTCTGTTCGTCGTGCGGACGCGGCATATGATCTTTCGGCCGCCTTATCCCAGTCGTCCGCTATTTCTGGCAGTGGTTGGAACGCAGATCGTGGCTGTGTTGCTCTGTGTCTTTGGTATTCTTGTTCCCGCATTGCCATGGATCATGATTGGCGTTGTCTGGATCTATGCCCTGATCTGGATGGTCATCATTGATCTCATCAAAATCGTTTCCAGTTCTCAAATAAAGCGTCGCGAAGAGAACAGCCTGAAACTCGGTCAGCCTGTTATTCACAACTAAATATAAAATTTAAAAAAAGGATATCTGTTATGGATTTGCGTCGCAAATTGATCGTCAAGCCGGGAACCACGGTTCGCCTTAAAGATGTCAACGCATCTTATCACGCTCACTACAAAACAGAACATGACGCCGACAAGGATATTGAAGAACATCAGGCACGTGTCAGCGCCTATCAGCAAAAACTATATGCCGAAAAAAAGCATGCCCTTTTGATTGTTCTTCAGGGAATTGATGCGGCTGGTAAAGATGGTACCTGTTGGCACGTCATGAAAGCGATGAACCCTCAGGGCACATCCGTGCATGGCTTCAAACAGCCAGCGGAAGAAGAAAAGCTCCATGATTTCTTATGGCGCGTTCATCCTTATACGCCTGCCCGAGGACAGGTCAGTGTGTTTAACCGATCGCATTACGAAGATGTGTTGGTAACCAGAGTGCATGATCTGGTTCCCAAAAAAATCTGGTCAAATCGTTATGACCTGATCAACGATTTTGAAAAAATGCTGGTTGCGAACAATGTGACCATTCTGAAGTTCTTCTTATATATTACGCCGGAAGAACAGTTGGAACGCTTTCGTCAGCGTCTGAATGATCCGGCCAGACAGTGGAAAATCAGTGATGCTGATTACAAGGAGCGGGAGTACTGGGATAAATATACTGCCGCATATCAGGACATGATGGAAAAATGTTCAACAAAGCATGCTCCTTGGTACATTATTCCATCCAATAACAAATGGTTCAGAAATCTTGCCGTGTCTAATATTATCTGGAAAACCCTTCAGGACATGGACCTGAAATTTCCGGAACCTACTGTTGATATTGAGAAAATCAGAAAAGAATATCATCACGCGAAAAAGGAAAATATCTAATTCCGAGGCTCAGGGGCGGCCTTTTTGTTTGGGATTTGAGATTCCCGGTTTCTGGGCTGGTATGATTGATGAATATAACGCTTTTTATTTTCCTGATGGTTTATCTGGCAATGGGGCTGGGCAAATTGCCCGGCTTCAAAGTCGATCGTACAGGCGCGGCCATGATTGGTGCCATGGCGATGATGGCTGTGGGCAGTATAGGTGCCAAAGCTGCATGGGTGGCAGTCGATTATCGAACCATCGGTATGCTTTTCGGCTTGATGGTCGTGTCGGGTGCCTTCGCTGAATCCGGGTTTTATGAATGGACAGCACGCAAGGTTGCAACGCTTTCTGTAGGGCCAATAGCACTTCTGGCCGTCTTTGTAGCGGTGTCCGGTTGCCTGTCAGCGTTGCTGACGAATGATGTCGTTGTGGTGGCCATGACGCCTCTTCTGGTCTCCGTAACTTTGGCGCGTGGCCTTAATCCGGTTCCGTTTCTGCTGGCTTTTTGCTTTGCCGCCAATACAGGATCAGCCGGGACTTTAATTGGGAGCCCGCAAAATATGATTGCAGCCCAGGAACTCGGGATTTCATTTACAGGCTTTTTATCTGTCGCTGGAATACCGGCCTTGCTGTCCTTGCCTATTGTATGGGGGATTGTTGCCTGGATGTATCGTGGAAAATGGACTTTAGAACATGCAGGAGTTTCCAAGGAAAGAACCGGAACAAAAACGGAGCAAACTCCCTTAAATATTCAGGAGACCTGCAAAGCAATATTTATAACCATTTCCGTGATTATCGCATTTGTTTTGGATGTTTGGCCAAAAGAGCTGGTCGCGTTGACGGCTGCTGCAATTCTTCTTTTGAATAGAAAAATTTCATCGAATGATGTTCTCCGTAGAGTTGACGCAAATCTTTTATTGTTGATATCAGGTCTGTTTATCGTCAACGCGGCATTATCAAAAACAGGTTTGCCACAAAATATTCTACACCATCTTCATGGCTATGGAATTGATTTGAATGATCCCCTGTCCCTGTTTCTGACGAGCGCAACTTTGAGTAATATTATTGGAAACAACCCTACTGTCATGTTGCTGGTCCCATTCCTGAATTCAGGTGAAAACGTGAATGCCGTGGGGGCTGCTTTGGCACTGGGAACAGGTTTCTTCAGCAACCTGATCATCTTTGGCAGCCTTGCAGGGATTATTGTTGTCGAGCAATCAGCGCGCTGCGGCGTGAAGATTTCATTCGGGACTTTTACGCGCGTGGGGGCCCCAATCTCTGCCGCCTGTATGTTGATGGCTGCAGGTTGGATCATTTTCCTGACGAGCCACCAGTCATACTGATGCCAGGAGGAATGAGGCTGGGCGGATACCATTTTTGATACCCGCCCGGTTTGACCGTCTCTGTAATAGGGGGAAGGCGTTACGCTCTGGCTTGCTATGCGGCTGACTTCGTCAGGCATTCCATGGCAAGTCGGCAGGCTGCGAGATCCCACGCGGCACAGCCGACGCTTTTGAAAAAGACCGGCTGGTCCTGCTCAGGCTTCTCCTCAAGGAAATCCGCCAGAGCCCACACCTCTGACCAATTTTTCCCGGCCTGAAGAATGTCCCCCGCTTCGTGGGGTGCGCCAATGGGATCATCGACAACGCAAAGACTTTTCAGGACGATCCCCGGTCCGATCTCGATCATGTCCGGTTTGTATGCACCGACACCGATCACCAGTGTTTCCGGCGCAGCCTCCTGATCGAAAAGGATTTCCCGGCTGCTGGTGACGGAAATGACCGCATCGTAACGGTCTGCTGTCTCTCTCTCGGCCTGAATGCGAAGAGCGGGGTAAGGGCCCTCGATCAGGGACTGGATACGCTGCGTGTTCCGCCCACGGATCGTCACGGAAAGGCCCGGATAGAGCTCATTCAGTGCTTCAAGATGAACCCGTGCCTGTGCGCCGGTCCCGATGAGCAGAACGTGTTGAAGGCGTTTTGGTCGAAAGCAGGACAGTCCAAGCATCGAGATCGCGGCGGTGCGCCGCTCGGTCGCGGTAATGCCGTTCATGGCGAACAAAAAACGTCCGTTTTGCCCATCCAGACACGTCACCTGTCCCTGAAGGGTCGGTAGAGCGCTATTTCCGGGAAAAATGGTCAACAGCTTGTGTGCGATCAGGTCCGGCCCACAGGCCACCATCGACAGCACCGTTCCGGTGCGGTCGGCGGTCGGCACGACAAGGCGTTCCGGACAGACGATGGTCCCGTCCCGATATTCCGTAATGGCTGTTCTCAGCGCTGCGATCAGGGGCTGAAAGGGCAGGGCCTGTCGTGTTTCATCGGCAGAGAGAAGGCGCATGGAGGCTCCGGGACAGTGTCAGGGGAAGGGGAGTTTTGCCTCAGGAGCCGAGGCGTGCAACCAGCGTCATTTCGACTTTCCAGGCGGGGTCCACCAGACGGGCTTCCACCGTGGCCCGTGCAGGCTTGGCGTCCTGATCGAGCCAGGCGTCCCACGCTCTGTTCATCGCGCCGATCTCGGAAATATCCGTCAGGAAGATCTGGACGGAGACGATGTCGCTTTTCCGGCTTCCGGCCTGTGCCAGAAGGCTGTCAATCTGATGGAGGACGTTGGCGGTCTGGCCTTCGGTGTCCAAGGTTTCGTCGGTGGTCACCTGACCCGCAAAGTGGATCATGCCATTGCAGATTACAGCGCCGCTGAGGCGCTCGTGAGGATCCAGACGTGTGATCGACATTGCTGATGGTCCTTGTTCTTGGGGAAGGAAATTTCAGGAAATGATTGCGGGCAGCTGCATGACGTCCTGCAGATAGGCATCATAAAGACTGCGGAAAACCGGACCGGGAGCACCGCCGCCGACACTCACACCATCCATTTCGATAACGGGGACGGCGATCGTCGAGGCACTCGTGTAAAAGACTTCCGTCGCGCACAGAACGTCCGCCTTTGAAAACGGCCGCTCCACGATCGTCAGACCGTGACGTTTGGCAATTTCGATGATCGTGCGTCGCGTAATGCCTGGAAGAATATCCTGAGAAAGATTGCGCGTAATCAGCTCGTTGCTCGCACTGACGATGAATGCGGTCGAGGAAGCGCCTTCGGTGATCTCGTCGCCATCCAGCATCCAGGCCTCGTTCACCCCGGCCTGTTTCACGGCGTGCTTGGCCATGACCTGCGCCAGAAGCGATGTGGACTTGATGTCCCGTCGCGCCCAGCGCAGATCGGGCACGGTAATGATCCGCCCCCCGGTTTTGATGACCGGATTGGACTGGACCCGGTTGAACTGCGGGAACATCACCACGGTGGGCTCAAGACCGTCCTTGTACTGGAAAGCCCGTTCGGCCACACCGCGGCTGACCTGAATATAGATCAGCCCGTTGCGCAGTTCATTGCGGCGCATGAGTTCGGTCTCAACGCCAGTCCATTTCTCGATGCTGAACGGGTTGGCAATGCCGATCTCTGCCAGTGAGCGGTCCAGACGCCGGAGATGGTGGTCGTTATCCACCAGACGCCCCTCAATGACGGCCGTCACCTCATAGACGCCATCCCCGAAAAGAAACCCGCGATCCATGACAGGAATGACGGCCTCCCGAAGAGGAACGAATTTACCCATAACGAACCCGATACGGTTGTCGACAGTCGACACGATCCCTCCACTGCAAGCCGGTCTGTTGAGGTCTTGTATAAAAGAAGTTTCCCGCGCTGGCGTATCGGATATCCGGACTGGCTATTCATGGGCGTGATAGTGACCCACAACTGCCGATAGAGCGGACACTGGACGCACTCATGCCTGACATGGAGTATTTTTCGACCCGATATCATTCCCAGAGCAGGCAAGGACGACCCTCATGGACCATTTCGATCTCATTCTGAAAAACGGGACTGTCGTCACCTCGTCGCAGGAACGCGCCGATATTGGCTGCCGTGACGGAAAGATCGTCGCCATCGGAGATCTCGGTCGCGCAGAGGCAACCGAAGTCATCGACTGTACTGGTCTGCACGTCCTGCCCGGCATCATCGACCCGCATGTCCATCTGCGCGAACCGGGCAATGCCAGCGTCGAGACCATCCATGACGGAACGAGGGGCGCCATTCTTGGCGGCGTGACGGCGGTTTTCGACATGCCGAATACGGCGGAATCAGTGGTTTCCCAAGAGGTTCTAGACCGCAAGCGCGCCATGATTCCGGGTAAGAGCTGGTGTGATATCGGCCTCTATGTCGGGGCGACGAAGAAGAACATCGACACGCTGGATATACTCGAAGTCCAGGACAATGTCTGCGCGATCAAGGTCTTTGCTGGATCATCGACGGGTGATCTTCTTGTGGAGGACGATGCCAGCCTTGAAGCCCTGATGCGGAACGGAACCCGCCGCGTCTGCTACCATTCCGAGGACGAAACGCGCCTTCAGGAACGCAAAAAACTCTTTTCCGTCGGTCAGCCCTATCGCGCGCATATGGAATGGCGCGACGTCGAATGTGCGTTTCTCGGCACACGCCGCCTGATGTCGCTGGCCCGCAAAACGGGGCGCAAGACGCATATCCTGCATGTCTCCACCGCGGAAGAACTCGCCTATATGCGCGATTTCAAGGATATCGGAACGGTCGAGGTTCTGGTCAATCACCTTACGCAGGTCGGACCGGATGTTTACGATCGCCTTGGGGGTTACGCGATCATGAACCCGCCCATCCGTGACCAGCGCCACTACGATGCGTCCTGGGCGGCGGTCAATGCGGGAGATGTGGATTGCATCGGCTCCGATCATGCACCCCATTCCCGTGAGGCCAAGGAACGCCCTTGGCCGCTGACTTCTGCGGGTCTCACGGGCGTGCAGACGCTTGTCCCCATCATGCTTGATCATGTGAACGCCGGTCGTCTGCCGCTTGAGCGGATGGTATCGCTGATGTCCGCTGGTCCCGCGCGCGTCTATGGCGCGGTCGGGAAGGGGCATATCGCTCCGGGCTATGACGCGGACTTCACGATCGTCGATCTCGCGCATCGCCAGACAATCGAGGAAAGCTGGATTACGTCTCCCTGTGGCTGGACACCGTTTGCAGGGATGTCCTGCACCGGCTGGCCTGTCATGACGGTCATTCGCGGTCAGGCCGTCATGCGCGAGGACGAAATCATCGGATCGCCCCGCGGTGCGGTCGTGTCCTTTTCCTGATGCTCAAGGCTCTTTGGGAAGATCGGTCACAACCTCGCGGACGCGCTCCAGAAAAAAGCGTCCAAGTCGTGAAAGCGAGCGGTTCTCGGACCATATCGCATACGCGGCGACGGGAATGGCCGGTGCAAAGGGGCGACTGACGAGTTTGAAGCGCCCCGACGAGGCCGTCAGCGGGTCCACAATTGCGACCCCCGCATTGGCTTCCGCAAGCGTACAGGCTGTGTTGGCGTAGCGGACTTCGGCAGAGAAGGTGAAACCCTCGTCTTCCTGATCGAAGGCCGCGCGTGTGGCTTCCCCGAGCTTGGTGCCGGATTCCAGGGCGATGAAATGATAGTCCCGCAGGTCCCAGGGGCGGATCTGCCGGCGTTCGCTGAGCGGATGGCCCGGCGGCATGACGCAGACCATCTCGCCGCGATACAGAACCTCCGACGCCAGCCCCGGCTTGCCGCTGAAGCCGAGCGCAAATCCCAGTTCCGCCTTGTGGCTTTCCACACTATTGACGACGCCTTCATAGCGCCGGACGTCGAAATACGTCCGGATTTTCGGCCGAAGGGACTGCGTGCGCTGGATCGCCGTTGCCAGCATCCCGTATCCGATCGGCGGTGTGGCCACGAGCCGGAGCTGCCCGGCCCGGCTGTCCCGAAGATCCTGAATCCGGCCTTCGAGCCGTTCATGCAGATCGAAGATTGCCTCCGCGTCATCCACGATGATCGTGGCTTCAGGCGTCGGGTAAATCCGGTTGTTGACCCTCTGGAACAGGGCGAAGCCCACCTGATCCTCCATCGTGCGGATGGCATTGCTGATCGCAGGCTGCGACAGCCCCAGAACGCGCGCGGCTGCGACGGTTGTGTTGTGGCGAATGATTGCCCGGAGGATCTCGATCTGGCGGAGGTTCATCTATAAGTTTTTTGAATATGAAGGTGGGATATCTGATTAGCGGGATTATTGAGCTAACCGAAACAAAATGGCAATGAATTTGTAACCGGCCGGTGTGCGAAGGGGTTCGCCGTCGTGCTGCATATGAGACCCGGACGAGAGAAAATGACTATGGGACGGATCATTCGGATTGCCGCAGCCCAGATGGGCCCGACACAGAAAGCCGATGCGCGGAGCCATACGGTCGGGCGCATGATCGCCCTTCTGGAAGAGGCAGCCTCGAAAGGTGCCACGCTCGTTGTCTATCCCGAACTCGCGTTCACGACATTCTTCCCGCGCTGGCTGCTTGAGGGAGCGGAGCTCCTGAAGGAATACGAGCGTTCCATGCCCAATCCGGAGGTCCAGCCTCTGTTCGATCGGGCCAGGGAGCTCGGCATAGGCTTCTATGTCGGCTACGCGGAGATCACGTCCGAAGGCGAACGTTTCAATACCAGCATTATTGTTGCGTGCGACGGCACGATCCTTGGCAAGTACCGCAAGGTCCATCTGCCGGGTTCGGTCGAGCCAAGGCCCGGCGCGCAGTTCCAGCAGCTCGAGAAGCGCTACTTCGAATATGGCGATCTCGGTTTCCCGGTTTATCGTGCGGGAGCGGAATGGTCCGGTGCCCTTATCGGCATGCTGATCTGCAACGACCGCCGCTGGCCGGAAGCCTGGCGCACGCTGGCCCTGCAAGGCATGGAACTGCTCTGCGTGGGCTATAATTCCGCCGCCTACGATCCAAACGGCGGCGATACCGAAAGTGCGGATCTGCGCACCTTCCATGCGCAGCTCGTCGCGCAGGCCAATGCGTATATGAATGCCTGCTGGGCCGTAGCCGTGGCAAAAGCGGGCGACGAGGACGGGTCCTGCCTGATCGGCGGAAGCTGCATCGTTGACCCGAACGGCCAGATTGTTGCCGAGACCACGACTCTTGCCGACGAAGTGATTGTCGCGGACTGTGATCTTGATCTCTGCCAGCAGGGCAAGACCAAGATGTTCAACTTCGAGGCACATCGGCGGCCGCAATGGTATACCCGCATCACAAGCCAGACGGGCGTCATCTACCCGGAGGACGAAATCGGCTGATGACGTCGACATTCCGGACACTCCTGTCTCTGACGGCCTGTCTCCTCTGGGGGCATGTGGAGGGCGCACAGGCGTCTTCCGGAGTGCTCCGGATTGCGGTTAATCCGATTTATCCACCGCTTGAATTCCGCGATCCGGTCACGGACCGCCTGACCGGTTTCGACATTGATTTCGGAAATGCCCTGGCGGCCCGCATGGGTGTGAAGGCCGAATGGGTCGAGACGGCCTTCCCTCAAATGATCCCCTCGGTCCAGAGCGGCCGCACCGACATGATCCTCAGTGGATTTTCCGACCGTCCCGAACGCCGCGCCTTTCTGAATTTTCTGGACTATCTCAAATCCGGCGCACAGGTCCTCGTCCTGTCACAGGGCGATGTCCGGAGCCCCGAGATGCTGTGCGGCCAAAAGGTCGCCGCCAGCCGCGCCACATCCTTCCCGTCCATGATCCGGCAGTGGAGCCACGATCACTGCGAGGCGCAGGGACATCCCGCGATGGTGTTCTACCCGTCCGAAAGCGGGGCCGACGCCCGGATACAGCTCCTTCAGGAGCGCGTCGCGGCCATGGTGCAGGGGGGCGAGACGGTCGGATATTTTATCGACATCACCCATCACGCTTTCCGCCGACTGGGAAATCCGCTGTCGAACATGCTGCTGTCGATGGCTTTTCCCAAAGGACAGACTGCGCTTGAGGCACAGGTCGCGCACGCCTTCGCCGATCTCAGGGCAGACGGGACCTACGCACGCCTTCTCCAGCGCTGGTCCCTTCAGGACGCCGCACTTTCCGACCCGGACTCAGACGGATCAACACCATGACCAGAATGACAGAGTCTTCCCGGCTTCTTGCCCTGCCGCGTGGAAGGGGTATTGCATGGACGCAGATCGCCTCGGGCGTCGTGCTGCTCGCCCTCTGCGTTTGGATCATCCATGCCTTCGCCGTCGGGCAGATCGAATGGCGCTATGTCGGCCAGTTCCTGTTCGTGCCGTCCATCCTGCGCGGCGTTGGCGCCACGCTGCTGATGGCGGTATGCGCCATGGCGCTGGGCATGGTCGCGGGTATTGTTCTGGCGCTGGGCCGGCTGTCCACGGCGTGGCTGCCGCGGATCGTCTCGGGGCTGTATGTCTGGTTGTTTCGTGGCGTGCCGGTCATTCTGCAACTGCTGATCTGGTTCAACCTCGCGCTGATCTTCCCGCATGTCACCCTGCCGGGCATCGGCTCGTACCGGACGGTCGATCTCATGACGCCGTTTCTCTCGGCGCTGTTCGGGCTGGGCCTCAATCAGGCCGCCTATATTGCCGAAATCTTTCGCGCCGGTTTCCAGAGCGTGGATCGCGGACAGTATGAAGCCGCGTCCGCCATCGGCATGACGCGCCTGATGGCCATGCGCCGCATCATTTTCCCGCAGGCGTTCCGGACGGTCATCCCGCCGCTGGGCAACGAATTCATCAATATGATCAAGCTGACCTCGCTCGCCAGCCTCATCCAGTATCCCGAAGTCCTGCATAATGCGGAGACGATCTATTACGCCAATACGCGTGTGATCGAACTGCTGATCGTCGCCGGGTTCTGGTATCTGGCCGCCGTGACTGCCCTCTCGCCGTTGCAGCATCTGCTTGAACGCCGCTTTTCACGAGGAAAATCCTCATGACCGAACCTGCGATCTGGATCAGGAACCTGCACAAATCGTTTGGCACGAACCCTGTTCTGAAGGGTGTGTCGCTCGATATCCCACCGGGACAGGTCGTGTGCGTCCTCGGCGGTTCCGGGTCAGGCAAGACGACGATGCTGCGCTGCATCGCCCAGCTTGAGACAGCGGAAGACGGACTGATCGTGATGAGCGGCGAACTGCTCGGCCTCCGGGAGCGGAACGGACGACTGGTCCCCCGAAGCGCGCATGACATTGCCCGTCAGAGACGTCTGGCCGGTATGGTTTTCCAGCGTTTCAATCTCTTCCCGCACATGACGGCGCTTGAAAACGTCATGGAAGGGCCGGTCCGCGTGCAGAAGCGCGCGGCTGCGGAAGTCCGGTCCGAAGCGCTGGAGCTTCTGCGCAGCGTCGGGCTGGAGCATCGCGCGGATCATTATCCCGCGCAGCTTTCCGGCGGCCAGCAGCAGCGCGTCGCCATCGCCCGCGCGCTGGCGCTGAAACCCACCGTCATGCTGTTCGACGAGCCGACCAGCGCGCTCGACCCGGAATCCGTAGGTGATGTGCTGGCCGTCATGAAAAGCGTCGCGGCCAGCGGCGTGACGATGCTGGTCGTCACCCATGAACTCTCTTTCGCCCGGGAGGTCGCCGATCGCATCCTGTTCATGGATGGTGGCGTCATTCTGGAAGATGCCCCAACCGCCGACTTCTTTGGAACCCCACGCGAAGACCGCACACGCGCGTTCCTCGCCGCGGTTCTCGGCCAGAAAACCACTGCCTGATCCTTAGGCCTGACTCTTCACACGCGGAGATACCCCATGACTCGCAGTTACGACGACGTTCCGATCCGCCCCTCGAACCTCGCAGGGCCAGCGCCGGAATTCCCCTGGCCCCACGGCATGCGGGCTGCGATGATGCTGTCCTTCGATATCGACGCCGAAAGTGCCATCACCAGCAAGGACCCGTCCCACGCGGACAAGCTCGTCTCGATGTCCTATGGCGGCTATGAAGCCCGTGTCGGACTGCCCAAGGTCCTCGAACTGCTGCGTGAACTGGACCTCAAGGCCACGTTCTTCACGACCGGCTGGGCAGCGGATGCCTACCCTGCGATGGTGGAAAGCGTTCTGCGCGACGGCCACGAAGTCGGCCATCACGGCTATCATCACCTGCTGCCCGATCCCGGATCGGCGCATATCGAGGACGAACTGGCGCGCGGTTTCGAGGCGCTGGCCAAGCATGGTGTGCGCCCTGTGGGCTACAGGGCGCCTTATGGCGAAAGCTGTGACGAACTGCGCACGGCGCTTAAGCGCGAAGGCATTCTCTATTCCAGCTCATGGCGTGATGATGTACGCCCCTACCGTCAGATCCTGCCGGACCTGACGGCGGGCGTCGTCGAGCTGCCGCCATCCTCCTGTTTCGATGACTGGATGCACGGCCTCAGCACCCGCTTTGGCGCGCGCTCGATCTTCCCGAAGGAACACGTCCTGTCCATGTGGAAGGATGAGCTGGACGAAACCCGCGCCTGGGGTGCCATGGTTGGCACCGTCCTGCACCCGCTGGTCAGCGGCCGTCCGATGCGCCTGCGCCTGCTGCGCAATTTCCTGCTCTACACGATCGAATGTCGTGACGTCTGGATCGCGACCGGAGAGCAGATCGCCCGTCACTTCGAGGCGTGTGAAGCGGCCGGGTCGACCGCACCATGACCGCCCGTCCGATCCGCATTTCCGGCCTGCGGCAGGCCGTCCTGTGGGACGAGCGTAGTGCGGGGCATGTCTATGCGCCCGACACCGACCTCGTGATCGAAGGTGACAAAATCGTCTTCACTGGCCCCGCATCGGAACTGCCGGACGTGTATGCCGCATTGCCGGTCGATGTGGACGGGCGCGATCTCATGGCCATGCCGGGGCTGGTAGATGTCCATTCCCACCCGGCGACGGAACCCATGAGCCGGGGCATGTTCGATGAACTCGGCTCGCCCGGCCTGTTCTATTCGTCCCTGTACGAATACATGCCGGTCTTCCGCGCCGATGCCGCCAGCAAGCCGGACTGCGCACGCGTGGCCTACAGCGAAATGCTGCTCTCGGGCGTGACCACGATCGTGGACCTGTCCACGCCATGGGCCGGGTGGCTCGATGCGGCGACGGAAAGCGGGCTGAGGGTCTGTCTGGGGCCGATGTTCCGCTCCGCCGCGTGGAAAACTACGAACGGCTATACCGTCGATTACAGCTGGAGCGAGGACGGCGGCCAGCGCTCGATGGATGAGGCGCTGGAAACCGTGGACGCTGCACAGGCCCACGCATCGGGCCGTCTGTCCGGCATGATCGTCCCCGCCCAGATCGACACCTGCTCCCCCGAAATTCTGAAAGCCTCCTTCGCCGCGGCCGAAAAACGGGACCTGCCGTGGCAGACCCATGCGGCGCAGTCAATCGTCGAGTTTCAGGAAATCACCCGCCGCCACGGCATGACGCCCGTTCAGTGGCTCGACAGTCTGGGCGTGCTCTCCAGCCGCAGCATCGTCGGCCATGCGATCTTTCTGGACGACCATCCGTCCACGCCCTGGCACACGAAACGCGATCTCGACATCCTCGCCAGCCGGGACGCGGGTGTCGCGCACTGCGCTACGGTTTTCGCCCGGCGCGGCTACGTCCTGCGCGATTTCGGGCGCTACAAACGCGCCGGAATCCGCATCGGTCTGGGGACGGACACCTATCCGCACACCATTCTCGATGATCTGCGTCTGACAGCCTATCTGGGCCGCGTGCAGGAACAGAGCCCCGAGGCCGTCTCCACGCGCGACGTGTTCGATGCCGCCACCTGCGTTGGGGCCTCGCTGCTTGGACGGGACGATATCGGCCGTCTGAAAACCGGTGGTCCGGCCGATCTGGTGCTGGTCGATCTGTCGCATCCGATGATGCGCCCCTCGATCGATCCGGTGCGCTCGCTCATTTTCTCCGCCGATGACCGCGCCATCCATTCCGTCTACGTGGCGGGCCGCAAGGTCGTGGAGAAGGGGAGGGTGCTCACGATGGATTATGAAGGTGCGACTTCCCGTCTGGTCGAGGAGCAGGCGCGGATTGTCGGCTCCGTTGCCCAGCGTGACCGGCTGGGCCGGTCCGTGGAAACACTCGTGCCGCCCACCTTTCCGACCCGCCGCTGATGTGCCGCGCCATGCCCCCGTTTGTAGCGCGGTTCATGCCGCACTTCTTCGCGGTCATCGCGCTTCTGGGTCTCGGTGCCGCAAAAGCCGAG
Source organism: Gluconobacter albidus (assembly GCF_002723915.1). Classification (GTDB taxonomy): domain Bacteria; phylum Pseudomonadota; class Alphaproteobacteria; order Acetobacterales; family Acetobacteraceae; genus Gluconobacter; species Gluconobacter albidus. The sequence goes on from NZ_BEWL01000002.1 coordinate 199,053, forward strand.
GCCCCTGATCTCCCGCTGGGGCTGTATCCCAGCTATCCGCCGCTCGACATGCGCGACACCACGACGGGCGTGCTCGAAGGCTTCGATGTCGATCTCGCAACGGCCCTGAGCCAGCGGATGGGCATGACGCCCCGGATGGTCGAGACGGGTTTTGCGCAACTCATCCCCTCCCTTCTGACGGGGCGGATCAGGATGTTTTTCAACGGCATGGTGGATACGCCCCTGCGACGCCAGAGCGTGTCCTTTGTCGATTATCTGCAATCGGGTTTTCAGTTCGTCACCCTCTCCGGAGATGATCAGGCCCCGTCCAGCCTGCCTGAACTCTGCGGCCGCAGGGTGGCGGCCAGCCGCGTGACCTCCGTTCCCGCCGAGCTTCTGGCTTGGAGCGATCGTAACTGCGTGGCCAAAAATCGTCCGCCCGTCCTTCTCTTCGCGACCGAAAACTCAGCAGATGCGCGGCTCCAGCTTCGCGAAGGCCGCGTGGTTGCTGCCCTGCAAGACAGCCTGACGCTTCCCTGGACGGTTGAAATCAGCGGCCACACGCTTCAGGCTCTGGGTGAGCCGTTTCATCTGAGTCCTTTGGGCATCGGCCTACCCAAAGGGGACGCCGCCTTCACCTGCCGCGTCTCAAACGCGCTTTTGGCGCTTCAGCAGGACGGAACCTATCTGTCCCTGATCCATAAATGGCACCTGCCCGAAAATGCTGCCCTTCCGGCGCAGCCCGTTCCCAAGGAGTGCACCGATCATGCTCCCTGACCGTATTCTCGTTATCAACCCCAATTCTTCGTCTCAGGTGACGCGTGCGATTGATGCCGCGCTTGCTCCGATGCGCGAGCGCACGTCCTTCCGGATTGATGTGATGGATCTTCCCGAAGCCCCACCGGGTGTTGCGTTGCAGAGCGATGCCGACGAGGTCGCGCCGCTGGTGCAGCGCGCCATCCGCGACAACCCGGCAGAAGCCTACGCCATCGCCTGTTTCAGTGATCCGGGCGTTGCGGGCGCGCGCGAAAACACACCGGGCGCCGCAGTCCGCGGGATCGGGGAAAGCGCGATCCTGCACGCCCTGACGAAGGCAGACCGCTTCGGCATCATCGCCCTGTCCGAAAAATCGGTCTTCCGTCAGCGCCGTCTGGTACGCGGAATGGGCGTGGGTGAGCGCTATGCCGGCAGTCTCGGCATCGGCACCACGGCTGCCGGGGCCACGGATCATGCGCTGCTCGACAGGATGGTTGATGCGGCAAAACGCCTCGTCGATCAGGGCGCCGATACGATCCTCATGGGCTGTGCAGGCATGGCGCATTTCCAGCCGCATCTTGAAGACATCTGCCAACGCCCCGTGATCGAACCCACCCGCGCGGCCGTCGCCCTCCTGATCGGAGACCTTACCCTCAGGCCCTGATAGGTGCTCGGACACAGGCCAGCGCTCCAACCCCCGCCAGCCCCAGAAACACCAGCATCCCATCCGCCAGCCACCAGTCCCCGAGAAGCGTAACACTCCACGACATGGCCAGCGGCACCACCGCAACGGACAGGTTCCCCAGAAACTGCGTCCACGATGACACCTGCGCCGTGGATGCCCCGCCGAACTCCTGTACGCAGGACCAGATCGAGATCTGGCCTAATCCCAGAAATGCTGCGGCGATGAGGGCGAGAGGGAGCATGGCTGTGCCGCTCGACATCATCAGGGCCACGGCCAGAAAGGCTGTCCCGCCGCCGAGCCCTGCGATTCCAAGCGGAACCCGTGCGCGCCATTGCGAAAAACCCGCGCGCAGCAGCATGTCCGACGCGACGCCGCCCAGCAGCTTCGACAGCAGAATGACAAGATAGGATGCAGAAACGTACCAGGCGACATGGCTCATGTTCAGGTGGAATGTGTTCCTCAGGTACAGGGGGAACAGGGCCAGAAAAAATCCTTCGACGCCCATGAGACAGAAATAGGCCCCTCCGATACTGAACAGGCGGGACAGGGCGAAGGGTTCTGTCATGCTGGCCCTGTTCTGCGGCACGGAAGGTTCTGCCGCTTTGCGGCTGTAGGCCAGAAGAATGCCGAAGAGCAGGATCCCTACTGTTCCGTAGATCGCAAAACACAGACGCCATGACAGCGATGTCATAAGAAAAACGGAAAGAGGCGCGCCCACGACGGCTCCAAGGGAGAGTGCGGCCAGCAGGATTGCGATGACGGAAGAGCGGTGAATGGAACTGAAGCGTTGCTGCACGGTGATGAGTGCGGCCGTCCAGTCCGGCGCCTGCCCGATGCCGAGGAGCGCGCGGCACAGGATCAGTTCTGCGATCGTGGTGGCAAAGGCCGTGGAAAGCAGGGCAACGGACCAGAACAGGCAGGCCAGCGCATAGGTCCGGGCCGCGCCCAGTTGGCGGCAGACCCAGCCAGCGGGGATCTGGCAGAGGGCATAGGTAAAAGAGTATGCGGAAATGACATTGCTGATCTGCCCCAGACTGCAGCCGAGGCTGTTCTGGATCTGGGGCGCCATGACGACCATCGCCTGTTTGTCGATGGCCATCAGGAATGTCGCGGGGAGAAGAACCAGTCCGAGAATGCACCAGGGACTGTTCCAGTATCCTCTTGTCCTCAGGTCGTGGTCCAGATCGTGGCGGGCAGGCGGGAAGGCATCTGGACTCTGCATCGTTGTTAGAAATCGGAGCTTAGGGAGAAGGCAACCGCAAAATCTCCGCCGACATAATAGGTCGGTGTCCCGGCGGCGACGGCTGTTCCGAAAATCCCCTTTGTTGCGCGGGCGTTCGTGGCGATGCCGTTCACGCCGGACAGATAGTGCTCGTCGCCGATATTCATCAGGTTGAGCTGGATCTGCGGATGCTGGGCCGGGCCGATTTTCCTGAAGCGGTAACCGGCGGACAGGTTGGCCGTCTTGAATGCCGGAATGCTCTGGTCATTCATGAAAGTGCTGTATTGTGAATCCACGTAGTTGAAAGTGAAGTTTCCGAAGAAACGGGTGTCGTCGTAGCTCAGACCGATTGATCCGGTGAATTTGGGAGCGAGAACAGCAGCTTTTCCCTTGGTCGGCAGGTAATCGTTTCCGACCTGGATGTTGTTGCCCATTTCGGAATGGAGATACTGGCCCGAAATATAGGGGGAGAAATGATGCCATGCAGGGAGGCTCAGTTCCGCCTGTACGCCGCGGATCGTCTGACCGCCGCCATTGACCGAGAAGGACTGCGGGCTGTTGTTGACGTAGGTGATGCTGGAAATCTGGCGGTTGGTCAGATTGTAGTTAAACGCTGCCGCCGAGAAGTTGACTGCGCCGTAATGGCGATAGCCGATTTCTTCGGAGATCGAATATTCCGGCTTGAGGTTGCTCGAATGGCTGCTGGTCTTTCTTCCCGTTGTGGCGCTGTAGATGTCGACATAGGCGCTCAGAGCGGCCGGTTCCTTGAAGGCCGTCGACGCACTGAAATAGACCTGGTCATGGGGGGTGATCCGATAGCTGACTGAAAGCTGTGGCAGCGGCTCTGCATCGTTCTTGTTAACGGCATAAGTCGGGCCGGGCATCGCGCTGGTGGCATGGCGGGAGACCATGACTTCCTTGAACCCTACATTCAGCACGAGGCGATCGTCGAAAAATTTCATCGTATCGTTGATGAAGAGGGCGTTTGTCTGCTGGATGAGATGACCATTATAGGTTCCGATGACCGTTCCCGAAGACGATTTGATCGGATTGCCGCCATACTCGTTCATCACGTTGCCGTTGGGTTCGACTGGTGTGTACGAAGTGTTTTCGTTGTGGTCGAAGTAATCGTACCAGTAGCCGACCTGAAGGGTATTGAATTTGTGCTTCCATGTCAGGGTTGCGTTCTGGCCACCCGCGGCCTGCGTATAGGCATCGACGTTTTCCACGGTAGCGACATTGTTGATGCTGTAGGGTAGCTGCACCGTTCCGACCGACTGGTCTCCGACGAACATCGAATTCCCGTTGACGTTTGCACCACTGTTGATGAAGCCGCGCGTATACATGATGTAAGGCGTGATCTTGAACGTCAGTTCCGGCAGAAGTTCGAACTCCGTCGGCATGGCGGCGATGACGTTCTGCCGCTGGTTGAAGCGCAGCTTGTAGTAATTGGATGTGCCGTAGGAGTATTTTCCGGCGTAGTTATAGGAAATTCCGTCCTGCTTCCACTGGCTCAGGATGGGGTTGGTGTAGACGTCCGTGCGCATCCAGTTCCAGGCGAAGAACGGGGCGATGCTGTTATGGCCCCATTCCTTCAGAAAATGGCTGTCGACATGATAACGCTTCGTGTTGCCCGATCCACGCCAGTTGTTCACTTCCGTGTGGGAAAAGGACGTGTAGTTCCGGATGCCGGTATGGCCGATTTCGCCGCTATCGAGGCGGATAAACTGTCGGTTGAGGGATTTGTTGCCACCGCTGAGGTCGATGTACCCGCCCGCCTTGTGGGAAGGCTGCCGCGCAGAAGCCCGGATCTGACCGCCCACCGAGTTGTAGACAGGAGCCTCAATATCAGGCGAACCCTGTGAAACCTCGAGATGGCTGATGTTCTCAGTATCGGACCACTCGGTTGCGAATGGTGTGTAGTAGAGGCGATCGCCTGCAGGCATGCCTTCATATGTCGTGCCCAGTTCGGTCTGGTTCAGGCCGCGGATGGAGACGTTCATACGGTCGCTGAGACCCAGGGGATCATTGGCTGCAACAACGACGCCCGGGCTCATTGCAAGAAGGGTCACCGCATTGGCTGTCGGTGACTGTTTGGCAATGTAGTCCCGGGAGACGCCGCTGACGGATTTTGCTGCGCTCTGCACGGGCATCAGACCTCCGCCCGGCGTCGTGTTCGTAGCGCCGTTGGCATCGACGGCCTGTTTGCGGACCGAGATATATTCGTCCTTGTGCGCGGGAATGGCTTTGGGAGCGGGGTGGGAAGTTTCCCGGCTGCGAGGAGCATGATGTGTAGGAGCGGGTTTTCCGGTTTTCACACTGGATGCTGCCAGCGCTGGCTGGAAGTATAGCGCACAGCCCGACAGAAGAAGGATTTTATAACCGTTTTTCGTCAGCATATCGGCAGTTCCGTTCCAGCCATAAAATTTGGTGTGATACAGAAACGATAAGCGATGCAAACAGCAGAATCTTGCTCTAAATCTATCATGATAATCAGAATTGGACCGGTTGGTATTTATTTTTATTATACCCCTTGAGGCTAGGGGAAGGCTGACTATAAGAAAGTTCCCGGTTGTAACGATCCGGGATGATTGCGTTCCAGGAAGATGATGCGGACACGGAAGTGACAGCAGTGGGAGGCGGCCGTTTCCGTGCTGTCTTTGATATGTCAGGCCAATATCTGAGGACTCTCCCAGAAACCGGGGATCGCATGCGGCTGAATGTCAGGTCAGGACAGGAGTGATGATGGAAATGGATAACCGGATAGAGGCGATCCATGCCGGATTGCAGGCGATTGTCGGGGTGGATCAGGTCTTCGCGGGGTCTGCAACGGAGCGCTGGTCACGGGATTGGACAGGCCAGTTCGAGGGACAGCCTCTGGCCGTTGTCCGTCCCGCAAATCGTGATGAGGTCGCCGCGATCCTGCGTCTTGCAGGCCAGTATCATGTTCCGGTCGTTCCGATCGCCGGCAATACCGGCCTCAATGGCGGAGCTTATGGACCGGAGGCCATTCTGGTTTCCATCGAACGGATGAACAGGATCCGCGAGATCAGAAATGATGCCCGTGTGGCCATTGTCGAAGCCGGCGTCATTGTGGCAGCGCTTGATTCCGCGGCCGCTCAGCACGGTTTGACGTTTCCGCTTGCGTTTGGAGCGGCGGGTTCTGCGATGATTGGGGGCGTGCTCTCCACCAATGCGGGGGGTGCGAATGTCCTGCGTTACGGCAACGTGCGCGATCTTTGTCTGGGGCTTGAAGTTGTGCTTCCGGACGGCTCTGTCCTTGATCTGATGACGGCCCTGAAGAAAGACAATTCCGGTTTCGATCTGCGTGATCTCATCATCGGAGCGGAAGGGCAGCTCGGGATCATTACTGCGGCCATCCTGAAACTGCATCCTCGACCTCTGTTTCATGCAACGGCGCTGGTCGCGCTTGAAGATCTGAGCGTAGCACCTGCATTGCTGAATGCTTTCCAGGATGCTTCTGGGAATGCCGTGACGGCCTATGAGTTCATGTCCCGCAGTTACGTTGCCGGATATGAGGCCCTCGTGCCGGCGGGCCGCCGGTTTTTCGATGTCTCCTATCCTGCGGTTCTTCTTGTGGAACTGGCGACTGTGCGGAACGAGGAGCTAGGGGAGATTCTGGAGACAGTTCTGGCTGATGCTCTGGAGAGGGGGATACTGGTGGATGCCGTTGTCGCCCAGAGTGACACACAGCGTCAGGAAATGTGGGCGCTCCGGGAGGCCGCCGCAGAACTCGCCTTTCAACGCCATCCCGTCATTGATACTGATGTTGCCGTTCCGCTGGATCGGATTCCAGACTACCTCGACCGTATTCCGGAAATCATGGCTGCAATAGATCCCGGATTTACGGACATTGCCGTCGCGCATTTTGGTGACGGAAACATCCATTATACGGTGTGGCCCTCAGGAAGTGACCCCGCAGTCGAAGCGGCCCTGCGTGCAGCCATTGATGCTCTCGCAGTGGAAATGGACGGGACATTCTCGGCAGAACATGGGATCGGTCTTTGCAAGCTGCCATCCATGGCGCGGCACAAAAACACTGTGGCTCTTGATATGATGCGGGCGATCAAGGCGGCTTTTGATCCTGGAAATATCCTGAATCCCGGCAAGACCCTGCCGGGTGTGAACGTGGGATAGTCCGCTCTCCGGACGGGTTAATTTTCTGTTTTCCGAAACTGTGCGAAAGCGTCGCGGATGATCTGACGTATCCAGGGATTATCTGCCGTACGCTGCCAGAGTAACGACACAGAATATTCGCCCAGATCAATGGGCGCCGCGCAGACCGTAAGGCCCGAAACTGCAGCAATACTTCGAGCGGCGTGCACTGGTAGTGTGGCAACAGCCCGCGTCCCGGTCAGGAATGGTGGTAGTGCAGAGAAATGCGTTAAAGCCGTTTGTACCCGTCGCGACAGGCCAAGATTCTTCAGGACATGATCTACAATGCCCTCGCGGCCTGAAAACGACACCAGAAGATGTGGCAGAGCCAGATAGTCTTCGAGACGCAGTGGAAGTGTAAGGCCACAGGCGATCGGATCAAGCAGACAGGCATAACCGGACTGTCCAATCTCCTGCTGCTGTAATCCGGAACGCACGTTTGGCTGTGCAACCAGGGCAAAGTCGATTTCGCCCGCTGCGAAAAGCGCCTCGACCCGGTGCCTGTTGGCCTGCCTGAACGTTACTGAAATACGGGGCGCTTCCGCTGCCAGCCGCCTTGCGATCAGTGGGCCGATTGCGATCTGGAAATCGTCTGACATTCCCAAGGAAAAGTGCTGCCGGCTGGTTGCCGGATCAAATGCCGTGACGGTCGAGAACGCTGTATGGATCCGGGCCACTCCGTCCTGAAGTGGCTCTGCCATGGCAATCGCCCGAAGGGTGGGTTGCATGCCCTCACGCGTACGGACGAACAATGGATCATCTGCCGCTTCCCGCAGGCGCGCCAGAGAAGCACTGACAGCCGACTGGCTCAGGGACAATCGGTGTGCCGCTCTGGAGACGCTGCGTTCTTCCCAGAGTGCGAGAAAGGTGGTGGCCAGATTGAAATCAAGGCGTGAAATATCGACCATGGTGATTTTGACTATCAAAACAATCAATTTGCCCGATAATGCAGGGAAGTCCACTCTCTCCGCCATTGCAATCCACCACCTCCATAAGAGATCCGGACATGAGCCAGCGTCGCGTCGCCGTCATTCAGGCAGGAACCAGTCTCTTCGACACCCCCCGCACACTGGATCGGATGGAAGCCCATTGCGAAGCTGCTGCGGCACAGGGCGTTGAGCTTGCAGTCTTTCCGGAGGCGTATGTCGGCGGCTATCCAAAGGGGCTAAATTTCGGCGCTGTTCTGGGCAGTCGTTTCCCGGGAGGGCGTGAGGACTATCTGCGCTACTGGAAAGCGGCAATTGATGTGCCAGGGGTAGAAACAGCGCGGATCGGCTCTTTCGCAGCGAAAATGAAGGCACATCTTGTCGTTGGTGTCATCGAGCGTGACGGCGCCACGCTTTACTGTACGGCGCTTTTTTTCGGGCCTGACGGAAATCTTCTGGGCAAACATCGCAAGCTGATGCCGACCGGAACCGAAAGGCTGGTCTGGGGGCAGGGGGACGGTTCGACCATTCCAGTCTTCGATACGGATATCGGGCGGATCGGAGCTGCAATCTGCTGGGAAAATTATATGCCAGACCTGCGTCAGAGCATGTATGCACGGGGCATCAATCTCTGGTGCGCGCCCACGGTGGACGAGCGCGACATCTGGCAGGCTTCAATGCGGCATATTGCCTATGAAGGGCGGACGTTTGTTCTCAGCGCCTGTCAGTACATGACGCGCGCCGACGCGCCAGAAAATTATACCTGCCATCAGGGCAATGACCCGGAGACCGTGCTCATTCGTGGCGGCAGCGTGATCGTCAGTCCGCTCGGGGAAATCATTGCCGGACCAATCTATGATCGTGAAGCCGTCCTTACGGCCGATATTGATCTGGACGACGTGATCCGCGGCAAATACGATCTCGACGTTGCCGGCCATTATGCACGCCCTGACGTCTTCAGCCTGCGGGTTAACGATAGCCCGCAGCGTCCTGTAGTATTCTCTGAGGCAGTAAATACTTCGTCCGTTTTCAAAGAAACTTCCGAATAAATTCACCTGCCGTGCGTGATGCCGACGTAATTCAGCGGGTTACATGTCGTAAAGGCCTGAATCAGAGCCCGTATTTTCCCGATTATTTCAGGAATAACCCAACATTTTAAAAGTTGACCTGCCGCTTAATCATCTGTGAAATTTGCACAAGACTGCAATAAATCAGATGGTGTCCCATAGGGGATTCGAACCCCTGTTGCCGCCGTGAGAGGGCAGTGTCCTAGGCCTCTAGACGAATGGGACGAGGCGAAGGGCTTAATAGGAGGCCCTTCGGATCTTGGCAAGCATTATTTAGGAAGTTTTTTGTGTCAGGAGGGGACCCAGGCTTTTTCCGCCGAAGAGATGAACATGGAAATGGGGAACTTCCTGTCCGGAATTGGGGCCGGAATTGCTGATGAGTCGAAAACCTTCGTGGGTCAGGCCCTGTTCTTCAGCGATTTTTGAGACCGCGCGCCAGAAGCCCGTGATTTCTTCCGCAGAGGCTGTCGCACCGAAATCGGCAATGGAAACGTAAGGGCCCTTGGGGATGACCAGAACGTGGATCGGAGCCTGCGGGGCGATGTCGTGGAAGGCAAGGGCGAAGTCGTCTTCATAAACGGTATGCGCAGGAATTTCTCTGCGCAGGATGCGGGCGAAGATATTGCCGGGATCGTATGTCATGGTCGGGCTCCTGCTCAGCCGAGCTTTTCCTTGGGGCGGGCAGCTTTTTCGGCGATGCCGCTCGTGCCTTCGCGGCGCTTGAGCTCTGTCCAGACGTCTTCGGGTGAGACGCCTGCGTCCACCCACATGACGATCAGGTGGTACAGCACGTCCGCGCTTTCCCCGATCAGTTCCTTGCGGTTGCCGTTGACGGCTTCGATCAGGCATTCCACGGCTTCTTCGCCGAATTTCTGGGCGATCTTGTTGCGGCCGCGGGACATCAGGCGCGCGGAATGGCTAAGCGACGGATCAGTGCCACGACGGGACTGAACCGTGTCATAGAGGCGCTGGAGGACCTGTTCCTGCAGGGCATCAGACTTTTTATCGTCCTGCTGCTTCGAAGGCTTTGGAGCCGGTTTGGTGGCGGGTTTACCCATGATCTTATTCTCCAAGCCTGACCGGCAGGCCGGCCTTGTTCAGCGCGTTCTTGACTTCATCAATCCGGAACTGGCCGAAGTGGAACACACTTGCCGCCAGAAGGCCACTTGCGCCAACTTCTGCACCTTCCACGAAATGCTGTAATTCGCCCACACCACCAGAAGCGACGACCGGAACTGTCACGGCGTTGCAGACCGCGCGCAGCAGGTCGAGGTCAAAGCCTGCGCGGGTGCCGTCGCGGTCCATGCTGGTGAGCAGGATTTCGCCTGCGCCCAGATCCTGCATTTTCCGCGCCCATTCCACGACATCCAGCCCCGTGGGTTCGCGGCCGCCCTTGGCATAGACTTCCCATCCGCCCTGTCCATTGGATCGTGCGTCGATGGCGACGACAATGCACTGGCTGCCGAAGCGTTCAGAAGCTTCGCGGATCAGGGCCGGATTTTTGATGGCGGCCGAGTTGACGGCGCATTTATCGGCACCGGCCAGCAGGAGGCGGCGCATGTCTTCACAGGTGCGCACCCCTCCACCCACGGTCAGGGGGAGGCAGATAGCCTCGGCCGTGCGGCGGACGACATCAAGGATGGTGTCCCGGTTTTCGACGCTGGCCGTGATGTCGAGAAAGGTCAGTTCGTCAGCGCCGGCAGCGTCATAGAGCTTGGCCTGTTCGACCGGATCGCCCGCATCGCGCAGGGAGACGAAGTTCACGCCTTTGACGACGCGACCGTCCTTGACGTCCAGACAGGGGATGACGCGCAGTTTCAGCATGATCCGAGGACGTCCAGAGCGTCTTTGAGCGCGATGCGACCATCATAGAGGGCGCGACCGACAATGGCACCGGAAATGCCTGGAACGTCCCGTGCGATGTCGCGCAGGGCCTTGAGATGCTCCAGATTGCCGACCCCGCCGCTGGCGATGACGGGAATGGACAGGCGGCGGGCCATATCGGCGGTCTGTTCCAGATCCAGCCCGGCCAGCATGCCGTCGCGGGTGATCTCGGTGAAGATCACAGCGGCGACACCGGCATCTTCCATGCGCAAAGCAAGGTCGTTGGCTTCGAGTTCGGAGACTTCTGCCCAGCCTTCGGTGGCGACGCGGCCCTGTCGGGCGTCGATGCCAGCGACGATGCGCCCCGGGAAAGCACGAGCGGCCTGCCGAACCAGTTCGGGGTCCTTGACGGCCACGGAGCCGAGAATGACGCGGGAGACGCCCGCTTCGAGCCAGCGTTCAATCGCAGCCATATCCCGGATGCCACCGCCGAGCTGTACGGGAAGGCTTGTAGCCTTCACGATGGATTCAATGGCCGGAATATTGGTGGAGCGGCCAGCAAAGGCACCGTTCAGATCCACGACATGGATGTGACGGCACCCGGCCTCGGCGAACAGACGGGCCTGTGCCCCGGGATCGTCGGAATAATGGGTGGCATCTTCCATTTCCCCGCGGCGCAGGCGGACGCAGGCGCCGTCCTTGAGGTCGATGGCAGGATAGAGCGTCAGGCCGTGTGCCGGAGCGTGCGCTTCCGGTTCGGCGAGCGCATCGGGTGCGGAACCACTGGCGTCAGGCATCGCGATGCTGGACTGCCAGCGGGCGGCCTCGTTCTCGTTTGCCAGAAGTTTTGAGAGAAAAAGTCCGCGCACCGTCTGCCCTCCGATCCGTGCATAATAAGGATGCGTGCCCCAGTGTTCGAATTCGAATGACCGGAACAGCCCGATAGCGGCGACATGCGTTTCGCGGATGTCGCAGTTTACAACCTTGCAGCCAATGGCCTTTGCGCCCTTGAGCATGGCTTCCAGAAGCGCGCGTCCCAGACCGCGGCCTCGGGCATAGGGCGCCACGAAAAAGCCGGTCAGGTTGGCGGTTGCCGCATGGGCTTCATAACTTGCAGGGGGACGCACAAGCTGCCCCGCGCCGCAGATCACACCATTTTCGCGTACGACGTAGAAGCTGCGCTCAGGGACGAGCAGCAGCCCTTCGAAATAGCGAGCGAGAGCCTGCGGGCCAGGAGGCTGGAGCCAGCCGAAGCCGCCGCCGTCCAGAATGCCGGCCGATGTCGCTTCGATCAGGGCATCCAGATCTTCGGGTGATAGCGACGAGACGACCCGTTCGCAGGTGATCGTCATGAAGTCCACCGCAGGAAGTTGCCGAGGATAGTCAGGCCGACATCCTGGCTTTTTTCAACGTGGAACTGCGTGCCGCAGCGGTTCCCGCGAGCGACGATGGCCGGAACCTGCGTGCCGTACTGCGCGGTGGCGACCAGATCGCTGTCCGTCCCGTCATGCAGGGCATAGGAGTGAACGAAATAACCGTGATTGCCAGGCGTGAGACCGTCCGTCAGCAGATGCGCGCCGGGCGTGAAGTCCAGCGTGTTCCAGCCCATATGCGGCAGGCGCAGGCCCGCACTGGCGGCTTCATCCATGCGGCGGATATTGCCGGAAATCCAGCCCAGCCCTTCGGTGCGTCCATGTTCGAGGCCATATTCGCACATAAGCTGCATGCCGACGCAGATGCCGAGAAAGGGTGTACCATTGGCGGTTGCGGTTTCCAGCATAGTGCGCAGTTCCGGGCCGAGACCCTGCGCGCAGTCTGCGAATGCGCCCTGACCGGGGAGGATCAGGCGGTCTGCGGTGAGGATGTCGTCTGCGTCGCGGGAGATGACGACATCGGCCTCGATTCCCTTGCGCGTCGCGGCCTTGCGGGCAGCCTGTGCGGCCGAGGCGAGATTTCCGCCATTGTAGTCAATTACGACGACGCGCATGGAAACTCCGGGGATGTGCCGTAGGAAGGGGCGTATTGCTGCTGGTCCATCCAGCGCAGGAGCGCGATGTCCCGGCTGGGGGCGGCGATGGGCGTGCCGGGGACGCGGCCGTTCAGGCGCTGTTCCCACAGACGGATCTCAGCCGTGAAGCTGGCGAGCACAACGTGGATGGCCACGATCAGGTCCAGCCGGGACCAGAATCCTTTCAGGACATGCAGCAGGATCATCGTCACGGCTGCGGCCAGAAGGGCGGAAATCCATGCGCCATAGGTCAGCAGACCAAACCAGCCGAAAAACAGGACGCGCCATGAAAAGCCGTCCTGCACCATGACGGGCATCTGCGGGCCGGAAGCACCGGGCTTTGTGCAGGGAATGTAAAGCTTCACAGCACGCCCTTGGTGGAGGGAATGGCTCCCGCCGAACGCGGATCATGCGAGACCGCCACCTTCAGGGCGCGGGCAACGGCCTTGAAGCCGCTTTCGGCGATGTGATGGGCGTTTGTGCCGGCCTTGCAGGTCAGATGCAGGGCGATATGGGCGGACATGGCGAAGGCGCGGAAAAACTCTTCGAACAGTTCCGTGTCCATCGTGCCGATCTTCTCGCGGGGGAAGACGACATTCCATGCGAGATAGGGACGGCCGGAAATATCCACCGCGGCTTCGCACAGGGCTTCGTCCAGCGGGACGAGGGCATGGCCGAAACGCTCGATGCCGCGCTTGTCGCCGATGGCCTGACGGAAGGCCTGTCCGAAAACGATGCCGACATCCTCGACGGTATGATGCCCGTCGATATGCAGGTCTCCCCTGGCCTTCAGGTCAAGGTTGAAGCCGCCATGTTTGGCCAGCGCCGTCAGCATGTGATCGAAAAAGCCGATGCCGCTGTCCACGTCGGAGCGGCCTTCGCCGTCGAGCGTGAGGGCAAGGGTGATGTCGGTTTCGCTGGTGGCGCGATGCAGGCTGGCGTGGCGGATGTCGTTCATGACATCCCTGCTACACCAGCATGGCGCGGATTTCCACGTTGTCCAGCCAACATGAGTGCAAAATCCGTACGTAGGCAGAAAGAAAAAGCAAAGGCAGAAAAAGGGAGCGGGGAAAGTACGTTCTCGCGGGAGATGGCCCGAAAGGGCGTCACGTTTCCTTGAAGTGGGCCGTGTCAGGAAATTGCCCTTGGCGGGGAGGAGAGATAGGCCCATATTTCCTGATTATGGCACATCATCATTCTCCCCTCGACGTCCTTCTCTCCCGCGCCTCGACGGACCATCTCGTCGAGCCTCCACCGAAGGGGGATGACCTCCGCACCATTCTCTCCGCAGGTCTGCGGGCCCCGGATCACGGGAAGATGCGGCCCTGGCGCTATACGGTGATCAAGGGCAAGCATCGCGAGGCGTTCGCGGATCTCGTGGTGGAAGCGATGGGGCGGCAGGAGCCTGATGCGCCCGAGGCCAAGAAGACCAAGCGCCATCACCGCTTTTCCAACATGCCGATGATCATAGCACTCGGGATGCATCTTAAGCCGGAAGGAAAAATCCCGGTCATCGAACAGGAAATGGCTGTGGCGGCAGGGGCGATGAACGTCCTGAACGCGCTCCATGCGTCCGGATTCGGCGGCATGTGGGTGACGGGTCCATTCTGCGAGGACCGCGTACTTCTTGAGTCGCTCGGGCTGCCCGAGCCGCATCGTCTGGCAGGTTTCCTGTTCGTCGGAACGCCCGGAAAGCATTCGGATGAGCGCAAACGTCCTGAAGTCGACGATTACATGGCGGTCTGGAAGGGAGACGCCATCAAGTTCGCTGCTGATGCCGGCTGAGCTGATGCGTTACGACGTTATTATCGCCGGTGGTGGTCCGGTCGGGCTGGCTGCGGCTCTCTCACTGGCGCGGGACGGACGCAGGGTCTGCCTTGTCGAGCGGTCATCTGTGGATGTGCTGGCCGATCCGCCTTTTGACGGGCGGGAAATCGCGCTGACACATCATGCCTCGGAATGGCTGAAGGCCGTCGGGGCATGGGACGAAATCCCCGCTGGCAGCATCTGCCCGATGTATACGGCCCGGATTGAGACCGGAAAGACGGGAAATCCGCCGCTTCTGTTCGATGCGCCAGCCGATGGCCCCGATGCGCTCGGACATATGGTGGCGAACCATCTGATCCGGCGAGCGCTGTATCGCGTGGTGTCGCGGATGCCCGGCGTGAAGATCAAGGCCGGAGAAGGCATTGCCAGTTCCTGGCACGATACGCGCTCGGCAGGCGTTGTTCTGGCCAATGGCGAGCGTCTTGAGGCTGATCTGCTGATCGCGGCAGACGGGCGTTTTTCACGCCTGCGGACCGAAGCCGGGATCGGGGCGATCGTTCACGATTTCCAGCGCAAAATCATGGTCTGCCGGATGCGGCATCCCGAGCCGCATGCCAATACGGCGCTTCAGTGGTTTGATGAAGGGCAGACGATTGCTCTTCTGCCGGTCGCAGCAGATGACCGTCCGGGCTCCTGTTCGTCGCTGGTTCTGACGCTGGAGCCGGACGAGATCGCGCGTCTCAAGGCGCTCGATGGGAAGGCCTTCAGCGAAGATATCACCGCCCGTACGCAGGGCCGTATGGGGCCAATGACGCTGGAGAGCGCGCGCTGCGTCTATCCGCTCAAAGCCGTTTACGCCCATCGCTTTCAGGCGCCGCGTCTGGCCCTGATCGGGGATGCCGCGGTGGGGATGCACCCGATTACGGCGCACGGGTTCAATCTTGGCCTCAAGGGGCAGGAGGTTCTGGCCAAGGCGATTGCGGACGGCCCGGGCGATGCGGGTGACCCATCCGTTCTGTCCCGTTTCGAACGCACGCATCGTCTGGCCACGGCGCCGCTTTTTGCGGCCACCAATGCGATTGCAACCGTTTACACCCGCGACGAAGCTCCGTTCCTCATGGCGCGCCGGGCCGGGCTTGCGGTGGCCAACCGCCTTCTGCCCTTCAAGGCAGCGGTGACGAACATGCTGATGGACCGTCATGGCTGAAACTCCTGTTGCCTTCTGAAGGCGACAGGGGAGCGTCTGGAGGATTCGTCAGTTGAAATGCGCCCGCAGCAGCGGGGTGGACGAAATGCAGAGCATGATCAGCCCGAATAGCGCCATGACCTTGATGACGAAAAAACAGGCGTGGTGACGGGCATCTGCGCCGGTGGCCAGCATCATGAACGGGTCAGGATCGGGAAATCCGGTTTTGCTGTTGATCTGCACGAGCTCCAGCGCGCGTTGACGGCTGGGCGCCGCCTGTGCCCGGCGGCGCGTCATTTCAGTCCCGGAAATATCGGCTTTTTCGTGCAGGGCCGTAAGATAGAGTTCCAGATCCTCCCGGCGATAGGCAATTCTGCCATCAGGACCCTGCGTGTGCGCAGGCCCCGTGCCGAGAAGGGAAAGCAGCTTCATCCTGCGTTCTGGTAGCGCGAGATGGGCTGCTGCTTCCGCTCTGGAAAGCGTTTTGGAGCGCACAGGCAGATGAAAGACCTGTCCGCCTGACTTTTCACCGGGAATATGTGTCGGAGACGGCATCGGTCTGAATCCTGATTTCTCTGGACGGACTGACATTATGGTCAGTCCGTCCAGAAATCGAGTATTTCCCGGAGTCCCGCCCTGTATTTTTGATCAGGCTGTCGTGATGGCGATACCTTCGGAACGAAACCGGCGGAAGACGTCAAAAAGAATGGCATCCTGCACGCTGCTGGCGTCCCGGGCGGAGGCGAGGGCGATACTCAGGGTCAGGGTCAGGCTGTCTGCAGTAATGGCACTGACCCGAACTTTCGGGGCAGGTGTCGCGAGGACTTCGTCGCGATGTGCCGCAACTTCCAGCAGCATGGATTTTGCCCTTTCCGGATGGGTCGCCACCGGCACCTGAAATGTCAGGGTAAGGCTGCCCGTTGCTCCGCTCAGCGTGGCGTTCTTGACGCTTGTCGTGATGAACTGGGAGTTCGGAACGATCATGGTCGAACCATCACTCAGCCCGATATCGGTCGCGCGGATGCTGATGCGTTTGATATCGCCCCGTGTGCCGGCAATCTCAACCATGTCGCCAACGCGCACCGGCCGCTCGGCCATGAGAATAACGCCGGAGACGAAGTTCTGCACGATGGATTGCAGACCGAAACCGATACCGACCGAGAGGGCACTGACCACCCAGGTCAGGTTCTGCACGGACACCCCGGCAATGGAGAGAATACCAAGGCCAACAAGGATCCACGAGCAATAGGTGAAAATGCTGAGGATCGACGTCCGGCTGCCGATGTCGAGGCGGGTTGTGGGGAAGAAACGGTCCCTGATCCAGCTTCGGGTCTGGCGGATGATGTAATAGGCGGCCACGGCCAGCACGATGACCAGCACGACTGTATCGAGAGAGATCTTTACGCCGTGGATGGTGTTGCCGACGAACAGCAGCCAGAGCCTGTTGGTAATGTCCGTGACGCTGAAGCTGCCATCTGTCTGTGCAATGGAAAACAGCAGCAGAAGCAGCAGGATATTTCCAAGCCCGGAAAGGATCACTCCGATCTGCGACAGGCGGGGTTGGGGAAGGCCAAGCTGCATCAGGCGGAGGCTGAAGAAACTACCTTCCGAGAACAGCCGCTCCAGAACATCGCGCCAGCACAGACCCAGAAGTGCCACGATGGCCACGCCCGTGCCCAGCGAGAGCAGCCAGCCATTGAGTGTGAAGGCGAAGGCCACATAGCCCAGCAGGATGGAAATGACCGTGACGGTCAGAAGCAGGCTGGACACACCGAGTGCGGACGGCGCGAAGCCGCGCGTATCGTTCTGGTTGCCCAGTCGGCGGAACGTATCCACGGCACACAGGCCGATGGCGATGGAGAACACGATTTCCAGCAGGATCTGAAGCGTTGGGCCAAAAGCATCCTGGGCCTGAAACGCACGCAGCAGGTCCAGAAGAAGAATGCTGATCGCCAGAATCCAGTCCACTCCCCGAAGCGCCTTGCGCTCACCGGGATTGCCCTGTGCCAGAACGCCGCTCCGTCCGAATACTGGCAGACCGGCGCCAATGATGAAGCCGCAGACGGGAACGGTCTCGCCAATGATCGCACCGATCGGGCCGCCACCATCGGGCAGGGTGGCCGCAGCCCAGATGAACCATGTCAGGGTAGCGATCAGGGCTTCCAGCGCACCATTGAGCGTGATGGCAATGATGCTGGCGGAGAGAGCCTCTTTCACGCTGTCTTCAGTGGCGGGGCGGAAATGGGCACCACAACGCTTGAGCAGACGCAGGATCAGAGGGGAGCTAAGGCCAATGACCACGAAGGTGATCGCGCAGCCGATCAGGAGATGGAGCCAGTCCGCCAGAACACCGCCCGGATGAAACGAAGAGTGGTTTTCGGCGCGTTCGGTCAGGAGTGTATTCCAGAAGCGCGGAGCCAGCGGTGAAACCGTGTGTTCGGACAGTGCCGCATGCTGAAGCTGTGTGCGGCGCGCGTTGATGGCTGTGTTGAGCTGCTGGGCCTGAAGATTATAGAGTCTGGCGCGGATCAGGGCCGATTTCACGGACTGCGCATTCTGCTGCATCCGCTGGCGCTGTGCCGTGACGGAGGGATCTTCGTTTTCCGCCGCGCTGGTGCCGAGGATCTTCAGAAAAGATTCGGTGATGTTGTCATAGGACTGGATCTGCGTGACGGCGTCCTGCGTGTTCTGCTGGACCTTCTGGATCCGGGACGACAGGCTGTCGAGCTCGCTGTTGCCCGTATTTTCGTCCTTGCGGTTCAGAACGGCGAAGACCTGCCGCAGAGTGGTGGCGCTGTCGTCGAGCTGATGAGCAATGGTGGTGGAAACCGCAGCCCATCCCAGACCGGACGTGGTGGGATCGGACTGTGAATCTTTTCCAACATCTTTTTTGGAAGGCACGGCGACTGCCGGGGCGGAAGCAGCCTGAGGTGCAGCGAGCGCGATAGGAGGAGCCAGTCCGGCAAATGCCAGCGCAACAGTGACGAACAGAACACCCAGAGTACGTCCACAAACGGCTCCGGACCGCTGTCTGCTGAAAGATGAAAAGGCGCGCGCGGCAGGCCGTGTGGTCATGCGTCGGGTGTTCCGTTCAGTGTCTTGATGGGTTTTCAACGGTTTGCAGAGACAGAGGTTCGATTGCTGCGGACAGTACGGATATGAAAAGGGCACCTTTCCCGGATCAGGAAAGATGCCCCGAACCGGGAAGGACCTGAATGCTTAGTCCTGCCAGTCGACCCCATGGGCATCCGCGATCGACTCGAAGCCGTCGCGGCGCATGGCGTCCAGAAGTTCCTGTTTCATGCGGCTCAGGATGCCGGGGCCCTGAAGCACGAA
The DNA here is from genome assembly GCF_002723915.1 of Gluconobacter albidus. Taxonomy (GTDB): domain Bacteria; phylum Pseudomonadota; class Alphaproteobacteria; order Acetobacterales; family Acetobacteraceae; genus Gluconobacter; species Gluconobacter albidus. The sequence continues at coordinate 217,985 of NZ_BEWL01000002.1, forward strand.
GGACGAATAGATCTGCACCATGTCCGCGCCCATGCGGATGCGGGCAAGAATGTCCTCTCCGGTTTCGATCCCACCGCAGGAGATGAGCGCCAGCCGACCCTTGTTCAGCCCCGAGACAATCCGCAGCACATCCCGAGAGCGGGCTGCCAGAGGGCGTCCGGACAGGCCGCCGGTCTCGCGGGCTGCCGGATCGCGCAGGGTACCAGGACGAGCGATGGTTGTGTTGGTCAGGATCAGACCCTGCGCGCCGCCGTCGATGGCGGCCTCGAGGATCGGTTCGTAGGAGCTGTCATCCAGATCCGGCGCGAGCTTGACCAGAAGCGGCGGCCGTTCGGGATTGCGCGTGTTGATGGCCGCGAGAAGCTCTTTCAGCATCGCCGCCGACTGAAGATCCCGCAGTCCCGGTGTGTTGGGCGACGACAGGTTCATCGTGATGTAGTCGGCATACGGGCGCACGCGGGCTACAAGTTCGGGATAGTCCCGCAGCGGGTCGGAACCGGTCTTGTTGATGCCGATATTCACACCCAGCGGCACAGTCGGGCCGCGCATCCGGCCATTGGGCATCGGACGGTGCAGACGGGCGAGACGTCGGCAGAAGCGGTCAACGCCGCAGCCATTGAACCCCATGCGGTTGATGATCGCGCCGTCCTCGACCAGCCGGAACAGGCGTGGGCCCGGATTGCCGGGCTGGGGGCGAGGCGTCACGGTTCCGGCCTCGATATGCCCGAAGCCCAGCTTGGCAAGCGGGCGGATGGCGCGGGCGTCTTTATCGAACCCGGCGGCCAGGCCGATCGGGTTGGGAAAGCGCAGGCCGAGCGTGCGGGTCGAGAGGGCCGGGACGTCTTTCGGAGCCTGACCACCGAGGCCAAGAGCGAGAGAGTGAATGGCGAGTTCATGCGCCGTTTCGGTGTCGAAGCGGTGCAGGAGGGGGGTGACGAGCGTTCCGAGATCGATCATGAATCGTTTCCATACTCCAATCCGCACTGTGAAGCACCTGCCTCACAGCTCTGGACGATGGGTGACGTCGTTTTGTCTTGGCCGTGGCGTGGGGACACGATAGACGCGAGAGCATGTCCAATGCCTTCACCGCTGAATCCTATGACGAGCCTTATCTTGAGACGTGCTGCCGTTCGACGCTGCACCGGCTCCTGCTCTGTGGCGCGACGGGCCGTCCGACAGGTTTGAAGGACCAGCCCTGTCTGGAGCGACTGGAGCGGCTGGGGCTGTCTGAACTGCGAGATGACGGACGCTTCGTCATCACGCAGGACGGTCTGAAGCGGCATCGCGAGGAAATCGGGCCGACCGAATGAAAATAGTCGACTGAAAATCAGGCTGTACTGGTCCAGGCCTGATTCAGTCCTTCGCGGCAGAAGCGGATGACTTCGTTCAGGTCACGGTCATAGAGGCTGTCCGGCACGCCGGATGAGAAGATCTCCACAGTGCAGGCGCCCCGAAAACCTGCATCCCATGTGGCATGCAGCATTTCATGAAGCGGAATGCAGCCATCGCCGGGGATCAGACGGTCCGCTGCGGACCAGGGTGTGCGCCAGTCGCTGACCTGAAGAACGTTGATCTTCCGGCCTGCGGCCCGGATGGCCGCGCAGACGTCTTTCTGCTGCCAGATGTTCCAGTAATCCAGGCACAGACCCATGGCGGAGTGTCCGACGCCATCGATGATGTCCAGCGCCTGTTCGATGGTCCAGATCGCACTTTCGGTGTTTACAGAGGTCGGGTTGAGCGGTTCCAGTGACAGGGAGACACCCAGATCGTCCGCAAGGGGGCAGAGGGCACGCAGAAAGCGCACCGTCTCGTCCATGGTGCGGCGCATATTGCCCTTGGGTGGGGCGCCGGTATTGGTGACGAAAACGCTGCCGGGCACATGCGGGGCTAGGGTTTTCAGACTCCGGGTCAGACGTTCGACGCGGGCTTCGGGTGCGCCGGGCTCGGGCACCATGGCGCTGCCGAAAAATGTACGCACAGCAGGCTGCACGGCACTGACGGTCAGGCCGCTCTCTCTCACAAGGCGCATCTGTTCTTCGATGCGGTTTGGATCGAGCTTGGCTTCGCAGATCTCGATCGCATCCACGTCAAGCGCGCAGTAACGGGTTACGTCTTCCTCGAATGACCAGGGCTGGGTCGTGAATTCGTTCATGCCGAAGCTGAAAGGCAGTGTCGTCATGGGATCAGCCCTTCATGAAGTCGAGAACGGTGCGGTTGAATTTTTCGGTCTCATCGAGAAAGACCATGTGGGCACTGTCCGTAAAGTCTACGCCCTGGCAGTTGGGCATGTGCTGCGCGACCCAGGCGGGCCCCTCCGGGTTAAGGACCTTGTCCTTGCGGGCCACCATCATCAGAGCCGGAAGCGTGAAACGCGGCAGGACATCGCGCCAGTCCTGCGTGGTGTGGTCGGCCATCATGGCGCTGCGGGCATGTGAGGGACTTTGCGCCATCTCCCGAAGCAGGAAGGCCTTTTCCTCGTCCGCAAGCGGATGACAGATGCAGTTTTCCAGATTGGCCAGGTCGAAGTCTTCCGGGGTAAGGGTCAGCTGCTGCTGTACGGCCGTCAGGCCCGCCTGGTCGTAACAGTCGGCATGGCCGAGCTTCCAGTCAGCAGAATAATACTGTTTCGGGGTCTGCTGGACGAATATGGCGTTGCGGATGCGCTCTGATCCGAACAGTTCCAGATACGACCAGATGACCGGACAGCCGATCGACCAGCCCAGAACCGTGACGTCCCGCAGGTTCAGCGCCACCAGCAGATCCCGCAGATCGGCGGCCAGACGGGCGATCCTGTAACCATGTGATGGTTTTTCCGAACGTCCGTGGCCGCGCAGGTCCACAGTGATGACGCGGGCCTGTTCGGAGATCGGGCCGACATTGCGGTGAAAGAAGCGTCCCGAAAACGTCCAGCCATGAATCATGACGATGGGCCGTCCGTGCCCCTGTTCCTCGTAATGGATGCGGATTCCGTCACTGGTCGTGATATGCGGCATGGTCTTCTCCGTAAAAGCACTGGCCGGATGGGCGTGGAAACTGTCACAGGCCATAGCGCGCGGACCGTAAGGCGGGTTGCGTTCAAAGGAGCGTTTGCGCTTGCGGGGGCAGGGCGGTAAATTGGAAGGGCCATGACTGTTTCCTCACCTTCCGTCACGCCCGACGCGCCTGAAACCGCCCCTCCGAACCGTGTTCTGAAACCCATTGATCTGGGGCAGGGCGTGGTGATCGAGGACCCGGTGATTCTCGCCCCGCTCTCGGGGGTGACGGATCTGCCGTTCCGTCAGCTCGCGCGCGATCTGGGAGCAGGGCTTGTCGTATCGGAAATGATCGCCTCCTGGGCGATGATCCGTGAGAACGAAAACACCATGCGTATGGCTCGGATGGCCGAGCGCGGTCCCAATGCGGTCCAGCTTGCCGGGTGTGATCCCGAAGCCATGGCGCAGGCGGCGAAGATTTCGGTCGATGGAGGGGCAAACCTCATCGACATCAATTTTGGCTGTCCGGTGAAGAAAGTGGCGATCGGGCAGATGGCTGGCTCCGCACTGATGCGCGACGAGGTTCTGGCCGGGAAGCTGCTGGAAGCCACGGCGCGGGCCGTGAATGTGCCGGTGACGCTTAAGATGCGCATGGGGTGGGACCACAACTCCCTCAATGCGCCGCGTCTGGCAAAAATCGCGGAAGAGAGCGGAATCCGGCTTGTGACGGTCCACGGTCGCACCCGGCAGATGTTCTATAACGGCACGGCGGACTGGCGTTTCGTCAAAACGGTGAAGGACGCGGTGTCGCTGCCGGTTATCGTCAATGGCGATATCAACACCATCCGCGATGCGCGTGAGGCGCTACACCAGTCTCAGGCCGATGGCGTCATGATCGGGCGGGGTTGCTATGGCCGCCCGTGGTTCACGGCACAGGTGGCGCAGTCCCTGCGGACAGGCGAAGACGTGCCGGATCCCGATCTGGCCACGGAAAAAGAAATCGCCCTGCGTCATTATCGCATGATGCTTGACCATTTCGGCGAGCGTCCGGGTCTGCGGCTCGCACGCAAGCATGTGTCCTGGTATTCCGCCGGGCTGCCGGGGTCTGCGACGTTCCGCTCTACAATCAATAATGTGGATAATGCCGCTGAAGCCATCGCGCTGCTTGAAGGCTTCTATGACCGTCATATCGAAGCCGGTGTTGTCCGGAACCGCGAAGCCGGCCCGGCCGGCAGTCTGAGCCGCGATGGCACGCGTGAGGCGGCCTGAGATCATGCGCCGTTCATGACGGAAGCGTCCGTATCCGGTCTGGTCGAGCAGGGCTGTCATCCGGTTTTCCTTTACGGGGCCTCCCGGCTGGACCGGCAGGACGTGGCCCGCAGGCTGCACGGCCACAGCCCGCGCGCGCAGCGCCCTTTCGTGGTGGCGGCTCTAACCGCCACCCCGCGCGCACTGCGCGAGGCAGCACTGTTCGGGAGCGCCGAGGCGGGCTGGATCCAGCAGGCGCAGGGTGGAACCCTTCTGCTGGACGAGATCGACTGTCTGTGCCCCACGCTGCAGGACCGGTTCGTGGACTGTCTTGCTCAGACGGATCTGCGCGTCATCGCCGGAAGCCGTCACGATCCGCTCCTGCTTCTGAGGCAGGGTGGTCTGGCGGCAGGACTGCATCAGTGGCTGTCGGCACTCCCGTCGGCGCAGCGGATGGGGCCTGAACGGATCAGCGCGGTCTGTCGTCTGGCGGCAGGTACGGGCACGGCACGTCCCCGCGGTCTGGAGCGGGCGCTGGAAAGGCCTTTGTCCGAATATCTTGAGGGTGACCTGGAAAACGGCGCGGGCGATCTGCATGCCTGCGTGGTGGGGGAAGTCGAACGGCCGCTGATTACGATGGTCCTGCGCCGCACCTGCGGCAACCAGTTGCGCGCCGCCGCCATTCTGGGTGTAAACCGCAACACCCTGCGCAAGCGTATCCGAGAACTGGACATCACGATCCCGAAAGGCATCGACGAGTGAAATTTCGTTCCCTGAGGCGCCTGTTTGCAAGGCTGACGAGTGCCAACGGGGCGGTTCTTCTGACGGTTATGGCGCTTGTGCTGGCCTTTGCCACGTTCGTCGTGCTGTCAGGCGGCATGTCTCTGGCGCATCGCCCGCAGGTTCAGGCGATCGTGTTCCTGCTCGATTTCATCATGCTCATGCTGATTGCGGCTGCCGCCGTGGTGCAGATCGGGCGGATGGTGGCCGAGCGCAGACTCGGCCTGGCGGGTGCGCGTCTGCATGTACGGCTCATTACGCTGTTTGGCATTGTGGCGGTCGCCCCGACCATCGTCGTGGGGGCGGTGGCGACGCTGTTTTTCCATTATGGCGTGGAAATCTGGTTTTCCAACCGTGTGAACGATGCGCTGACGGAGGCACGATCGGTCGCGGTCGGTTACCTGCAGGAGCATAACGACAATGCCCGGACCGAGGCCTTCGCGCTCGCGAACACGCTGATCACGGTCCAGAACGACGAGCTTTTCTCGCGCGGCACCGATCTTTTCCATGACCCAGCGCGTCTTCAGGAATTTCTGGACGACGAAGTGACGGAACGGGGCCTGACGGATGCGGAGGTCTTCGATCCCCTGACATCCAAGGTGCTGGCCGTCGGTGGCCTTCTGGGCAGCGATGCCGATATGTCCACCGCGCCCCCCCTTCCGCCGAAATCGGTCGTGGAACTGGCCCGGCATGGAGAGGCCGTGATTCTTGACCGCCCGGATCAGCGCAAGGTGCGCGCCGTAGTGGCGCTGGGCGGCAATTCGGGACTCATGCTGGTCATCACCCGTCCGGTCGATCCGGATGTCGTCGAACACATGCGCCGGACGGACACGCTGGTTACGGATTACCAGCGGCTGATTGCCAATCGCGGCAAGACGCAGGTCCTGTTTGCGGTCATTTTCGCGCTTATGGGCCTGCTGGTTCTGGCGGTGGGAATGCTGACGGGTCTGGCGCTGGCCAACCGGATCGCCAATCCGCTGGGCCTTCTCATCCTGGCGGCCCAGCGGATTTCCAAAGGGGATCTCGGGGTGCGCGTTCCTGTTCCCGACGATGCGGGGGAAGACAAGGATGACGAGGTGACGGGGCTGTCCCGTGCGTTCAACAGCATGACAGACCAGCTCGAAAGCCAGCGTTCCGAGCTGATGCAGGCCTATGACCAGATCAACGAGCGCCGCCGCTTTACTGAAACCGTGCTGGCAGGCGTTTCGGCGGGCGTGATCGGGCTTGACCGGGCGCAGGTGATCGAACTGCCGAACCGCGCAGCCTCCAGTGTCCTCCAGCGTGACCTCCAGCCCGCCATCGGCCGGAAACTGACGGAGCGTGTGCCGGAGTTCTCCGCTCTGCTGGAGGCGGCACGCATGGCGCCAGAGCGCGTCCATACGGCCGAAATCCAGGTGGATACCGAAGGCGCGCAGCGTCCAGGTGGACCGGGCGAGGGTGCGGGTGCGGGTGCGGGTGCGGGCCGCACGCTGCTTGTCCGGGTCGTGGCAGAGCTGCGCGGGCAGGATGTCGCGGGCTATGTCGTGACCTTCGATGACATCACGGATCTTCAGTCTGCCCAGCGCAAAGCCGCTTGGGCGGATGTGGCCCGGCGGGTGGCGCACGAGATCAAGAATCCTCTGACCCCGATCCAGTTAGCGGCAGAGCGCCTGAAGCGGCGCTTCCTCAAGGAAATCCATTCCGATCCCGAGACCTATACGCAGCTTGTCGATACGATCGTGCGGCAGGTCGGCGATATCGGGCGAATGGTTGACGAGTTCTCCGCCTTTGCACGGATGCCACAGCCCGTCATGCAGCCGGAGGACTTCTCGCGGCTGTGTCGGGAGGCGTTGGTGCTCCAGAGAAATGCCCATCCCGAAATTGTGTTCGAGACGGCTGGACTGCCGCCGTCAGGGCCGATCGCGCGCTGTGACCGGCGACTCATCGGACAGGCACTGACAAACCTGCTACAGAATGCAGCCGATGCCATCAGCATGGCAGGCCGCGGAAAACCGGGAGAAAATGTCTCCGGACAGCCCGCAGGACAGGTAGTGCAGCCAATAGGACACATTGTGGTGGGCTTGCACATTCACGGCGGGCATGTCCTGCTAGACATAGAAGATGACGGGATCGGCCTGCCGACGGTGGAACGCCACCGGCTGACCGAGCCTTATGTAACCCACAAGGCGAAGGGCACCGGCCTCGGCCTTGCGATCGTCAAGAAGATCATGGAGGACCATTCCGGGATGCTTCAGCTCACTGATCGGGAACCAGACCTTTCCCGTGGCCCGACATCCGGGCAGCGGGGAACGCGCGTCACCCTGTCCCTGCCGTTATGGGAGCAGGAGAGCCATGTCCCGATTGTAACGGACCTTCAGACCATGAGGACAGCAGATGGAACATGAGATCCTGATCGTCGATGACGAACCGGACATCCGGTTCCTCATCGAGGGTATTCTGAACGATGAGGGCTACAGAACCCGGACTGCCGCCAACTCGGATCAGGCGCTTGAACTCTTTCGCGCGCATCGTCCGTCTCTGGCGATTCTGGACATCTGGCTTCAGGGCTCCCGGCTGGATGGAATCGAACTGCTCAAGATTTTCCAGACCGAGGAACCTGGCCTGCCGACGCTCATGATCTCGGGTCACGGCACCATCGAGACGGCAGTGTCGAGCCTCAAGCTCGGCGCCTATGACTTTATCGAAAAACCCTTCCAGTCGGACCGGCTGCTGGTGGTGGTGCGGCGCGCGCTTGAAGCCGCGCGCCTGCAACGTGAGAATGCGGAACTGCGTTTGAGGGCCGGCCCGGAAACGACCCTTTCGGGAGAGGGGGCCGTCATTTCGGCCATCCGCGCCCAGATCGAGCGTGTTGCGCCCACCAATTCCCGTGTACTGATCAGCGGTCCGGCCGGATCGGGCAAGGAAGTGGCGGCGCGGATGATCCATGCGCGCTCGCGCCGGGCAGAAGGGCCGTTCATTGCCCTGAACTGTGCGACGCTGGCGCCCAACCGCTTCGAAGAGGAACTGTTCGGCCTTGAGGGCGAAGACGGTCAGCCGATGCGTCGTGGCGTGCTGGAGCGCGCCCATCGCGGAACGCTCCTGCTTGATGAAGTCGCGGACATGCCGCCTGAAACGCAGGGCAAGATTGTTCGCGCGCTTCAGGACCAGACCTTCGAGCGTCTGGGCGGCAATACGCGGGTGAAAGTGGATATCCGCGTCATCGCCACCACCAACCGCGACCTTCAGTCCGAGATTGCCGCGCACCGGTTCCGGGAAGACCTGTATTACCGCCTTGCGGTCGTGCCGCTACGGATTCCCTCCCTGCGCGAACGGCGCGAAGATATTCCGGGTCTGGCGCGGCACTTCCTTGACCGCTGCGCCCAGTCTTCCGGGCTGCCGGTCCGGGAGCTGTCGGTCGATGCACTTGCCGCGCTGCAATCTTATGAGTGGCCGGGAAATGTGCGGGAGTTGCGCAACCTGATGGAGCGGCTGCTGATTATGATGCCAGGGACCGGCAATGATCCGATCCGGGCAGACATGCTTCCCTCCACCATCAGTCAGGGCGCGCCGTCCATGACACGCCTCAATTCCGGGGCCGACGTCATGAGCCTGCCGCTGCGTGAGGCACGGGACCTGTTCGAGACGCAGTATCTTCAGGTGCAGCTCATGCGCTTTGGTGGCAATATCAGTCGTACGGCCAGTTTTGTCTGCATGGAGCGCAGTGCGCTCCATCGCAAGCTCAAGCAGCTTGGCGTGACGACAAATGAAGACCGTGCGCCTGCGTCGTCCACGCCAGTGAGTGGTTGAAATGGCCCGTCGATTTTCCTTCTCTTTCCTCTGTCGACTGATAACAGCGTGACTTCAGAACATTCCTCTCCTGTCGGTTCTCGTGCCGTTCAGGAGGTTTTCCTCGACCATCTGCGCCGGACGGAAGCCTCCGTGACCGTCTTTCTGGTCAATGGCGTAAAGCTTCAGGGAATCCTGGCCCAGTCGGATGCGCAGACCCTGCTGCTGCGGCGTGATGGTCATGTGCAGCTTGTTTACAAACACGCCGTCAGTACGATCATGCCGGTAACGGCGATGAATTTTGTGGAAGAAGAGCTTTGAGCGGTTTCGAGACCAAAAAACCCGCAACACGCGCCGCGGTCATCCTGCCGTGGGAAAAGTCCGGACCGCAGGAAGAAATTCGTGCGGCGGATGCGCGCCTTGAGGAAGCGGTGGGTCTGACGGCGTCGATCGGGCTGGTCGTGGTGCGTCAGGCCGCGATTCTGCTGCGTGCACGCCGCCCCGCGACCCTGCTGGGAAGCGGTCAGGTCGAGCAGCTCGCCGAGGCTGTGAAGCTCGACGATGTGGATGTGGTCGTGATTGATGCGCGTCTGTCCCCGGGACAGCAGCGCAATCTTGAAAAGGCCCTGGCCTGCAAGGTCGTGGACCGAACCGGGCTGATTCTTGATATTTTCGGCGCGCGCGCTGCCACCCGTGAAGGTGTGTTGCAGGTCGAGCTGGCTCATCTGGAATACCAGCGTTCGCGCCTTGTGCGGCTCTGGACCCATCTTGAGCGTCAGCGGGGCGGCTTCGGCTTCCTCGGCGGCCCGGGTGAGACGCAGATGGAAGCCGACCGCCGGATGCTGGCCGAGCGGATCGGCAAGATCCGCAAGGAACTGGAACAGGTGCGCCGGACACGCGGCCTACACCGTGAATCCCGCAAGCGCGTACCGTTCCCGGTCGTGGCCCTCGTCGGTTACACCAATGCAGGCAAGTCCACGCTGTTCAATGCCCTGACCGGCGCGTCCGTTCACGCGCAGGACCAGCTTTTCGCCACGCTGGACCCGACCATGCGCGGCATGCGTCTGCCGTCCGGGCGCAATGTGATCCTGTCCGACACGGTGGGGTTCATCAGCGAACTGCCAACCGAACTGATCGCGGCATTCCGGGCGACGCTTGAGGAAGTGGCGCAGGCGGATGTGATTTTGCATGTGCGCGATATTTCGCATCCCGACAGCGTGGCCCAGCGGGCGGACGTCCTGAACGTGCTGGACGGCATGGTGCGGGATGGCGTGCTGGATTCACACTGGTCGGATCGCACGATCGAGGTTCTGAACAAGGCCGATCTGGTGGGCGGTGTCGAAGCGGTTCCGAAGCGTGAGAATGCTGTCGCGATTTCCGCCATCACAGGCGAGGGTCTGCCGGATCTGTTCGAGGTTCTGGACCAGTACCTGACGCGATCCATGAAATCCGTCGATGTCCGTCTGCCGATCACGGACGGTGCGGCGCTGGCCTGGCTTTACCAGCACGGTGAGGTGGTTGGACGCACGGATCGGGATGACGGGATGGATGTGCAGGTCCGTCTGTTCTCGGCGGATCTGGAGCGTTTTGAACTGCTTCATCCAGACCGGATCGTGCAGCCGGACGCCTGAATTTTCTACTCGGACGCCCGTGTCGCAGGAGCCACGCTGCGTGAAGAGGCACGGGCGGCTCTGGCGCGTTGGCGGACACGGTCCAGCGGTATGGCCAGTGCATAGGTCAGACCGAGGCCGACCACATTCATCACAAGCTGTTCCCACAGGTTGATGCCGAAGCTGGCGAACATCAGCCGTCCCAGCAGATCGAGCACCGTGCTGCAGGCGAAGACTTCCAGCGAATTCCGGCCGAGCAGGGCAAGGCTCTGGCCGATCCGGTCGGCGGAAATACGGCGCAGCGCAGCAGAAGACTGCACCAGATAGAAGATCGCCATGATGTCTAGCAGTCGCCAGATGGCCAGCGTGGATTTGCCCGTGTTGGGGGGCGCCGGAAAAACCCGCAGGAACGGGACGTGCCAGTATTCGTAGGGGAAGCACAGTACGAAAGCGCCGGCGAGGTAGGCCAGACACAGGGCTTTGGCCCATGGACGGTACGGCAGGTCGCCGTTGTTTTTTGAAGCCCAGACAGCGCCCAGAATGCCGAGGATATAGAGAAACTGCCAGCCAAACGGATTGAGATACCATCCACTGGGATCGAGCCAGTTGGGGATGGTAATGCGCGGATCCAGATTGGCGATGGCCCAGATGCCGACACTGAGAGCAATAAGCAGCCACAGGCTGCGCTTGAGAACCCAGTAGATCAGCGGAAACAGCGCCAGCAACACGACATAAAGCGGCAGGATGTTCAGATAGCTGGGCAGCGCATCGAAGGTCAGGATGCGCCACAGCCAGCTATAGCCGTGTGCGAGCTGGGGCTCGATCGTATATTCCGGCAGGGGCTGGTAGTGTCGCCATTGGCGGACCGTCCAGACGAAAACCAGCGTCATGCCGGTCTGGTACAGGTACAGTTTCAGGCAGCGGGCCAGAATACGGTGGATGCCGGTTTTCCAGCCCTCCCGGTCGATCAGGCGCCCGTAAGCCAGATAGGAGGCATAGCCTGCCAGCATGACGAAGATTTCGGCCGCATCGGCAAATCCGAAATTGCGGATCGTAATGCGATTGAGCAGGTCATCCGGGACATGGTCCACCAGCATCATCAGCAGTGCAATGCCGCGAAGGGCATCCACGCGATGATCGCGGGGAAGCTTGCGCGTTAAAGCTGATGGGGAGGGTTGGGACGGCTCCATAATCTCTTCTTATCGTCAGAGCGCGGGCAGGGGTATGGGGGCAGATTACAGCCAGATTAAAGATTGGACGGAATTCATACCCAATCTGCCCCGCCCGGATCGTTTTTTACAGCGCGAGAAGGGCTTCGTTCGACTGGTCAGCAAGAATGCCGTGTCGGTCGGGATCGAGCCCCGTGACGTCGACGGTGCGGCCGCGCGATTGCAGTTTGCTGATGATTTTTTCCAACGTCTGAACGGATGTGATGTCCCACAGACGGGCATCGGTCAGGTCCAGTACGACTGTGGGTGCGTCGGTATGGTAGTCGATCGCATCCGAGAGGCTGTCTGCGGACGCAAAGAAAATCTGACCAGAGGCGCTGTAAGTCAGCACATCGCCGGAGCGCCGCTCCGTAACGCGCAGGAGACTTGCGGCGTGCCAGGCGAAGAAAACGCCCGAAAGCATGACGCCGACCGCGACACCGGCTGCCAGATCGTGGGTCATGACGACCACGGCCACGGTGACAAGCATGGTCAGGCTGGACAGACGCGGATGGCGTGTGAGGTCGCGCAGACTTCCCCAGGAGAATGTGCTGGCGGAGACCATGATCATGATGGCGACCAGCGCGGCCATCGGAACCTGCCCGACCCAGCGGTGCAGCAGAACCATGAGCGCCAGCAGAAACGCGCCTGCAGTGAAGGTCGACAGACGCCCGCGTCCGCCATAGCGCAGGTTGCCAACGGTCTGGCCAATCATGCCGCAGCCCGCGATGCCCCCGAAGGCGCCAACGAGAATGTTGGAAATGCCGAGACCTGTGCACTCCATGCGCTGGTCGCCATGGGTATCGGTGATGTCATCGACGACGGAGGCCGTCATCATGGATTCCAGCAGGCCCACAGCCGCCATGGCCAGCGCATAAGGCAGCACGACGGACCATGTGGCCCAGTCCAGTGCGATATGCGGGAAGGTCAGGCTGGGAAGACCGGTCGGGAGATCGCCGAGATCGGAGACGGTATGAACCGGCATCGGATAAAACATCGTGATGGCTGTGAGAACCACGATGCAGATCAGCGGAGAAGGAATGGCATCTGACAGGCGCGGCAGCAGATAGATAATGACAAGGCCCAGCGCGATGAGCGCATAGGTGTGCCAGCTCACCCCCAGCATCTGCGGGACCTGCGCGGCGAAGATCATGATGGCCAGCGCGTTGACGAAGCCTGTCCGGACTTCTGCGGGGACGAACCGCATGACGGCCTGAAGCCGCAGCAGACCGAACAGGACCTGAAACGCACCGGCAACCAGTGTGGCGAGCAGCATGGCCTGAACGCCATGGGCATGAACCAGTGGCGCGGCCACCAGAGCAACAGACCCGGCGGCCCCCGAGATCATCCCCGGACGTCCGCCGAAAATGGCGATTGAAACGGAAATGACGAATGACGCGAACAGCGAGACCGCGGGGGAGACCCCGGCGATATAGGAAAAGGCAATGACCTCGGGAATGAGGGCAAATGTTCCGACCATTCCGGCCAGCACTTCGCGCAGAGGGTTCTGTGCCCACTGGCGACGATAGAGAGCGGGAGTCATGAAAATCCTTGAGGGCAGGGCGTGAACGGGGTGCGACGTATTCAGGCCCGGCGCGGCAATGATGCACGCAGTGTAACCCGGCTCGGTTCAGGATTGAAGGTCTGGAGAACCTGAATTGAACAGGGGCGACGTCTTTGCGTTGGGACGGAACAGACCTTCCTTCATCCGGAGCAGATCATGGCCACCTATCCCACCCCGCCGTTCAATACCCCGCATCAGGATCATATTCCCGGCCAGACATCACTCATGACGCCGAAGCCCGATCATGGCGAGCAGAGCTATGTCGGCCATGACCGTCTGCGCGGAAAGATTGCGATCATCACCGGCGGCGATTCCGGTATCGGTCGAGCCGTTGCAATCGCCTTTGCGCGCGAAGGGGTGGATGTCGTCCTGTCGTTCCTGCCAGAGGAAATGGACGATGCCCGCGAAACCGAATCCTGGATCCGCAAGGCAGGACGGCACGCTCTTCTTGTTCCCGGAGACCTGCGGGACAGGGATGTCTGCGCCGAATTGGTGGACCGGACGGTCGCTGAGTTCGGGCAGATCGACATCCTCGTGAATAACGCGGCTTTTCAGATCGAGCGTTCGTCTCTCGCGGATGTCAGTGATGAGGAATGGGACAAGACGTTCGATATCAATGCCGGGTCGGCGTTCCGGCTGTCGCGTCTGGCTCTGCCGCACATGCCGCGTGGTGGCGCGCTCATTCATACGGTTTCGGTCAATGCCGATCAGCCCAAGCCGAAGCTTCTGGCCTATTCCGCGACCAAGAGCGCCATCCAGAACTTCAGCGGGGGACTGGCGCAACTTCTGGGGGAAAAGGGGATCCGCTCCAACGTGGTGGCGCCCGGCCCGATCTGGACGCCGCTGATTCCCGCGACCATGGAGGTGGAGCATGTTGAACGCTTTGGCGCGGACACGCCAATGAAGCGTCCGGGGCAGCCCGCGGAACTGGCTGGGGCTTATGTGTTCTTGGCGAGCGATGAGGCAAGCTATGTCTCCGGCGCCACGATTGCGGTCACGGGGGGCACTCCGGTGATCTGAGCCGGAAGGGGGAAGGCGGAAAAACCCAGGATGCAAAAAAAAATGCATTAAAGGACTGGACGACTGCCCCCACCTTCCTCTAGAGAATGCGTCGCTGTGTGGCGGATGTAGCTCAGTCGGTAGAGCGCCGGTTTGTGGTACCGGTTGTCGCGGGTTCGATCCCCGTCATTCGCCCCAGCACTTTCTTCTGAAAATCTGAATGAATGCTATCTGGGCTTTGCAGCATCCGTGTGATGTCTGTGTTCCCAGTGTTCTTCCAGTGCCATGCGTTCGAAACGCAGTTTCTGGCGGATCCAGTTCAGCATGCCTGACAGCGTTACGACGATGATTCCCATGAATGTCCAGTTGTCCAGCGGTTGATGAAACAGCAGGTAGCTGAACGCCACGGCCCAGACCATCTGGCTGTATTGCGGTAGCGCGACGCGGTTCGCAGGAGCAACGGCCGTGGCCATCATCATGAAAAGCTGACCAAGGGCCGCAAGAAAGCCATAGCCGAACAGGATGGCCCAGATCCGCAACCCATGTGGCCATGAAGCATGGGTTATCATGAGAAGGCCATCGCCGATCAGCGGGCCGAACAGGCTCGACCCGAATAAGGAAAGCCGTGCACTCCTGTCTCCGGCCAGTCGGTAAGCCACAACGCTGATGGCGTTGGCGAGAGCCGCGACGATGGCGCAGACATGCCCGAGATGGAATGTCCGCGCCCCGGGCCGTAGAACGATCAGTACGCCAAGAAAACCGATTCCAACCGAGAGCCATGTCCAGAACGAAACCTTTTCCTTCAGGACCGTCACGGAAATCATGGTGACGAAGAACGGCATCAGGAACATCAGCGATAGGGCTTCGGGCATGGGCAGCAGCATGAACGCCATGACGCTCGCTGCTGTCGAGACGAATGTCGAAGCGGCCCGAAGACTCCACATGCCCGGGCGGCTGGTTGCGAAAATATCGGAATAGGGTTCTTCAGGGCGCCGGATGAACGGCAGGAGCAGGAAGCCGAAAACACCGCCGGAAAAGGCGACTTCAAAAGGATCGAGATGTCCGGCCAGCCCTTTGGAACAGGCATCGCTGATGGAAAAAGCGGCGTATCCGAGAAGTGCCAGCAGAATACCCGAGGAGAAAATGTTCTGTTTCATGGATCTGTTCTCCGCGGGCGGGACTGATTCCCGTGCGGGGATAAGAAAGCCTGCTATTGCTGACAGTCAATCTTCGCGGCGTGCCGGGATCGTTCTTTCTGCGTTGTAATTCATTAATATTAAGTGAATATTGGATTTGGAGAAAGTATCTGTAAAGCGAAATTGGAATAGCTCTCACCTTCATGTATGGTGCTGGCCATTCGGGTAGGCTGTATGGCCCCCATCTCCTGGATGAAAAAGTTATGTCTCAGAAGATTGTTCCAGTCATTCTCTCCGGTGGATCAGGCAGCCGCCTCTGGCCGGTGTCCCGCAGCAGCTATCCCAAACAGTTCTGGCCCCTCCTGACCGAACGGACTCTGATTCAGGAAACTGCTCTGCGCGGCGTCCGGGCAGAGCTCTCGGCGCCGATCGTGATCTGTAATTCCGAGCACCGTTTCATCGTGGCGGAACAGTTGCGAGATGTCGGCGTCGAAAACGCCCGGATCATGCTTGAGCCTGTCGGACGCAATTCTGCTCCGGCCATTGCAGCGGCAGCATTCCTCGTGGCCGAAACCGATCCGGACGCCATCCTGTGGATTATGGCTGCGGACGCCGCAATTACCGACGAAGCCGCGCTCTATGCCTCGCTTGAACACGCAGTCTCTGCGGCGGCCGAGGGACGGATCGTGACGTTCGGCATGAAGCCGACGCGCGTTGAAACCGGCTATGGCTATATTGAAAGCGGCGCGCCTCTTTCGGGGCTGGACGGTGTTTTTGAAGTGTCGCGCTTTGTCGAAAAGCCTGATGCCGCAACTGCCGAAGCCTTTTTCCGTGATGGCCGGTATCTGTGGAATTCCGGTATGTTCGTGACGCAGGCTGGCGTTTTCCTCTCCGAGATCAAGACGTTCGAGCCGGAGATCTATGAACATGTCGGGCAGGCCGTTCAGACGCGTCACAGCGATCTGGACTTCGACCGGCTGGACGATGCGAGCTTCCGTCAGGCTCCGGACATCTCTGTGGATTATGCCGTCGCCGAACGTACTAAGCGTGCGGCTGTGGTGCCGGGAACATTCGGCTGGTCGGATATCGGAAGCTGGGATGCGCTGTGGGACCTGTCTCCCAAGGACGATGCGGGCAACGCCACGTTCGGTGACGTTTTCCTGGATGCTGCCAAGAACTGTTACGTCCGCTCGGACGGGATCGTTGCCACGGTTGCCGGGGTAGAGGATCTGGTCGTTGTCGTGACGCAGGATGCTGTCATGGTCTCGCATCGTGATCGTGCGCAGGACGTCAAGCACATGGTCAGCCGTCTGAAAAAGGCTGGCCGCAAGGAAGCAGTGGCGCATAACCGCATGTATCGTCCGTGGGGCTTCTATGAAAGCCTGATCCAGGCGGACCGTTTTCAGGTCAAGCGGATCGTGGTCGAGCCGGGACAGAAGCTCTCGCTGCAGAAGCACTTCCATCGTGCCGAGCACTGGGTTGTCGTTGGTGGCACGGCGCTCGTGACGCGCGATACGGACCAGATCATGGTTCGTGAAAACGAGAGCGTCTATCTGCCGCTGGGCTGTGTTCACCGTCTCGAGAATCCGGGCCGGATTCCCCTGACTCTCATTGAAGTCCAGTCTGGCCCCTATCTGGGCGAAGACGATATCGTGCGTATCGAAGACGTTTACGCCCGCAACTGAGGCAGGCCGCAAACCCTGATCCTGAACGGATCAGGGTTTGCGCTTCTCGTGGGAACGGCGTCCGAACAGGTGATGAAGCCCGTTGGCAAGCGGGATGGGTGTCACGCCCAGACGATGTTCCATCGGGCCGACATCGAAGTTCTTGTCTTCCAGAAGTCTGCGGATTTCTTCCGGGGCGATCTGGGGCAGCCTGCGGATACGGCGCGTCACATGAGACAGCGCCATGAGCATCCATCCCGGCAGGGAAATGATGGGGCGTCCGCCAAGCTCCGCAAAATACAGAACCATGCGAACGAAGGTCCGGTACGCCACAGCGGTCGGGCCGGCAATAACGATGCTCTCGGGGCCTGTGACGTCTCCGCTCTGGATGAGGCGGATGGCCGCGACGACGCAGCGTGTTACGTCGCGCTGGTCGATGGGCTGTACAAGGGCGCGTCCCCCGCCCGGCAGCGGAATGACAGGTAGACGTTCCAGAAGCTTGGCCAGCCGCTGCACGTTGTCTTCGCCCTGCGCGCCATAGATCATGGTCGGATGCAGCAGAATCGAGGGACGACCATCCGCTTTGAGCGCGGCCTCCCCAGCGAGAACCCCGCGTCCGTGATCGTCCGGCCAGTTCGTGAACTTGCGCGTGCTGCCCAGAGCGACGATCGGAGCTGGCGTGGCCGCGAGAATGGCGGGCAGATGTCGCGCATGGGCCGTGTTGACGACAATCGCAGCGCCTTCGAAAGCCAGCGCGAGCGTACCGGGGGCCGTCAGGTCGGCAATGCGGACGGCCTGACAGGCCTGCGCGATGTCCGGCGCCAGATTGCCCTGGCTGCGGACGACGGCGATGATCTGCTGGCCCTGTGCCAGAAGCGTGCGGCACAGGGCTGCCCCTGAGCGTCCACTTGCGCCGATGATGCAGACAGGACCGCTGGTCGGGGTCGTGGGGTGTGTGATGTCATCGGGCGTCATTGTGCAAAAGCCTTCAGATCGGGGGAGGCGAGGAATGTCAGCATCGCGGCGGGCGAAGACATGGCCTCATTGAGCGCCTTGAGGGACATGGGCGTAGCCGAGGCATAAATTACTGTCAGGGTACGACCTGCAGGATGCATCACGTAATCGGGAATCGCCGTAAGGGCGGGATTGGCCGCAAGGCCAGTCTGAAGGATCTGGGCGGTCTGTTCGCGGATCTGTGCAGCGGTGATGCCGTTTCCGCTCTGCCGTGCGGCAAGGAGAAAACCGGCATCAAGAAGGCGGTCGCCCTGCAGGGAGATTGTGACATTCTGCAAGGCCGTGGATTGCAGCATCTGCTGCTGTGACGGATGCCGTTCTGTAAAATCCGTCTGGATGGTCCGTGCATCGGCAGTCAGGGTCATGAAACCCGGAACTGCGAGGGTGGCGTTGGTTCGTGACGTGTGATCCGCAAGGTTGGAAACCTGCACATAATGGGCTGTCGAACCTGCCCCGTTGATGTGAAAAGGAAGCTTTTCGTCGCTCTGGAAATGAAAGCCTTTCAGGTCCTGCGTCACGGTTGCGATCTGGTTTTCCAAAGTGCCCGTGCCATGCAGATCGTCCAGCCGGAACAGACCGGATGTCATGTTCAGTCTGAAATTATGCGCGGCGAAACTCTGGGGCGGGGCCATCTGCGACGGGAGCGGAAGATGATCCCAGAGCGCTGCGACCTGTGCGGCGAGATTCACCTGTTTCAGATCAAGCCGCTCCAGACTGGCCTGTCCGCTGACAAGCTGCGGGTCATGACCGGGGACCTGCAGCGTGCGTTCATAAGCGACGGTTGCGGCGTCGGTCCGTAGGGCCGTCAGCAGGGCCGGGCCGTAATTGTCGAGTGTCAGGCGGCGGGTAAAGAGGCTGTGAACATTGACCGGACCGGGCGCTGAGGACTGTGCCAGATTCTGGATGGAAAGCTGTTCGATCTGGCCGTGGGCAAGCGTTACGTGCGCCAGATCAATGCGGGAATGGCCTTCTGCCGCCGCCCTTGATGGTGGCAGGAACAGGCGCCTCAGGCTGAGCGTGCTGCCGTGAATAATCTGGGTCGGTGTCTGAAGGAAAGGTTCACGGACCTCTACCGAACGGATGGAAAGCCTGCCATCCGGCATCGGCCGGGGATGACCCAGTCGCATTTGGGAGGCGCGCAGGGTGATGGACCCGTCACGCAGGGTAATGTCCGTCAGGGTGGCGCCAAGAGCCAGAATGGATGGCGTAGCGGTCCCGTAAGTGAATGTGGTTCCCGGCGGAAGGGCCGCCCGGAAGCTCGACAGGCCGCGGACCAGTTCCATATGGGCTTCGTGGTGAACACCGGCCAGGCCGATCACAGCCGTTACTGAAATCAGGCTCGCCGCGAGCCAGGGTTTTTTCACGTTGATGTTCCTGTCTGAAACGGCCCCGCACAGGCGTCGGGCGCGAACGTTCTGTGTTGCGGCAGGATACCATTGTCGCGACATGGAGCAATGCGGACGTCGTTTTTGTTGCGGTAACAGGATACCATATTGCCAAAAACGGCTGAAAACCGCTGCGAATCACATAATTCAATGTGTGAACGGGGCTTGACGCGCGCGCCGCAGACGGCAATAAGGCCCCACCTGATCCGCCTTGCGGGGGAGGGGATGCTTTCGGGCATCGTTTTGACCGCAGGCGCCATCCACGGTGCGGCCTTTGTGGGCGCACCCCAAGCTGGAATGTCACTAATGAAGACCACACGTTCGCTGAAGCCAGCGGAGGTGACGAAGAACTGGGTGCTGATCGACGCCGAAGGGCTCGTTCTCGGCCGTCTCGCCACCATCATCGCCACCCGCCTGCGCGGAAAGCACAAGCCGCAGTTCACCCCGCACGTTGATTGCGGCGACAACATCGTCGTCATCAACGCCGAGAAGGTTGTCCTTACGGGCAACAAGGTCGGGCAGAAGCTGTTCCATTACCACACGGGTCATCCGGGCGGTATCAAGGAGCGCACCATCACGCAGCGTCTCACGGGCAAGCACCCGGGTGAAGTTGTCGAGAAGGCTGTCGAGCGCATGATCACCCGTGGTCCTCTGCAGCGCGCCCAGATGAAGCACCTGTATGTCTATGCCGGTTCCGAGCACCCGCATGACGGCCAGAAGCCCGTCAAGCTGGACGTTGCTGCGATGAACCGCAAAAACACCGTAACCCACGAGTCGTAAGGCCTGTATCATGTCCGAGACCCAAGAGCGCACCGGCACGCTGCAGGACCTTGCGAGCGTTGCTCCTGCCGTTACCTCCAACGCTGCCCCGGTTCACGAAGTCAAGCGTGACGCCCAGGGCCGTTCCTACGCCACCGGCCGTCGTAAGGACGCCGTGGCCCGCGTATGGATCAAGCCTGGCAAGGGTGACATCATCGTCAACGGCCGTCCGGTCACGACGTATTTTGCCCGCCCGGTTCTGCGTATGCTCCTCACGCAGCCGTTCCTGATTTCCGATCGCTACAACCAGTTCGACGTGTACTGCACGGTCGCTGGCGGTGGTCTGTCCGGTCAGGCTGGTGCCGTCCGTCACGGTATCTCCCGTGCGCTGACGTATTACGAGCCGAGCCTGCGCGGCATCCTGAAGGCTGCTGGCTTCCTGACGCGTGACAGCCGTATTGTCGAGCGTAAGAAGTACGGCCGTGCGAAGGCACGTCGTTCCTTCCAGTTCTCGAAGCGCTGATTTTTTCAGCCTTTTCGAACGACGAAAAACCCGGTCAGAAATGGCCGGGTTTTTTTTGCCCGATTTCTGGATAATCGGATCTGCCTTTATTCTTAAGAAAAGAACCCAAAAAGCACTATAAACGCACCTTAATTTCAACAAAGAATTTGAAAAAGAAATAAGCTTTCCATATCGCCAGCGCGAACCATGTATGGCAGAGTGCGTCCGCTGTTTTAAAGACCAAAATCTTCGGAAGTGTTTTCCCATGACGCCTTTCATCATCGAACAGACCGAAACCCCGACCGATCCCGTGAAGCGGACGGAACTGCTGGCCAATCCGTCCTTTGGGCGTGTCTTCACTGACCACATGGCCATCATCCGCTATTCCGTGGACAAGGGCTGGCATGATGCGAAAATCACACCGCGCCGCCCCCTGAGTATCGATCCGGCTTCGACGGTCCTGCATTACGGGCAGGAGATCTTCGAGGGCATGAAGGCCTATCGCGAAAAGGACGGCCATGTTGCCACCTTCCGCCCCGAGGCCAATGCGGCGCGTTTTGCCGAGTCTGCTCGCCGCATGGGCATGGCTGAACTGCCAGAAGACCTGTTCGTGCAGGCCGTTGATGAACTGGTGCGTGTGGATCAGGACTGGGTGCCATCGGGAGAGGGGCAGAGCCTCTATCTGCGTCCGTTCATGATTTCCAATGAAGTCTTCCTCGGGGTGAAGCCGGCGAACGAATATTTGTTCATCGTCATCGCCTGTCCGGTCGGAGCCTATTTCGGTTCAGGTTGCGTATCCGTGTGGGTGTCCGAAAACTATACGCGGGCTGCGATCGGCGGCACGGGTGAAGCCAAGTGTGGCGGCAACTATGCCGGCAGCCTGATCGCCCAGGCCGAAGCCAAGGAAAAGGGCTGCGATCAGGTCCTGTTCCTTGATGCGCGTGAGCGTCGCTTCGTCGAGGAAATGGGCGGCATGAACGTGATGTTCGTTCGCAAGGACGGCAAGATCGTCACGCCGCCTCTGGGAGGAACCATTCTGCGTGGCATCACCCGCAACAGCCTGATCCAGCTTGCTGCCGATCAGGGAATTGAGGTGATTGAAGAGCCTGTCGAGATCGACGAGCTTTTCGCGGGTGCGGCTTCGGGCAAGTACACGGAAGCCTTTGCCTGCGGCACGGCAGCGGTTCTCTCGCCCATCGGCAGGTTCGTCCGTCCGTCGGGCGAGGCCGTGTTCGGTGATGGAACGACGCCCGGCCCGGTGTCGCAGAAGCTCAAGAAATCCCTGACGGATGTGCAGGGTGGCCGGACGAACGACGTCCATGGCTGGATTCACCGCATTTCCTGAAGACGCTCCGCCGGGTTCGTAACGGGCCCGGCTTTTTTCAGTCTTGATCAATCCATCCGGCACGGATTGCGGCATCAAGCTGCTCGGGCGTGTCGATGTCGAAACCGAGTTCCGGGGCGTGGAAGAAAGCCGGTGTGGTTGCGCCGTTTTTCCAGAGCTGACGCAGCCCGGTATCGCCCTGCAGGTCGGCAAGATGCGGCTGCGTCGCGGGGCTGAGCAGCACCGGAATACCCCGGCCTTCCTCTCCATAAACTGCGACGACATCCCTGTGTTGCTCCCCCTGTTTCAGGAGGGCACGGAGATGGTCGCATGTCAGGCGTGGCTGATCCGTTCCGGCGATCAGCAGCGGGGCCGGGTCTGCTCCGAGCGCCCGGTATCCGCATTGGAGCGAGGACGCCATGCCGGTTTCCCAGTTATCATTCTGCACCAGAACGATGTCGAGACCTGCGAGAGCCTGAGATATCCGCGCAGCCGCGCCACCCGTCACGACGACCAGGCGCTCCGGTCCCGTCGCCAGAAGCAGTTCTGCAATATGCCGCACCAGTGGCACGCCATTGACAGTCAGCAACTGCTTTGGCCGTCCGAGCCGTGTGCTTCCCCCTGCAGCTAGAAGAAGAGCAGAATAGCGTTTCACTGAGGCTGTTTCGCGATCATCTGGGCCAGAATGGAAAGGGCGATCTCCATGGGAGCATGTGCGCCGATTTCCAATCCGGCGGGCAGGTGCAGCCGGTCAAAGGTTTCGGCAGGAACGCCCGCTGCGCTGAGAGCTTCCAGACGTCCGGGAATTTTGCGGCGGCTGCCGAGAATGCTGACGCAGAAAGCATCAGACTTCAGCGCATGTGCCGTCAGCATCAGATCGGAATGAGCGTCGTGGGTGAGGCTATAAACCGCCGTCCATCGGTCCAGTGGCAGCGTGGGAAGGGCAGCCTCCAGATTTCCGCGCAGATAACGCGCCGGGTGCAGTCCCGGAGGAGGCTCGGGCGGTCCGTAGGGCCGGATGAGAATGGTTTCGAGTCCCATGATGGTGGACAGGTTCAGGATCGCGAGGGTGACCGGATCTCCTCCCGCCAGAACCAGTCGTAAGGGCGGCAGATACGGACGGAAGAAACGGTCTGCTTCCTGTCCGGCAGGGCGCACTCCGTCCCGGAACGTCATGCTCCCGCTGTCGAGGTCCGTGACCAGTGTGAGGGGGCGGCGGCTGTCCCGGGCCGCTGTGCGGACGGCAACATGAGCCGCGAGATCAGGAATCGGGCGCACGAAAATACCGATCCGACCGCCGCAGGTGAGCTGGATGTCCAGAACCGGGCTGCCCGCGCCATAATCCAGTGTCCGGGGCTGTCCGTCCTTCAGACAGTCCAGCGCCTCGGCACGCACGGCCGCTTCCACGCAACCGCCGGACACATATCCCTGAACCTCCCCGTCCTCGCAGATCGCCATTTCACTTCCCAGCGGGCGGGGCGAAGAGCCCGTGATGCTGACCAGTGTCGCCAGGGCCGCATTTTTCCCGTCTGCGGACCAGCGTTGCAGCGTAGGAAGCAGGTCGTCCGTCAGGCCGTAATTCGGCCACGGGGGAAGGGGAGAGAACTGTGCCGCGTCCGTCATGGAGGGTCCCTGATGCGCTTTGAGGGCATCAGGGTAACGCCAAAGACAATTATGACATACCCTTTCAGCCGTAGACTGTTGATCCGTGGGCCATGAGGTCTATATCGGCAGGGAACGCGGCGTGGGCATTTCAGCCAGCGCAACAGACGCACCAGCGACCGGAGCGGAAATGAGTGATCTCCTGAGCGTTACACGGGCCATGGAACTGGTGCTGGATTATGCCGGCAGCTTTGGGCCCGAGACGGTGGATCTGACGATGGCGGCCGGTCGCGTACTTCAGCAGACGATCCATGCCGAGCGCGCCCAGCCACCTTATGACCGCGTGATGATGGACGGCATTGCCTACCGTCACGGCAGCGGCCAGACGCTGGTGTCGCATGGAATCCAGCGCGCCGGTGCGCCGGGCCAGGCTTTACCGGATGGCCCTGTCTGTCTGGAAGTAATGACGGGCGCGGTCCTGCCGGAAGGGGCGGACACTGTGGTGCCGGTCGAACGTCTTGTCCGCGAAGGGCGACTGATCCGCTTTGAAGAGGGCTATGAGCCGCGCAGGGGCCAGTTCATCCATCGCCGGGGTTCCGATTGTGCGGCCGGAACGGAGCTTCTGGTGCCGGGGCGTCGGCTGGATGGTCCGGCGCTGGCGGTTCTTGCGGGGAATGGGCATGCGCAGGTCTGCGTGTCACGGATTCCCTCCATCGGGATCGTGGCGACGGGCGACGAACTCGTGGATGTGGGCGCCCCTGTGCGCGACTGGGAAATCCGCCGCTCCAACGAATTCGCCCTGACCGGCGCGCTCCTGTCACGCGGCTTTAACTGCATTGAACGCTCCGTCGTACCGGACGATCTCGCGGAGACGATCGTGGCGCTGCGCGAACAGCTCTCGCGACATGATGTTCTGATCCTGAGCGGGGGCGTTTCGATGGGGGCCTTCGATCACGTTCCCAAAGCGCTGTCGAAAATCGGGGTCGAGCGAGTGTTCCACAAGGTGGCGCAGCGTCCGGGCAAGCCGCTCTGGTTCGGGGTCGGTCCGGAAGGGCAGCGCGTTTTCGGGCTGCCGGGCAACCCTGTTTCCGCCACGACCTGCGGAGTGCGTTATGTCATGCCGATGCTTCTGGCCGGGCAGGGATTGAGCCGTCCCGAACCCTATACGGTCGTGCTGGATGCCGATGCCGAACGGATCCCGACACTGACGCGCTTTCTGCCCGTAAAACTCCATCACGATGCGACGGGACAGGTGCGCGCAACGCCGTGTCCAATGCCAACATCCGGGGATTTCAGCTTTCTGGCCTCCACGGACGGGTTTGTGGAGCTGTCACGCGGGGATGCCGTGTCGCCCCGTGGGACAGCCGTGTTGTTTTATGGCTGGTAACGCCCTGTCTGACCGCTTCAGCCGTCCGCTGCATGATCTGCGGATTTCCGTCATGGACCGGTGCAATTTCCGGTGTCCGTACTGCATGCCGGAAGCGACCTATCACGAGCATTTCCGCTTTCTGGAACCCAAAGAGCGTCTGAGCTTCGATGAAATCGAACGCGTGGCGCGCGTGGCGGTGTCGCTCGGGGTGCGCAAGCTGCGGCTGACGGGCGGGGAGCCGCTCCTGCGTCCGAAGCTGCCGGAACTCGTGGCGCGTCTGGCGGCCATCGAGGGTGTGGAAGATGTTGCCCTGACCACGAACGGCGTGCTGCTGGAGCGTCATGTGCAGGAGCTGAAAGCGGCGGGGCTGAACCGCGTGACAGTCAGTCTCGACAGTCTGGACCCTGCGGTTTTTGCGCGGATGAGCGGAGGCCGGGCGCAGCTTGAACCCGTTCTGGAGGCCATCGACAGCGCTGCGCGGGCAGGTTTTTCAGGCGGCGTGAAACTCAATAGCGTCATCCAGCGCGGCCTGAACGATGCGGGCGTCGAAGAACTGGCCGAACGCTTCCGCCACAGTGGTATCGTGCTGCGGTTCATCGAATATATGGATGTCGGAACGCGCAATCACTGGGAGCGGGCGGAAGTAGTTCCGTCGCGTGACCTGCTTGAACGTCTTGACGCCCGCTGGCCGCTCGAACCGGTCGACGCGCACTATCGCGGAGAGGTTGCACAACGATACCGTTACTGCGACGGGGGCGGAGAAGTCGGGTTTATTTCTTCCGTCACAGCCCCGTTCTGCGGGGACTGTTCGCGCGCGCGCCTGTCGTCGGAAGGGCAACTTTATACCTGCCTGTTCGCTTCGGAGGGGACAGATCTGCGGACGCTTCTGCGCAGCGACGCGGACGATACGGCCCTGCGCGCGCTGCTGGCCGGGGTGTGGCGCCAGCGGACGGACAGGTATAGTGAGGAGCGGGCAGCATCTTCGGATGCACCCGCACGCCGCCGTATCGAGATGAATTATATCGGCGGATAGAAACGGTAGTCGGACCGGGAGATCGAAGACGATGAAGACGCTCACTCATGTCAACGAACACGGCGAAGATCCGCGCATGGTCGATATCAGCGGCAAGGACGTGACCGAGCGCAATGCCCATGCCCAGGCCCGTCTGGTTTTCCCGTCCGACATTGCGCAGACATTGTCTGAAGCGGGGTTCATGACGGCCAAGGGCGCGGTTTTGACCGTGGCGCAGATTGCGGGCGTGATGGGTGTGAAATCGACGTCGCAGCTCATTCCTCTGTGCCATCCGCTGGCCCTCAGCGGCTGCCGGGTAGACATCACGATCGAGGGCGACGAGGCGGTGATCGACTGTCGGGTGTCGTGCAAGGGGCGGACAGGTGTGGAAATGGAAGCTCTGACCGGCGCGTCCGTGGCGGCACTCACGATCTATGACATGTGCAAGGCCATGTCCCACGACATGGTCATCCGCGAGGTTCGGCTGATGGGCAAGGCAGGTGGCAAGCGCGACTTCCAGAGGATCGAATCGTGAGGCCCCTTTACGGCCTGATCCTTGCGGGAGGGGCCAGCAAGCGCATGGGGACGGACAAGGCCGCGCTCGCCTATCACGGCAGGCCGCAGCTTCAGGCGGCCTTCGATGTTCTGTCGCCTCTGGTGGAAAAATGTTTCGTCTCGGTGCGTGCGGACCAGACGGAAGACCCTCTTCGCGCCGCTTTCCCGCAAATCGTCGATTCTGTGGAAATCGACGGGCCGGCGGCGGGTCTGCTGTCCGCGCATCAGGCCTGTCCGGATGTCGCCTGGCTGGTTCTGGCCTGTGATCTGCCGATGCTGGATCGGGGCACGCTGGAGAACCTGATCGCAAGGCGGGAGGCCGCAGACGTCGCGGTTGCCTATCGCAGTGAGCACGACGGTCTGCCGGAACCGCTCTGTGCCATCTGGGAACCCGAAGCGCTCGATCGTCTGGAGCAGCAGGTTCTGGATGGCCGGACCTGCCCCCGCAAGCTGCTGATCAACAGCCCGACCAGACTGCTGGAGCCCCATGCCCGTGGTGCGCTCGACAACATCAATACGCCCGGAGAACGCGAGGATGCGGCCCGGCGTCTGGAACACCCGACAGGAGTGCCGATGATCCGCCTGACACTGGAATATTTCGCCCAGCTCCGGGAGCTTGCCGGAACGCGGGAGCAGTCGCTCGAGACGGCATTTGCCACCGTCGGGCCGCTTTATGAGGAGTTGCGTGAGACATACGCCTTTCCCTTTGAAGCCTCGAAGCTCCGCGTGGCGATCAATGGCGATTTCGCGCCTTGGACGCAGCCCCTGAAGGACGGAGACCACATCGTGTTCATTCCGCCGGTGACAGGAGGATGAGCCGCTTTCGGATGGCGTCTGCGCCGCTGGATCTGAACCTGCTGCGTGAGGATCTGCATCTGGCCGAGGCGGGTGGCTTCTGCACCTTTGAAGGCTGGGTCCGTAACAGGAATGACGGCCGTCCCGTAGATGGTCTGGAATATGAATCCTACGAAGCTCTGGCACAGCTTGAAGGTGAACGTATCGTGGCGGAGGCGCTGGAGCGCTTCGAGATCAGCGAGGCCGTGGCCATGCACCGGACGGGCAGCCTGAAGGTCGGAGAGGTCGCCGTCTGGATCGGCGTTTCGGCACCGCATCGCGATGCGGCATTCCGGGCCTGCCGCTACGTCATCGACGAGGTCAAGCACCGTGTTCCTGTCTGGAAGAAGGAGCATTATCTGGATGGGGATGCCGAATGGGTGGCGTGCCATCACTGCCAGACGGCGCCTCGCGCCGCGGAAACTGATGCCCATGACCACGATCATGGGCATTGCGGGCATCATCATCACTGACGGGGGCTAACCGCGGGACAGCAGGTTTCTGTTCCGCGGGGTGTTTTTGAGTTGTAATTGCAAATCATTCTCAATTAGAATAAGTTCGGTCCTGCTGATTCGGAGTTATCCCCATGACACGGCTGTCGCTTTCCCTGTCCGATCTCTGCTGCTGTGAACGGCTGGCGCTGTGGAGTATCCGCTGCCTCATCAGCCACTACCGTTTGCCGAACTGTCCCGAGACAAAAACGACCGACGGCCTGTTCCCGGTCTGCTTCCGCCCGGCGCTCGATGCTGCGGAAGGAGCCTTTGCGGACGCCGTGCATCTTCTGGCGGTTGCGGGGCAGCCACGGCTTGCCGTGAACGCGCCGGGCATGCAGTCCCTGACGGTGCTGGAAGAGCGCTTCCTGCACGGGATCATCGCCGCCCAGAACGAAGGCCAGCGTGACGTTTTCATTCTTCTTGCTGAAGTCTTTCCGGACCGCTTCGTCCAGGGCTGTCTGGCCACGGCCCTGACGCTGCTCGCGGATTGCCTTGCGGGGGCAGGGCACTGGCTTCCCAAAACACTGCTGAAAGACGAGACCACGATTTCCGGGGGCGGGGCGCTGTCGTCGATCAGCCGCTGGCGATCGGTCAGCCCGTCGCGGATGCGCGTCCTGTGGCCGCAGGATAGCGGACCGCTGCAACGGGGGAGAGCGCCTGACGCGAACAGGGTGATGCACTGATGATGTCGCTGGGCAGGCGCACTGTCCGGAATGGCGTTGCGTCACACATTCCGGGCCTTGAGGAGCTGGAACACATGACGGTCTGTCTGTTGCTGCTGTCCGTGGGCGTGGTCGGTTTTTGCTGGCTCGCCTGCGTAAACCTTGAAATTTCCGCTGACGATCTTCTGTCCGCACTGGGGTACCAGTCCGGGTTGGAAGAGCCGTTCAGAGGCTGAACCCTCCCCAGCCCACAGATGGGCCGGAGACGCCGTTTTCAGATGTAATATTCGGTCAGCGGCGGAAAGCCGTTGAAACCGACGGAGCAGTACGTCGAAACATAGGCTCCGGTGGCGAGGATCTCGACGCGATCGCCACATTCAAGGGAATCCGGCATCGGGATGCGGTTCTTCTCGTACATGATGTCCACACCATCGCAGCTCGGACCGGCCACGACGCATGGCGAACGGGTGCCGTCTTCTGAATCGCGTGACGTGCGGAACGTGTAACGGATGGCCTCGCCTTCCGTCTCTGCCAGCCCACCAAAACGGCCGATGTCGAGATAGACCCAGCGCGGATCGGTGACGGCACCCCCGCGGCGGCTGACGAGAATGACCTCGCTCGACACCACGCCGGACTGCCCGACCATGTAGCGGCCCGGCTCCAGCAGGATTTCGGGTGCGTCGTCAGGGAAATGCGTCTTGAGGGACGCGTGGATCGTGTCGGCGAAATCCTGAACGGAAGGCACGTTCTCGCGGTAGTGGGTCGGGAATCCGCCACCTAGATTGAGCATCTGAAGGTCCACGCCCTGCGAGCGCAGGTCATGATACAGCCCTGCCGCCTTGGCGATGGCATGATCATAAGCCGCAACACCGGTCTGCTGGCTGCCGACATGGAAGGACAGGCCATAAGGCTTCAGGCCGAGCTCGCGTGCGCGCAGCATGAGCGTGCGGGCATTGTTCAGCGTGGTGCCGAACTTGCGCGACAGGGGCCAGTCGGCACCTTCGTTTTCCACGGCCAGGCGGCAGAAAACGCGGGCGCCGGGCGCATGCTTGCCGAGCTTTTCCAGCTCTTCGATGCTGTCGAACACGAACAGGCTGATGCCCAGATCATGCGCTTCACGGATCCACTCCGGCTTCTTCAGCGTATTGCCGTAAGAGATCCGGTCCGGCGTTGCGCCGGCATCGAGGCACATGCGGATTTCCGCAATAGAGGCGGCATCGAAAGACGATCCCAGACCGACCAGGCGCTCGAGGATGGCCGGGGCCGGGTTGGCCTTGATGGCGTAATAGATTTTCGCTTCCCCAAGCGCATCGTGCAGGGCACGGTAATGCGCGGCCACGACGTCGAGATCGACGACGAGGCAAGGAGTTGCCGGCTGCTGCTCGGCAAGGAAACGGGTGATTTTGGGAGTCATGACACTCAATTCCCAGAACCGGACTCGTCAGGGAACAATATCGCCCTGCGAGTGTGTTGCGAAACGGTCGAACGGACCGGCGAATAGCGGGAATCCGTAACGGGTGGATTCCTGAAGGCCAGAACGCTTGACGTCGTTGCGTAACCTCGAGTGGGCCAGTGGCACGTGCGTTGCTGCGTGAGGCGGGCATATGGGACCAAATGCCCCGTCGTGCAACCGCTAATTTTGCATTGTGATGCTTTTGCCAATATTGGTGTGGTGAATCTGGGCGAATTCGGAACGCTGAAGGCATCTTCCGCGTAGGTACATGGCTCATGTCGTTCGATCCGGACTGTCATGAGCGCGACCGCTGCCCCAACAGGACACTGCCGAGGAAACCCTGCGTGAGTTTGACACCCGAATCTGCGACCCTTTCCGGCTCCCGGGTCGTGCCGGAACAAGCCGTATCTTCGGAGTCGGGACAATCACCTGCTGTCACGGATGCCGCTGATCCGAATGCCGCATCATCGCAGAACAGACTGCATCATGCCGCCTGGCGGGTCATCGCCAAGCATCTCTTTGCGGAAGTCGGCTCCAGCCAGACTTCGCTCTCTGCGGCGGGATGCGCGTTTTACGCCACGCTGTCGCTTTTTCCAGCCATCTCCAGCCTGATTTCCCTTTATGGTCTGGCCTTTGATCTCCAGTCAGTCGAGCCCCAGCTCGAAGTGCTGAGGCATCTCCTGCCGCCATCGGCCTATGCCCTGATTGGTGACCGGATTCACGAACTGATTTCCCAGCCTCACTCGTCGCTGACAATCGGCCTGATCTTCTCGCTTGCGGTGGCCCTGTGGTCCGCTTCGGCAAGCACGAAGTCGATCCTCTCCGCGTTGAACATGGCCTATAATGCGCAGGAAACGCGGAGTTTCCTGAAATTTCAGGCTGTCGCGCTGTCAACCACGCTGACGGCTATCGTGGGCGCTGCGCTCACTCTGGCGCTGATGGTGGCAGCACCCGCTCTCGTGGATTACCTGCCGCGCCACGTCAGTTTCCTCAGCGATCCGCCATTTCCGGTGAATTTTCTGCTGTCCTACGGTGCACCGATGATCGTGCATACGCTTGCGCCGGTTCTGATGCTGCTGTTCGTCTTTATTGCTGTGACGCTGCTGTACCGCTTTGCGCCGTGCCGCGTGCATACAGAGTGGCGCTGGATTTTTCCGGGCTCGATCCTCGCGACGATCCTGTGGGTGGCAACGTCTCTGGGCTTCTCATGGTATGTCGCGCATTTCGCCAGCTATGGCGCAACATATGGACCCCTCGGCGCTGTCGCAGCCATCATGATGTGGCTTTTCGTGAGCGCATATGTGGTGCTGTTCGGAGCGGAACTGAACGCCAGCCTTGAGGCCCGGGCTGGTAAAAGTCAGGCCGTGCCGCCGGAAGGAACAAGTCTGGCCTGAGGATCAGGCCAGTTGTTCAGCGTTAGTGATGATGGTGCGGGATGCGTGGTGATGTGCTGCCCCGCGGAGAGGTAGGGGCTGTATTGGTGCCTGCGGCTTCAATTGCCTGTGCGCTGGTGTCCGAAGGATCGGCTTCCGCCACTTCAGGCTCGGAGCCCGCCTGCATGGACGGTGCCACTTCCGTCATTTTCGCGATGGTGACATGCGCTGTACCCGCGCCCAGCATCCCGATTTTTGCGGCCGCAGCGTGGGACAGGTCGATGATGCGGCTGTTGAAAGGACCACGGTCGTTGACGGTTACCACGACTGATCGCCCCGTGTCCTGTGACGTCACCAGAAGCTTTGTCCCGATCGGCAGGGACGGGTGCGCGGCGGTCAGGTCATTGGTGTTGAAGGTGGCGCCGCTTGCGGTGCGCCGTCCGTGGAAATGCCGTCCATACCAGCTCGCCATGCCATGCTGGGACCAGGCATGTGCGGCCTGATGGGCCCGGTTGGAGAGTGCGGCCCGAACGGAGTCTGCCCAGTTTGTTCTCGGCGTTCCATCAATGGCGGACTCGTCACTCGCGTGAGCGGTGTGATGACCGGCCAGACCAGCAAGCGCTACGGCAAATGTCATGCTGCGCAGGGGGATGAAGCCTAGGGGATTGCGAAGGACAGACAGGTTGAAGCGCACTATATCAGGTTCTTCTCCAGTGGACGGGACGGGCTCAGATTGGTCCTGATAGCACAAAAATGCGGCCCTGTCGCCTTTTGGACACCCTGAAGACGGCAGCAATAGGGCAATGACGCTTTCATGACAGCTTCGAAAGTGCTATCGCGCGGCCAGATGAAACGCCCTCTGATCACCGTTCTCAACGGTCCGAATCTCAATATGCTGGGTCTTCGCCAGCCCGGAATCTACGGTCACGCCACGCTCGACGATGTCGAACAGGTGTGCATTCAGGCTGCCGAACGGCTTGATGTCGCCATTGATTTCCGCCAGACGAACGGAGAGGGTGAACTTGTGTCCTGGGTTCAGGAATGTCGCGGCCGTGCAGACGGAATCGTGATCAATCCCGCAGCCTACGGGCACACCTCGATTGCCCTGCTCGACGCGCTTCTGGCGGTCGAGCTGCCGGTGGTTGAGGTTCATATTTCCAATATTCATCGCAGGGAGCCGTTCCGTCATCACACCTACGTCTCGCAGGCCGCCATCGGCGTGATCTGTGGCCTCGGCGTCAGGGGATATGCGCACGCGCTTCAGGCAATAACCGACATGATCGAAGACGAAGGATGAGCCGTATGCTCGTGGACAAGGATGCCATCCGGGCATTGGCCGATATTCTGACCGAAACCGGCCTGACCGAAATCGAGATTTCCGAAGCGGACAGCCGTATCCGCGTGGCGCGCAACGTCAACGTGGTTCAGGCTGCTGCTCCTGTGCAGGCCGCCGCAGCACCTGCGGCTCCGGCAGTCGCCGCCGTTGCGGCTCCGGCTGATCCGGCCAAGCATCCGGGCATGGTGCCGAGCCCGATGGTCGGCGTTGCCTATCTGACGCCCGATCCGGCTTCTCCGCCGTTCGCAGTCGAAGGACAGCCGGTTACCGCGGGTCAGACGATCATGCTCATCGAAGCCATGAAGACCTTCAACCAGATCAAGGCTCCCCGCGCCGGCACGCTGACGAAGTTCCTTGTCGAATCCGGCCAGCCGGTCGAGTTCGGCGAAGCCCTAGCGATCATCGAGTAATGATTTCCAAGGTCCTCATTGCCAACCGGGGTGAGATCGCGCTGCGAATTCAGCGCGCCTGCCGCGAGATGGGCATCAAAACCGTTGCCGTGCATTCAACGGCAGACGCCGATGCGATGCATGTGCGCCTTGCGGACGAAGCCGTCTGCATCGGTCCGCCGAGTGCGCGCGACTCCTATCTGAACGTTGCGGCCATTCTTTCCGCAGCAACGATCACGGGGGCGGACGCCATTCACCCCGGCTACGGCTTCCTGTCGGAAAATGCCGAGTTCGCCGAAACCGTGGAAGAACACGGTCTCGCGTTCATCGGCCCGACCGCCGAGCATATCCGCACGATGGGCGACAAGATCGCCGCCAAGACCACGATGCGCGCGCTTGGCGTGCCGCTGGTGCCGGGGTCCGATGGCGGTCTGGCCGATTTGCAGGCGGCCCGCGAAGTCGCGGAAAAAGTCGGCTATCCGGTCCTCATCAAGGCTGCTGCCGGTGGCGGCGGGCGCGGCATGAAGGTCGCAATGACGGCGGACGACCTTGAGGAAGCCTGGTCGGTCGCCCGTGCCGAAGCCCGTGCGGCTTTCGGCAACGACGAGGTCTATCTCGAGAAGTATCTCAATCGCCCGCGTCACATTGAGCTTCAGATCCTTGGCGATGCGCATGGCAATGTCGTGCATTTCGGTGAGCGTGACTGCTCGCTCCAGCGCCGTCACCAGAAGCTTCTGGAAGAAGCCGGTTCGCCGGCCCTGACGGATGCCGAGCGTGAGGAAATCGGCCGCACCGCGACCGAGGCCCTCTCACGCATGGGCTATCGCAACGCTGGCACGCTCGAGTTCCTGTATCAGGACGGTCAGTTCTGCTTCATCGAGATGAACACGCGTCTTCAGGTCGAGCATCCAGTGACCGAGATGGTCTGCAGTGTGGATCTCGTTCGCGAGCAGATCCGTATCGCATCGGGTGAGCCGCTTGGTTACACGCAGTCGGATATCAAAATGTCCGGGCATGCGATCGAGTGCCGCATCAATGCGGAAGATCCGGAAACCTTCATGCCGAGTCCCGGTACGATCAAGGTCTTCCATGCTCCGGGTGGGCTGGGCGTTCGTATGGACAGCGCCATTTACGCTGGCTATCGCATCCCGCCTTACTATGACAGCATGATCGCCAAGCTGATTGTGCATGCCCCCACGCGCGCTGAAGCCATTGCCCGCATGCAGCGTGCTCTGGACGAATGTGTAGTGGATGGTGTGAAGACGGTCATTCCGCTTCACCAGAAAATTCTGGCCGACCCTTCTTTCCAGAAGGGGGACTATACCATTCATTGGCTGGAAAATTTTGTTGCTGCCCGGCAGGCAGGAAAATAACCCGGAGTCAGCCCATGAGTTATGCAGAAACCATTATCCTTGATGTCCGGATCGGGCAGGTCCCAGTAGTGGTTTCTGCGCTCACGGGGCGTGACGGCCTCGCCGTGTGGGTGAGCGAAATTGGCGTGCTCAACCGGATTATCCTGTTCCGGACAGCCGACACCTATGCTGGTCTGCTCGACGGACGACCTAAACTTCTGGCTGCAATCCCCAAAGACTCCATCCAGAGCGTTGATGTCACAAGCTGGCGCATCATTTCGCCTCTGCTTCCCGCGGGAGCCTATGGCAGCGTCTATGAATGGCGCTGCTACGAGTTGAAGCTGGGGCAGGTGGGGGATGTGGAGGAAGCTTTTGCGGCGTCCCTCCCGCCACGCCTGGAACTGTCCGAGCTGGTCTGCGGGATGATTTCTCTCGAAGGCACGCCGCGCCTGGCCCATATTTGGCCCTACGCAGACATGAACGCTCGTATGGAGATCAGGGCACAGGCCGTAGCGAGCGGGGTCTGGCCGCCTAAGGTCGCAAGCTATCTGAGCATTATGGAAAATGCGATTTTGCTTCCAGCTCCCGATTCCGCCTGGCGTTAAGGCGTTCTGAATCATGGACAGAAAAGAGCGGTGAGGCTTCGGCCTTCACCGCTCTTTTTTATGCCTGAACCCGTGTCTGAAAAATTACTTCTTGGCGGGAGCCGGGGCGGCAGGCGCCAATGTTTCGATTGTGCTTTCAGAAACGAACACCACCGAATTCAGAGCCTGGTTCAGGGCAGCTACAGCTTCCTGCGGATTATGCCCTTCGGTAAAGACGGTTGCCCGATAGACCGCACCCTGCACCGGCGTGACGGGTGCGAGCGCCATAATGAAGTCCGCATCTGCTCCCACGACCTTCATGGTCTCGGCAGCCTGATCCGTGTTGCCGGACTTCAGCTGGGCATTCGCAGAGACGATCGCGGCTTTCTTTTCGGGGGCCAGGGTCTCGCTCAGGATGAACTCACCGCCGACCGGAAGCCAGTCCGTCTGGCCAACGACAGGCTGGTGGTTGGCGATAACAGGATGCTGTGGGACAGGATGGAGATCGTTTTCGGCAGCCTGAAATTTTTTGTCAGCCTTTTCCGCAGCAGCAAGGCGCTTCTGGGCATCGTACAGGGCCGGAATGGCGGCTTCGGTCTTGCCTGTCGTCTGGAGAATGTCCCGAGCCTTCAAAATATCCTGAAAAGCACGCTGCCCGTCGGCAGAAAGATGATGAAACGCACGGTGTGCCTTAAATTTTTCCCAGTGTGTGTGCAGTGAATCGGCACTGGCAAACGGGGTTGCGCAAAGAATGGATGAAATTGCAGCCATGGCTGGAATAAATTTCATGATATTATCTCCGTGAATATTCTGTTCTGACCCCTATCGGTATTTCATGATGGTAGTTCAGACAAATTACCGATCATTTAATGGCTGTCGGTCCATTTTTGGATTTTCCGAGTGGTACTCTGGCGAGCGGCATTTCCTTGAGGATTGTGACTAACAGATGCAATTCTTTTTGTTGCGTCCTGAATGTGATTTTTGGAACTTATCGACGATATGAAATGATTTATTGAAATAAAAATGAGGATATTGAGGTTTTCATTTGGGGAACGGCTTGCCCTGAAGGAGGGGTTTCCGTATGAACGGGGCCTCAATCACGATACCGTGCCTTGCGCCGGAAAGTCGGCCTTTCCGGAGCGCATTGCAGGCATCAGCCGAGTAGCGAGTATTTCCAGATGTCTCTGAATCCTGTCGTCGAGAGTGTGACTGCCCGTATCATCGAGCGTTCGAAAATCTCCCGGCGCCGGTATCTCGCCCTGATGGAGCGCAACCGGGCCAAAGGTGTGCTCCGGCCCAGACTCGCCTGCGGAAATCTGGCTCATGCGATCGCGGCTTCCAGCCCCGACAAGCCGGAACTGATGCGTCCCACCGGGACCAATATCGGTATCATCACAACCTATAACGACATGCTCTCGGCGCATCAGCCTTATGGCCGCTATCCCGAGCAGATCAAGCTGTTTGCCCGTGAGGTCGGGGCGACGGCCCAGGTTGCAGGCGGCGCACCTGCCATGTGTGACGGTGTGACGCAGGGGCAGGAGGGGATGGAACTGTCCCTGTTCTCCCGCGACGTGATCGCCATGTCCACGGCGGTCGGTCTGAGCCACGGCATGTTCGAAAGCGTGGCGCTGCTCGGGATCTGCGACAAGATCGTACCGGGGCTTCTGATGGGCGCCCTGCGCTTTGGTCATCTGCCGACCATGCTGATTCCGGCCGGTCCGATGCCGTCCGGTCTTCCAAACAAGGAAAAGCAGCGCATCCGGCAGCTTTATGTGCAGGGCAAGGTCGGGCAGGCCGAATTGATGGAAGCGGAAAACGCCTCCTATCACAGTGCCGGAACCTGCACGTTCTATGGAACGGCCAATACGAACCAGATGATGGTCGAGATCATGGGTCTGATGATGCCGGACTCGGCGTTCATCAATCCCAACACGAAGCTGCGTCAGGCCATGACGCGCTCGGGAATCCATCGTCTGGCAGAGATCGGCCTGAATGGAGAAGATGCGCGCCCGCTCGCGCAGTGCGTCGATGAAAAGGCTATCGTGAACGCTGCTGTCGGACTGCTGGCAACGGGTGGGTCGACCAACCATGCAATCCATCTTCCCGCCATCGCCCGCGCTGCAGGCATTCTGATCGACTGGGAAGACATCAGCCGCCTGTCTTCCGCTGTTCCGCTGATTACCCGCGTCTATCCGAGCGGTTCGGAAGACGTGAATGCGTTCAATCGCGTGGGGGGGATGCCAACGGTCATCGCCGAACTGTCGAGCGCCGGAATGCTGCATCAGGATATCCTGACGGTCTCGCGCGGCGGCTTTTCCGATTATGCACGCCGCGCTTCGCTTGAAGGCGACGACCTCGTCTACAGCCGCGCAAAATCTTCCACCGACACCGACATCCTGCGTGACGTTGCAACGCCTTTCCGTCCGGATGGCGGCATGCGCCTGATGACGGGCAATCTGGGGCGTGCGATTTACAAGAGCAGCGCCATTGCAGCGGAACACCTGACGGTCGAAGCGCCTGCACGGGTGTTTCAGGACCAGCATGACGTCATCACGGCCTATCAGAATGGCGAACTTGAGCGTGATGTCGTCGTGGTCG
This sequence comes from Gluconobacter albidus, assembly GCF_002723915.1. Lineage (GTDB taxonomy): Bacteria > Pseudomonadota > Alphaproteobacteria > Acetobacterales > Acetobacteraceae > Gluconobacter > Gluconobacter albidus. Next base: position 255,528 of record NZ_BEWL01000002.1, read on the forward strand.
TGCGTTTTCAGGGGCCGGAAGCCAATGGCATGCCGGAACTGCACAAGCTGACCCCGACGCTGGGCGTGCTGCAGGACCGCGGCTTCAAGGTGGCCCTTCTGACGGATGGTCGTATGTCGGGCGCCAGCGGAAAGGTGCCGGCGGCCATTCATGTCGGCCCCGAAGCGCAGGTTGGCGGTCCGATCGCCCGCGTTCGGGACGGTGACATGATCCGCGTCTGCGCCGTGAGCGGCCAGATCGAGGTGCTGGTGGATGCCGCCGAATGGGACAGCCGCACGCCGGTCGCCCCGCCGCTCCCGGCATTGGGAACGGGTCGGGAGCTGTTCGCGCTGCTGCGTTCGGTGCATGATCCGGCCGAAGCGGGCGGGTCTGCGATGCTGGCCCAGATGGATCGCGTGATCGAAGCCGTCGGCGACGATATTCACTAAGGAAGATTTCGCATGATCGATACTGCCAAACTTGATGCCGTCATGAGCCGCTGTCCGGTCATGCCGGTGCTGGTGGTCAATGACGTGGCGCAGGCCCGTCCGATGGCCGAGGCTCTGGTGGCGGGTGGCCTGTCCACGCTTGAAGTCACGTTGCGGACGCCCTGTGCGCTCGAAGTCATTGAGGAAATGTCCAAGGTGCCGGGTGCGCTCGTCGGTGCGGGGACCGTTCTGAACCCGTCCGATATGGACCGTGCCGTGAAAGCGGGTGCGCGCTTCATCGTCAGCCCGGGCCTGACCGATGCCCTCGTCAAGGCTTCCGTCGCGCATGACGTTCCGTTCCTGCCGGGCGTTGCCAATGCGGGTGACATCATGCGCGGTCTCGATCTGGGCCTGTCGCGCTTCAAGTTCTTCCCGGCCGTGACGAATGGCGGCATTCCCGCGCTGAAGAGCCTTGCCAGTGTTTTCGGCAGCAATGTCCGTTTTTGCCCGACGGGTGGCATTACGGAAGAAAGCGCCCCGGAATGGCTGGCCCTTCCGACCGTTTCCTGTGTCGGTGGCTCCTGGGTTACGGCGGGCGCCTTCGACGCGGACAAGGTTCGTCAGCGCGCAACGGCCGCAGCCCTCCTGAAGGTCTGAGCGCACCGCCACGGACGCTTCACGGGGCCTGCATCACGTCGTGGTCCCCGTGAACGTTTTATGAACAAATGGTTTGCGGGACGAGATGAAGCAGATCATAAGGGCGCGTGACTGGACGTTCCCATCTGTTGATCGGCGGCTTTGCCGTATTGTGTGCCATGCGCTGGCATGTGCTATCCCCTGAGCCACTTTCCGTCTGTACGGGCCTGCTGGGCAGTCTTCTGCCCGACATTGATACCGAGCGCTCCATGCTTGGAAGCCGGGTGAAGATCCTCTCCCGCTTTCTGGCGAAAGCCTTCGGCCATCGTGGCCTGACGCATTCGGGCCTGATGCTGCTCGTTGCTGCGGCTGTCATGAATGGTCTGATGGGCCCTGAAAGTCTTCGCGGACCGTGGGGTGCCCTGCTGCTTGGCGCTGCGACCCATATCGCCGCCGATCTCCCGACAGGAGGCTGTCAGGTTTTCGCCCCCCTCAGCCGTTCGCGACTTTCACTCTGGCCCTATGTCCGGACTGGCGGCATCGGGGAAATCATGCTTCTTGTGCCCATCCTCTGCCTTCTGGGCTGGGCAGGATTTTCCGGTAATGGCCCTGTTCCGGGTCATCATCCCCCCTCTGCGCATCACTCGCGGTTGCGCGGACATGTTTTGAAGGATATTTCATTCTCATCATGACACAGACCCGACTCCCCGTCCGCCGCGCTCTTCTCTCCGTTTCTGACAAAACGGGACTGATCGAACTGGGGCGTGCGCTTGCAGCCCACGGTGCGGAACTTCTTTCGACCGGGGGGTCCGCCAAGGCTCTTCGTGACGCCGGTCTGACCGTCAAGGATGTCTCGGACCATACCGGTTTTCCGGAAATTCTGGACGGGCGGGTCAAGACCCTCGTGCCTCAGGTTCATGGTGGCATTCTCGGACGCCGCGATCTCGCCGATCATGTTGCGCAGATGGCGAAGCATGACATCGCTCCGATTGATCTGGTCTGTGTAAATCTCTATCCGTTCGCCGCAACCGTTGCATCGGGTGCAGGGGACGAAGACTGCATCGAGAATATTGATATCGGTGGCCCCGCCATGATCCGCGCGGCTGCCAAAAACTTCGATCACGTCGCGATCCTGACGGATCCGCAGCAATATGGGGCGGTCATCGCGTCACTGGAGCAGGGCGGTACGGTGCTGGTCGAACGACGGGGCTACGCGGCCTCCGCCTACGCCCACACAGCTGCCTATGACAGCATGATCTCCCGCTGGTTTGCCAAACAGGCCGGCGAAATCCTGCCTCCCGTCCTGACCCTGAGCGGAACACGGGACGATCTGCTGCGTTACGGCGAAAACCCGCATCAGAAGGCGGCTTTCTATCGTGACGGCAGCCAGCGCCCCGGTGTAGCGAGCGCGCGGCAGCTTCAGGGCAAGGCGCTGAGCTACAACAACATCAATGACACGGATGCGGCGTTCGAGGCTGTCGCCGAGTTTGATGAACCGACTGTGGTGATCGTCAAGCATGCCAATCCATGCGGCGTGGCGTCTGCAGCAACGCTGGAGCAGGCCTGGATTGCGGCTCTGCGCTGCGACCCCGTTTCGGCTTTCGGCGGTATCGTCGCCCTCAACCGGACGCTGGATGGTGCCACGGCCCAGAGGATCAGCAAGATCTTCACGGAGGTGATCGTGGCTCCCGATGCCGATGCGGATGCCGTCGAGGTCCTTGCAAAGAAAAAGAACCTGCGTCTGCTGCTCACGCAGGGCGTGCCTGATCCGACCGCTGAAGGGCTGTCATTCCGCTCGGTCGCAGGTGGTTTTCTGGCCCAGAGTCGCGATGCCGGTCGGGTAACGCAAGCCGACCTCAGGGTCGTGACCAAGCGGGCGCCGACGGATCAGGAAATGAAGGATCTGCTGTTCGCGTTCCGCGTCGCAAAGCATGTGAAATCAAACGCCGTCATCTATGTCCGCAATGGCGCCACGGTTGGCATTGGTGCCGGGCAGATGTCACGGGTAGACAGCGCGCGGATTGCAGCGCGCAAGAGCGAAGATGCCGCAAAGGAAGCCGGAGAGCAGGCCCCGCTGACAATCGGATCGGTTGCAGCTTCGGATGCGTTCTTCCCCTTCGCGGATGGTCTTGAGAGCGTCGTTGCGGCGGGTGCCGTGGCTGTCATTCAGCCGGGTGGCTCCATCCGCGATCAGGAGGTGATCGATGCGGCAGATGCGGCCGGGATCGCCATGGTATTCACCGGCATGAGGCATTTCAGACATTGAAAAAGCTTGCTTGCGCCAGCCTGGTTCTGGCTCTGTCCTTCTCCACAGCGGAAGCTGCTCCCTGTGTCTATGACATGACGCCACTTCCTGTGATCAAGGGGGTTGTCGCTGACATTACGCCTACTGGCGTACAGCTTAGCGATGGGACAGCTGTCATTCTGCCACAGGAGTTTCTGGCGCATATCCATCTGAACCAGAAGCTGGCCGTCAGAGGACTGATTTCGGTGGCAACCCATACGGTACAGGCTCTGGCACTTGATGGTAATCCTCCCATCTGCCCGAGCACGCCGGCGATCCCGCATGGCGCCTTTCCAGGATCGCCGGCATACGACACGATCCATCCCTGACCTCTATAGTATTAGGCAGTAGTTAAACGCTTTCTTTACGGTTCTTGTGCAAAAATTTCCCGGATTTACCGATGCTGGCGGATCCGGAGGCGCAAGTTTTTGTCACATGTCACGACATCCGCAGTTATGTCGACCACGGGCCTCGGGCGCACTGATATTGCTCCCGGGGCACAACTGGCCTCCAATGAGCGGTTCCACGATTTTCTGGCAAGCTATGTGCACCCGGAAACTCCCAGGCACTCTGAAACCAGCCAAAAAACCTCAATAGTCAAATCCCAGTCTGCAACAAAAGCAGAGCCTCTCGCATCCGAACGGACAGCTCAGAGACAGTTTCCAAAAGCCGAGACTTCAACGACGTCCCCTGTGCGACCAGCCGCAGTCTCACATCTGGAAGAACATATTGTCCTTTCGAAACCCGCAGCTGCTCCTCAAAGTCAGACCCTTCCAACTGCCGTACAGAAGGGCGCCTCTGATGGCAGTAAAGAACAGCCACAGGATAGTAGCGTTCAGAATAAATCGCCCCAATCCGTTGCGCAAAAAAGCAGCGATAAATCTTTGCCGAAGGATGGTCTGAGCCCAGCAGAAAATGAGTCATCTCAAACGGAGGGAGATGATTTCGTTGATAACAATACGCCGTCTCTTCCTGTGAAGGAAACAAGCTCTGCGGCGGACGGTAAGGGAGAGTCTGTTTCAAATAAAACAAATCAGATCAGTGATCTTATTGGAAATAATAATTCAAGAGTTATTTCTGATAATGGAATATTGGATAAAGATAAAAAAGAACAAAATATAGAATTCAATAAATCTGAAAATTCTATAAAAATAGAAAACAACTCTTTTATTGACTCAGATTCGATTGCTTCGGAGAAAATACTGCCTGAAGTATTGAATGAGACAACTCCTGAGACACAGGCAGAAAATACCACTGCACCCCCCGGTGATGAAGAGAAAATCTCCCGGCATGCTGATCCGCATGTTCAGCTTTATCAAGAAGAAAGTATTGGAAATAATATAACTCATATCGAAATGAATGTTGGAGAAAACGAAAAAATACATATAAAAATTAATGGAACTATCAGTAAAGAGCATAGGATTCATATTAATACGGATAATCCGGAGGTTTACCAGTCGCTTAAAGAAGACAAAAGTACACTAATTGAAGCACTGTCTGATAATTCATCTTTTGTTTCTGGCGCGCAGTCCACAGTGAAAGCAGATATCCAGATCAGTCTTTCGCTGCCAGCTTTTCTTGACATGTCGTCTCGTGATGAGCGGCAGGAGGGCAACACCCGCTCATCAGGTTCATTACGGGGCGATACGCCTGAAGCTTCAACTTCTGTCGCTGAACGCCGATTTCTCCGCGGCGTCGTCGATCTCACAGTCTAAAAATAGGATTGAAATCATGGTCTCTTCAGTTGGCACAACAACAGGCAGTACATCTCTTTTAAGTCAGGCAATAAGCGCAGCCAAAAGTAATGCCGCCACAAATGCCGCTGCGTCGTCCAGCACCGCAACGAGCAGTTCAAGCAGTTCCTCCTTGTCTTCTCTGGGCGGAAACTTTAATCAGTTTCTCACACTGTTAACGACGCAGTTGCAGCATCAGGATCCCAGCAATCCGACAAGTACTGATTCATTTACTGCGGAATTGGCCCAGTTTGCCGGTGTGCAACAGCAGGTGCAAACCAATACAAACCTGACGAGCTTGATTTCAGCCACGCAGGATAACCAGATGGCTTCTGCTGTCAGTCTTATCGGAAAAACAACGACAGCCAGTACTTCCAGTCTCCCATTGCAAAGTGGGACGGCCTCTTTGTCTTTTACCGCACCTCAGGCTGGAGATGTCGCGATTGCTATAACGGATAGTACGGGGGCTGTCGTTAAATCCGAGACAATTGATGCTTCAGTCGGAACAAATACCTGGACATGGGATGGTAAAAATAACAGTGGGATACAGCTAAGCAATGGCGCTTATACTGTGGCAGTAGAAGGGAGTTCAACAGACGGGACCAGCGTTGCGCTTCCGACTACGGTAACAGGAACGGTTACAGGCGTTTCAAAGGGAAGCGCGGGGGTTAATATTGATATGGGTAGTGCCACCATCAACATGAGCGACCTAACCGGCTTTTCAAGTACCTGATTTCAGGGGCCTCCGAGATCGATTGTTAGTCATGTATTAACCTTTTTGCCCCACAATGGAGTTTGTCGAAAAGTAAAGTTTTAGGAACAGATTCGCATGTGGGCAGGGCAGGGAGGTTTTTCTGACAGTAATCGCAACGATTACGATTCTCTGAAAAATTGGAAAGAGAGCAATCAGTGAAAGCTCTTCTGGAAAACCTCAAGCAGCTCGGCCTCCCACGTCTGGCAGCTCTTGGTGGCGTTGGCGTCTCAATGCTGATCCTGTTGGGCGTGTTGGTCATGCATGGCATCAATGCCACTAATGGTCTCTTGTATCGTGATCTGGAGCCCCATGAAGCTGGTGAAATTGTAGACCAACTCTCAAAAGCCCATATCAAATATCGTCTTCAGGATCAGGGTAGTACGATCATGGTACCTGATGATGATGTCGCGCGTGCCAGGCTACTTCTCGCTAAGGGAGGTTTACCGTCTGGAGGTTCAGTTGGATATGAGATTTTTGACAAGGGTAACAGCTTCACCGCAACTCAATTCGAACAGACTATTAATGAAACCCGCGCCCTTGAAGGAGAGCTGGAAAGATCCATTCGCCTTATTCATGGGGTGCAGAATGCCAGAGTGCACCTTGTATTGCGTCATAGGGAACTTTTTTCAACAGATGAGCAGAACGCTCAGGCGAGCGTACTTCTTTCCATGGATGGCGGCCGCCGCCTTGAGGAAGAAAATATTGCCGCAGTTGTTAACCTCGTTGCCGCCGCAGTTCCCGGATTGGATGCACACAATATCTCGTTGATCGATAATCGTGGCCACGTCCTGCTCAAGCAAGGAGAAGGAAGCGTAAATGGTGGTCAGTCCTTAGAAGAGCAGCGTCAGGTATTTGAACAGCGCATCGCACACGAAGTTGAGGATCTGTTGGGATCATCGCTTGGCCCTGGGCACGTTCGTGTAGAAGCGAATGTTACCATGAACAATGATCACGTTCGGGAAACACAGGAAAATTACGATCCTGATCAGCAGGTTTTACGCTCTCAGCAAACTAAAAGCGAAAAGAATATTAATACTCAGGGCTCCGCTAATACGACAGTTTCAAATAATCTTCCTAATGCGAATGCAGGACAGCAGCAGAACGGGAGCCAGAGCAATAGGCAGGAGCAGACAAACAATTATGAGATTGGTAAAACAGTACGTACTTTAATTCAGGACCAACCTCGTATTGCACGTATCAGCATGGCAGTGATGGTCGATGGCATCACTCAAGCTGATGGAAAAGGTCATTCGTCTTGGCAGCCGCGCAATGAAGAAGAGCTGGCTCGTCTAACAGCGTTGACTAAAAGCGCAGTTGGCTTCGATCAGGGGCGCGGGGACGTGGTAACTGTCATGTCCATGAAATTTACCGATATGGAAACTGAAATGCGGCCCGAGGTTTTCAGATGGGGAAAATTTTTCACTCACTCAAATCAAATGGAAGCCGTAAGATTTAGTCTATTCGCTTTTTGTCTTGTAATGGTATTATTTTTTGTTGTTCGACCTTTATTGAAACCAGTCGGGGATAATAAGCCTGAAAGGCTTCTTGCCCCTTCAATTTCTGGGGCTGGGTCCCAATCTCTATCCTCAACCTCCCAAGCCGCGCTTTACCTCCCCGATAATCAGTCGGATAGACAAAAATTACCACTGCTTGCAGTTTCCGATGGGGAAAGAGACTTGGTTGATGAAGAAACTGTTTCTGTTAATGGAGTGCAAGGCAGAATTAGAGCATCATCCGTACAAAAAGTCATAGATCTCGTAGAAACACACCCTGCAGAAAGTATTTCTTTAGTGAGAGGCTGGTTAATGCCTGCCCAGGAAGGAGCATCGAGATAATGGATATGGAAAAAAATATCTCAGGTGTGCAGAAGGCTGCCATCTTGATGATGGCGCTGGGTGAAGAAAATTGCTCTAGGTTATTTGAACAAATGCATGAGGAAGAAATCAGAGAAGTTTCTTCAGCAATGGCTCAGCTTGGTATTATATCATCAAATATCGTGGAAAAAGTATGTCATGAATTCAGCCAAGGTTTAGGAACTGCTGAAGGAGTGGTTGGGGATCTTGAAAGTACAGAAAAACTTCTCAAGAATGCGCTTCCCGCCAATAGAGCAGCGGCGATTATGGAAGAAATTCGCGGTCCTGCGGGCCGGACAATGTGGGATAAATTAGGGAATGTACCAGAAGCTGTACTTGCTAATTACTTAAAAAACGAATATCCGCAAACAGTATCGGTCATCTTGAGTAGAATAAAACCTTCTCATTCAGCTAAAGTGTTGGCACTTTTTCCGGAAGAATTCTCTCTAGATATTATGATGAGAATGCTAAAAACAGAAACGATACAAAAAAGCGTAATCCAGAGCATCGAAAAAACTTTGAGGTTAGAATTCGTTTCTAACCTGCCTCGAGGGGTAAATCGTAATAGCCACGAAGTATTAGCTGATATATTTAATAATTTTGATAGAAGGCTCGAAAATCGTTTTATGACTGCTTTGGAGCAACGTAGCCAAGAAGATGCTGAACAAATTAAGAGCCTCATGTTTACGTTTGAAGAACTTGTGAATCTGTCTGGAGAGGGTTTGATAACGTTGTTGAATCAAATTCCTCGGGAAAGTCTGCCATTAGCACTGAAAGGTGCAAGTGATAGGCTGCGTCAAGCATTTCTGGCATCTATGTCTGATCGGGCAGGGCGTATTCTGTTGGATGAAATTGAAGATCTTGGTCCTGTCCGAGTGAAGGACGTTGATATAGCACAAAATGAAATTCTCATCGTTGCTAAAGATTTGGTGGATCGTGGAGAGATCGATCTGATTGATCAAGAACAGCCAGGAAATGAAATGATCGTTTGATGGCTAAGCAATCTTTGGAAACGCAAAAAAAAATAGGAAATTTATATGCTGAGGATTTTGAAGAAATAGAAAATAAAAAAAATAATACGTTAGAGGATCAATCTATATCTCCAGTTTTAGAAAAAGAAAATGTAATTTCTCAAGATATTTTAAATGAATACTATAATAAAGGCTTTCAGGATGGATTAAAGAAAGGAAAAAAAGAATACGATATAGAAAAAGAAAAAATTAACACAGAAAAGGAATTAAAAAATTATTTCATATCCGAAATTTCATCCATAGAGAAGAAAATTCAAAATCAAGAAAACAAATTTTATCATGAAGTAGCATTTGCAGTGCTGACCTGTATACAAGCTGTGTTTCCTAATTTATTCGTTAAATATGGAATGGAGGAATCGGAAATTATTTTACAAAAATTGTATCCACTAATAAATAAAAATAATAATTTTAAATTAAGTTCTTCTAAAGAATTTTTCATTAAAATAGAAAAGTTATTGCCGGATTTCTTTAAAGAAAGATTAAATTTTAGATTAGATGAAACATTGGAAAATGGAGATTTTGAGATTTATTGGGATTTTGGGGCGTTGTCGCGGAATGCAAATAAATATATGGAAAAAATAACTTCTGAAATCATGCTTGCTTGTCAGAAAGGGAATAGAAAAAATGCTGGAGAATGATAAAAAAAACTTTGAGATGGAAGGAGAAGACTTTTTCTCTCCTGATGTTTCCGAAGTTAAATTACCTAATGACTTAGAGGCTATTTACGATGTTCCGGTAGCTATAAGCGTAGTGTTGGGTAGGTCCGCAATGCCTATAAACCAGCTATTGAGATTGGGACGTGGAGCAGTTGTCGAGTTGGATCGTAAAATTGGTGATCCCATTGATATACTTGTTAATAACCGTCTAATTGCAAGAGGAGAAGTGGTCATGGTAGATGAAACGCGTTTAGGCGTTACAATGACTGAAATTGTTAAGTCAGAAAAATAAAATTGTAATCGTCTTTATTTTTGGAAACTTAGAAGAAAATGAATAGTATTAATTATAATTTTTCTTCTGCATTGAAGGATATTTTTGATAAATTTAATATAAATTCGAAATTATCCTCTTTTAAGAGATTTTTCCCCGGATCTGATGTCGGTCTGGCACTGTCTGTTGCGGCATTGCTTTCTATACTTGTTTTGCCGTTACCTACATTTGTTTTGGATATTGGATTATCTCTCTCAGTTACATCATCAATATTGGTTTTGATGGTGGCATTATTTTTAAATAAGCCTTTAGATTTTACGTCCTTCCCAACCTTGTTGCTGCTGACAACATTGCTGCGTCTTTCTTTGGAAGTGGCAACAACACGTCTGATTTTGAGTCACGGCTATGAAGGAACATATGCTGCAGGTCATGTCGTTGCAGCTTTTGGCGGATTTCTCATGGGGGGAGATGTCGCTATCGGCGCTATATTATTTTCTATTCTTCTTGTTGTTAACTTTATGGTTATTACAAAGGGATCAGGAAGAATTGCGGAGGTAGCGGCTCGATTCTCTTTGGACTCCATGCCTGGAAAACAAATGGCAATTGACGCCGAGTTGTCTTCAGGAGCCATCACTGATGTTGTTGCTAGAAAAAAACGAAAAGAACTTGAAGAAGAAAGCGGTTTTTACGGAGCAATGGATGGAGCCGCGAAATTTGTTCGTGGAGATGCTATCGCCAGTTTGATAATAACAGCTATTAATATTGTTGGCGGGTTAACAATAGGCATTATTCGTCATGGTATGTCTATATCAGATGCCGCTACCGCATTTACAACATTAACGATCGGTGATGGGCTAGTGTCCCAGATACCAGCGCTTTTGGTCTCTACGGCCTCCGGTATTGTAGTAACAAAAGGAGGGACTGAGGGGGGGGCAGATGTTGCTCTTGTCAGGCAATTAGGCGGAAATCCTAAGCCACTTGCTTTAGCTGCCGGTTGTTCATTGGTTTTAGCGCTGATGCCCGGATTGCCAACCTTTCCGTTTCTTTTCCTTGCAGTTTTATCAGCAATGGGAGCGTGGTTCAGGTATAATTCCCCTATTTCTAATAGCGATACAGAGGCGGACGCTATTGTAGTGCCTGAGACTACTGTTCAATCTGACGCACCAATTTCGGAAAGCCTTAAGGTTGATTTATTAAGATTGGAATTGGGCTTTAATTTGTTGGCGATAGCCAATGGAGAAAGCGCTCGTCTAACCGAAAAAATTAAAATATTACGAAGGAATATTGCTAGTGATATGGGCTTTGTACTGCCGCCCGTTCGCATTCAAGATAATTTAATTTTACCTCCTGATTATTATTCAGTTTGTATCAAAGAAATAGAAGTGGGGCGGGGTGAAATTAAAATTAACAAACTTTTGGCTATGAATCCTCAAGGAGGAGCGCCTAATATTGAAGGTGAAAAAACCAAAGAACCTGCCTTTGGCTTACCTGCATTGTGGATAGATCAAAATTTACGTGAAAATGCCATAATTCAAGGATATACTGTCGTAGATCCAGCAAGTGTTATTATTACTCATTTAACCGAGCTGGTTAAAGAGAACATGGCAGACCTTTTATCCTATTCTGAGACGCAAAAATTACTGGATGGCATGCCTAGAGATCAGCAGAAATTAGTCGCTGATCTTGTTCCTTCGCAGGTTTCTGTGAGTATTATTCAAAGAGTGTTACAGTCTCTTCTTGATGAAAAAGTTTCTATTAGAGACTTAACGGGTATCTTGGAGGCGATTCAAGAAGGTTACGGTCAAGGATTCAAAACAGTTGCAGCACTGGTCGCGCATGTTCGAATTAGATTGGCGCGTCAAATCAGCTCATCTGTGATGAATGCCCAAGGGTATATACCAGTGTTATCTCTTAGTCCCGAGTGGGAATTGGCTGCCTATGAGAGTTTGTCTGCTTCGATCGAAGAAAAACAAATTAATTTCTCGCCTTCCCAGATGCAAAGATTTGTTTCAAGTTTGAAGTATTCTTTTGAGTCCTCTTCGAAAGAAGGAAGGATACCAGTAATATTAACGTCTCGTAATCTTAGGCTTCCTCTGAGGCGTATAGTAGAGAGAATTCAGCCTGCCGTTAGTGTTTTATCTCAAGAAGAACTGTTTTCTAGGGCTAAAATCATAAATTCCGGGACTATATTGTAGTATAATTTAAGTTTATATTGTTTGCGAATGATTATATTTTATTTTTATTGGATTATTTTTACAATATAACTTTGGTATATTTTTTCTTGTCACATATTAATTTCTAAAAATTCCTGCTTCCCAGTGTTGAATGCCTTCTTGAGTTAGCTGAGTGCGGCGCCTGCTTCTCTCACTCCCATTTGGAAGCAAGAACCTGCTAAACTCTTTGCTGATGCGAGAGTGTTCCTAGCGGAAACCAGATTGATATGACTGCGAGTATGAAAATTCATTTTGTTGCCTCCTCTAACGACACTGCTCAGTTAGCTCTAGAGCGGCTTTCGCAGAGATATGGAAATTCCCAGATTCATAACGCTGATTTTGTTGTTTGTCTGGGGGGGGATGGCTTCATGCTTGAAGCGCTTCATAAGGTTCTGGATAGAAGTATTGCCATCTATGGAATGAATTACGGGACTGTTGGTTTTTTGATGAATGCTGCCAATGAAGAGGACCTGTTGCGTCGTCTTGAAAATGCTCAGCCTTCAGTTCTTCATCCTTTACACATGACTGCTACGACCGCTTCCGGGGCGGTTAGAAGCGCATTGGCGTTTAATGATGTTTTTCTTTTCAGACAAACGAGACAGACGTCCCGTATAAAAATTGAAATCGATGGCCGAACGCGTCTTGAAGAACTGATTTGCGATGGAATTATTGTTTCCACTCCTGCAGGTTCTACGGCCTATAATCTTTCTGCTCATGGACCTATTGTGCCGTTGAGCTCCAATATCCTTCCTCTCACGCCAATTTCCGCTTTTCGTCCCCGACGCTGGCGGGGGGCTCTTTTGCCGTCGACTGCTGTCGTAAAGCTCACACTTCTGGATACGGAAAAACGATCGACCGCGGCCGTAGCAGATTTCACAGAAATTCGGGATGTGGCCGAGGTCGTGGTGCGGGAAGACCGCAGCCGGAAGGCTACGATCCTGTTCGATCCTGATCACGGCCTTTCAGAGCGGATCATTGCCGAACAGTTTGTAGCTTGAGCTCAAATGACGGGAGTCAGGAGCTTTCCATCAGTGAAATAGGCGATCAGGTTCTCGACAACCAGATTGCCCATTGCTGTCCGGGTTTCTACGGTCGCTGAGGCTTGATGGGCTTGCAGAACAGTGTTCGGAAGAGCGAAAAAAGCAGGGTTGATGTTGGGTTCGTTCTGAAAAACGTCCAGACCGGCGCCAGCAATCCTTTTTTCCTTCAAGGCTACCAGAAGTGCTTCTTCATCTACTACTGTGCCTCGGGCGATATTGATCAGGACCCCATTTTTGCCCAAGCATGTCAGGACGTCGCCATTGATCATGTTTGCAGAACGTGGCCCTCCTGAGACTGCCAGGATCAGGACATCACACCACTCTGCAAGTGCTTTCAGATCTGGCTCGAAACGGTAAGCGGTTTCAGGTTTTGCATGGGAATTGAAATAGGCCACTTCCATGCCGAAAGCCGAGACACGTTTAGCAATGGCCTGTCCTATGTGGCCAAACCCAGCGATGCCAGCCTTTTTCTTTGTAAGACTACGGCTCAGGGGAAGGGGCGAATTGGGCCAGTTTCCCGCCCGGACGAACCGGTCATTGTTCACGACATCCCGCATCACCGTCATCATCAGAACAACGGCCATATCAGCTACATCATCTGTCAGGGTGCCCTGGGTCGTGGCAACGCGGATGTTTCTACGCTTTGCTTCCTGAAGATCAATGCGATCGGTCCCTACGCCATTGACAGAAACGACTTCAAGATTGGGCAGGGCGTTCATGATGGCGGCAGGAACACCTGAACCGCCTCCTGTCGTGATCCCGCGAATGACTGGAGCAACAACTTTCAGCTCTTCAAGTGACGTGTATGGATGGAGGTCAAAAAACTGTTCCAGCCGTTCTTTCATAAACGGGAGAATCGGATCAATTGTCAGAATGCCGGGTCTGGATGACATGAAATTCTCCGTTATTGATTTGCCGCACCATCAATCTTTGGGGTGCGGTCCTAGAGTAGCGTTTGCAAGTGCGACACAGGCGGCCTCGACGTCTTCCCAGGTTCGGATGAAGCCTTCTTCAGGTCCATAATAAGGATCAAGAACGTCCTGTCCGATTCGATTGGGAAGGTGGTCCAGCATCAGTGAAAGACGGGCCTTTGAATGACGCGGCTGCATTTTTCTGAGAGCTGTGAGGTGGGAACGGTCCAAGGCAATAATATGATCAAAACGGCTGAAATCCTGCTCTGTCACGAGGCGCGCGCGGAGCGGAGATGCGTCCAGCCCTTTCAGGGTCGCTATCGCACAGGCACGTGGATCCGGAGCCTCGCCCAGATTCCAGTGTCCTGTCCCCGCAGAGTCGATATCGAGGTTCAAGCCGCGTTCCCGCGCTTCCCGGCGCATGACGAGTTCAGCGAGAGGAGAGCGGCAGATGTTGCCCGTACAGACAAAAAGAAAACTGTTCATGCACCTGTCAGCCAAATGAAAAACGCCATGGTGAAGATTGAAGATAACGTCCCGAAGAACAGAACGGATGCAATTTCACGTTCCAGAACATGATATCGCATGGCGAGGATAACATTGATGGAGGCGCTGGGAATGGCCATCGTCAGGACGCTCTCCTGCAGTGCAGGCAGGGGCAGATGCCATAGCCGGGCCAGTGCATAAATGATGCCGGGAATGACAACGTTCCGGACACTGACAATGACCCCCACCAGAGGGCTGAACTTTACCTGACGGGTGAAAAGAACCACACCTGAGGCGAAGAGCGCCGCACCGCCTGTCGTACGTCCAAGAAGCTGAAGCGAGCCTTTGAGAAACTGGGGCAGGAAAGCCCCTGCACTGACTAGAACAAGAGCCATCATGGGCACCCACACCACGGGTTCGCGGCATGAATGTATCAGATGTCCGAACAGTTCGCGGAAATCATTGCGGGCTTCGCTGTCATTTCCAACGCGGTGGTTGCTGCCTCGGTCATGCCCCATCAGGATCAGTGTGATCGGGAGCTGAACCAGATTCATGGCCAAAGATGCGATTGAAATCGGCACGGAACTGGCAGGACCGAAAATCTGACCCAGAACGGGAATGCCAATGAAAGGGACGGATGGACCGGTTATGGTCATTGCGATCAGTGCCGCTTCCCCGAGGCGGCGTTTCAGGAGGCCGCGCAGGATGGCAAAGATCAGCCCATAGCCCCCAACCATGGCCAGCAGGATCAGGGCGGCAACGGGTCCTGCCGCCAGAACCTGGCCGCGCGGCGTGCTGAGGATGGAAACCAGCAGTTCCAGCGGAAGTGCATACAGCATGACCAGACGTGTCAGAACACCAGCCTGCTGGGCGTCAAAATCTTTTCGGTATGCCGCGAAATAGCCAAAGCCCAATGTCACGAGAATCGGGAGAATGGACTGAACGATCGTCAGCAGCAGGGCAGGCGAATTCGTCATAATTGACTCATGAAATCAGAAATCCGGTCAGGAAAAGATCACCTTTCGTAACGGTCACCCTCACATTCGTCTATCCCTGCTGCAGATGACAGTTGACCAAAGCCGCGGAGAATGGCTTTGTGGAGTGATCTTGTCCTCTTTCTGTCGGTGCTAGATTACGTGATGCAATCCATACTCGATACGTTGTGGGGTCTGATCCTTGGCCTGCTGGGCGTTGTGGTGGCCGGCGTGGCCATCATCGAGGTCATGGCCCGTTCCGTGCTGGGCAGTCTTGGAATACAGGGGCAGGTCCAGACGGTTCTGCTGTTTCTGCTTCTGGGTGGATTGATCCTGGGGGCGTTCCGAGTTTTTGGAAAACTGTTTGCCGTTCTGCTGGTGGCCGCGTTTTCCGTCTATTTCATGCATGTTGTCTTCGGCGTTCTGAGCGATGCGCTCATCCCGGTTCAGACATCGAGTGCAACGACTGATGTCTGAACCCCGCCAGTTCTGAACAGTCAGTCTTGGGGCGTCTGGATGATGCGGATCAGTGCTTCCACGATCTCGGGATCGGCGAGAGTGGACAGATCGCCAAACCCTTCAGTCTCGCCACAGGCGATCTTGCGGAGAAGACGCCGGACGCTTTTCCCCGAACGGGTCTTGGGAAGGTCCGGCACGACATGGATCCGCTCGGGCGCCGCATAGCGACCCACTTTCGACGTAATCGCTTTCGCCGCCCGGATGTGAAGATCGTCGGGCGCGTTATCGCGCGGGACGACGTAAACAACAATCCCCTGTCCTTTGAGGTCATGCGGGATGCCGATTGCAGCACTCTCCGCAATGGTCACTTCAGTCGCCAGCGCATCTTCGATTTCAGCAGAGCCGATCCGGTGTCCCGAGACATTGATGACGTCATCCACCCGCCCGGTAATCCAGTAATACCCGTCTTCGTCACGGCGTGCGCCGTCACCCGTGAAATAGTATCCCGGATAAGGCTGAAGATAGGTGCGCTCGAAAAGACCATCATCGTTCCAGATGGAGAGGGCGCGTCCAGGCCACGAACCCTTGAGGCAAAGCACGCCCTCTGTGGCGCCTTCCCGCAGCGTACCCTTTTCGTCCAGAAGAACAGGATGCACGCCGGGGAGGGGGAGCGTTGCTGAGGCAGGTTTTTCACGAACGGCCCCCGGAACGGGAGAAATCATGATGCCGCCGCTTTCAGTCTGCCACCAGGTGTCAACGAAAGCGCAGCGCCCGCCACCGACATGGTCATTGAACCAGGACCAAGCTTCCTGGCTGATCGGCTCGCCCACAGTCCCCAGAACACGTAGCGAAGACAGGTCGTAACGCTGCACGACAGCATCGCCTTCCCGCATAAGCGCACGGATGGCTGTCGGAGACGTATAGAACGTCGTGACCTTGTGATCCTGAATCACATTCCACCAGCGACCTGGCGCCGGAGAGGACGGCATGCCCTCGAACAACAGAACCGTCCCGCCGTTCAGCAAGGGCCCGTAAACGCCGTAAGTGTGGCCCGTGATCCAGCCGATATCGGCCGTGCACCAGAAAATGTCTCCGTCCTGATGATCAAACACCAGTTCATGCGTGTAGGATGCCCACACCAGATAACCACCGGTGCCATGCACGACGCCCTTGGGCTTGCCGGTGCTTCCCGAAGTGTAAAGCAGGAACAGCGGAGCCGAGGATGGCATGTTCTGAGGCGCGCAGTCAGGTGCGGCCTTTTCAAGAAGGGAGGCAAGCCATCTGTCCCGCCCAGGTTTCATACCGACCTCGTCGTCCGTCACGCCTACTACCAGGACAGCGTTGACGGCAAGGGTTTCCGGCCGGAGGTCGAGGGCCGCATCCAGTGTGGCCTTGAACGGAATCCTTTTGGCGCCCCGTCGCCCGACATTGGCTGTGATCACCAGAGCAGCACCGCTGTCAGCCAATCTGTCAGCAATGGCTTCGGGAGAAAACCCGCCGAAGAGAACCACATGGATCGCGCCAATCCGGGCACAGGCGAGCATGGCGATCAGGCCTTCAGGAACGGAAGGCAGATGAATGGCAACACGATCGCCTGCCTGAATGCCCTGATCCCGCAGGACATTCGCCATCCGGCAGACATGTTCGTAAAGGGTCTTATACGTGAAAGTCAGCACGCGTCCGGCGTCCTCAGCCTGCCAGACCAAGGCCTTCTGATCGCCGCGGGTTTCGAGGTGGCGGTCCAGGCAGTTGACGCTTGCATTGAGCATCCCACCGGCAAACCAGCTCTGCTTCTCGCACTGGGCGTGCGTCGGCGCGGTGTTCCAGGACAGTCTCTCGCTTTCACGCTTCCAGTAAAGTTCGGGCCCGGCAGTCGCCCGTTCCACCAGAGCGCTATAATCCGTCGGTGTCAGGCGGAACGAATGAGAGTGAGAAGAGGAGGGCATGAACCTGAAACCTTACGCACAAAAAGCAGATGCCACAGAGCAGGCTGCTGTTATATATTTGGCTTACAGGTTCTAAAACAGGGAGAATTTCTGCCTTCTTGCAGAAAAGCCCCCAAGGGATGGTGGTGTCCGCGAGAGGATTCGAACCTCCGGCCCCAGGATTCTTACCACTTCGGCTTTCACCGCCATGCCGCGAAGCATGTTCGTGGTCTGGACTGTCTCTTCACCACGACTGCGGAAACCGCAGCCAAGGTGTTGCCCGTACAGTCTCTACACCTTCGTTCCAGCGCACCGGAACGCTTGGCTCGGGATTGGCACGATCGAGACGATCAGAGCGTTCCCCGAATTTGAGCAAATCCACCATGCGGTTTCCCATCATGGCGCCCAATTCAAAACCTTAGGAATCCTGTGCTCTATCCTGCTGAGCTACGCGGACAAACCATCAAAATCATATAGTGGGTATGCTGTTTCTGCAACCATGTCTGTTTTATCTTCAGGGAAGAAGTATCATCACGACCCCCCTCAGCGATGCGTTATGAGAGGCTGGACAATCGGAGCGGTCATGAGATTGGTGTGCGGTTAAAGAGAGAATGACGGCGTTTGTTTAGGCTATCTAAACCTTTTGCGGGTATTCTTGGAGGCGGTGCTTCTGCTACGGCCTTGCACCATGCCTCTTTCCTGCCAAGGGGGAGGGGATCCGTTTTTTCTGGTAGTCCAAATCCTGGGTAGGATAGAGCGCATCCGCGTCTGGCATCCTACAGATATCTCTCTTGACTAAGGGGTTGTGCAGGTTTGACAGGTTTAAGAATGGCCATGATCTGCGTTGCTTGCGGCGATATATTGAAGCGGTTTGATGGTTCTGTGCTTTCGGCAACGGGGCGCTGACCGTGGGGATGATGAAGATGATGGACAGCTCGGCCCGTCATGCCCGAGAGGCTGACCCTACCCTCCTGCGGCTGAAGCTGATCGGCCAGATGGAGGCGAAAACCCTGACGGGGGAGAGCGTGCTGCCTGTTGGGGGCAAAACGCGCGCCCTTCTGGCCATTCTTGCTCTTTCCGACCGAAAGCCTGTTTTGCGTTCCCGGCTGGCTGAACTGTTGTGGAGCCAGCGTCCCGAAGACATGGCCCGCGCCTCCCTGAGGCAGGAAATCCATCGTCTTCTGGAGGCCTTGAATCCCTTGGGCGTGGACGTCATCGACGTTCAGCGACATGCCCTCGCCCTGAAGCCTGCACTGACCTCCGTGGATGCGGAAAGGCTTCTGACAGCCAGTCTTCGGACGATCGACAGTGTGGCTTTGCCAGACGAACCGCTGCTTGGCGAACTGGTAGGCGTGGATCCCGCGCTCGATGAGTGGATCAACCAGCAGAGGGAGCGTCTGACCGCTCATCTTCAACAGCTTTATGAAGGCGCTGTCAGGGAACTGACTGATCCAGATCAGGTTGCAGAGATGGCTGAACGCCTTCTGCGGTTCGACAGTCTCAATGAGGTCGCCTGGCGAGCCAGAGTACAGACTGCCCTTCGTCGTGGAGATCAGGCACGCGCAGCGGCGCTTGCAGATCAGATGGTGTGCATCTTCGGCGGCCTCGAAGGGCATGTTCTTGCCCCGGCAACCCAGACGCTGATCAATGGTATCGGCACTGAGAGTTCCAGTAGCGAACTCCTGAAGACCTCATCCCAGACGGCCGTGTCCACACCCGGTCCGGATACGTCCGTTTCCATTCCCATGCAGCGACCAGATCCAATGCTGGTCCTCCCATTGCATTATGCTTCCTCGCATGGCCCTGCGGGAGAGCCGCGAAAGATTTCTCTGGTTTTTCTGGCGCCCTCATGTGCCGATGAAAAGCTTCTGCAGCATGGAGAAGTTTTGCGGGATCAACTGGAACTCATGTTCGTAAATATGGGAACCTTTGATATTGTTTCGTCTCCCGGGCTGCCCCCGTCTGACACTGCCAACGCCGCGATGATGTATCAGGCGCTCGGCGCGGACTATATTATCTCCGGAAATCTGCGCGGAGGGGCTGAGGGGGCTGAGAGCCGTCTTATCCTGCGCGTGCTGGATGCCCGACGCTACGGTGTCATCATCTGGGGAACGCATTATGACTTCCCGTCTTTGGCTCCAGAGCAGGCCCAAAGCAGCATCATGGCTCCTGCGCAGGCCATGCAGTGGAGTATTTTCGTTGCGGAGGCCCGGCGTATTGCGGGGCGCCCGGACAGCGAACTGTCTCCACTGGGTATGGCGCTGAGAGCTTTCACACTGTTGCTGCGGCATGATTCTTCGCTCTTCGGGCGGATTGATTCTCTTCTGGAATGCGCTGTCGATCTTGAAAAGGATGATGGGACAATCGCTCTTATTGATGCGATGTACTGTTATATCCGCTTCCAGAACGAATGGGGTGTGGAAGCTGACGCCATTTTCACCCGTGGATTGCGAAGTGTGCGTGCGGCTGTCGCGCTGATGCCAGACTTGCATGCGGTTGAAGTCCTGCTGGCCGCATACCTCATGTATGACCCCGCCAAACATTCCATGGCTGTATCAGTCGTTCAGAACGCAATGGCGGGTATCGCTCGCAACGACAGAAATCATCTGGATTCTCCTGACATCCTGATGGCGGGTGTCGTCATGAATCTTCTGCAGGGAGACATCAAATCAGCAAACTGCAGCGTGAAGGTCCTCCTGGAGAATGGATGCCGTTCTCAGTTCCTTGAACTTCTGCGGCCTGTTTTCATGATGGTTCTGCTGTTGGGTGAAGAGTATCAGGACGTCATTGCAATGGGGCGTTTGATCTCCGGCCTGTATCCGTCCTGCCCGAGCGCTCTGGTGTACTATCTTATCGCCTTGACTGAAGTGGGGACTTTCCCCGAAGAGGCCCAACAGGTCTGCCGTCACCTTCTTCGTCTGGTGCCTGACCTGACGATTTCCAAAGTTGTCAGCCGCTTTACGTTTGCAAAACCTGTGCAGCAGACGAGACTGGCTGAGATACTGCGTCAGGCAGGTGTGGTCGCAGGCTAGGGACATCTTCTCTCAGGTGCTTGGCCTTATGGCGCCGTCGCGATATGAACACTCAAGAAGTTGCCGGCTACAGGCCTCGCCAGTCTGTATCCTTGCTCGTGACCGGCCCTGGCGCGGCCCGCAGGACCACCCATGATGTCTCGCATCCAGTTGACCGTTCTTCGACCCTTTCACAGACCAGCGGCCCGCTTTGCCCTTGGATGTCTGGCTCTTACCGCACTTTCCGCATGCGGTGGTGGACGTGATCCCAGCTCCCTGACCGCCCCGCGCAATCATCTTCTGGGCGTGGACCGGGGAGCTGAGGGCGGCGCCGACGAGCTTCGCGGCGGGGTTAATGCCTATCTGTGGCGCGGCGCGATTGATACGCTGTCGTTTATGCCACTGGCATCTGCCGATGCCGTGGGTGGCGTCATTCTGACGGACTGGTATCAGCCTTCCGCCAGTCAGAACGAGCGTTTCAAGATTGCGGCCTACGTCCTGGACCGGCGCCTGCGTTCGGATGCCCTGCGGGTTTCCGTCTTCCGGCAGGTTCTTCAGGATGGACAGTGGGAAGACACCCCCGTTTCCGCTACCACAACCTCCGATATCACCACCCGTATCCTGACGCGTGCACGTCAGCTGCGTGCCGAAAATGGCGAGCGGGACAACTGAGCCAGACATGAACGATACCCCAGCCCCCGCATTCGATTTCCAGAACCGCGAACCCTTCTGGCAGAATGAATGGAAGCGCCGGAATACTTTTGCAGTTCCTGATGTTCCTCCCGCCGATCGTCCGAAGTACTATGTGCTGGAGATGTTCCCGTATCCATCCGGGCAGCTTCACGTGGGGCATGTCCGGAACTATACGCTTGGCGACGTAGTCGCACGCTACAAGCGGGCCCGCGGATTTGCTGTCATGCATCCGATGGGCTGGGACGCCTTCGGCCTTCCCGCGGAAAATGCTGCGCGTGAGCGCAATGTTCATCCCGGGAAATGGACGATGGACAACATCGCAACCATGCGGGGCACACTTCAGCGTCTCGGTTTTTCTCTGGACTGGGACCGTGAAATCGCGACCTGTCTTCCCGAGTATTACGGCAAACAGCAGAAGCTGTTCGTCGACATGCTGGCGGCCGGGTTGGTTGAACGCCGGGACTCACTGGTCAACTGGGATCCGGTCGATGAGACGGTTCTTGCAAATGAACAGGTCGTTGAGGGCCGGGGCTGGCGCTCGGGAGCTCTGATCGAGAAAAAAAAGCTCTCCCAGTGGTTCCTGAAGATTACGAAATTTGCCCAGCCTCTGCTGGATGACCTTAAAACGCTGGACCGCTGGCCCGAGCGTGTCCGGACAATGCAGGAGCGCTGGATCGGACGTTCCGAGGGCGCACGGGTGCGTTTTGCTCTTCATCAGCCTCCCGTCGGCTATGACGCGGATCTCGACAGCATCGAGGTCTTCACCACGCGCCCTGACACCCTGTTCGGTCTGAGCTTTGTCGGTATTTCGGCTGAGCATCCGCTTGCTCGCAATGTTGCAGAAACCAACCCGCAGGCCGCCGCCTTTATTGAGGAGTGCCGTCGTCTCGGGACCTCGGAAGAGGTGATCGAAGCTGCTGAAAAACGTGGCTTTGATACCGGACTGCGCGTTGCCAATCCTCTCGATCCCGAAAAGACGGCTCCCGTCTGGATCGCCAATTTCGTCCTGATGGATTACGGGACTGGCGCGGTTTTCGGCTGTCCCTGTGGCGATCAGC
The DNA here is from genome assembly GCF_002723915.1 of Gluconobacter albidus. Lineage (GTDB taxonomy): Bacteria > Pseudomonadota > Alphaproteobacteria > Acetobacterales > Acetobacteraceae > Gluconobacter > Gluconobacter albidus. The sequence continues at coordinate 277,923 of NZ_BEWL01000002.1, forward strand.
GCGACCTTGATTTTGCCCGTAAATACGACCTGCCGGTTCCGCAGGTCCTGTTGCCTGCCGGACAGGATGCCGAAACCTTTGTTCTGGGCAAAAAGGCCGTTTCGGGCGATGCAACCCTGTTCAATTCAGGCTTCCTGGATGGACTGGACCCCGCAGCAGCGCGTACGAAAGTTATTGAACGCCTTGAAGGTCTGGGGGCCGGAAAGGGCGTCGTGAACTGGCGTCTGCGCGACTGGGGCATTTCACGTCAGCGCTACTGGGGTTGCCCGATCCCCATCATTCACTGCGAGACCTGTGGTCCGGTTCCCGTTCCCGACGATCAGCTTCCCGTCATCCTGCCCGAAGACGTGACCTTTGACCGTCCGGGGAATCCGCTCGACCATCATCCGACCTGGAAGCATGTGAGCTGCCCGCATTGCGGAAAGGCGGCTGTCCGGGAAACGGATACATTCGATACCTTCGTTGATAGCTCGTGGTATTTCGCCCGCTTCACCAGCCCTCATGCCGAGACCCCAACAGTGCCGGCGGCAGCGAACGGATGGCTCCCCGTTGATCAGTATATCGGCGGTATCGAACACGCGATCCTGCATCTGCTCTACGCACGGTTCTTCACCCGGGCCATGCATGAAACCGGCCATCTGGATGTGGACGAACCGTTTGCCGGTCTTTTCACGCAAGGCATGGTGACGCATGAGAGCTACCGCGACGAGAGCGGCTGGCTATATCCCGAGGAAGTCGAACGTCGTGGTGACACGGTGGTGCGGCGGGATACCGGAGCGCCGGTGCAGATCGGCCGCTCTGAAAAAATGTCCAAATCCAAGCGCAATACGGTGTCGCCCGTCGATATCATTGAGCACTATGGCGCCGACACGGCCCGCTGGTTTGTTCTGTCCGATAGCCCGCCCGAGAGGGATATGGAGTGGACAGCTTCCGGCGTCGCGGCTGCTGCCCGTTTCGGTCAGAGATTGCATCGTCTTGTCGCCTCGGTCGCGGCTCGCGATGCCGCCGAGAGCGTCCACGGTGCGACCGGTGAAGACCTGCGCCGCATCACGCATCGGACAATCGCTGCGGTTGGTGAAGCTCTTGAGGCTTTTACACCAAATGTTGCTGTGGCGCGCCTGCATGAACTCACCTCGGCGCTGGCGGAGGCCGAGCGTCTCGAAGGAGACGGCATTGCGGCGGCCCGTCGTGAGGCAGCGCGTGTTCTGTGTCTGCTGACCGCACCGATGATGCCGCATCTTGCCGAAGACATGATGGCAGTTCTCGAGCCGGGAAGTGCGCTGGTTGTGGACCGCCCCTGGCCTGAAGCCGAGGACCAGTGGCTTGCCGTCCAGAGTGTGACGATCGGTGTACAGATCCTCGGCAAGCTGCGTGGGACCATTGAGGTTCCGCCGGATGCACCGAAGGACGATGTGCTTGCTGCTGCCAAACGCGAGCCGAACGTGGCCCGTCTTTTGCAAGGGAAGCGTCTGGTGAAGGAAATCCATGTTCCGAACCGGATCGTCAACTTCGTGGTGGCCGGGTGATGTCAGACCGGCGCGGCACTTTTCTGCTCACGGCTTTTCTTCTGCTGGGGGGGTGTGGTTTCTCACCCCTCTACGGAAAGCTGACCCCGAAATCCGACATGTCGGAAGAGTTGGCCCAGGTTTATGTGGACAACATTCCGGGGCGTTACGGCCAGCTGCTGCGTCTGGCCTTGCAGAAAAACCTGGCAGGCGCCGGGCCGGAAGATCCTCATAAATACATGCTGAAAGTCTATTCCGGCATGAATGAGGAAGCAGTCGACATCCACCAGGACAATACGTCAGGCCGGACGCGAAGCACGGGCTCGGCGCATTGGGTTCTCATCACGGTGGAGCAGAACCCGCGCATGCTGGCGCAGGGCGATGCGACGACGCTGGATGGTTTCAATACGAGCTTCGAGCAGTATTTCGCCCAGACCCTGAATGATGAAACCCTTCAGGCGCGTGTTTCCGACACGCTGGCACAGACCGTGACGCAGCAGCTGGCGATCTGGTTCCGCAGTCACAACATGCCAGAGAAAGCGGCGCCTGATGAACTGCCGCGTTATCTGAACACCGACCGTATGCCTGACGACAACGGGAATGCGGCTACGGACCGGACTGGCGTTGACGGCTTCCCCGCCTCTGCCACTGGCCGTCTGTCCCGTAGCACGACCAGTACATCCGCCCAGTAAGTGGTGAAAATCGACGCACGGAATATCGGGCGGACACTGGACGATGCCGGCTCATGGCGGGCTATCGTGCTTCATGGAGACGATACCGGCCTCATCCGGGAGCGGGCTGCGCAGGCGGTCAGGCTGGTTGCCGGAACGACAGATGATCCGTTTCAGGTGGCGCAACTTGATCGGGAAACGCAGGATCGTCTTGAAGAAGAAGCCACTGCGCTCTCCCTGATCGGGGGGCGACGCGTCGTCTGGGTGCGGGACGGGCAGGACAGCCTCGCTCCCCTGTTCAAGCGGGTATTGGACGCCAGTACGGATGCTCTGGTCGTTATCGAGGCTCCGGGAGTGACGGCGCGCTCGAAGCTGCGTGCTCTGGCGGAGGCCCACAAACAGGTGGCGTCCATTGCCTGCTATCCGGAAGAGGGGCGGGCCCTTTCCCAGACCGTGACGGAAGCGCTCGCTCAGGCGGGCGTTACTATCGACCGTGATGCCCTCATCTGGCTTCTGGGCGTACTGGGGGCCGACCGGAGCGGGGTGCGAGGCGAAGTCGAAAAACTTCTGCTGTATGCCGGTCCGAATGGCCGTCTTGATCTGCCGGCCGTTCAGGACTGTGTTGGCGATGCCGGGGGAAATTCACTGGAAGATGCAGCGTTTTCAGCTTTATGCGGAAATCGCATGATGGCCGATCAGGCCCTCGAGCGGGCATTGGCTGACGGCGCAAACCCCGTTGCGGTGGCGCGAACGGTTCTGGGTGTGCTGGTACGGCTTCAGAAAGTCGCGCAGGCTGTGCAGGATGGTCAGGGACGGGCCGAAGCCATGAAATCCCTGAAGCCGCCTGTATTCTTCAAACGTACAGCGACTTTCGGTCAGGCACTGGATCGCTGGTCGCTCCCGGCGCTCACACTGGCAGCACGGGAAACGCAGGCTTTCGAACTGGCATGCAAACAGAGTGCTTCGCCTGATCTGGCACTATGCAGACGCCATATCGCGTCGCTTTGTACGGTGCGGAAAGCCTGATTTAGGTATTGGATCGGGGAATGCGGCATTCTTTCCGCATTCCCCCGACCTGCTCAGAAGCGTGCTGAAACGTCCAGATAATAATACCCGCCATTCATGCCGAGCTGCGACGTGCTCATGTAGTACTTGGGCACGCCGAGATAGCGGTTTCCTTCAGGAACAACCGACGGGAACTTGGCGAAAATGTTGTTCCCCCCGATCGTGGCGCTCCATTTGGGACTGATATTGTAGGTCACGGAGGCGTTCGTCGTCCATTTCGGCACATTCTGGAACTCCAGGTAGTGGCTCGTGGAGTAGGTATACGGCCCGGTATAATAGGTGAGCTGAGACGTCGTCTCGCCATAACGGATCTCATGGACGGAAACCGCCCATTTGTTGCGCGCGGAATGCCAGGTACCGCCGAAGATGATCTTGCTACGTGGGTACGCGGTGGTGATGTAAGCGATATACTGCGCGGTCAGAAGCGGCGCTCCGGTCGTGCTGGTTGCCTGATGGCGCAGGCGCGTCCGGTTCAGATTGATCGCAACATCCCAGTCCGCATGGCCATAACGCCCGAAATTGGTCGGATAAGTCGCCGTCAGGTCAAGTCCCTGCGTCCGCGTATTGGCGACATTGGCAAACCAGTGCGTGGCAAGCTGGCTGCCCGTCCAGTTTTCAGATCCCGGGGGCAGATTGAACCCGTCCATTTCAAGCGCGCTATGAGCCTGAGATCCGTAGATGGACCCACCCGGCATAATCCGGTCCCGCAGGTCGATCTGGTACACATCGACAGTGACGTGCAGCTTCTTGACCGGCTCGACAATGATGCCGCCTTCGGCGCTCGTGGAGGATTCCGATTTCAATGCTGATGCGCCGTTGGCGAGTGCGCCAGGAGAGTTTGCCGCGATGATGCCACTGGCAGCGGTCGGCGAGACAGACAGCGCGGAATAATGTTCCTGCGCCAGCGTCGGGGCATGGAAGCCATTGCTGAATGTGCCGCGGATCGCAAAGCGTGGGCTGAAATCGTAACGGGTAGAGACCTTGCCAGTCTTGGTGTTGCCGACATCCGTGTAATGCTCGAGGCGTCCGGCCAGATCGACCTGCCAGTGTTTCATCAGGTTGGTGGAGATGTCGAGATAGCCCGCCGCAACATCACGGGACCATTTCCCGGCATTGGCCGGGTTGGTGCCGGGAAAACCGTCCGAACTGGAATAGTTGTAGCTGGCCGGAGAGCCGGTTCCGATCGCATAGGCTTCATAGCGATAGGACGCGCCGCCCGCGACATTGATGGCATACGGCCAGAACGACGTGTGGAACTTGCGGCTGAGGTCGACGCTGTTTGTCCACTGCGTGTTGTTAAAGGACTGTGCAGCGAACGACGTTGGTGTCTCGCCCGTGGCTGTGTATAGCCCCACATTCGTGGTGCTTTCGGCATTCACGGCATCATAGTCCCGACCAAAGACCGACGACACGTCCCAGTGCCAGCCCGCCAGCGTGCCTTTCAGACCAGCCGTGAGTTCGTAATCGTCTTCTTCCAGAGCCTCGATGGGCGAATAGCCATAAGGATAGATCGCCGCATAGCCGGGATATTTGGCGAGCGAGGAAGGCAGGCGGTAGTTCTGGTAGGATTCCGCATGACGATGCGCATAGGTCGCACCGGCATAGGCCTGAACATTATCGGTAATGTCATAGCCCGCATTGACGGCGACGCTCTCGCGTGTCTGTTCGGGCTGTCCCAGAAGCTGGTTGACGTCGGTGTGGGTGCGGTTGTCATTCCCGGACCGGAAGGTGTGGTCCTGATGGACGAAATCGCCACCGATATGAACAAAACCGCGATTGTTCAGGTTCAGGCCGCCATCAATGAACACGCCCTGCTGGAAACCGTCGCCTTCGCTCGTGATCCCGGTGTTCGAACGCATGGTCAGACCATGATTCTGCTTCTTGAGGATGATGTTGACCACCCCCGCAATGGCGTCGGAGCCATACTGGGCAGACGCACCGTCGCGCAGGACTTCGATATGGTCGATCATGGCCATGGGGATCATGTCGATATCGACAGGTGTGGACCCCTGCGCCGGTCCGCCATCTGCGTAGATATTGGCCGTGGTGTGTCGCCGCTTGCCATCCACGAGGACGAGCGTCTCGTTGGGGTTGAGGCCACGCAGCGAAATGCTGTCGGTCAAGGCACCGGCATCGAAGCCCCCTGTCGGAACGGTCAGGGAAGGTAGCAGCAGCGCCAGGGAGTCACGCAGCGTGGGCTGACCCGTCCCCGTCAACTGACGGTTCGTCACAATATCGACCGGGGCGATCGAATCCCGCGCCTTTTTGCCGAACTCGCGCGTTCCCGTCACAACGACCGCTTCCGTACCCCCCGCAACCTCGGTTTCAGGCCGTGGGGTCTGGGCAGGCTTCGCTTTTCTGGTCACCGGAGTGGCGCGGACCGGCTTGTGCGCGCTCGGAGCAGAATGCGCCGGGGCCGGCTGCGGCGTGGCAGCACGGCTTTCAGAAGTGACGAGAAGGAACGTAGAGCCGAGAAGGGAGGTCCCCAGAAGGGTCAGATGACGAAGGGAAAGCTGGGTCAGCACTTTTACCACGCAATAAGTTAGTATTTTATATGAGCCACAAAATTGGTTCGTATTTGCGCAAGGTCAACATAATTTTCCGGTTCCGGAAAAATTCCGATCACATTTTGCAAGGCCTGTGGCGTTCCTTACACGGTTCGGGCGTTATGGAAACGGTTTGTTTTGAAAATGAATTTCGGAGAGTACGCATGAAACGACGTCATTTCCTGCGGGCAGCTTCGGCAGCCCCAGCGTCTCTTGCGGTTTCGGCGGCCCTGCCGGCTGCTCAGGCACAGGCGGCCGGAAACGAGGACAACGGAACCGGCCCCTACGGAGAACTCGACATTGTGGCCAGGTTCGATGGCCCCGGTCCGTCCGGGATCGTGGTGCTTCCGGACGGCCGGACCTTTGTCGGCTTTCCCCGCCACGCCGTGGATCACAAGGGTGCCACGCTCGGCGAACTGGTGGACGGAAAGGTCGTGCCTTATCCAAGTCCCGAGATGAGCCTTCCGGGGGCCGTTCCGGCAAAGTGCCTTGTTTCTGTCCACGGCATGACGACAGACCGTCAGGGACGGCTCTGGGTGATTGATGACGGCAAGCGCGCCGGACATCCACTGCAGCCCGGAGCTGCCAAGATCGTCTGTATTGACCCGACGACAAACCGGATCGCTCACAACATCCTCCTCAAGACGCCCGCCCTGCTGCCGGACAGTCACATGAACGACCTGCGGGTCTCACTGTCGCACGGCGTTCAGGGGACCGTTTTCGTGACGGACTCGTCTTTCGGCACAAAACCTGCCCTCGTAATCGTTGATGTCGCCACCCAGCAGGCGCGGCGGGTTCTGACCACCCATCCTGCCATTCTTCCGGAAGCCGGGTTCATGGCCATTGTCGAGGGCGAGCCGCGCCGTTACCTCCCCGGACATCCGCAACTGGTCTCTGGAGGCGTGGACGGCATTGCCCTGACAAAAGACGAAAAAAATCTCTATTTCTCGCCCCTGACCAGCCGTCGGCTCTACAGCCTGCCTGTGGACCTTCTGGCAGACCCGACGTCAGACGATACCGTCCTGGCGCCTGCCATCCGCGACGAAGGCGAAAAAGGAGTGGCGGACGGACTGGCGCTGGATGACTATGACCGTCTTTACACGACCAATTACGAACATGACTGCATCCTGAGACGCGATCAGGATGGCTCTTTCACAATGATGCTCCGTGATCCACGCGCCCTGTCACCGGACGGAATTTTCGCAACGGCGGATCATGTCTATTGCACGTTCGGGCAGTGGAACCGTCTGGCGTCGTTCAATGGCGGCAAGGATCGCCGGGTCACGCCCTACCTGCTGGTCCGCTTCCCGATCGAACAGCCGCAGCCCTATGATGCGGTTCCAAAAGGGCAGAAAGCCTGAACCCGAAACGCAAAACGCCCCGGCAGAATTCATCCACCGGGGCGTCTGCAGACCTGTATGTCTGAACCGGATATCAGGCCGTTGTTGACGGTGCCTGACCTTCTGGAGTGTGCTTGTCCACGGCAGCCGGGAGAAGCTGTGCCAGCGCAGGAAGGATTGTCCCGGCGGGCAGGCCCGTCTTGGCCACGATCGTCTGGATCTGCTGGTCCGTCAGAAGGCTGCGCAACTCGTCAGTGGTGATGGGCAGGTTCTCGCCATTGCCGATCCAGGAGTGGATCTTGTCGGTCAGCCCGGCGCTCTGGGCCTGGCTCAGCAGCATGTTAAGGCCGTCACCTTTGAGGAATTCGCCGATGCTGCCGCCGAATTTATCGCCAAGCTGGCCGCCGATCGCGCCCACAGCCTGGTTCATGAGGTTTCCAAGAAAGCCGCTCATCCGTGTTGTTCCGTTCTTTCAGGCGCGGCGTTTCGGGCCGCAGTTGGTCCAGTGTTAGGAAGTCCGCTTGCCGCTGAGTTCCTGCGGAACCTCGACGTCGATTTCGAGCATGGAGCAGCCACTGCCACGATCAACCTTGATCTGGACCTTGTCCTGATCGACGGCGACATGGCGCGCGATGACTTCCATGATTTCCTTGTGAAGCTGACGGATCAGGTCGGACTCACCGCTTTCTCCCCCCGAACTGCGTTCATGAGCGAGCAGGATCTGGAGCCGATCCTTGGCGACGCTGCTGGACTGCTGGCGTCGTGCGAAAATATTTGCGAGAAAACTCATGAACTCATGCGTCCCTCTTGAAAAGCCAGTCAAGGAAACCGCGCTTTTCGACTGGAACCGAGACTTCGAGCTTCTCGCCGCTCAGGCGACGGGCTGCTTCGAAATAGGCGCGGGCAGGAAGGCTCGTGGGCGCAGCCAGAGTGACAGGTGCGCCGACATTGGAGGATTTCAACACATCCTCGCTTTCCGGAACAATGCCCAGTAGCGGGATGGACAGGATTTCGAGCACGTCTTCGACGCTCAGCATTTCCTTGCGCGCAGCGCGGGCCGGGTCGTAGCGGGTCAGAAGCAGGTGCTTGTCGACCTTCTCGCCCTGTTCGGCCTTTTTGGTCTTGCTGTCGAGCAGGCCGATGATCCGGTCGGAGTCACGCACCGAGCTGACTTCGGGATTGGTGACGATCACGGCCATATCGGCATGATACATGGCAAGCTGTGCGCCACGTTCGATGCCGGCCGGGCTGTCGCAGATCACCCAGTCGAACTTCTCGCGAAGCTCGTCCATCACGCGGGCCACGCCCTCGGAGGTCAGAGCGTCCTTGTCCCGGGTCTGGGAGGCCGGAAGGATCGACAGCGTCTCACAACGCTTGTCGCGGATCAGCGCCTGCGACAGGCGGGCATCGCCCTGTACGACGTTGATGAGATCGAAAACCACCCGGCGCTCGGCGCCCATGACCAGGTCAAGGTTCCGCAGCCCGACATCGAAATCAACCACCACCACATTCTGCCCGCTCTGAGCGAGAGCGGCGCCGAGCGCGGCGGTTGATGTCGTCTTGCCGACGCCACCCTTGCCGGAAGTGACAACCAGAACCTTGGACATGAATACTCCAGAAAAACGTCTCTTCGGTCTGCGCCTGCCTGTAACAGGTCAACGCGGGCCGATTTCTTATTCTATGAATGTTTTACACCCCGCGGCAACCTGCGAATAGGGGTGCTTTCATGGCAGCCTACGTCACGTTATTGCCCGGATCACGCAGGCAGCGGCAGCACGCGGACCCGGTCCTCATCCAGAGCGGCCTGCGCAGCGTGCCCCAGAAGCGCGGGATCAATGTCTTCCGTAACGGCATAATAGCCATCAAGAGCCAGCAACTCGGCCTGCATGCGGCTTGCGAAAATACGGCTCTGGGACTGCCCGCCCACGCCCGCAATCGCTCGTCCACGCAGGGTTCCGTAAACGTGGATTGAACCCGCAGCCACGATTTCAGCGCCAGAAGACACCGATCCGAGGATAATCACATCGCCCTGCATATGCTGGATGCTCTGACCCGACCGCACAGTCTGGTCGATAATGAGGGTCCCGCCGCCTGAAACCGGCCCCGCTGCACTGGTAGAAGGATCTTCCGGAATCTCGACTTCCCCGGCCGGCCGGCCACCATCCAGCATTTCCGGCCAGTCCCAGTGCGCGACAGCCGGCCAGTGCCGGCTTCCACCCTCAAGACCGATAATCCGGACACCCCGGCCCCGGATATCGTCCAGAAGCGTGCCCAGACCCGGCGTGTTTTCGTTGAGGAGGCCGAGATCCAGAATGATCGGTTTTCCGGTGAACAGTCCGCCGGATCGGGCGACCTGATAGTCGAGGCCGTTCAGCCAGAGGGGGAGGGGCGCCTCGGGGGACAGGACGAGCGCGAGGAAGGAGCGGCCGCGTGCGCGGATGCGCATGGGGGCAGTCGAAGAGGGTGCGGAAACGGGATCGGGCATCGTGAAAATCGTCGGACCTGTGTCGGGCAGTCGGTGAGGCTCTTGTGAGCGGGTATCGGCTGACTTAGAAAGTGGCAATGCGTATCCTGCATCACCTTCCACTTTCTCCGCAATGCCGTCTTGTGAGGCTTGCCCTCACCGAGAAGCGACTCCCGTTCGAACCCGTCATCGAGCGGGTGTGGGAGCAGCGCGAGGAATTCCTCCGTCTCAATCCGGCAGGCGAAGTGCCTGTGCTGGTTGAGGAAAATGGTCTTGCCGTGCCTGGCGGACGTGTCATCTGCGAATATCTGGAAGACGCCTATCCCGATACGCCGCTTCTGGGGCGCACCTTTGCCGAGCGGGTCGAGACCCGGCGGCTCGTGGACTGGTTCGACACCCGTTTTGCGCAGGAAGTCACCCGGAACCTTCTGGGCGAGAAGGTGGACAAGCGCCAGTTCGGGCGGGGCCATCCAGACGGCAATGCGCTGCGGGCGGGTTACGCGAACATGCGCTTTCATCTCGATTATATCGGCTGGCTTGCGGAAACGCGGTCCTGGCTGGCCGGGCCTGCGCTGTCGCTCGCGGATTTCGCAGCCGCGGCCCATCTGTCGGCGCTCGATTTCATCGGCGACGTGAACTGGTCCAAGGCGCCCGCGGCAAAGGATTGGTATGCCCGGGTGAAATCCCGGCCCTGTTTCCGGGGTCTGCTGTCTGATAAGGTCAGTGGCATCACGCCGCCCGCGCATTACGCCAATCTGGATTTTTGAGGCCTGTGATGATGAATCCCGATGTGATTGTGCTTGGAGCAGGTGCAGCGGGGCTGATGGCGGCGGCTGTCTCAGGGCAGAACGGTGCACGGGTTCTGGTTCTGGATCACGGGCCGGAGCCGGGACGCAAGATCCTGATTTCGGGGGGCGGACGCTGCAATTTCACGCATCTTGAAACCGGCCCCAACTGTTTCATTTCCCAGAACCGACATTTCGCCCGCTCGGCGCTGGCGCGGTATACGCCGCAGGATTTCCTCAAGCTCGTGAACCGCTATGGCATTGCCTGGCACGAGAAGGCGCGCGGGCAGCTTTTCTGTGATGGCTCGGCTGGGCAGATCGTGGACATGCTGGTTTCGGAGGGTCGGGCGGCTGGCTGCGAATTCCGAATGCAGACGCGGATTCTGGATGTCCGCCGGGCAGAGCACGGATTTATTGTCGTCACGGATGGCGGCGAGATCCGCACGGGCTCTGTGATCCTTGCGACTGGTGGGCTGTCCATTCCCAAGCTCGGGGCGTCAGACCTGTCGCTGCGGCTGGCGCGGAAATTCGGACTGCGCGTGGTGCCGACGGCCCCGGCGCTCGTGCCGCTGGTTCTGGGAGATGCCGATCCGGAACTTGCAGGCGTTTCGCTGCCGATCGTGGCGCGGGTGGGCAAAAAAGGCCCGCGGTTCGAGGATGGGATGGTCTTCACCCATCGCGGCGTGTCAGGCCCGGCAATTTTGCAGATTTCGTCCTATCTTGAGAGCGGCGATGCGGCGCAGATTGACCTGCTGCCGGGACAGAATGCGCTGAACGTGCTGCTGAAGGTGAAGAAAGACCGACCGAAAGCCCTCCCGCCGAGCCTGCTGGAAGCGCTGCCCCAGCGGCTGGCGCGTGTTCTGGCGGCGGGAATGGGCGATACGATGCTGGCGAACCAGCCGGACCGCGCAATCAAGGCGCTGGCCGAGCGGATTTCGAACTGGCAGCTCCGTCCCGCCGGGACCGAGGGTTATGCCAAGGCGGAAGTCATGCGCGGCGGGATCGACACGCGGGACCTGTCATCCCAGACGCTGGAGGCCCGGGAAATTCCCGGACTTTACGCGATCGGGGAAGCCGTGGACGTGACGGGCTGGCTTGGTGGGCACAATTTTCAGTGGGCCTGGGCAAGTGGTGTGGCGGCAGGGCAGGCGGCAGGCGGGCATCGCTGAGGGGGCATTGCCACAGGATTGCCATGCTGGCGTTCGATCAGGCGGAAACCGATGACGCGGCGATCCGTTTGCGTTTCTCTGATGTCCGGTTTTCAATCCGGTCGATTTAAGGACACATCCATTATGTCTCGTTCCGTTTTCCGTCATGTTCTGCGTACTGCGGCAGGTCTGTCTTTTCTGGGGCTGGGAGCGTGTGTCGGGACGGCGGCGCCGGGGCCGATTCCGCCGGGCACGCCCATTGCCGGCTATGGTTATACCTGCAAGGCCGGGATCTATACCTGCAAAATGCCGACACAGGTTCCGCTCGGGGCGCCGTGTTCGTGCCCGGGTCTGGGAGCGGCGTCTTACGGAAATATCCACCAGCCGTAAGACGCGTGGCATTGGCCGTATTGCGTTGAACGGGTAGGACATGCGCCATGCAGGAGAATATTTCCGGAATGGCGCAGTTTTTCCCCTGGATTGTTGCGGCGGTCGCGCTGGTGGTTGCTCTGCTGGCGATCCTGCGGGGCGGCAGCGGGGGCGGGCAGCTCGAGCGGCTTCTTGAGCGTGAGGCTCAGGAGCGCTCGCAGGACGTTGAATACCATCGGGCCCATCTGTCGGAAGTCGAGCGCGTCCTGTCGGGGCGGCTGGACCAGTTCCGGCTGGAAACCAGCGAGCGGCTGAGTACGCTGGCCCGTAATCTGGGGCAGGATCAGGCCGAAGGGCGTCTCCTGCTATCGGATGCACTGCGGGAGATGGCGCAGAGCCAGAATGAACAGATCGAGCGCATCCGGGCGACCGTGAATGAGCAGCTTCACGGTGCTGTGGAAAAGCAGATGCAGACCAGTTTCCAGCGCGTGGTGGAGCAGTTCAGCGCCATGCAGAAGGCGCTGGGCGAGGTCACGAGTGTGACGGCGCAGATCGGTGACCTGAAGCGGCTGTTCTCGAATGTGAAGACACGCGGGGGGTGGGGCGAGGCGCAGTGCCGCTCAATTCTGGACGATATTCTTCCTGAGGGCAGCTATGATACCAATTTCCGCCTCGGAACGGCAGGTGAGAACGTCGAATTTGCGGTGAAGATGCCGGTGCGGGGCACGGAGACGCCGCCACGGCTGGCGATTGACAGCAAATTCCCGACCGAAGCCTATGAAAGGCTGCTGAATGCCTCGGATGCCGGGGATGCGCTGGCGGAACGTCAGGCGCGGCGCGAACTGGAAAACGTGATCCGGTTTGAGGCAAAGAAAATTGCCTCCAAATATATCCTTCCGCCCGTGACCGTTGAATTTGCCGTGCTGTATCTGCCGACTGACGGGCTTTATGCCGAAATCGCCCGGATGCCTGGCGTGATTGACGAAATCGGGCGCCTGCACCGTGTAATGGTGATGGGGCCATCGCTTCTGCCGGCGATGCTCCGGACCGTGCATCTTGGATATGTCACGCTGACGCTTGAAGAACGGACAGAGGCGATTGCCGGGCTTCTGGGGGCGACGCGACAGGAGATGCTGCGGATGGACCAGGTGTTAGAAAAGCTGCACCGCAACGCCGGGACGATGGGCAATACGATCGAAGAAGCCCGCCGGCGGACGCGCGTGCTCGGGAGGCGTCTGCGGGCGCTGGACGGAACGACGGACGACATCGAAGAGGCGCTGGACGAACCGCCTTCTTCCTGAGGCTCCGGCCTTAAGACCGATTTTAATTGGATGACATGGTGGGCTGCCCCATGTGATGATGATGACCATGACGTCCGCACATGACTCCGGGGCGCCTGAGCGCCTTTCCGAACCTTCTCCCCGGCTTCTGCTGATCGAGGACGACGACAGCATTGCGGCCGAGGTCGTGGAGGAACTCACGACGCGCGGCTATGACGTCACCCGGGCTGCGACGGGTGTCGAGGGGCTGGACCATGCCTGTACCGGGCAGTTCGATCTGATGATCGTAGACCGGATGCTGCCGGAACTGGACGGCCTGACGGTGATCGAGAGCGTGCGTGCGCAGCGGATCACCATTCCCGTCCTGGTGCTTTCGGCGCTTTCAGCCGTGGATGACCGCGTTAGCGGCCTCAAGGCGGGGGGGGATGATTACCTGACCAAACCCTTCGCCATGGAAGAACTCGCTGCCCGTCTGGAGGCTCTGCTGAGGCGTCCGACGGACAGTCGTGTGACGGTGCTCCGCGTTGGTCCGCTTGAGATGGATCTGATCGAGCGCCGGGTGTTCCGGAACGCGCAGGAAATTGATCTGCTTCCGCGGGAATTCCGTCTTCTGGAATACATGATGCGCCGTCCGGATACGGTGCTGACACGGACGATGCTGCTGGAGGATGTGTGGAATTACCGTTTCGTTCCGCAGACGAATCTGGTGGATGTCCATATCGGAAAACTGCGTCGCAAGATTGATCTGCCCGGCGAGCCGCCGCTCATTCACAGTATTCGCGGCGCCGGGTTCAGTCTGCGTGTCACGGGCTGAGCTGCGCTTTTCCGAACTGTTCCGGGCTGATCTTTTCCGGACGGCGACGTTCCGACTGACGCTGGCCTTCGTTGTGGCGATCATCGCCGCAATGGCGTTGCAGTTCGGGCTCGTCTACGGTCAGATGAACGGATACGAGCAGCAGCGCTCGACAGATCTGCTTCAGCGTGAAGCCGATCAGCTTCTTCAGGAAAGTCCGGCCCAGCTTGAATATGAGGTTCGCGAGCGCAGCAAGACTGATCTGCGCGTGATCCTCAACGGGGCTGCGCTGTTCGACATGAACCGTAACCGGATTGCGGGCGATATCAAGAAATGGCCCGTCGGGCTGGAGGTCTCGCCCAGAACGCAGCGTCTATGGGACGCGCCTCCCGGTGATACGCCCTATGAAATGCGCTATCTGGCCGTTGAGGTAGAGGGCGCGCAGGGAAACCGGGACCGCATTCTCGTTCTGGCGCGTTCGCTGCATATGGCCAATGAACTGCGCTACATCACCAAGCGTGCGGCGCTGATGTCTGTGGTGCCGATCGTAGTGTTTGCCCTAATGGCGGGAATTTTTCTGAGCCATCGGGCGCTGGGGCGCGTCAAGGATATGCATGAGGCGATCGACCGCATCATGGACGGAGACCTGCACGAACGTCTGCCGACCGGACGCGAACGCGACGATATCGAGCGACTTGCGGTATCGGTCAACCGGATGCTTGACCGGCTGGAGCATCTGCTCGACGAGATCCGGGACGTGGGCAACGACATTGCCCATGATCTGAGGACGCCTCTGGCACGGGTAAAGGCCCGGCTGGAGCGGGTGTCGTCGATTACGAATGATCCCGCAGCGCTTCAGGGCGCGATAGAGCGCGCCACGCTGGATCTGGAACAGTGTTTCTCCGTCATTACGGCCCTGCTGCGGATCGGTGAAATCGAGAACGGGCGGCGTCGGGCCGGGTTTGCAATGCTTGATCTGCGTGAACTGCTGGCCGGGGTGGTGGATCTGTACGAACCGATTGCCGAGACGGAGGGCATTCTCCTTGAGGTCGTGGACTCGGATAAAGCGGTTCCGCTGTTTGGAGACATGGACCTGCTGAACGAGGTTCTGGCCAATCTCGTGGATAATGCGATCAAGTTCACGCCCGCGCCGGGAACGGTCCGGCTGAGTGCGGGGCTGGGAGCTGACGGATCGAGCTGGCTGCGTGTCAGCGATACGGGAATCGGTATTGCAGAAGAAGAGCGCAAGGCCGTCATGGGACGCTTTTACCGTTCGGATAAAAGTCGTCATGTTCCGGGAAGTGGGCTGGGGCTGAGCCTCGTGTCAGCAATCCTGCGGCTGCATGGAGCATCGGTGGATATCGTGTCCGCAAGGCCCGGTCATACGCTGCCTGGAGCTGTTTTCACCATTCATTTCGCGCCAGCGACACCTGTCTGAAAAGGCACGAAATGTTGCATAACGTGTCAATATTTACCGCGTGTCTTGATATTTAAACAGAATTTTCCTTGTCGTCTGAGTCTCGATGGATATGACTCGGATCAATTTGCAAGGGGACACCCGTTGAGAATGACCGGACCAGGAAGAGCCCCAAGGGGTTGTCTGACCGCATGAATGCCATTGTCGTTACCGCGCTGAAGCGGCCTTACACTTTCGTTGTCCTGTCGATCATGATCCTGATCTTCGGGGTCCGGGCCATCGTTTCCACGCCCACGGATGTCTTTCCTTCAATCAAGATTCCGATCGTGGCTGTCATCTGGTCCTATACGGGCCTGATGCCTGAGGACATGTCGGGGCGTATCGTTTATTATTACGAACGTTCCCTGACGGCGACGGTCAGCAACATCGAACATATCGAAAGCTCGTCCTATTACGGGCGTGGCATCGTGAAGGTGTTCTTCCAGCCGGGAACCAATACGGCGGTGGCGCAGACGCAGATCACGTCGGTGTCCCAGACGGTCATCAAACAGTTGCCGAACGGTTCGACCCCACCGCTGATTCTGGCAATGGATGCGTCGTCGGTTCCGGTTCTGACGTTGCAGGTCAACAATCCGACCATGTCCGGGTCGGAAATCTACAACATGGCGTCCAACCTGATCCGGCCGGAACTGATTTCCGTGCCCGGGGCCGCGATCCCCAATCCCTATGGTGGTCTGGCTCCGGACATCATGGTGGATATCGACCCGATCAAGCTGCTGGCGCACAGACTGTCTCCAGAAGACGTGGCGACAGCGCTGAACCTGCAGAATATCGTTCTTCCGGCAGGCGATCAGCGGATCGGCCAGCTTGACTGGATGGTGAAGACGAACTCGACGCCCCTTGATCTGGAAGTCTTCAACAAGATGCCGATCAAGCAGGTCGGCAATTCCGTGATCTATCTGCGTGACGTTGCCTGGGTGCATCGGGGAGGGCCTCCGCAGATCAACGCAGTCCTTGTGAAAGGGCAGCAGGCGGTCCTGATTGTCATCCTCAAAAGTGGTGATGCTTCCACGCTGTCCGTCGTAAGCGGCATCAAGAAGCTCCTGCCGCAGGTCGAGGCAACGCTGCCAGCCGGAACGACAGTGAATGTCCTGACCGATGCGTCGAGCTTTGTGAAGGAATCGGTCGTGGACGTGGTGCGTGAGATGATCACGGCCGCGATCCTGACCAGCCTGACGGTTCTGCTGTTCCTTGGCTCGTGGCGTTCGACCATCATCGTGGCGACGTCCATTCCGCTGGCAATGCTGTGTTCGATCATCGGGCTGAGCATCGCCGGGCAGTCCATCAATGTGATGACGCTGGGCGGTCTGGCGCTGGCGGTTGGTATTCTCGTCGATGACGCGACAGTCATGATCGAAAACATCGACGCGCATCTCGAAACCGGGAAGGAACTGGAAGACGCCATCATTGATGCCGCCAACCAGATCGTCATCCCGACCTTCGTGTCCACGACCTGTATCTGCATCGTGTGGCTGCCGCTGTTCGAACTGACGGGGATTTCGGGCTGGCTGTTCATGCCGATGGCCGAAGCCATCATCTTTGCCATGATCGCTTCTTTCATCCTGTCGCGGACGCTGGTGCCGACGATGGCGAACTGGATGCTGGCGGCTCAGGTGCGGATGCATCGTGATCCTGAATGGCACCATCGCAAGCCCGGAATTTTCGGGCGTTTCCAGCGGGGATTTGAGGCGCGATTCTCCAGTTTCCGCGAGCATTACAAGGTCATCCTTGAAACCCTGATTGCGATTCGCGGTCGTTTCGTGATGCTGTTCCTGCTGGCGGCCGTATCGTCCATGGCGCTCCTGCTGTTCATCGGTCAGGACTTCTTCCCTGAGATCAAGTCCGGAACGTTGCAGATGCACATGCGTGCCCCGATCGGCACGCGCCTAGAAGAGACCGGCAAGATTGCAGGGTTGGCGGAACGCAAGATCCGGAGCCTGTTGCCGGGTCAGGTGGTCAATATTGTCAATAACTGCGGTCTGCCGTTCAGTCAGCTGAACCAGGCAATGATTCCGTCCCCGACCGTGGGATCACAGGACTGCGACATCACCATCCAGCTGCGAAACTCCGAAAGCCCGATCCCGGAATACCGCCGCAGGCTGCGCAAGGGTCTGACGAACGATTTTCCGGGAACGGTCTTCACGTTTCAGCCGGGCGATCTGACGGCGAAGATCCTGAACTTCGGTCTGCCATCTCCGATCGACGTGCAGATCGTGGGCCGCGATCTGAGCGAAAACTTCAAATTCGCGACACAGATTGCCCAGAAACTGCGGCATATTCCGGGAATCGCGGATGTCTCCATTCAGGAGCCGATGACGCAGCCGACGATCCTAGTGAACAACCGACGCAGCTTTGCGCTGGGAACGGGTATTACCGAGCGGGACGTGGCCCTGAATGCTCTTGTGACGCTGTCCGGTAGCGGGCAGGTCGGCCAGACCTACTACCTGAACGCGCAGGGCACGTCGCAGCTCATTGATGTGCAGACCCCCGCGAATTATCTGCAGACCATGAACGATCTGGAAATTCTCCCGATCGACAAGGGGGACGGTAACCCGACAAACCAGACGCCGCAGCTTCTGGGAGGGCTGAGTGCTCTAGTGCAGACCGGGACTCCAGCAGAAGTCGCGCATTACAACATCATGCCCGTGTTCGACATCTATGCTGCGCCGGAGGACATGGATCTGGGAACGGTTTCAAGAGCCGTGAACCGGATCGTGGAGGAAGAACGCAAGCTGCTGCCGCATGGCTCGACCATGGTGGTCCGTGGACAGGCTGTGACGATGAACGATGCGTATGTCCAGCTCGCAGGTGGCCTCGCGCTGTCGATCGTGCTGGTTTACCTGATCATTGTCGTCAACTTTCAGTCCTGGCTTGATCCGTTCGTTATCATCTCGGCGCTGCCAGGGGCTCTGGGCGGTATCTCGTGGAGCCTCTTCCTGACGCATACATCCATGTCGGTACCGGCACTGACGGGGGCGATCATGTGCATGGGTACGGCTACGGCCAACGCCATTCTCGTGGTAGCGTTTGCCCGTGAGCGGATGGACGAGCATGGTGATGCCATTCTCGCGGCTCTGGAAGCGGGCTACGAACGTATCCGTCCCGTTATGATGACGGCGCTTGCAATGATCATCGGCATGATCCCGATGTCCATCAGCAATTCCGACAATGCGCCGCTGGGCAAGGCAGTGATCGGTGGTCTGCTGGTTGCGACCGTTGCCACCCTGCTTTTTGTTCCCTGCGTTTTTGCCCTTATTCATTACAAGCGGCCTGCTGGGCCTGAAGGAGACCGCGCGTGAGCCATTCTACGGATCAGGGGCAGGTGCCTCCGACAAACCATCAGGCCCGTACGGGCTCAGGCGCGCGCGGCAAGCTCATTCTGCTGGTGGTGATCCTGCTGGCGATTGCACTCGCGGCATGGGGAATCGTGCAGCGGGGCACGCATTATCACTCCCTGCGTGGCGCGACCGAAGAGGCGGCCATTCCGCCCGTTACGCTGATTACACCGCAGCCGGGACCGAAGACACGACAGGTCGATCTGCCTGCCAATCTTGCCGCATGGTACGAGGCGCCGATCTACGCGCAGGTCTCGGGCTATGTGAAAATGTGGTACAAGGACTACGGCGCACATGTGAAGCGCGGGGATGTTCTGGCGGAAATCAGCACGCCGAGCATCGACGCCCAGTTCGAGGCTGCCAAGGCGCATTACAACGTCATTCTGGCGCGTTATAATCTGGCCGTCATCACCACACAGCGCTGGACGGCGCTGAAGGGGACGCAGGCCGTATCACGTCAGGAAGTGGACGTGCAGGCCGCAAATGCTGCCGCGCAGAAAGCCGAACTGGAAGCCGCGCGCCATGATGTGGACCGCTTTCAGGCGCTTGAGGATTTCAAGAAGATCGTCGCACCCTTTGATGGAATCGTGACGTCCCGTCTGGTGAACGTGGGTGATTACGTGAATGCGGGCGGTGGCAATGTGAATTCCCGCGGTGCGGCATCCGAGCTGTTTTCGGTGGCCGACGTTCACCGGATGCGCGTGTTCGTTTCGGTGCCGCAGGATTTTGCGAGTGTGATTTCGCCGAAGATCGAAGCCGAACTGACGGTGCCGCAATATCCGGGAAGTCATTTCCGGGCGACCTTCCTTGCGACGGCCAATGCCTTCAACGCCGCGACCCGTACGGTGACGACCGAACTGACACTGGATAATGACGACAATCTGCTGTGGCCGAATTCCTATGCGACAGCGCATATCTCGGCCCCCGGAAACCCGAATATTCTGATCCTGCCGGAAGGTGCGATCATTTACCGGGCCGAAGGGACGCAGGTCGCGAAGGTCATCAACAACCACGCGCATCTGGTGAACGTCACCGTCGGGATCAATTTCGGGACGACAGTTCAGGTGCTTAGCGGTATTACAAAAGACGACCGCGTGGTTGCCAACCCTACGGCTGATCTGCTGGAAGGGGACGAAGTCAGGATCGTCCCGACCACACCGGGATACAACACGCCAGGCAAGGCGCTGCAGGATGCGGATCAGCAGCCTGTCCGCCAGCATGACGCAAACCCCGAAGAGGCCGGATCGCGCTGATGAAACCGGAAAGTTCCCAGTCATCTCCCTCCCGGAAGAGCGCATCAACCCGCAAGCGTTCCATCTGGCGTCTTACGACGGCTCTGGGCGGCGTTCTGTCCATCGGGCTTGCCTCCTGCGATCTGGCCCCGGAGTATCATCCGCAGAAATTCCTTTACCCTGAAGGATGGGAAGGGAAGGGGCTGATGGTCAACGCGCAGCCTGCGGATGGTGCCGTCCGGAGTGACTGGTGGACCATGTTCAACGATCCCATTCTCAATGGGCTCGAACAGCGCATGCTCGCCGTCAATCCAGATCTGCAGGCGGAGGCAGAGACGTTCACCCAGGCCCGCGATGTTGCTCGTGAGACGGAAAGTCGCCTGTATCCGCAGGTGACAGGCTCCGCGCATATGAGTGACAATAAAGGCTCGGTCGGGAGGCTGTACAACAATCCGGCCCGCAGCAGCAGCCTCGTTTATGAATCCAACCAGGCCTATAGCGGCGCTGCCACGTGGGAGCCGGATTTCTGGAATTCCATTCGCAATACGACGCGGATGCAGAAAAACCTCGCTCAGGCTTCTGCCGGACAATACGCGCTGGCAAGGCTCAGTCTGGAAGCGGAGCTGGCATCGGATTACGTCGCCCTGCGCGGTCTGGATGCCCAGAATGCGGTTTATGATGATTCCATCCGCTACTTCCGCGCAGCTGTAGAAATTACCGAACTGCGTCAGGCAGGGTCGATCGGTGCGGGGCTGGACGTCTCGCGTGCCGAGACCCAGCTCTATTCGGCGCAGGCTGCAAAAAGCAATCTGATTGCCCGCCGCAATGTCATGGAACATGCCATCGCAGTCTTGCTGAACACGGCCCCGGCAGGCTTTCACATCGCGCCTGTCAAGGACGTGAAGATGCATTTCGGCGTGGTGAAGATCAACGCCGGACTGCCTGCATCCCTGCTGGAGCGTCGCCCTGACATCGCGATTGCCGAACGCCAGATGGCGGCTTCCGCACGTGCGATCGGTGTGTCTCGTGCGGCATTCTATCCGCACATCACCTTCAGCGCGGAAGGCGGATTCGAGGATGGTGGTTTCGATCTGGCCAGTATCTCCCGCGCCTTCTGGAAAATTGCCGTGCAGGCGGTCGAACCGGCCTTTACGGGTGGCCTGAGACGCGCAGCGTTGCAGCGCTCGTGGTCACAGTACCGCGGAATGGTGGACAATTACCGTTCTGTCGTCCTGTCCGCGTTTCAGGATGTCGAGGATGGTCTGACCCAGACGCGGCAGTTCAAGATTGCCCAGGATCAGCAGCAGAAAGCCGTTGAGGCTGCGCTGCGGACGCAGAACATGACGATGGCGCTCTATACGGGCGGACTGTCCAACTATCTTGATGCGCTCGTGGCGCAGCAGGATGCGCTTCAGGCGCGTCTGGCGGAAGTCGAGGCGCAGACGGCGCAGGTGCAGTCCTCCGTGCGTCTGGTGCGCGCTCTGGGCGGCGGCTGGAGTGCCAGCGACCTGCCGGGCGTCAAGCAGATCGATCCTTTCGGCCCGCTTCAGTACAAGGATTTGCGGACTCCGAAGCCGGTCAGTGGCATCGACAGTCATGCGTCCCCGCTGGACAACGATCTGCGGGGCGATCAGCCCCCGGTCAATGTTTCGCAGGGCTTGACGGGGCGCCCCTAACTGGTCTAGGGGTCCGCCTCACTTCGAACGCGGGAGGAGGAGGCGTGGCCGACTCCGTTGAACCGCGGTTCGGGAACGACAAACAGGGGAGTCCCGGATATGGCCAAAAAAGTTGTTGGCTACATCAAGCTTCAGATCCCGGCTGGTAAAGCCAATCCTTCTCCGCCGGTTGGTCCGGCTCTGGGTCAGCGCGGCCTGAACATCATGCAGTTCTGCAAGGAGTTCAACGCCAAGACCCAGCAGCTCGAGCCCGGCATGCCGATCCCGGTGGTCATCACCGCCTATGCGGATCGCACGTTCTCCTTTATCACGAAGACGCCGCCGAACACGTACTTCCTGCTGAAGGCTGCCAAGATTTCCAAGGGCAGCCAGACGGTCGGCAAGTCCGCTGCGGTTGGTTCCGTGACGACGGCTCAGCTTCGCGAGATCGCTGAGACGAAGTTCAAGGACATGAACGCCAAC
This sequence comes from Gluconobacter albidus, assembly GCF_002723915.1. GTDB lineage: Bacteria > Pseudomonadota > Alphaproteobacteria > Acetobacterales > Acetobacteraceae > Gluconobacter > Gluconobacter albidus. The sequence continues at coordinate 300,071 of NZ_BEWL01000002.1, forward strand.
GACATTGATGGCGCCGTGCGCATGCTCGCCGGTTCCGCCAAGTCGATGGGCCTGAACGTGGTGGAGGGCTGATCCTATGGCCAAGAACAAGCGTCTGAACGCCGCACAGGCAACTGTCGAGCGTAACAAGCCGTACGGCCTGACCGAGGCTGTCGCTCTCGTGAAGAGCAACGCCAATGCAAAGTTCGACGAGACGATCGAAATCTCGCTGAACCTCGGCATCGATCCGCGTCACGCTGACCAGATGGTCCGAGGTCTGATCTCCCTGCCGAACGGCACGGGCAAGACCCTGCGCGTTGGCGTGTTCGCCCGCGGCCCGAAGGCTGAAGAAGCCCTGGCTGCTGGTGCGGAAGTCGTCGGTGCAGAAGATCTGGCTGAAAAGATCCAGGCTGGCGAAATCAACTTCGACCGCTGCATCGCGACGCCGGACATGATGGCTCTCGTGGGTCGTCTGGGTAAGATCCTCGGCTCGCGCGGCCTGATGCCGAACCCGCGTCTCGGTACGGTAACCATGGATGTCAAGGGTGCCATCACGGCAGCCAAGTCCGGTCAGGTCGAGTATCGTGCCGAAAAGGCCGGTATCATTCATGCCGGCGTTGGCAAGGCTTCCTTTGATGAAGCCAAGCTGGTCGAGAACATCAACGCTCTGGTCGATGCCGTGCAGAAGGCTCGTCCGACGGGTGCCAAGGGTACGTATCTGAAGAAGGCAGCCCTGTCTTCCACGATGGGTCCGGGCGTTCGCGTTGACGTTTCGAGCTTCGAAGCCTGATTGACAGGTGGTCTTCCTTCTGGGAAAGACCACCACGAAATGACGTCACGCCCTCGGGTGTGATGGCTGAGGGGTGGCCTGCTTGCAGGTCGCTTCCAAACCTGTCCAAGACCGCACGTGGACCTTCGGGGCCTTAAGGATCTTTCGGGATCGCGGGCGTCAGACGGGGCGACAGTATTCAGTGGCGCTGCTGCGATGTGCTGGGTTCGCTCACTTCTGTGGACAGGCGAGCGGAGCTGCTTCGAAAGAGGCGGCTCCATGGGTAACCTGGTCTGGCGAAAGCTGGACTGACGAGGAGACAGGTTTTGGACCGTACGGAAAAACGGGCCTTTGTTGAGTTCCTCGCCGATGTGTTTGGCAGCACGTCCATGGTTGTCGTCACCCAGAACAAGGGTCTGACGGTTGCCGATGTGACGGAACTGCGTCGACGCATTCGTGCGGCAGGGGCGACATACAAGGTTGCGAAGAACCGGCTGGCCAGCCGTGCTCTGGATGGGACCCAATTCGACGGCATCGCGCCGCTGCTCAAGGGACCGACCGCGCTTGCGTGGTCTGAAGACCCGGCATCAGTAGCGAAGGTGATCGTCGAGTTCGCCAAGACGAATGACAAACTGGTGGTGCTTGGTGGCGCCCTGGGTTCCCAGACGCTTGGCGTCGACGGAGTCAAGGCCCTCGCCGAGCTGCCGTCGCTGGACGAGCTGCGTGCGAAGCTGGTGGGTATGATCAATACCCCCGCAACGCGTATCGCAGGCGTTGTCCAGGCGCCGGCTGGCCAGCTTGCTCGCGTCTTTGGTGCCTATGCCAAGGCCGGCGAAGCAGAAGCCGCCTGAGAATGAAGGCCCGCGCTGCGGCGTAGGCCTGAACCTGATCAACAGTACATCAATTTAGGATAAGACCATGGCCGATCTGGCAAAGATTGTTGAAGAGCTGTCCGCTCTGACCGTTCTGGAAGCTGCAGAGCTTTCCAAGATGCTTGAAGAGAAGTGGGGCGTTTCCGCTGCTGCTCCGGTTGCAGTTGCTGCTGCTGCTGGTGCTGCTGCTGCTCCCGCTGAAGAGCAGACCGAATTCACGGTTGTCCTGGCTGACGCCGGCGACAAGAAGATCAACGTGATCAAGGAAGTCCGTGGCATCACGGGCCTCGGTCTGAAGGAAGCCAAGGACCTGGTCGAAGGCGCACCGAAGACCGTCAAGGAAGGCGCGTCCAAGGACGAAGCTGCCAAGATCAAGAAGGCTCTTGAAGACGCCGGTGCCAAGGTCGAAGTCAAGTAATCTACTGATTTCGGGTTGCTTCGTTCGCGTCGCAGCCACTGCCTGGCAGACAGATGGGGCGGGGATCGCATGCGGTTCCCGCCCGATTTGCCGTTGGAGTAGAACGGGCGTATAGTGCGCGGCTCGCCACGTACTGAAAATTTCATAACGGCCGGTCGTTCCGGTCGTCCGCAATGCAGGGACCTGTTCTCGGCACGGTTTGCGGGCGACTCGAAGGTCTGGTGCAGAGGGCAGAAGAGATGAACGCGATCACCAAATCGTTCACGGGACGCAAAAGGATCCGCAAAAGTTTCGGGCGTATTCCCGAAATTGCGCCGATGCCCAATTTGATCGACGTGCAGCGCGCCTCCTATGAGGCATTCCTGCAGATGAACGTAAGTCCTGACAGCCGGCAGGACGCCGGTCTTCAGGAAGTCTTCCGTTCGGTGTTTCCGATCAACGATTTTGCGGGTCGCGGTCGTCTGGACTTCATGTCCTACGAATTCGAAGATCCGAAATATGATGTCGAGGAATGCATTCAGCGCGGTCTGACCTATGCGGCGCCGCTGAAGGTTATTCTTCGTCTGACGACGTGGGATATCGACGAGGACACCGGTTCACGTTCGATTCACGACATGAAGGAACAGCCGGTTTACATGGGCGACATGCCGCTCATGACTGATAACGGCACCTTTATCATCAATGGCACAGAGCGCGTCATTGTCTCCCAGATGCATCGTAGCCCGGGCGTGTTCTTCGATCACGACAAAGGCAAGACGCATTCTTCGGGCAAGTACCTCTTTGCCGCCCGCGTTATTCCGTATCGTGGTTCCTGGCTCGACTTCGAGTTTGATGCCAAGGACCTGATCTATGTCCGTATCGACCGCAAGCGCAAGCTGCCGGTTACAACTCTTCTTTATGCGCTTGAAGGTGCAAACTATCTCGCGCAGCGTGAGCGGAAGATTGCTGACGGCGGTGACGTAGACGGCCTCGATATCCGTGGAATGGATCAGGATGAAATCCTGTCCTACTTCTACCAGACTGTTCCCTTCACCCGTCTGGGCGGTGAATGGGCCCGCCCTTTCGATCCCGATGCATTCCGTGGCCTGAAGCTGCTCAGCCCGCTGGTTGATGCTGATACGGGTGAGGTGGTTGCCGAAGCCGACGCCAAGCTGACTGCGCGTATGGTCCGTAAGATCGCGGAAAAAACCCGCGTCGTGCAGGTTGGTCGTCTCGATATCCTCGGACGCTTCCTTGCCTATGATCTCGTGAATGAGAATACAGGTGAGATTTACGGCGAAGCTGGCGAAGAGCTGACGGAAGACCGTCTGGCGACGCTTGAGGAAATGGGCATCACGGAGCTTCCGCTTCTGTCTGTTGACGGCTCGCACGGTCCCTGGATCCGCAACACGCTGGCTGCTGACAAGAACAGCAGCCGTGATGAGGCCCTGATCGACATCTATCGTATCATGCGTCCGGGTGAACCGCCGACCAAGGAAACGGCGGAAGCCATGTTCCATGGTCTGTTCTTCGACCAGGGTCGCTATGATCTTTCTGCGGTTGGCCGTGTAAAGATGAACATGCGTCTTGATGTGGACGCACCAGATACCCTGCGCGTTCTGCGTAAGGAAGACATCCTGCGCACGATCAAGATTATGTGTGAACTGAAGGATGGCCGCGGCCAGATCGACGATATCGACAACCTTGGTAACCGTCGTGTCCGCTCTGTCGGCGAACTGATGGAAAACCAGTATCGCGTTGGCCTGCTCCGCATGGAACGTGCCATCCGCGAGCGTATGGGTTCCGTCGACATCGATACAGTCATGCCGCATGACCTGATCAATGCGAAGCCTGCCGCGGCTGCTGTGCGCGAATTCTTTGGTTCCTCGCAGCTCAGCCAGTTCATGGATCAGACGAATCCACTTTCCGAAGTGACGCACAAGCGTCGTCTTTCGGCGCTTGGTCCGGGCGGCCTGACCCGTGAGCGCGCAGGCTTCGAAGTTCGTGACGTTCACCCGACGCATTACGGCCGTATCTGCCCGATCGAGACGCCGGAAGGCCCGAACATCGGTCTGATCAACTCGCTGTCGACCTATGCCAAGGTGAACAAGTACGGCTTTATCGAGACGCCTTATCGTCTGGTGGAAGAAGGCGTTCTTCAGGATGGCTGGAAATATCTTTCCGCCATGGAAGAAGAAAAGCTCGTTGTTGCCCAGGCTGATGCCAAGCAGGACGATCAGGGTCGTCTGACGGATGAACTTGTTTCCGTTCGTCGTTCGGGTGACTTCCGCGTTGTCCCGCCGGAGCAGGTCACGGCCTGCGACGTTTCGCCGAAGCAGCTTGTGTCTGTCGCTGCCGCGCTCATTCCTTTCCTTGAGAACGATGACGCCAACCGCGCACTGATGGGCGCGAACATGCAGCGTCAGGCTGTCCCGCTGGTGAAGGCTGACGCCCCGCTGGTCGGTACCGGTATGGAAGCCGCTGTTGCGCATGACTCCGGTGCCACCATCGTGGCCAAGCGCCGTGGTGTGATCGACCAGATCGACGGTGCCCGTATCGTGGTTCGTGCCACGGACGAGGCTGGTGCAACGCAGGGCGTGGATATCTATCGTCTGCGCAAGTACATGCGCTCCAACCAGTCCGCCTGCATCAACCAGCGTCCGCTGGTGAAGGTTGGTGACACTGTTCATGCTGGTGACATCATTGCCGATGGTCCGTCCACCGAGCTTGGTGAACTGGCTCTGGGTCGTAACGTGCTCGTCGCGTTCATGCCCTGGAACGGTTACAACTTCGAAGATTCGATTCTGATCTCCGAACGTATTGCCCGTGACGACGTCTTCACTTCGATCCATATCGAAGAATTCGAAGTCATGGCCCGCGATACGAAACTGGGTCAGGAAGAAATCACGCGCGACATTCCCAATGTCGGCGAGGAAGCCCTGCGCAACCTCGACGAAGCTGGCATTGTGTATGTTGGTGCGGAAGTGAACCCGGGTGATATTCTCGTTGGTAAGGTGACGCCGAAGGGTGAAAGCCCGATGACGCCGGAAGAAAAGCTTCTGCGCGCCATCTTCGGTGAAAAGGCTTCCGACGTCCGTGATACGTCCCTGAAGCTGCCACCCGGCACGACTGGCACGATTGTCGACGTTCGCGTCTTCTCCCGCCGTGGCGTGGACAAGGACGAGCGCGCCATGGCGATCGAGCGCGCCGAGATCGAGCGTCTCACGAAGGATCGTGATGACGAGCGCGGCATTCAGGAGCGCAGCTTTTATAACCGTCTCCGTGAACGTCTGGTGGGCCAGACGGCCGGTGCCGGGTTCAAGGGCCTCCGTTCGGGCACGCCGATCACGGAAGAGGTTCTGGACGAGCATCATCGCGCGACCTGGGCCAGCATTACGGTCACGTCCGACGACGTCATGGCGGAGCTTGAAAAGCTGCGCGGTGAGTTCAAGGAAGCGACGCGCCGGATTGATGCGCGTTTCGACAGCAAGGTCGAGAAGCTCCAGCGCGGTGACGAACTGCCGCCTGGTGTGATGAAGATGGTCAAGGTCTTCGTTGCCGTGAAGCGCAAGCTTCAGCCGGGTGACAAGATGGCCGGTCGTCACGGTAACAAGGGTGTCGTCTCCCGCGTTGTTCCCGTCGAGGACATGCCGTTCCTTGAGAACGGTCAGGCCGTCGACATCGTGCTGAACCCGCTGGGTGTGCCGTCGCGCATGAACATCGGTCAGATCCTCGAAACCCATCTGGGCTGGGCCTGTGCCAATATCGGCGCCAGCATTGGCGAGATGGTGGACGAGTATCAGCGGACGGGTGAGCGCAAGCAGGAACTGCTGGATCGTCTGCATGACGTCTATGGAGACGTGGTCTTCAATGACGACATCGCGACGCTGCCGAATGAGCAGCTGATCGAGCTTGCGAACAACCTTCGCAAGGGTCTGCCGATTGCAACGCCGGTGTTCGATGGCGCTTCCATTCCTGACATCGAAGAGATGCTCGAGAAGGCAGGCGTGAACAAGTCCGGCCAGTCGCAGCTGATTGACGGTCGTACGGGTGAGCTGTTCGAGCGTCAGACAACGGTCGGCTACATCTACATGCTGAAGCTGCATCACCTTGTCGACGACAAGATCCATGCCCGTTCGATCGGTCCTTACTCGCTCGTCACGCAGCAGCCGCTGGGTGGTAAGGCGCAGTTCGGTGGTCAGCGCTTTGGTGAAATGGAAGTGTGGGCCCTTGAAGCATATGGTGCAGCTTACACGCTGCAGGAAATGCTGACGGTGAAGTCGGATGACGTTTCCGGCCGTACCAAGGTCTATGAAGCAATCGTTCGCGAACAGGACGATTTCGAAGCCGGCATTCCGGAGAGCTTCAACGTTCTGATCAAGGAACTGAAGTCACTCGGCCTGAATGTCGAACTCGAGCAGAGCGGGCTTTAATTGCCCGCTCCCTCCTTCTCGCTACGGTTCATTTTTAAGGTGTCCGCGGTACGCCGCGGAACACATTGGGGTTTCGGCGCATGAACGAACTCATGAAGATCCTGGGTCAGACCGGCCAGTCGGTGACCTTCGACCAGATCAAGATCCAGCTCGCATCCAGCGAGCAGGTGCGGTCATGGTCTTACGGCGAAATCAAGAAGCCGGAGACCATCAACTATCGTACGTTCAAGCCTGAGCGTGACGGCCTGTTCTGTGCGCGTATCTTTGGCCCGATCAAGGATTACGAATGCCTGTGCGGCAAGTACAAGCGGATGAAGTTCCGCGGTATTGTCTGCGAAAAATGCGGCGTTGAAGTCACGCTGGCCAAGGTGCGCCGCGAGCGTATGGGCCATATCGAGCTGGCATCACCTGTCGCGCATATCTGGTTCCTGAAGTCGCTGCCGAGCCGTATCGCGACCATGCTGGATCTGCCGCTCAAGGACGTTGAACCGGTTCTGTATTTCGAGAAATTCCTGATTCTCGATAAGGGCGTCTGTGAATCCGATCAGATCGACTCCTACAAGAACGGCAAGAAGCGCGATCAGTATCTGCTGGACGAAATCCGCTGCGAAGACCTTCTGGATGAATATCCCGACGCCGGTATCGACGTCGGAATCGGTGCGGAAGCCATCAAGCGCGCGCTCTCCAGCTATGACTGGGGTATTCCGAACGACCAGGAACGCGACCTGAGCCTTGCGGCAAAGGAAAAGGGCCTGCCGGATCCGTTCGACTATGACGCTGAAGTCATGGAAGGCGATTCCGAGAAGACCATGATGCGCAAGAAGCTGCGCAAGGCGACCTCGGAAGCTGCCCGCAAGAAGCTCGTCAAGCGTCTGAAGCTGGTCGAGGCCTTCGTAGAGAGCGGCTCGCGTCCGGACTGGATGATCATGGATATCGTTCCGGTCATTCCGCCGGAACTGCGTCCGCTGGTGCCGCTCGATGGTGGCCGTTTCGCAACGTCCGATCTGAACGACCTGTACCGTCGCGTCATCAACCGTAACAACCGTTTGAAGCGGCTGATCGAGCTGCGTGCGCCGGACATTATTGTCCGTAATGAAAAGCGCATGCTGCAGGAAGCTGTAGACGCCTTGTTCGATAACGGACGTCGTGGCCGCGCCATCACGGGTGCGAACAAGCGCCCGCTGAAGTCGCTGTCCGACATGCTGAAGGGCAAGCAGGGACGTTTCCGTCAGAACCTGCTCGGAAAGCGTGTCGATTACTCTGGCCGTTCGGTCATCGTGGTTGGTCCGGAGCTGAAGCTGCATCAGTGCGGTCTTCCCAAGAAGATGGCGCTCGAACTGTTCAAGCCGTTCATCTACTCGAAGCTCGAGAAGTACGGCCACGCCACCACCATCAAGGCTGCAAAGCGCATGGTGGAAAAAGAGCGTCCGGAAGTCTGGGATATCCTCGAAGAGGTGATCCGCGAGCATCCAGTCATGCTGAACCGTGCTCCGACGCTTCACCGTCTGGGTATCCAGGCGTTCGAGCCGACGCTGATCGAAGGCAAGGCCATCCAGCTTCACCCGCTGGTCTGCACCGCGTTCAATGCCGACTTCGATGGCGATCAGATGGCCGTTCACGTGCCGCTGTCGCTGGAAGCCCAGCTTGAAGCCCGCGTTCTGATGATGTCCACGAACAACATCCTCAGCCCCGCGAACGGCAAGCCGATCATCGTTCCGTCCCAGGATATCGTTCTGGGCCTGTATTACCTGAGCCTTGAAGTTCCTGAATACCGCGAAACGCCGGACGAGGCTGTCATCAAGGATGGCAAGGTCGTCACGGCTGCTCCGCCGGCCTATTCGGATGTGGCCGAGATCGAAAGCGCCATGCTTTCGGGCTCGCTCAAGCTGCATGACAAGATCCGCCTGCGTCTGGCGACGATTGACGCTGACGGCAAGTCCGTCCGTCAGACGATCGTCACGACGCCGGGTCGCGCCCTGATCGCGCAGATCCTGCCGAAGCATCAGGCCATCCCGTTCAGCCTGATCAACAAGCAGCTGACGAAGAAGAACGTATCCGACGTGATCGACACGGTCTATCGTCACTGTGGTCAGAAGGAAGCGGTGATTTTCTGCGACCGCCTGATGGGGCTTGGTTTCCGTCACGCTGCCCGCGCCGGTATCTCCTTCGGTAAGGATGACATGATCATTCCGGACGCCAAGGCAACGCTGGTTGGCAAGACGTCGGAAGAGGTCAAGGAATTCGAGCAGCAGTATCAGGACGGTCTGATCACGGCCGGCGAGCGCTACAACAAGGTGGTCGACGCCTGGTCACGCTGCACGGACGAAGTCCAGGCCGCGATGCTCAAGGAGATCTCCAAGCAGGTCATCGGCAAGCCGACGAATTCGGTCTGGATGATGAGCCACTCCGGTGCCCGTGGGTCGCCGGCACAGATGAAGCAGCTCGCCGGTATGCGCGGCCTGATGGTGAAGCCTTCGGGCGAGATCATCGAGCAGCCGATCATCGCGAACTTCAAAGAAGGCCTCTCGGTTCTCGATTACTTCACGTCCAGCCACGGTGCCCGTAAGGGGCTTGCGGATACAGCGCTGAAGACGGCGAACTCGGGTTACCTGACCCGTCGTCTGGTCGACGTGGCGCAGGACTGCATCATCGTCGAGCCGGATTGCGGTACGGAACGCGGTCTGACGGTTCGCGCCGTCATGGATAGCGGTGAAGTCGTGTCTTCCCTGTCCGAGCGTATTCTGGGTCGTACCCTGTCCAAGGATGTGCTGCATCCGGTCAGCCAGGATATCATCCTGCCGCGCAACACGCTGATCGAGGAAGCTGAAGCAGAGCTCATCGAAAAGGCGGGCGTGGAGAGCGTTGATATCCGCTCCGTTCTGACCTGTGACAGCCGCGTTGGAATCTGTGGCCACTGCTATGGTCGCGATCTGGCACGTGGCACGCCAGTCAATATCGGCGAGGCTGTCGGCGTTATTGCGGCACAGTCGATCGGTGAGCCGGGCACCCAGCTGACGATGCGTACCTTCCATATTGGTGGTGCGGCAACGCGTGGCGCCGAGCAGTCGATGGTCGAAGCGTCCCGCGATGGTATCGTGACGATCAAGAACCGGAACGTCGTCGAGAACTCGCAGAAGGTTCTGGTGGTGATGTCGCGTAACTGCGAAATCCTGCTGACCGACGAGAACGGTGTGGAACGTGCCCGCTATCGTGTGCCTTACGGTGCGCGTCTGATGGTCTCGGAAGGGGAAGCGGTGACGCGGACCCAGAAGATGGCCGAGTGGGACCCGTACACCCTGCCGATCATCACCGAGCAGGCGGGTACCGTCGAGTATCTCGACCTGATTGACAGCATCACGCTTGTTGAGCGTATGGATGAAGTCACCGGTCTGAGCTCGAAGGTTGTCGTTGACTACAAGCAGGCCGCCAAGGGCGTTGATCTGCGTCCGCGTCTGCAGCTCAAGGATGCTTCCGGAAACGTCGTCAAGCTCGCCAACGGCAACGATGCCCGCTACTTCCTCTCGCCTGACAGTATTCTGTCGGTTGAGAACGGAGCAGAGGTCAATGCCGGTGACGTGCTGGCCCGTATTCCGCGCGAAGGATCCAAGACACGTGACATCACGGGTGGTCTGCCGCGTGTGGCCGAACTGTTCGAAGCGCGTCGTCCGAAGGATCATGCAATCATCGCCGAAGGCGAGGGACGCATTGAATTCGGTAAGGACTACAAGTCCAAGCGCTGCGTTATCGTCAAGAACGACGATACGGGTGAAGAGACGCAGTATCTTATCCCGAAGGGCAAGCACGTTTCCGTTCAGGAAGGCGATTTTGTCCAGAAGGGCGATCCGCTGGTCGATGGTCCGCGCGTGCCGCATGACATTCTCAAGGTCATGGGTGTCGAGGCTCTGTCCGACTATCTCGTTAATGAGATCCAGGACGTCTATCGACTGCAGGGCGTGAAGATCAATGACAAGCATATCGAAGTCATTGTTCGTCAGATGCTGCAGAAGGTGGAAATCCTCGAGCCGGGTGATTCGACCTATCTGATCGGTGAGACGGTGGACCGTATCGAGTACGAGGGCGAGAACCAGCGTCTGACCCAGAACGGTGATACGCCTGCCCGGGCCATGCCGGTTCTGCAGGGCATCACCAAGGCGTCCCTGCAGACGCAGTCCTTCATCTCGGCGGCCTCCTTCCAGGAGACCACACGTGTCCTCACGGATGCGGCAACGTCGGGCAAGGTGGATACCCTCAACGGTCTCAAGGAGAACGTGATTGTCGGGCGTCTGATCCCGGCAGGAACGGGCAGCGTGATGAACCGTCTGCGGGGCATTGCTGCCACTCAGGACCGTCAGCGTGTTGGTGGAACGTCGCAGGCAGCTGTCGAAGACGCAGCGGAGTGAAAAGAGGATCCCCGCTTTTGAAAAAGGCGGGAATCTTCCTGTCCCGATTCTGGAAACTTTCAGCGAAGAATCGGGCCATTTCAGCTGAACCACTTGACTTGACGTCGAACCCTTCGTAGGTTCCGCGCCCTCGGCACATGCCTTCTCGGAAGGCTGAAAAAGCCGACGAAGTTTAAAGAATCGCATGCGGTGCCGCTATTCTCCTTATCTGGAGAAAATGCCAAGGCCGCACGCTGGAGAGAGAAGGGAACAGTTCAGGCTGTTTCCTTTTCACGATGTGGAAATGGCAGGCGGTCCTACCGCATGTCGGTTGGAACAAATGTCACGACAGAAACAGCAATGTTGCTGTCTGAAATAGGACAAGGATTGGGAAGGGCGCATGCCGACCATCAACCAGTTGATCGCGAACGGCCGTGAGCCGGCCGCAAAGCGGAACAAGGTCCCCGCACTGCAGGGCTGCCCGCAGAAGCGTGGCGTTTGCACGCGTGTGTATACCGTAACGCCAAAGAAGCCGAACTCCGCTCTGCGTAAGGTCGCCAAGGTGCGTCTGACCAACGGGTATGAGGTCGTGAGCTACATTCCGGGTGAAGGTCATAACCTTCAGGAACACAGTGTTGTTCTGATCCGTGGTGGCCGCGTGAAGGATCTTCCTGGCGTCCGTTATCACATCCTGCGTGGTGTGCTTGATACACAGGGTCTCGCCAAGCGTCGTCAGCGTCGTTCGCTGTATGGCGCGAAGCGTCCGAAGTAAGAGGTATTTGGAATGAGTCGCCGTCACCGCGCTGTAAAGCGCGAGATCCTTCCCGATCCGAAGTTCGGAGACGTCGTCATTACGCGCTTCATGAATGCGCTGATGTACGATGGTAAGAAATCCACCGCCGAAGGTATCGTTTACGGTGCCCTCGAAGTCATGCGCCGCCGCGGCGGCACGACTGCAGATCCGGTGGCCATGTTCCACTCGGCTCTGGACAACGTGAAGCCTGCGGTTGAAGTCCGCTCGCGTCGCGTCGGTGGCGCAACCTATCAGGTTCCGGTTGAAGTCCGCGCCGAGCGTCGTCAGGCCCTCGCGATCCGCTGGCTGATCGACGCCTCCCGCAAGCGTGGCGAGAACACGATGCAGGAACGTCTGTCCAACGAACTGATGGATGCGGTCAACAACCGTGGCTCCGCTGTCAAGAAGCGCGAAGACACGCACCGTATGGCTGAAGCCAACAAGGCATTCAGCCACTATCGCTGGTAATCAGAACCGGTTAAAGGGCTTCCGGCAGTGCTGCGATCTCGGGATCGTGCACTGACTGGTTTGAACTTTCAGTCTTACTCCCGTTCCAGGTGGAGCGGGGTTTTGGAGAAAGACGATGGCAAAGGCTAAATTTGAGCGGACGAAGCCGCACTGCAACATCGGCACCATCGGTCACGTCGATCACGGCAAGACCTCGCTGACTGCTGCAATCACCAAGGTGCTGGCAAAGTCCGGTGGCGCAACGTTCAGCGCCTACGACCAGATCGACAAGGCTCCTGAAGAGCGTGCTCGTGGCATCACCATTTCCACAGCTCACGTTGAGTACGAGACGGCCAACCGTCACTATGCTCACGTCGATTGCCCGGGCCATGCTGACTACGTGAAGAACATGATCACGGGTGCAGCTCAGATGGACGGCGCGATTCTCGTCGTTTCCGCTGCTGACGGTCCGATGCCGCAGACCCGCGAGCACATCCTGCTTGCACGTCAGGTTGGCGTTCCGGCTCTGGTCGTGTTCCTGAACAAGGTTGACCAGGTTGATGATCCGGAGCTGCTCGAGCTCGTGGAAATGGAAGTTCGCGAACTTCTGTCTTCCTACCAGTTCCCGGGCGACGATATCCCCATCGTCAAGGGCTCCGCTCTTGTGACGCTGGAAGATGGCGACGCAGCAATCGGTGAAGACCGCGTTCTCGAACTGATGACGCAGGTTGACGCCTACATCCCGCAGCCGGAGCGTCCGGTTGACCGTCCGTTCCTGATGCCGATCGAAGACGTGTTCTCGATCTCGGGTCGTGGTACGGTTGTCACGGGTCGTGTCGAGCGCGGCGTTGTCAACGTGGGTGACGAAGTCGAGATTATCGGCCTGAAGGACACCATCAAGACGACCGTTACGGGCGTTGAGATGTTCCGCAAGCTGCTCGATCGCGGTGAAGCCGGTGACAACATCGGTGCACTGGTTCGTGGCACGAAGCGTGAAGACGTCGAGCGCGGCCAGGTTCTGGCAAAGCCCGGCTCCATCACGCCGCACAAGAACTTCAAGGCTGAGGCTTACATCCTCACGAAGGAAGAGGGCGGTCGTCACACGCCGTTCTTCACGAACTATCGCCCGCAGTTCTATTTCCGTACGACCGACGTCACGGGCGTCGTGACGCTGCCGGAAGGCACGGAAATGGTCATGCCGGGTGATAACGTTGCCATGGACGTGGAGCTGATTGCTCCGATCGCCATGGACGAAGGCCTGCGCTTCGCTATCCGCGAAGGTGGCCGTACCGTGGGTGCCGGTGTGGTTTCTTCCATCACCGCCTAAAGTCCTGCGTTTAGCTGTTGGCTTTGACAGCCCCGGTCAGATTTTTTCTGACCGGGGTTCCCTTTCAGGGGCAATGGCAGTAGGACGACACCCGAATTTTTGAGTTGGACGAACAAGAACATGGACAACCAGAACATCCGCATTCGCCTTAAGGCGTACGATCATCGCGTGCTGGACAACAGCACCAAAGAGATCGTAAACACGGCGAAGCGTACGGGTGCGCGGGTTCGGGGTCCGATCCCGCTGCCGACGCATATCGAACGGTTCACGGTGAACCGCTCGCCACACGTGGATAAGAAAAGCCGCGAACAGTTCGAAATTCGGACTCACCGCCGGCTGCTCGACATTGTCGAGCCGACCCCGCAGACCGTGGACGCCCTCATGAAGCTCGACCTCGCCGCTGGCGTGGACGTCGAGATCAAACTCTAAGGTCCAGACGATGCGAACCGGATTGATTGCAAAGAAGCTGGGAATGACCCGGCTGTTTAAGGAAGATGGCACGCATGTGCCTGTGACGGTCCTTCACCTTGACAATGTCGAGGTTGTGGATGCCCGCACGAACGAGCGCGATGGCTACACCGCCATTCAGCTCGGACTTGGTAATGCCAAGGTGAAGAATGTCACCAAGGCGAACCGTGGCCACTTTGCCCGGACCAAGGTCGAGCCAAAGAAGCATCTGGCAGAGTTCCGCGTCGCTGAAGACGCCCTGCTGGAAGCTGGAACCAAGCTGTCCGCTGCTCACTTCGTTGTGGGACAGAAAGTTGACGTCACGGGCCAGAGCAAGGGCAAGGGTTTTGCGGGTGTTATGAAGCGCCATAACTTCGCAGGTCTCGAAGCGTCCCACGGCGTCTCCATCAGCCACCGTTCCCACGGTTCTACGGGCCAGCGCCAGGATCCTGGTAAGGTCTTCAAGGGAAAGAAGATGGCAGGTCACATGGGTGACGAGCGTGTTACCACGCTGAACCTTGAGATCGCTGCCGTGGATGAAGAGCGCAACCTGATCATGGTCAGGGGTGCAATTCCTGGTGCGAAGAACGGCCTTGTGCTGATTCGCGATGCAATCAAGAAGGCTCGCCATGCTGATGCGCCGTATCCGGCAGCAACAGTGGCGGCCGCCGGTTGAGGACGAGGGGCATGGAATACGATATCAAGACCCTCGATAATGGTAGCGCAGGCTCTGTCGCGCTTCCGGAAGAGATTTTCGCTGTCACCCCGCGCTCGGACATCATGGCACGCGTCGTGCACTGGCAGCTGGCAAAGCGCCGCGCCGGTACGCACCGTACCAAGGGCATGGGTGAAGTTTCTGGCACGACCAAGAAGCCTTTCCGTCAGAAGGGCACGGGCTCTGCCCGTCAGGGCTCCCTGCGTGCGCCGCAGTTCCGTACGGGTGGCGTTGTTCATGGTCCGGTCGTTCGCGATCACGGCTATGACCTTCCCAAGAAGGTTCGTCGTCTCGGCCTGATCTGCGCCCTGTCGCAGAAGGCTGCCGAGGGCAAGCTGATCGTTCTCGATGCAGCCAACGGTGTCACCAAGACCCGTGAAGCCGCAGCGAAGATCAAGGCTTTGGGCTGGACGTCTGCGCTGATCGTTGATGGCGCTGTCGACGAGCAGTTTGCTCGCGCAATCGCCAATCTGCCGAAGATCGACGTTCTGCCGACTATTGGTGCAAACGTCTATGACATCCTCAACCACGACGTTCTGGTTATCACCCGCGCCGGTCTTGAGGGTCTTAAGGAGCGTCTGGCATGACCACCAATACCGTCATGAACGCACACAAGACTGCACAGAACATGTCTCAGGAAGCCCTGTATGACGTGATCCGTGCACCGCTGATCACCGAAAAGGCGACGCTTCTTTCCGAGCGTAACCAGGTGGTGTTCAAGGTCGCTCCTGGTGCGACGAAGCCTCAGATCAAGGTTGCGGTTGAGAAGCTCTTCAACGTGAAGGTTACCGGCGTAAGCACGCTGGTCCAGAAGGGCAAAGTCAAGCGCGTCAAGGGTCGTCCTGGCCGTCGCTCGGACATCAAGAAGGCGTATGTACAGCTTGCTGAAGGTCAGTCCATTGACCTTACAGCCAAGCTGGGCTGACGCGGGGTAGGATACCATGGCACTCAAGCACTTTAATCCCACGACGCCGAGCACACGCGGCACCGTGCTGATTGATCGCAGCGAGCTCTTCAAGGGCAAGCCGGTCAAGCAGCTGACGGAAGGCAAGAACAAGTCCGGTGGCCGTAACAATCACGGTCGTACGACAGTTCGTTTCCGTGGCGGCGGGCACAAGCAGTCCTATCGTTATGTCGACTTCAAGCGTCGCAAGTTCGATGTGGCCGCAACGGTCGAGCGTCTCGAATACGATCCGAATCGTACGGCGTTTATTGCGCTGATCAAGTATGAAGACGGCGAACTCGCCTACATCCTTGCTCCGCAGCGCGTGAAGGTTGGCGATCGCGTCATCTCCGGCGCCCACACGGACGTCAAGCCCGGCAACGCCATGCCGCTGGGGGCAATGCCGGTCGGAACGATCGTGCATAACATTGAGCTCAAGCAGGGCGCTGGCGGCAAGATGGCCCGTTCGGCTGGCACCTATGCGCAGCTGGTCGGCAAGGACGCCGGCTACGCGCAGATCAAGCTGCAGTCCGGTGAGCTGCGTCTTGTTCGTGGTGAATGCATGGCAACCGTTGGTGCCGTGTCCAACCCGGACAACATGAACCAGCACATGGGCAAGGCCGGTCGTTCCCGCTGGCTCGGACGTCGTCCGCATAACCGTGGCGTTGTCATGAACCCGGTCGACCATCCGCATGGTGGTGGTGAAGGCCGGACCTCTGGTGGCCGTCATCCGGTTACGCCGTGGGGTGTTCCGACCAAGGGTTACAAGACACGTGTTAACAAAAAGACGGATAGCCTGATCATCCGTCGCCGTAAGTCCGGCAAGTAAGAGGGGGCAAACAGAGATGGCACGTTCCGTCTGGAAGGGCCCGTTCGTTGACGGGTATCTGTTCGGCAAGGCTGAAGCGTCACGCGCTTCGGGTCGTAATGAAGTGATCAAGATCTGGTCGCGTCGTTCGACGATCCTTCCGCAGTTCGTTGGACTTACGTTCGGCGTCTATAATGGTCACAAGTTCCTGCCTGTGCAGGTCACGGAGAACATGGTCGGTCACAAGTTCGGTGAATTCTCACCGACGCGGACCTACACCGGTCATGGCTCTGACAAGAAGTCGAAGCGGGGCTGAAAATGAGCAAGCCAAAGCATATCCGCACGCTTGCTGACACGGAAGCGCAGGCCATTGCCCGCAACATC
Source organism: Gluconobacter albidus (assembly GCF_002723915.1). GTDB lineage: Bacteria > Pseudomonadota > Alphaproteobacteria > Acetobacterales > Acetobacteraceae > Gluconobacter > Gluconobacter albidus. The sequence goes on from NZ_BEWL01000002.1 coordinate 316,764, forward strand.
CGCGTCAGCCCGCAAAAGCTGAACCTGGTTGCGGCGATGATCCGCAACCAGCCGGCTGACAAGGCTATCGCCGCTCTTGCCTTCTCGCGCCGTCGTATCGCGCAGCAGGTCAAGAAGACTCTTGAGAGCGCCGTGGCCAACGCTGAGAACAATCATCAGCTCGATGTCGATCAGCTGGTGGTCAAGACTGCAGAAGTCGGCAAGTCCATTGTCATGAAGCGTTTCCACGCTCGTGGCCGTGGCCGTTCTTCTCAGATCCAGAAGTTCTTCAGCCACCTGAAGATTGTTGTTGCCGAGCGTGCGGAAGCACCGGAAGAGACGAAGCCGTCTCGCGGAACCAACAAAGAGCAGAAGGCAGCCTGATCCATGGGACACAAGGTCAATCCGATCGGGCTTCGGCTCGGCGTCAACCGTACCTGGGACAGCCGCTGGTACGCTGGTCAAGATTACGCGCGTCTGCTGCATGAAGATCTTAAGCTTCGTGCATTCCTGCGTCGCAAGCTTTCCGGCGCAGGCGTGTCCCGCGTTGTTATCGAGCGTCCGGCAAAGAAGCCCCGCGTGACGATCTACGCTGCCCGTCCGGGTGTCGTGATCGGCAAGAAAGGTCAGGACATCGACGCGCTCCGCAAGGAACTGAGCCGTATGGCGAAGACCGATGTGGCGCTGAACATCGTCGAGATCCGCAAGCCGGAAATCGACGCCACTCTTGTTGCCGAGAACATCGCTCAGCAGCTGGAGCGTCGCGTTGCATTCCGTCGTGCCATGAAGCGCGCAATCCAGTCCGCAATGCGTCTGGGTGCCCAGGGCATCCGGATCACCTGCGGTGGTCGTCTGGGTGGTGCTGAAATCGCTCGTGCCGAAAAGTATCGTGAGGGACGCGTTCCCCTGCATACCCTTCGCGCCGATATCGATTACGGTACGGCAACTGCCAAGACAACGTATGGTACCTGCGGTGTGAAGGTATGGATCTTCAAGGGTGAGATCCTGGCTCATGACCCGCTGGCACAGGATCGTCGTGCTGCGGAGCAGGCTCCCCAGCGCTAAGACTGTGAGCGAAAGCTCACAGTTCCTTTGCTGGTGCTGATTTGAGGATTTAACAACATGCTTTCCCCGAAGCGGACAAAGTTTCGTAAGGCCCACAAGGGCCGCATTCACGGTCTGGCGAAAAGCGGAACCCAGCTGAACTTCGGTGCCTTCGGCCTGAAGGCGCTGGAGCCGGAGCGGATTACCGCTCGCCAGATCGAAGCCTCCCGTCGTGCGATCACGCGTGCCATGAAGCGTGCCGGTCGTGTGTGGATTCGTATCTTTCCGGACACTCCGGTCTCGACAAAGCCCGCAGAAGTGCGTATGGGCTCCGGTAAGGGTAACCCCGAGTACTGGGCCGCACGTGTCAAGCCGGGTCGTATCCTGTTCGAGATCGAAGGCGTTCCGCCTGAGGTTGCCAAGCTGGCCCTGAGTCTGGGGGCTGCAAAGCTTCCGATCAAGACCAAGTTCGTTCAGCGTATCGGAGACGCGTAATGGCCGACACGTACAAGCCTGCCGATCTGCGCGCGAAGAGCGAGGACGAGCTGAACGCTCTTCTGCTCGATCTCAAGCGCGAACAGATCAACCACCGTTTTTCGGCTGCCACGGGGCAGTCGGAGAACACAAGCCGCGTCAAGGTCGTGCGCCGTGCAGTAGCACGTATCAAGACACTGGCTCACACATCGAAGAACCGTGCGGGCGCCAAAACGTCCGCCGCTAAGTCCTGAGAGGAGACGGACGATGCCAAGGCGCGTCCTGACGGGTCGGGTCACGAGCGACAAGATGGACAAGACGGTTACCGTTCTTGTTGATCGTCGCATCATGCACCCGCTCTACAAGAAGTTTATTCGCCGCTCCAAGAAGTATGCGGCTCATGACGAAGAAAACGTCTGCCAGACGGGTGATCTGGTTCGCATTGAAGAATGCGCACCGATCTCCAAGCGCAAGACGTGGTCTGTCGTGTCGCGCAACGGCGAGGAGCTGGCTTCAGCGTCCTCTTCCGTCAGCGCATAAGGGGGTAGGCACATGATTCATCCCGAGACCAACCTTGACGTCGCCGATAACTCCGGTGCGCGTCGGGTGCAGTGCATCAAGGTGCTGGGCGGCTCCAAGCGGAAGACTGCCTCGGTCGGCGACGTCATTGTCGTGTCCGTCAAGGAAGCAATTCCCCGCGGCAAGGTGAAGAAGGGTGACGTGCATCAGGCCGTCATCGTTCGCACCTCCTACCCGGTTCGTCGTGCAGATGGCTCCGCCATCCGTTTCGACAAGAACGCCGCTGTTCTGCTGAACAAGCAGCAGGAGCCGATTGGTACGCGTATCTTTGGCCCGGTGGTTCGTGAGCTGCGTGCGCGCAAGTTCATGAAGATCATCTCGCTGGCTCCGGAGGTGCTGTAATGGCTGCTCGTATCAAGAAGGGTGACCAGGTTCTGGTCCTCTCCGGCAAGTCCCGTGGCGTTCGTGGCGAAGTTCTCGCCGTGATGCCGAAGGCCGAGAAGGCTGTTGTGCGCGGCGTGGCTATCGCCAAGCGCCACACGAAGCCCAACCGCACAGGCGGAGAAGGTGGAATCATCGAGCGCGAAATGCCGATCCATCTTTCCAACCTGAAGCTGGTTGATCCAAAGAGCGGCAAGCCGACGCGTGTTAGCTTCCGCATTCTGGAAGACGGTCGCAAGGTTCGTGTTGCCAAGGCAACCGGCGAAGTGATCGAAGGCTGAGGAACGCAACAATGAGCGAACAGAAGAACGCTTTGCCGCGTCTGCACCAGCGTTACGAAGAAGTGCTGAAGAAGCAGCTTCGTGAGCAGTTTGGCTATGCCAACGAACTCCAGGTTCCCAAGCTCGAGAAGATCGTGCTGAACATGGGTGTTGGTGAAGCCGCCGGTGACCAAAAGAAGCTTGATGCCGCTTTTGCGGAAATGACTGTGATTTCGGGTCAGAAGCCTGTCAAGACCCTTGCTCGCAAGGCTATTGCCGGCTTCAAGATCCGTGAAGGTCTGCCCATCGGCTGCAAGGTCACGCTTCGTCGTGCCCGCATGTACGAGTTTCTTGACCGTCTGGTGACGATCGCCATGCCGCGTATCCGCGATTTCCGTGGGCTGCCTGCAAACAAGGGCTTTGATGGACATGGCAACTTCGCCATGGGTATCAAGGAACAGATCGTGTTTCCTGAGATCGAATATGACAAGATCGATGCCGTTCGCGGTATGGACATCATTTTCGTGACCAGCGCCAAGTCTGATGCTGAAGCAAAGGCCCTGCTGAAGGCCTTTGATCTGCCGTTCAACGGCTGATCCATAATTTTTCAGACCGATCACGGTTAAAATCAGGATTCGGCCTTCCATTGGAAGGCCGCTTTCCTTTATAGACACGCTGATTGGAAAACCGTCGGGATAGGCCTGACAGGTTCCGGGAGAAAATTCGAGATGGCGAAGGTCTCAGCGGTAAACCGTAATAACCATCGCGCTGCCCTGGTGAAGCGCGACAAGGAAAAGCGGACCGCTCTCAAGAACATCATCAAGGATCGCACATTGTCGGTTGAAGACCGCTTTGATGCGACCCTTAAGCTGGCCCAGATGCCGCGCAATGGATCCGCAACCCGCGTCCGTCTGCGTTGCAAGCTTTCTGGTCGCCCCCGTGCCAACTATCGCAAGTTCGAACTGAGCCGTATTGCTCTGCGCGATCTTGCCTCCGCCGGCCAGATTCCTGGCATGGTCAAGTCGAGCTGGTAAAGGGTAGATCGAATGTCTTTGTCTGATCCACTGGGCGATATGCTGACCCGGATCCGCAATGCGCAGCGTGCCCGTCATGCTGTCTGCGTTGCGCCTGCATCCAAGCTGCGCGCAAGCGTTCTGGAAGCTCTGAAGCGTGAAGGCTACATCCGTGGCTTCGCTGCTGAAGAGCTCCGCAAGGGTGTTGCACAGCTCCGTATCGAGCTGAAGTATGTAGAAGGCCAGCCGGTCATCAAGGAAATCCATCGCGTTTCCAAGCCCGGCCGTCGCGTCTACTCGAAGATCAAGGAACTTCCGCGCGTTTATGCCGGCCTTGGTGTGTCGATCCTGTCCACCCCGCGTGGCGTCCTGTCGGACGTCGAGGCTCGCGCTGCCAACGTTGGCGGCGAGGTCCTCTGCCGCGTCTTCTAAGGAGGATCGCATGTCTCGCGTAGGTAAATATCCCGTCGAAGTTCCGGCTGGCGTGCAGGTTTCCGTTGCTGATGGCATCTTCAAAGCCAAGGGCAAGCTCGGTGAGCTGACCGTTCCGGTTTCCCGTCATGTGGAAGTGAAGATCGAAGGTAGCAATGTTTCTGTTGCTCCTCTTGGTCGCCGTTCCCGTGAAAACTGGACCATGTGGGGAACCACCCGCGCTCTGATCGCCAATACGGTCAAGGGTGTGTCGGACGGCTTCACCAAGGGGCTTGAAATTCAGGGTACGGGTTTCCGTGCTGCTGTTCAGGGCTCGAACCTGGTGATGAACCTCGGCTTCTCGCACGATGTTGTCTATCCGATTCCGGAAGGCATCAAGATCACCACTCCGCGTCCGACCGCGATTGTCGTTGAAGGCAACGACAAGCAGCGTGTTGGTCAGGTTGCGCTCGATATTCGCAGCTTCCGCAAGCCTGAGCCTTACAAAGGCAAGGGCGTTCGGTATGAGACCGAGGTTCTGCGTCGTAAGGAAGGTAAGAAGAAGTAATGGCATCGCAGCAAGGATTGCAGGAACGTCGCCGTCAGCGGCTGCGTTTCCAGCTTCGTCGCAAGAGCGGCGGCCGGCCGCGTTTGTCGGTCTTCCGTTCTAGCAAGCATATTCATGCCCAGATCATCGACGATGCCCAGGGTCGTACGCTCGCCAGCGCCTCCACGCTGGAAAAGACGCTTCGCGATGCTGGCAAGACCGGCGCCGATACCTCTGCGGCCACCCTTATCGGCAAGCTGATTGCCGAACGCGGTGTTGCAGCTGGCGTCAAGACCGTCGTGTTCGACCGCGGCTCTTATCTGTATCATGGCCGGGTCAAAGCCCTGGCAGAGGCTGCCCGTGAGGGCGGACTCTCGTTCTAAGGAGGATCACACATGGCACGTGAGCCAAGAGAAGGCGGCCGTGGTGGTCGTGAGCGCGAGCAGGGCGATGATCTGGTCGACAAGCTCGTCACCATCAACCGTGTCGCCAAAGTCGTAAAGGGTGGTCGCCGTTTCGCGTTCGCTGCCCTCGTCGTCGTCGGTGACCAGAAGGGTCGCGTCGGTTACGGAGCAGGTAAAGCCCGTGAAGTTCCCGAAGCAATCCGCAAGGCAACCGAGCGTGCAAAGCGCACGATGATCCGCGTGCCGATGAAGGAGGGTCGTACCCTTCATCACGACACGTTCGGTCACTACGGTGCTGGCAAGGTTGTTGTCCGTGCTGCTGAAGCCGGTACGGGTATCATCGCTGGTGGTCCGATGCGTGCAGTGTTCGAAAGCCTCGGCGTCAACGACGTTGTGGCCAAGAGCCTGGGAACGCGTAACCCGCACAACATGATCAAGGCAACTTTTGCTGCGCTCGAAAAGGCCAGCAGCCCGCGTCATGTTGCTTCCCGCCGTGGCAAGAAGGCTGCGGAACTGTTTGGCAAGCGCGAGCAGGGCCAGACGGAAGCGGAGGTGACAAATGGCTGAGAATGGCAAGACCGTTCAGGTTACGCAGATCGCTTCGGTCATCGGTCGTAAACCGGGCCAGGCTGAGACCATCACCGGTCTTGGTCTGCGTGGAATTGGTTCCACGCGTACGCTGGAGGATACTCCGGCCGTGCGTGGAATGATCCGCAAGGTTGCCCACCTCATCAAGGTGGAGGGTTGAAATGAACCTCAACGAACTGCGCGATAACGAGGGTTCCCGTTATCGCAAGAAGCGTCTTGGACGTGGCATCGGGTCCGGCAAGGGCAAGACGTCAGGTCGTGGCGTCAAGGGTCAGAAGGCCCGTGAGGGCGTGTCGCTCAACGGCTTCGAGGGTGGTCAGCTTCCGCTGTACCGTCGTATGCCGAAGCGTGGCTTCGTGAACATCTTCCGCAAGGAATATGCTCCGGTAAACCTTGGCGCGATCTCCAAGGCCATTGAAAGCGGCAAGCTGGACAAGGCTGCAACCGTCACCGAGGAGACCCTTCGCAAGGCTGGTCTCGTCAACGGAAGCAAGCTGGCCGGTGTCCGTCTCCTGGCCCATGGTGAACTTTCGTATGGTGTGACCATCGAAGTTGCCGGTGCTTCTGCTGCTGCTCTGGCAGCAGTCGAGAAGGCTGGTGGTACCGTCAAGGTACTCGAGACCAAGAAGGAAGCTCAGGCTGAGGCCTGAGTTTTCTTCCCTGGGCTTCGGCCCGGGTTAGGGTTGGATAGTGAACAGCGTCCCGTGCTTATGTGCGGCGACGCTGTTTTCATGAAAGGACAGGTGGATGGCTTCCGCAGCAGAGCAGCTCGCCGCCAATCTCAATATGAGTTCGTTTTCCAAGGCGACCGAACTCAAAAAGCGCATCTGGTTTACCTTGGGCGCGCTGATCGTCTATCGACTTGGCACGTATATTCCGGTTCCGGGTGTCGATGCGACCGTGATGGGGCAGCTTCTTGCCCAGCATCAGGGTGGCATTCTGGGAATGTTCGACATGTTCACCGGTGGTGCGCTCGGGCGTATGACCGTGTTCGCGTTGAACATCATGCCGTATATCAGTGCTTCGATCATCATCCAGCTTCTTTCCACGGCGCTTCCGTCCATGGAAGCAATGAAGAAGGAAGGTGAGGCGGGCCGTAAAAAGCTTAACCAGTATACGCGCTATCTTACGGTCTTTATTGCTCTTTTCCAGGCTTACGGCATTGCTGTCGGCCTTGAGAATATGACGGCGCATGGTGCGAATGCTGTGGTGGCCCCTGGAGCGTTCTTCATCGCATCCTGCGTGGTGACACTTGTCGGCGGCACGATGTTCCTGATGTGGCTGGGTGAGCAAATCACGTCCCGAGGTGTCGGGAACGGGATCTCCCTCATCATCTTTGCAGGCATTGTTGCCAATCTGCCGAATGCTCTGGCCAGCCTTTTCGAACTTGGGCGAACAGGAGCACTTTCACCCATTTTCGTGGTGATTTTCCTTGTTCTGGCAATTGCCGTCATTGGCTTCATTGTCTTCATGGAACAGGCTCAGCGTCGGGTTGTGATCCAGTATCCGAAGCGTCAGGTCGGAAACCGTATCTTTGGCGGTGACTCCACCCACATGCCGCTGAAGGTGAACACTGCAGGCGTCATCCCTCCAATCTTCGCGTCGTCCGTACTCCTGATTCCTGTAACCATTTCCGGTTTCATGAACGGGCATTCGATGCCGGGTTGGCTCTCGGTCCTAGGCCAGCAGTTAGGCCAGGGCCAGCCGCTTTACATGCTGTTCTATGCCGCGATGATTCTGTTCTTCTCCTATTTCTATGCGGCGATTACATTCAATCCCGAGGAAACGGCAGAGAACCTGCGCAAGCAGGGCGGCTTCATTCCTGGCATTCGTCCCGGCGCAAGCACGGCTACGTATTTCGACAAAATCCTGTCCCGTCTGACGGCGATCGGTGCGATGTATCTTGTGGTGGTCTGTCTGTTGCCACAGATCCTGATCAGCAAATACAATGTTCCGTTCTATTTTGGCGGCACGAGCCTGATTATTATCGTGTCAGTCACGATTGATACGGTCACACAGATTCAGTCCCATCTGGTGGCGCATCAGTATTCGGGTCTGATCCGCAAGCAACGCAGCCGTGGAAGCCGGGGTGGTGTACAGGGAGGCACAAGACGTCGATGAACATTATTCTTCTTGGCCCTCCCGGGGCAGGAAAGGGCACACAGGCCAAGCGGCTTGAAACCCTTTACGGCTTCAAGCAGATTTCCACTGGCGATATGCTGCGTGCTGAGGTGGCCGCGGGTACGGCAATCGGGAATGAAGCCAAGGCGATCATGGAGAAGGGGCAGTTTGTTCCTGATCCGATCATCGTGGCGATGATCCAGAACCGTATCGCACAACCGGATTGCCAGCGCGGATTTATCCTTGATGGCTTCCCCCGGACCGAAAGCCAGGCTGAGGCGCTGGACGCCATGCTGTCTCATCGTAGTCTGACAATCGGTGCGGTCATTCTTCTGGATGTCAACGAAGACGAACTCGTGGACCGTATCGCCAGTCGCAGAGGCGAGGACGGAACGCGGCGTCCGGACGACAATCCCGAGGTTGTCCGCGCGCGTCTTGACGTCTATCGCAAACAGACTGCTCCGATCCTTCCCTATTACGAGAAGGGGGGGCGTCTGCTTCATGTCGATGGCATGAAAGACGTTGAAACCGTTGGCAAAGCGATTGATGCCATCGTGACGGGCGCTGTAAAAAACTGAGTCTGAGAACGGTATCACGAAAAAGTGATCTCTATTATTTGACTCAGGTGGGGTGAGCAGTCTATTGCGCGCCCTCGACATAGGTGTAGCCAGACCGTTCGTGCGTCTGCCGGAATCGGTGGGTGGCAGGTTTGGCTGCAAGATCATCGACCTGGCCATGGCCAGGGATATAACAGTCTGAGGCGGCTTCAGGCCGCTTCAATGGGAGTAACAGGCGTGGCACGTATTGCCGGCGTAAACATTCCGACCAACAAGCGGGTCGTCATTGCCCTGCGTTATGTCTATGGCATTGGCCCGGCGACAGCGCAGTCCATCTGCAGTAAGCTCGAGATCCCCGATGCCAAGCGCGTCAACGAGCTGTCTGACGATGAGATCGTAAAGATCCGCGAACTGATCGATTCCGAACTGCGCGTCGAAGGCGATCTTCGCCGCGAAACCGCAATGAACATCAAGCGTCTGATGGACCTCGGCTGCTACCGTGGCCTTCGTCACCGTCGTGGCCTGCCGGTCCGCGGTCAGCGTACGCATACCAATGCCCGTACCCGTAAGGGCAAGGCTGTGGCGATTGCTGGCAAGAAGAAGGTTACGCGCTAATCCGCGGCTGATCTCTTCATCGACGTTTTTGCTTAAACTTTTAGGACGACCTCTCTCATGGCGAAGGCCGCTGCTCCGCGTATCCGTAAAAAGGAACGCAAGAATATCATTTCCGGTGTTGCTCACGTGCTCTCCACGTTCAACAACACCATGATCACCATTTCTGACGCACAGGGCAACGCGATTGCCTGGTCGTCGTCGGGTGCGCAGGGCTTTAAAGGCTCCCGTAAGTCCACGCCGTATGCTGCCCAGGTCGCTGCAGAAGATGCCGGCCGCAAGGCGCGCGAGCATGGCATGGAAACGCTTGAGATCGAGGTCTCCGGTCCGGGTTCGGGGCGTGAAAGCGCGCTTCGTGCCCTCCAGGCCGTAGGGTTCAACATTACGTCCATCCGCGACATGACGCCTGTGCCGCACAATGGCTGCCGTCCCCGGAAGCGTCGTCGCGTCTGAGTGATGCTTTGCTGCGTATCGCACACGATACGCAGCATCTGTAAGTGATTGCATCTTTTACCGCACCGCTGGTGCGGGCCCAGGTGCCGCCAATTTCCCTTGGCGTGCTTCGTTGTTTGAAAGGCCACGACCTTGGTTCTCCAGAAAAACTGGCAGTCCCTCATCAAGCCGGAGAAGCTTGAAGTCGAGCCCGGACCGGTTGCCTCGCGCATCGCCACTGTCGTGGCCGAGCCTCTGGAACGCGGCTTCGGCATGACGCTCGGTAATGCACTGCGTCGTATTCTCCTGTCGTCGCTGCAGGGTGCTGCCGTGACCGCCATCCAGATCGATGGCGTGCTGCATGAGTTCTCCGCCGTGCCGGGCGTGCGCGAAGACGTCACGGACATCGTCCTGAACGTCAAGCAGCTTGCTCTTCGCATGCATGGTGAAGGCCCCAAGCGCATGATCCTGACGGCCACCGGCCCGGGTGAAGTGACGGCTGGCCAGATTCAGGCAGGGCATGATATCGAGATCATGAATCCCGATCTCGTGATCTGCACGCTCGATGACGGCGTGAAGCTCGGCATGGAATTCACCGTCAATATGGGCAAGGGCTATGTTGCAGCAGCAGCAAACCGTCCGGAAGATGCCCCGATTGGCCTGATTCCCATCGATGCGATCTATTCGCCGGTGCGTCGGGTTTCTTACAAGATCGAGCAGACGCGTGTCGGTCAGGTCACTGACTATGACAAGCTGCTGCTGACGGTAGAGACCAACGGTGCAGTGACGCCGGAAGACAGCCTGGCTCTTGCAGCCCGGATTCTTCAGGATCAGCTGCAGCTGTTCATCAACTTCGATGAGCCGCGTCCGGTCCAGCATGAAGAACCGCAGGATGACCTGCCGTTCAACCGCAATCTTCTTCGCAAGGTTGACGAACTCGAGCTCTCGGTGCGTAGCGCCAACTGCCTCAAGAACGACAACATTGTCTACATTGGCGATCTGGTGCAGAAGTCCGAACAGGAAATGCTCCGTACGCCTAATTTCGGGCGCAAGTCGCTCAACGAGATCAAGGAAGTTCTCACCGGTATGGGGCTGTCGCTCGGCATGAGCGTCCCAGCCTGGCCGCCCGAGAACATCGAGGATCTGGCCAAGCGTCTCGACGAGACGTTCTGAGAACTTTCAAGGTAAGGAAAACTAGCAATGCGTCATGGTGTGAGCGGGCGTAAGCTCAATGTCACCTCTTCTCACCGCGCTGCCATGTTCCGCAACATGGCCGTGGCTCTCATCAAGCACGAGCAGATCACGACGACCCTGCCGAAGGCGAAGGAACTTCGCCCGGTGGTCGAGAAGCTGATCACGCTCGGCAAGCGTGGCGACCTGCACGCCCGTCGTCAGGCTTTTGCGCAGCTGCGTGACGATGCCGTCGTGACGAAGCTGTTCTCGGCTGTTGCCGAGCGTTACAAGGGACGTGCCGGTGGCTACTCCCGCGTTCTGAAAGCTGGTGTGCGTTATGGCGACAATGCCGATATGGCCGTGATCGAACTGGTTGATCGCGATGTCGCTGCCAAGGGCCAGGACAGCGGACCGAAGCAGAACGTTGCCGAGGAGCAGGAAGCCGCCTGAGGCTCCTGTTTTTGAAGCATTGAGAAAGGCCGGGGCAGGAATGTCCCGGCCTTTTTTGATTCGTGGTTTATTTGCCACGATGTTGTGTGATATGCAGTCACCACTCTTTGCAGAATCTTTCCTGTCTCTTTCTGAGGCAGTCTGAATTTCCGCTTCCTTACAGGATGCGGTTTCTCCCTTTTTGAAGAATGTTGTGTCGTTCTTCGTGTGGGGTCTGCACAATTCTGAGAAACAGGTCCGAGCACTCTCGTAGGGCCTGCCACGACGCATCGAATATGTATCCCGGCAATGAGGCCCGGATGGGTTCGTGATGCGTCCAGCGTTTGGAGAGCGTTATAATGTCCGAATCTTCCCCTCCGAAACATGGGCTGGCGGAAACCCTTGGAATACCCAGAGCGCTCTTCTGGGCGTTCGTAGGTCAGCTTCTGTTCATGGTCGGCGATGGCGTGGAAGCGGGGTATCTCGATACCTACATGCTGCACCACGGCCATACGCAGGGTTTCGTGAATGAAATGTTCACGTTTTATGGCATCACCGTGATGATCGCGGCCTGGTTCTCCGGGCCTCTGTCAGATCTCATGGGGCCAAAAAAAGTCATGTGGCTTGGCCTCATTTTATGGACTGTCCTTGAAGTCGGGTTCCTGGCTCTGGGGCTGGGGCCGAACAGCGGACCCATGATCCTGCTGTTTTATACGCTGCGAGGGTTTGCCTACCCGCTGTTTGCATACGGTTTCCTTGTCTGGATTGCTGCCGCTACGCCGACAGCCATGCTGGGCTCGGCCGCAGGCTGGTTCTGGTTTTCCTTCTCAGCAGGTCTTCCCACTCTGGGATCGCAGTTTGCACGCTTTGCCATTCCGGAAATTGGCGAACTTCGCACCTTCTGGTGCTCCCTGGGGCTTGTGATCCTGGGTGGTCTTGTTGCGCTGCTGTTCACGCATGAGCCAACAGGTAAGAAGCGCCTTCTTCCGGACCATATTCCGACCAAGGATATTTTCTTCGGTTCCATGAGCATCATGTGGCGTGAGCCGAAGACGTTGATTGCCGGTATCGTCCGCGTGATTGATACTTCTTCGGAATATGCGTTCCTTGCGATCATGCCCGCGTTTTTCGTTGATCATCTTGGCTTCTCCCTTGCCCAGTGGCTGAACCTCCTGTCACTCATTTTCCTGAGCAACATCCTGTTCAACCTTGTCTCGGGCATGGTGGCAGATACGCTGGGACACCGTTTTGTTGTGGCGGTTTTCGGCGGGATCGGTGGCTTTGTGGCCATTCCACTGTTTTATTACGTACCGCTCTGGTTCCCGGGAAATTTCTGGGCGGTGGCTGCGGCAGGGATTTTTTATGGTGCAACGGTGGCCGCTTTCGTGCCGTTGTCGGGCCTGATGCCGCAGATCTGTCCGCGTGAAAAAGCGGCTGCGCTGTCTATCCTTGGTCTGGGTGCCGGGGCATCCACCTGGGTTGGACCGGCTGTTGTTGCCGGGTGTGAAGCGGTCTTTGGGCCGGGCATGCAGTATGTGATCTGGACGTTTGCGGTGATCTATCTTCTGTCCGCCGGAATGACGATGGCTCTGACCATCTCTCCCGAAGCCCGTCGTTACAATGAAGAGGCTGCGCTGCGGGGTGAAGACGCTCCTGCCGTTGGTCACTGAGCAGGACCCTGATTCAGGACATCCCCTGACTGCTCTGACGATGTAAAAGAAAAGGCAGCCCGTGACCGGGCTGCCTTTTTTACGTTGGGAGCATGTCATGGCAGGGAGAAGACCTATGAGCGCTGATCTGGAACGCCTGCGGGGAGGGGCGGACACATGCCCCTGTGGAAGCAGGCTGGCAGCAAAACTTTCTCGGGTGGCAAGAGAAACGGAAGCACTTGTCAGTGATCTGATGGTGGATCAGCCGCTACTCTGGCTTCTGACCGCATCTTTTATCGGGTTTTTGTTGGGAAAGCGTCTTTTAGGGAAAAATTAAACTTCCGCAGGTGCGTGACGTTACGACATGACCACGAACTCTTGGGCAAGGTACCACCGTCATGCTGCACTACGCGATTGTGTTCTTCATCATTTCCATCATTGCCGGGTTTTTCGGCTTCTCGGGCATTTCTTCGGCTACGGCAGGAATTGCCAAGCTGTTTTTCATTGTCTTTATCGTGCTGGCCGTGCTGGCCATTCTCGCCGGTGTCGCGGGCCTGCATGCCCTGTAAGGGCCTGATTCAGAGCTGAGATTTTCAGGGCTGAAATGAAAAGGGCGGGTGCCGATGGCCCCGCCCTTTTTTTATGCTCTTCAGTTCCCGTTCTTGTCCCTCTGAATGAAGGAGGGAAGAAAAGGATTGTCTGTCTGGAGCGAACCCTTGCTTGGAAGCTGTTGTGTGGTCCAGCCGCCGCCCAGGTCCGTCATGAGTTTGACTTCTGCGAGGAACTGCTGCTGTCGCACGCTGAGCTGGGTTTCCTGATACTGAAGGGCGTTCTGTTCGGCCGTGATGACCGTGGTGTAGATCTGCGTTCCGGCGAGGTACTCGTTCATTGACACCTGAACGGCACTCTGTGCGGTTTTTACGGCAGCATTCTGCAAGGCAAGTTGCTGATCGAGATAGCGCAGCCCGGACATCTGATCTTCGGTGTCCTGAAGCGCTGCCAGAACCGTCTGGCGGTAGGTGGCCACGGCATTGTCGTAATCGGCTTCTGCGCTGCGTACCGCAGCGGATCGTGCACCGCCCTGAAAGATCGTCTCGGTTGCAGCCGCACCAAGGCTCCATGTGCGCGTCGCGGCCTGGATCAGCTGTTCGAGAGGATTGCCGCTATAGCCGTAGGACGCAGAGAGCGTGACCTGCGGGAAGAAGGCGCCGATCTCGTATCCGATCTCCGCATTATAGGCTTCCATGTTGCGCTCGGCCTGCGCCACGTCCGGGCGGCGCTGAAGCAGCATGGAGGGCACGGCGACAGGAGCTGCCGGGATCGTTTCGGGGAGGGGAGAGGGTGCGAGTGTGAGTTCGACCGGAGCACGGCCTGTCAGCATGGCGATGGCGTGTTCGTACTGCGCGCGGGCAATATGGGCGTTGGACAGGCTGGCCTGCGTCGATTGCAGCAGATAGCGGGCCTGAAGGACGCTCGCCGGATCTGCGACACCGGCATCAAGCTGGTTCTGGAGGATTTCCAGATTGTGGCGATAAAGATCTACATTGCGGGCATAGAGCGCAATCAGGCTATCCTGGTAACGCAGGTCGAAATAATCCTGTGCGAGCTGAAGCTGATAGGACAGTCGCATGTTGGCAACGAGGGCAGCGTCGGCCTGTGTGGCTGCAACCTGCTGCTGAACCTGCCGCCGGATCATGCCCCAGACGTCGACGGTCCAGCTTGCGGACGGGCCAGTGGTCCATGTGTTGGACGTGTAGGACTGGCTGGAGGTGTAGGGAATGCCGTTGCTGGCATTCGACGTGCTGCCGCCCTGTGAGTTGCGGTTGAAGCTGAACTTTCCGCTCAGGGTCGGGAAAAGCTGGGCGCGGATCGAGTCAATCGTGGCAGCCGCCTTGCGATACTGCGCCTCATATTCCTTCAGGCTCTGGTTGGACGTCGCCACGCGTTCCTCAAGTTCGTTGAGGACGGGATCGTTGAAGATCGTCCACCAGTCTCCCTTGGGCATTTTCGCAAGATCGGGGGCAGCCATCTGCCAGCCCGGCGGCGGAGGCGCCTCCTTGAATTTGGCGGAGATGATGGCTTTCGGGCGATGGTAGTTCGGCCCGACCATGCCGCCGATACAGCCGCTCAGGAAAGGCAGGGTCGCCGCCCCCAGCAGGGCAGTGCGCAGGGTGGACTTACGGAGGGCGGGCATCAGGACTATGTTCCCCGGGCTGAGAGATGGAAAAAGGAAGCGATGTGGGCACGCAGACGGCCCATGGCGCGTCCGAACCGGTCGAGATACAGGAAAATGACGGGTGTGCTGTAGAGGGTCAGCAACTGGCTGACTACCAGACCGCCGAGAATGGCGATCCCCAGCGGTCGCCGGAGTTCGCAGCCATATCCGTTGCCGATGATGAGGGGCACGGCACCGAACGCAGCCGCCAGAGACGTCATCAGGATAGGACGGAAACGCAGATGGCTGGCCTGACGGATGGCGTCTCTGGCCGACAGGCCTTCGCGCTGCGCCACGAGGGCGAAGTCGATCAGCATGATGGCGTTTTTCTTGACGATGCCGATGAGCAGGATCACGCCGATCATAGCCATGAGGGAGAATTCCTCCCCGCAGATCTGAAGTGCCAGAATGGCGCCAACGCCTGCGGACGGCAGTGTCGAAAGGATTGTCAGGGGATGGATCAGGCTCTCATACAGGACACCCAGCACGATATAGACGGCCGCGAGTGCTGCCAGGATCAGCAGGATTTCGCTGCCGGCGGATTTCTGGAAAGCCGCCGCATTGCCTGCAAACCCGCCGTGAATGTCCGAGGGGACATGCAGCTTCACCATGGCAGCCTGCACGGCATCCACGGCAGTACCAAGCGAAACACCGGGCGCAAGATTGAAGGACACGGTCGTCGCAACGGACTGCCCATCATGGCTGACGGTCAGGGCCGTATTGGTGTTGCGCTGCCGTGAGAGGACGGACAGGGGCACCATGTTGTCCACGCTTGTGGCGACGGCCGCACCGCTCGACGCTGACTTTCCGCCTGCCAGAGCGTTGGCGACGGAGTTCTGATAGGATTGTTCACTCTGTGACAGGGTCGTGACAGCCGTTGTGGCACGCGCGCGGATATTGTTCGATGCCGTACCACCCGCCGCTGTTCCGCCGGAGGTGCTGATCCACATCTGTTGCAGCATCGACGGGTCCTGCCAGTAGCGGGGGGCTGCTTCCATGATGACGCGGTACTGGTTGAGGTTGCCGTAGATAATGGATGCCGCGCGCTGGCCGAATGCGTCATAAAGCGTGTTGGAGATGAGCTGCGGCGTGACGGAATAGCGTGCTTCCGTATCGCGGTTGATGGCGATGTTGATCCCCTGACCCCCCTGTTCGACGTTCGAGGTTACATCCATGAGTTCCGGCAGCTTCGAGAAGGCGGCCGTAATTTTTGGCGTCCATTCGAACAGGTCTTCGGCGGAGGGGCCTTCCAGAGAATACTGGTAGGCGGCGTCGCCGGGGCGGGCACCCGTGCGGACACTGCCGGGCGCCATCAGACGGAGCTGCGCGCCGGGAATGTGAGAGAATCTGCGGGTGAGGCGCTGGATGGTGGTCGCAAGATCGTCCGTACGCTCGGATTTGGGCTTGAGAGCGATGAACATGTTCGCCGAATTGGCCGAACGCCCGCCAACGCCCCCCATAACGCCGACGACATCCCGGTCGGACGCGACGCTTTTCATGGCCTTGACCACGATTTTCTGAAGCGCCTGAAACGAGATCGACTGATCGGCGACCACGCGCCCCATGATCTGCCCTGTATCTTCGGAGGGAAAGAACCCCTTGGGCATCTTCACATACAGCACGCCGGCAAGCACCAGAGTGGCGGGCAGCGACATCGCGATCAGGAACTGGTGCCCAAGGGCCCAGTCCAGCGACCTGCCGTAACCCGAAGTGGTGGCGCTGATCATGCGTTCGAGGAAACGGCCTGTCTTCTTCCACAGACCGGGACCGTTATCGTCCGTGTGGGTCAGGAGCTGGGCGCTGATCATGGGCGTCAGCGTCAGGGACAGGAGCAGCGAAATGCAGAGCGTGATGACCATGGTCATCGCGAACTCATGGAACAGGCGCCCGGCTATCCCGCCCATGAGCATGATCGGTGCAAACACCACGATCAGCGAGACCGTGATCGAAACGACCGTGAACGCGACTTCGGTCGTGCCTTTGATGGCGGCGTCCTGCCGGTTGTAACCCATCTCCATGTAGCGGGCGATGTTTTCCAGAACGACGATGGCGTCATCGACCACGAAGCCCGTCGAAATCGTCAGCGCCATCAGCGACATGTTGTCGAGCTGGTATCCCATCAGCGCCATGGCCCCGAAGGTTCCCACGATCGAGACTGGCACCACGATGGCCGGAACCATGATGGCGGACAGGCTGCGCAGGAACAGCAGGACGACGACGACCACGAGCACGACGGCAATGACGAGCGTCTGTTTCGTATCGTCCAGCGAGGCCCGGATTGTCTTGGAGCGGTCGATCAGGATCGAAATGTCGGTATTGCCGGGCAGGGCGGACTGAAGGGCTGGCAGGCGGCCACGGATGCCGTCGATCGTCTTGATGACGTTTGCGCCACCCTGCGAGAAGACCGTGCAGATGATGGCAGCGTTGCCGTTCAGATACCCCGCCTGACGAAGATCTTCGACACTGTTCTTGACATCCGCGAGATCCGTCAGGCGGACAGGCTGGCTGTTGCGATAGGCGATGACCAGATCGCGGTATTCTTCCGCATCCGTGGCCTGGTCATTGGTGGAGAGCATCATGCGCTCGCCATTGGCATCCAGAAAACCCTTGGGCGTATGGGCGTTGGCGGAGGCAAGGGCGGCCCGCAGATCCTCGAAACCGATCCCGTAATGGAACAGGCGAAGCGGATTGATTTCAACACGTACGGCCGGAAGAGACGCGCCCCGGATCTCCACATCGCCGACGCCCTGGATCTGGCTGAGCTGCGGGATGAGGATGTTGCTTGCGAAATCGTAGAGTTCCTGCGGCGTCCGGGTACTGGACGACAGGGTCAGCGCGAGGATGGGCGGACCGTTGGAGTTCGCCTTCATGTAGGTCGGGTTGCTGCGCAGACTGGTAGGCAGATCCTGCCGCGCGCCCTGCAGGGCCGCCTCCACGTCACGCGCAGCACCGTTGATGTCTCGCGACAGGTCGAACTGAAGGGTGATGCGCGTCTGGTTGACCGTGGATTCCGAGGTCATTTCCGTGACGCCGGATATCGCGCCCAGATGCCGCTCCAGAGGGCCGGCAATCGTGCTTGCGATTTCGGAGGGGGAGCCGCCGGGCTGGTTCGCGGTCACCATGATGACCGGGAAGTCCACGTCCGGCAGATCGGCGACAGGCAGGGCGAAATACCCCATGACGCCGCCGATCACGAGAGCGACCGCCAGCAGCGTCGTGCCAACGGGCCTCAGGACAAAGAGGCGGACCAGATTCACGGAGCGCCTGTGTGAGGGCTGGGGGTCTGGGGCTGCGAAGGCGGGCTGTTGCGGCGGTGACGCTGCATGAAGGCACGCGTTTTCGTTCCCAACTCATCCATGAACAGATAGATGACGGGCGTGGTGAACAGGGTCAGAAGCTGGGACATCATCAGGCCGAAAACGATGGCCACACCCAGCGGACGCCGCAGCTCGGAGCCGACGCCCGTGCCGATCAGCAGGGGCAGGGCTCCGAACAGGGCGGCCAGTGTGGTCATCAGGATCGGACGGAAGCGAAGCATCGCCGCGCGCTTGATGGATTCAAGCGGCGTATGGCCCTCCAGGCGTTCGGCTTCGAGAGCGAAGTCGATCATCATGATGGCGTTCTTCTTCACGATGCCGATCAGCAGCACGATGCCGATGATGCCCATGATGTCGAGATCCATCCCGAACAGATAGAGCCCGATCAGCGCACCGATGGCGGCGGAAGGCAGGGTGGAGAGGATCGTGATCGGGTGGATATAGCTCTCATAGAGAATACCCAGCACGATATAGACCGCGATCACGGCTGCCATGACCAGCCAGACCTCGTTGGACAGCGACGAGCGGAATGCCGCCGCCGTGCCCTGGAAGGCTGTCTGGAACTCCGGCGGCAGGCCGATCTGCTTTTCCACGCGCTCGATAGCGTTGGTCGCGGCCCCAAGCGAATAACCGCTGGCGACGTTGAACGACACCGTCGTGGCCGGAAACTGGCCGAAATGGCTGATGAGCAGGGGGGCGAGGACATGCGTCATCGTCGTCACCTGCGACAGCGGCACGAGCCCCGATGTCGGCTGGCGCGTCGGGCCGGACGTGCTGCCACCGGCCTGCGAGGAAATGCCGGGCAGATAAAGCTGGCTCAGGGACGTCAGGTCGGTCTGGAGTTTCGGGTCGGCTTCCAGAATGACTCGGTACTGGTTGGACTGCGTATAGATCGTCGTGATCTGACGCTGGCCGTAGCTGTCATACAGGAGATTGTCGACCGTCTGCGGCGTGATTGAGTATCGCGCACCGGTCGGACGGTCGAGCGAAAGCTGGGCGACCAGTCCCTCAGCCTGAAGGTCCGACGTGACATCCCGCAGCGACGGTTCCTTGCGCAGGGCATCCACGAATTTTGGCACCCAGATCTTGAAGGTGTCGTAATCCGGGTTTTCCAGCATAAACTGGTACTGCGTGGCGGAAATCGAGGAATCCAGCGACAGATCCTGAATCGGCTGGACGTAAAGCTGCGCCCCGATCACCTGATCCCCGACGGAGGACAGGCGCCGCATGATTGCCTCAAGGCTGGACGTGCGCTGTTCACGCGGCTTGAGGTTGATCAGGAAGCGGCCGACATTCAGAGTCATGTTCTGGCCGTCGATGCCCACGAAAGACGAGATGCTGGCGACATCCGGGTCCTTCAGGATCACGTCTCCAAGGGCGGCCTGACGGTCTTTCATGCCTTCAAAGGAAATGGCCTGCGACATCACGGAGATGCCCTGGATGACGCCGGTGTCCTGCGTCGGGAAAAAGCCTTTGGGGATGGTCCAGGCCAGGACACCGGTCAGGACAATCGTGCCGAGCGTCACCAGAAGGGTCGTGACCCGGAAGCGCAGCACGACATCAAGCCAGCGCCCGTATCCTGCGATCAGGGCGTTGATGCCTCGCTCGGTACGGTTGGACAGGCGGCTCCAGACCGTGTTTTTCGTGGATGGCGCATGCGTGTCAGACAGCAGGCGCGCGCACATCATCGGTACCAGCGTCAGGGCGACGACAGCGGAAATGATGATGGTGATGGAGAGCGTCATCGCGAATTCATGGAACAGACGCCCGACGACATCCTTCATGAACAGCAGCGGGATCAGCACGGCGATCAGCGAGACCGTCAGCGAGATGATGGTGAAGCCGATCTCGCCAGCGCCTTTGAGTGCGGCGGTGTAGCGGTCTTCACCGGCCTCGACGTAACGGGCAATGTTCTCGATCACGACGATGGCGTCATCGACGACGAAGCCGGTCGCGATGGTCAGCGACATCAGCGACAGGTTGTCGAGCGAGAAACCCAACAGATACATCGCCGCCAGCGTGCCGATCAGAGACAGCGGAACGGAAAGGCTGGGAATGATCGTCGCCGGAACATTGCGCAGGAACACGAAAATCACGCCCACGACGAGGAGCATGGCGAGTGCCAGTTCGTATTCCACATCATTGACGGAAGCGCGGATGGTCGTGGTGCGGTCGGTCAGAGGCGTGACGTCGATGCCCGGCGGCAGGTCGAGCTTGAGCTGTGGCAGGACGCGCAGGACGTTGTCCACGACGCCAATGACGTTCGCGCCGGGCTGACGCTGCACGTTCAGGATCAGCGCAGGCGTGCGGTTGGCCCAGGCGGCAAGCTGTGCGTTCTCCGCACCCTCAACGACGGTCGCGATGTCCCGTACGCGGATCGGACCGTTGTTCTGATACGCGATCACCTGGTTCATGAGCTGTGCGACGGACTGGATCTGTCCGTCGATGCGCAGGGAGGTGGAACGCTTGGGACCGTCGAATGTACCGGTCGGGGAGTTGACGTTCACCGTGCTGATGATGGTGCGCAGCGTGTCGATCGCGATGCCGTAGGATGTCAGCTTCGGGATATTGACCTGAATCCGGTACGCCTTGCGGTTACCGCCTGACAGGGTAACAAGACCAACCCCGGAAATCTGGCTGATCTTCTGTTCAAGCCGCGTGTTGACGTAATCCTCGACCTCGGGAAGCGGCAGCGTTTTGGACGTGATGCCGAGCGTCAGGACGGGGGTGTCCGCCGGGTTGACCTTCGCATAGATCGGAGGGGCGGGCAGATCGCTCGGCAGCAAAGAGGTGGCATTGTTGATCGCGGCCTGAACTTCCTGCTCGGCCACGTCCATCGACATGTCCAGCCCGAAGCGCAGCGTGACAACCGAAGCGCCGCCGGAGGACTGGGACGTCATCTGGTCCAGTCCGGCCATCTGGCCGAGCTGGGTTTCCAGCGGCGCGGTGACGGACGTACTCATCACGTCCGGCCCGGCGCCCGGATAGAAAGTCGAGACCGTGATCGTCGGATATTCAACCTGCGGCAGGGCTGAGACGGCCAGAAAATGGTAGCCGAGCAGGCCGCTCAGCAGGATGGCGAACATCAGGAGGCTGGTGGCAACCGGGCGCTCGATGAACAGGCGGGACGGATTCACGATCTTGATGTTCCCTGTTTGACTGTTCTGGACGTCGGTCAGTGGTTGCCGGTGTCGGCGGGCGAGGACGGGTCGTTCTTCTGCTGGGGCGCATCGGAACTCTGCTGTCCGTCGCGGTGATGACGGTG
This sequence comes from Gluconobacter albidus, assembly GCF_002723915.1. Classification (GTDB taxonomy): domain Bacteria; phylum Pseudomonadota; class Alphaproteobacteria; order Acetobacterales; family Acetobacteraceae; genus Gluconobacter; species Gluconobacter albidus. Next base: position 338,214 of record NZ_BEWL01000002.1, read on the forward strand.
CTGGCTGGCGCTCTTGTGTTCGGCTTCCGTCGTCTGTGCCGTCGGCGAAGACGTATCGGGGATGGACACTTTCTGGCCGGGGCGCAGATGGCTGACACCATCCGTCACGACACGGTCCCCACTGCTCAGGCCCTTTTCGATCACGGCGTTCGTGCCGTCTGTCGTGCCGACGGTGACGGGCACGACTTCCACGGTCATGTCTGGCTTGACGCGGTAGACGAAGCGTCCGTCCGGTCCCGTCTGGAGGGCATTTCCGGGAACGAGCAGGGCATCATGCAGCGTCGTGACCAGAAGATGCGGGTTCACAAACTGGTTCGGGAAGAGGTGCTCGTCCTCGTTCGCGAAGATGCCACGCATCCGGACCGTACCCGTTGCCGTGTCGATCTGGCTGTCGAGGGCCTTGACGGTGCCGGTGGCGATTTTGTGGGTGTTATCGCTGTCCCAGGCTTCGACGGACAGTTCGCCGGTCTTGTCCAGATATTTCATGACCTCCTGCAGCTGGTTCTGCGGAACCGTGAAGATCACGGAGATGGGCTGCATCATGGTCAGGATGGTCAGACCGCCGGACTGGCCTGCCGTCACATAGTTGCCGACGTCGAGCACGCGGATACCGACACGGCCTTCGACAGGCGCAATGATGTGACAGTACATCACGTTGAGCTCGGCATTGCGGACATTCGCGCGGTCGAATTCGACCTGACCTTCAAGCTGCTGAACCGTGAATTCCTGATCACGCGCGGTCATGGCGGAGGTCGAGTTCTGTTTGATCAGGCGCTGGTAGCGGGCATTGTCCACGCGGGCCTTCTCAAGCTGCGCCATATCCGCGGCCAGTGTTCCACGATACTGGGAGAGCGTGGCCTCGTAAGGGCGCGGGTCGATCAGTTCGAGCTCATCACCCTTATGAACGTGCTGGCCTTCCTTGTAATAGACGGCCGAGATATGGCCGTTGACGCGCGGCGTGATCGTCACATTCGTCACCGGGACGACCGTTCCGAGTTCCTGAAAAACTACGGGCATGTCGCCGGTATGGGCGGTCGCGACGGCGACGGGCTGCACGTTTCCGTCAGCCGCGGCGCTGTGGCCATGCTTGTGAGTTGCGCCATGAGGGCGGAAAATCGCGAAAAGGATCAGAAGAGCGATCAGGAGAACAGCGCCCCAGAGGATCCAGCGCCGACGACGGGACCGTGCGGGAGGGGGCGAGGACTGGGCGGTGCTGTTCGTAAGGCGGTCGCTGGAGCTGGCCGTCTGCTGATCCATGGTGGTTCTGTCTTTCCGCATAGCAGAGCGCGGGGCTCTCAGGCGACGAAGTTATGTGTTTTCCTGCTTATACGGCAGGAGGCCAGCGCCTGCCATGACGCGACCTTAAATCCTGTTCAGTTTTGGCAATGAAAATCAAAATGACCGGAAATGATACTTTTCGTTACATTTCTGGCCATGACCATTCCATGGGACTTGTCTCTTTTCCGCGCAGGGATCATATCGGGTTGGAACCGGATGTCTGTGTTGTGCGTTTGCATTGAGGACAGGTTAATCCGGACAGAGGAGAACAAAATGGCCGACACAACTGAAACGAAGGTCGAAGGCCTTGTGGATGACGCCAAGGGCAAGCTCAAGGACGGTTTTGGTGGCTTGACCGGCGATGCGAAGCTTCAGGCCGAGGGCAAGTTTGACCAGCTTTCCGGCATGGCGCAGCAGGAATTCGCTGATCTGTACGACGAAGGCGAAACCAAGCTCGAAGCCGCAACGGCGTTTGTGCAGGATCGCCCGCTGATCTCGCTGGTGATCGCAACAGTCGTCGGAATGATCGTCGGCGGTCTGCTGTTTGGTCGCAAAAGCGACTGAGGCGCCACAGGCGTTTCGACCATAGGGACGTCTTTGTGCTAGAAGCCTTCCGGAGTAATCCGGAAGGCTTTTTTCATGGAATGGTTTTACGACAACAACGGGCAACAGGCCGGTCCAGTCTCCCGTGAGGAAATCCTGCGCCTGATCATGCAGCGGCAGATCAAGCCCGAAACGCTCGTCTGGACGCCGGAATTCGGATCAACATGGCGCCCTGCCAGCGCTGCGGGGCTTGTCTCTCCACTGACAGGGCTTCTGCGGATGTCTTCGGGAAGTTCGGAACACTGGGCCTGGGTGCTTCTGGTCGGACCGTGGCTGATCCAGCGCCTCACGCTGCTGATTCTGGACCTGCGCCAGATTCCGGACAGCGGCCGGGTGGGAACGATTTCCGTCGTCGGGATGATGTCGCTGATCCTGTTTTTTGTTTCCTTCATGCTGGACCGGACGTCCATTCGCGAAAGCGGAAAGACGCCGCCGGGCTTCTGGTGGTGGCTGTTTCTGCCGGGATATTTCTGGAAACGCCGCCAGATCGTTGGTCGGGGGCTCTCGCTGCTGATCGTCAGTCTCGTCCTTTTGACGGTCAATGTGACGGAAAAAATCTATCAGTTCCCTCAGATCGAGAAAGAGATTCAGATGCGACACGGGCAGATGGATCAGCCCGCTCCATCGCCTCCGTCAGCGTCCGGTCAGGACAGCCAGCAGGAAGACCTCTGACGCTTGGGGTAAAGAGTCTTTCTAACCACACTTGACATATTAAACTTAGAACTCATGCATTTTTGGGGTTCCCTTTCGAGTCGCCATGATTCACAACCGATTCGGTCACCTGATTTCGCGGTGATCTGTCGGGGAGACACTCAGAAATGCCGGATTACGCCCTGGAAGCTGCCCATGGGGGGCTGGTCGTCGGGATCGACGAAGTCGGGCGTGGTCCTCTGGCAGGGCCGGTCGTAGCCTCCGCCGTGGCATTTACGGCGCCGCCGTCTGAAACCCTGTCTGCCCTTCTCGATGATTCCAAGAAACTGACGGCCCGGCGCCGGATGCTCGCCTATGAGGCCCTGATGGCCGACGAACAGGTGCTGATCGGCATTGGCGCGGCATCCGTTCTGGAAATCGAGCAGATCAATATCGCCCAGGCCTGCTACCTGGCCATGCGCCGGGCGCTGTCCCGGCTCGGCCGGGTGCCGGACCTTGCCCTCGTGGACGGCAAACACGCCCCGAAACTGCCCTGTCCCATCAAAATGGTGATCGGTGGCGACGGGATCAGCCTGTCCATTGCCGCAGCCTCCATCATCGCCAAGGTAACGCGCGACCGCCTGATGGCGCGCCTGGCCATGCGCCACGATGCCTATGGCTGGGAGCGCAATGCGGGTTACGGCACGGCCGCGCACATGCAGGGCCTGAAGCTCCGGGGGGTGACACCCCATCACAGGCGCGGGTTCGCGCCAATACGAAACATGATTGAAGCAGAGGCACACGCAGCATGAGCGGTGAATTTCCCGTCGACCAGATCCTGCGTGGAGAATGCATCGAAACGATGAAGACGCTGCCGGACGGGAGCGTGGACTGCATTTTCGCTGATCCGCCGTACAACCTTCAGCTGCGCGGCGAGCTGCGTCGTCCGGACGAAACCGTCGTGGATGGCGTGGATGATGACTGGGACAAGTTTGCGGATTACGCGACCTACGACAACTTCACGCGCGAATGGCTGAGCGAAGCGCGCCGGATCCTGCACAAGGACGGCACAATCTGGGTCATCGGTTCCTATCACAACGTCTTCCGGCTTGGCGCGATCATGCAGGATCTGGGCTTCTGGATCCTGAACGACATCGTCTGGCGCAAGTCCAACCCGATGCCGAATTTTCGTGGACGGCGCTTCACGAACGCGCATGAGACGCTGATCTGGGCCGCGCGTGGTCCGCAGAGCAAATATCGCTTCAACTATCAGGCCATGAAGGCCCTGAACGACGACCTTCAGATGCGCTCGGACTGGTACCTGCCGCTGTGCACGGGCAACGAGCGCCTGAAGAACGAACACGGCCTGAAACTGCACCCGACGCAGAAGCCGGAAAGTCTGCTGCATCGTGTTCTGGTGGCCTCGACCAATGCCAATGATGTGGTGCTGGACCCGTTCTGCGGAAGCGGGACCACCCCGGCAATGGCCAAGCGGCTGGGGCGTCATTACATCGCCATCGAACGCCATCCGGATTACGTCAAGGCAGCCCGGGAGCGCGTGGCGCGCGAAGAACGCCTGACGTCCGAACAGCTTGCGACCACGCCGGCCCGGCGCGAAATGCCGCGTATTCCGTTCGGAAGTTTCGTGGAGACGGGCGTTCTGCCAGCAGGAACCGTGCTCTACGACCGGCAGAAGCGTCTGAAAGCAACCGTGACCCCGGATGGTACGCTCGTATCGGGCAACCAGCGCGGCTCCATCCACAAGCTGGGCGCGGGCCTGACGGGCGCTCCGTCCTGCAATGGCTGGACATTCTGGTATTTCGAGCGTGACGGCCAGTTCGTTCAGATCGACGTCCTGCGTCAGGAAAGTCAGGCGCTGCGCAACGTCGGCTGACACCGGACGACAGCGCGCATAAAAAAAGCCGGAGAGTTACTCTCCGGCTTTTTTCGTCTCTGGATCAGATGAGACTAGTGACCTGCGAAGCCGAGGAAGCCGATTGAAGGATCCGCTTTTCCGCCACTTGCGTCAAAATGCGGGGATGCTGCGACAGCAGAATGTCTCGGCGTGACAGACTTTCCACCAATCGTCAGATGGCCGCTGCCGTTTTTCATTTCAACGCCCTGATCGGAAACACTGTTTTCGATCTTTCCGTCCGGATTATAGGTGCGCATCGACAGCAGCAGGAACATGATGTCCTTGCGGTTCAGGTCGATGGCCATGTCCAGCGGTGTCTGGTCCAGAACATTGTGCCCGCCCATGTCGGCGCCACGGTTGAGCGCTTCTTTCGCTGCGTTGAGGGAGCCGCGGTTGATCGCATCGAACAGGGCTGTGGTCGGGTTCACATCGGCGCGGGCATGACCGGCGTCGTCGTCGGAGGCTTCTGCTCCCGGAAGGGCGGAAGGCGGCGCGGCGCGCTGGGCGGCCTTGCGGGCTTCGGCTTTCTTCTGATTGGCCTCGGCTTCCTGTTCAGCCTCGGCGTCGTCGGCATCCTGAGCCTGGGCGTGGTGCCAGGGTACGAGAATCGTCGGCGTCATTGCCAGAGCGGCAACGAGCAGCAGGCGGGGCAGGGTGGGGAGCAGTCGCATAAAACCAATATACTGTGATCGTTCGTCCTGCGCGAGTCTGCAGATGCCTCTCGGAGGTGCCGGATTGTGACATTTTTTCAATGACCTTCCCGCCACCAGCCGATTGCGAGGAAAATCAGGGCCGCGAACAGGGCCGCCCATGCGGGAACGAGGTCCGTCGTACGCGTCTCACCTGCGACGGCGGCCGTGGTGACGGGCAGGCCCATCCAGTCCGAGCCGCTTATGGTCGAGCCGATGGGAACTTGTTTCAGATGGGGCGTATGATCCGCAACCCACGCCACGGCTCCCCCCGATGCCTGAGCGCTGGCGCCCATGACAGTCGCGGTGGCGCGCAGGTCCTGCCGTTCGATCGGGTCATGGGAGACGGGACTGGCGAAAGCGACCAGACCATCCTGCCGGACGCTCCAGATTCCGGGCATCGTGGCGGCGAGCGTGGCGTGCCAGACGCCATCCGTCTGTTTCAGGGTAACGGGCATGCGTTTTCCGTCCGGCGCCGTGACGAAAGCCTCAGGCGAAACAGCCTGTCCCGCAGCGTGGCGCTCGACGTTGAGCTGACCGTTTTCGATCCGGGCGGTGAGGCGGTTTTCCTCAAGGTCCGGCTCTTTCATGAGCCAGTGTGACAGGCGCCGCAGAAGCTCGGCCTGCGGGCCGCCGCCGCCTTCGCCGCGAGACCACAGCCAGAGCTGGTCCGACATGAGTATGGCGACGCGTCCACGATCCACCCGGTCCAGAAGCAGAAGTGGCGCGCCATCCGGGCCATGCATCAGGTCTTCGCCATGGGACTGTTCCGGCCGGAGAGCACGATACCAGGGGCCCCAGTCTTCCGTCAGGCCAGCCGTGACGGGATGGGTTTTACCCAGATCGGTCAGGGAGGGACGGAAAGCCCGCGTAACGACCCCGTCCGTCCCGACATGGGCCGGAAGAATCTGTGCGAGGCTGGTATCCTGAAGTGTGCCGTCCTGCGTGAATTCAGGCCCTGCCGTTACCAGCAGGCCGCCGCCGTTGCGGACATAATCGGCGATATTGGTCAGATATTCGTCCGGCAGGATGTTGCTGTTGCGAAAGCCGTCCAGAATGATGAGGTCGAAACTGCGGATCTTTTCCTGAAACAATTCGCGGATGGGAAACGGAATCAGCGCCAGATCGGACAGCGGGGTGCCGTCATCGGTGTTGGGGGAGCGCAGAATGGTGAAGTGGACGAGATCGACGGAAGGATCGGCTTTCAGAAGCCGCCGCCAGACGCGCTCGCCCTGATTGGGTACACCCGAAACCAGCAGCACCCGCAGCCGGTCGCGCACGCCCCGGATGCGGACGACTTCGCTGTTATTTTCGGTGGAGGCCTCACCAGCCAGCGGAGAGACGGACAGGCCGACAAGCGTTTCGCCGGGATGCTGCACGGGAACGGTGATGTCCTCGGGTGTGCCGGTCCGGATCGGGCGGGTCTGCGGCGGGGCATCGCCCGAGCGGATCGTAAGAACCGCGTCGGCCGCACCCGGAGCACCCAGATCGTCGACCTGAACGCGGATCGTGGCGTTCTGTCCGACGATGGCATAGGGCGGCGTGCTCAGGATGCGCAGGCGACGGTCCTGTTCCTCGCCCCGCGCCGTCAGCAGAAGATGCAGCGGAAGTTTCTGTCCGTCCGGTCCCTGAAAGCGCGCCGGAAGATGGGCCGGAACGTCATGATCCATGCCGTCCGTTATGACGATGGCACCTGCAAACCTGCCCTGCGGCAGATCGGCATGATCCAGCGCCTCGAACAGACGGGTGCCGTGGCCCGTGCCACCCGGAACATCGACGCGATGGAGCGTCAGGCCCGGAAGACGCGCCGCGTCCTGCATGATCTGCCGTGCGGTCTGATCCGCGATGGCCGTGCGGGGGCCGACCTGCATCGAGGCCGAACGATCCACAACCAGCAGCGCATCCTGCGGCACCGGACGAAGCACCGGATGAAGTGCGCGCGGCCCGGACAGCCATCCCAGCAGGGCCAGAACGGCCAGCGCCCGCCAGAGCATTCCGCGCGCGCCACGCAGGGCACCGTAAAGCGCGCTTGCAATACTGAGTGCGGCCAGCGTCGCCAGCAGCCAGACGGGCAGCATCGGAGAAAGATCGAACATCATGGTGCGTCCTCCTCGTCGGCGGTGTCGGGACTGGTTGTGGCGGGTGCTGCATCCGGGCTGCCGAGGCGGCGGAGCATTTCAGGATACTGGGCCTGATCGTTCTTGTAGTTTCCGGTCAGGGCGTAGAGCACCATGTTCACGCCGAAGCGATAGGCCTGCGTGCGCTGGTCTTCGCCCCCGGGAATGACGGCGAAGGGATGGTTGCCCGACCCGTCCACGGCCCAGGCATGGGCCCAGTCGCCGTTGCCGATGATGACGGGGCTGACGTCATCATTCGCCTCGTCCCCGTTGCGCGCGACATAAACCGGCTGTCCGGCAACGCGACCGGGAAAGCCGCTGTGCAGCAGATAGAAGGTGTGGGCCAGAACGTGCTTGTCCGTCAGTTTCGCGAGTGGTGGCACGACTAGACCATCGGTCACGCGCTGCAGCGCGGCCCGGGCGGCGCCGCTGGTGCCGGAATCGGTGTCGGTACCAGCGCCCTGTTCGTCGATCAGCAGGATCCCGCCGTGTTCCATGAAGGTATTGAGCGCTTTCGTGCGTTCGGGATCGGGCTGCATATCCGGTGTGATCGGCCAGTACAGGAGCGGATAGAACGCCAGATCGTCCTTGCCGGGAACGACGCCGTCGGGATGACCGAGCGTGGCGGAGCTGCGGGCTGTCGTATAATCGGAAAGGCCCTGAAGCCCTTCGCGGGAGACGGCGTCGATATCGTCATGCCCCGTGAGGACATAGCCCAGCCGCGTTTCGAGCGCAGCCTGCGGCACGGCTCCCGGAAGGGGAGCGGTTGTCTGCACTGGCGTCTGATTCTGCGTCTGGGCGTGGGCGTGGGCGATCGGCAGAAGCAGCAGACCAGCAACCGCCAGAGCGCCGAGCAGACCGCGCCGCCGCAGGGACAGGAGCAGATCCAGCAGCAGCAGCAGCAGACCCGCCGCCATCAGCGCGGGGCCGATCGGCCGATCCGCATGCGCACCATCAGGCAAAATCCGCGTCCCGAGCAAAGGCTCCTCCATCATCGGGGAAGCAGCGTCACCGAGATTGAGCGCGCGTGTTCCACGGGCCGGACCATAAAGCCCGGCAGGATGCGTGACGGAAACATCCGTATGCGCCAGATCCGCAGCGCGGATGGAGCGCGCAGCCTGTGGCGGCATGACGAGCCCGCCATCGCTCCCGACAATACGCCAGGGCGCCAGTTCTGCCGGACCGCCGCCCGCCACGCCTGCGGAGCGTTCGATCAGACGCTCCAGCATGTCGGGAAACAGCCCGGAAAGCGGCACATTGGACCAGTCGGGCGAGGGCGTGACATGGAACAGCACGATCTCGCCATTGCCTTCGGCGCGCGCGGTCACGAGCGGGGTGCCGTCGCTCAGGGCCGCCCAGACATGATCCGTCAATCCGGTCTCGGGCTTGGCCAGAACCTGTCGCGAGACGGTGACATCGGGCGGAATCGTCAGGTCCGAAAACGGCGAAGTTTCGGGGAAGGGCGCCAGCGTCTGGGGTTTCCCCCACGACATCGGGCCGCCCAGCTGACGCATCCCGCTCATGAGATGGACGGGAAGGAGCGCATCGGAGGTCGCGTCGGACGTGGCTGTCTGATCGGCGGCGAGACCCGGGCCTGCGAAGCGGACGAGCATTCCGCCATGCCGCACCCAGTCCAGAACGCGATGGCGCGTCTGCTCACCCGAAAGCGCCCCATCCGTTGCGATCAGAACCGACAGTGGTGCGCCCAGCAGGGCCGTGGCGTCGCCGCTATGCAGGTCCGCAATGGGTTGCAGGGCGCGATTGAGGAAGAACGCCGATCCGACAAGAGGTGTGGCGTCGCCGGGCGTCTGGAGAATACCGACCGGGCGGCGGTGATCGGCCTGTCCCATCAGATGCACAGCGGCAGGGCCGGTCGCGCCTTCAAGTGTCAGACGATCGAGCTGGTTCCGCAGCAGGGCCGGGAGGGAGAGCGTCTGGTCTTTCCCCGTCGTGAGGGGATAGGCCGCAAGCGTGCCGCCATTGGCGTTGACAGCATGCAGCGTCACGGTCCGGGTCGGGCAGGGCAGCGTGTCGACTCTCGCATGAAGCGCGCCGTCCTGACCTGTCGCGGCGTCAAGGCGCAGGATGTCACAGCCGTTCCAGCGCATGTCCTGAACGGACCGCGCCTTTGCGAGCGCGCCCCGCAGCGCGTCGTCTCCCTTCGCGGCCAGACCGTCCGATAGAACCATCACGCGCTGGCCCGACAGATCCCGGCCCCCGAGCAGGGCAGCCAGAGCCTGACGGTCCGTCGGCCAGGGCTGCGGACGCAGGCGCGAGAGATGTTCGGACAGGGCGTGGGGGTCATGCGTTGTGAACGCTTCGGGCATCGCGCCATCGGGCGCACGCGCAGCATGCAGGAACGTGACGTCCTGCCCGTTGCGGATCGCGGTTTCGCCCAGCGCGAGTGCTGCGGAAATGCGGTCGGTCCAGTGCGTAATGGCGGCCCAGCCATCATCGAGAATGAGGGTCAGCGGTCCATTGCCGGTTTCGGTCTGATGCGGCGTCAGGACAGGGCGCGCCAGCCCGAAAATGACGAGGGCCACCGCCACCATGCGCAGAATCAGAAGCCAGAGCGGGGAACGGGCGGCGTCTTCCCGCCGTGCCGTCAGCCGGTTCAGGATGAGCAGGGACGGAAAGGACTGTTCCTGCGGAGCGGGCGGCGTCGCGCGCACCAGCCACCACAGCGCAGGCAGTGTGAGCAGACCAAGCAGCAGGAACGGAGCAAGAAGGATCATCGGCCGCCTCCGAGCGCCATGTGCAACGCCAGTAGAGCCGGAAGCGGGTTCTGCGACGTGTCATGCACGATGCAGTCGGCATGGAGCGACGCCGCACTCTGTTTGAGGGCCGCGAGATGCGCGTTCATCGCCTGCTCATAGGCCGGACCGAGGCTTTCCATGGCGGGAAGGGTCAGAATGCCCCCTTCAAGACCTTCGAACCGGATTCGTCCTGCACGTTTCAGCGCCCGTTCCGCCGGGTCGAGAATACAGAGGAGATGGGTCCGCACGGGACGGCTGGCGCAGGTTTTGAGAAACGTGTCGATCCGGTCTTCGTCCCACAGAAAATCGCTGATCACCACCAGATCGGACCGTGGAGGAACCAGAGACATGCGAGGAAATTCGGGCTCATCCGCGTCCTGACGCAGAAGGGATGCCGCCAGTCGCGGGAGAACCTGACGTCCGGCGAGGGCGCGTCCGGCCTCGATTCCGGTCAGCAGACCTGCGCGTTCGCCGCCGCGCAGGGACGCGGACGCCAGCGCCAGCGTGCAAAGCTGCGCGCGCTCCGCCTTGGTCGGTAGGGTATCGGAAGACCGCCACTGCATGGAGGGCGAGGGGTCACACCACAGCATCAGTGACTGGGCGTTCTCGCGCTCGCGTTCCCGGACCCAGAACGTGTCTTCGACCGGCGAGCGGGCAGACTGACGCCAGTCGATGGACGTTGCTGGCTCGCCGGCATGATAGGGCCGGAACTGCCAGAAATCCTCGCCCGGCCCCGAACGTCTGCGGCCGTGAACGCCGCTTTGCAGGCTTGCGGCAATCTTTTCGGCTTCAAGAACGAGCGCGGGCAGGGGCAGGCTTTCCGCCTGCGCGGTCGGTGCGCCGGAACTGGCACCCCGGTTGCGGCGAAACAGACTGCGCAGGGTATCGGACGGACTTCTCACGGCGATCAGAGGAGAGCCTGAGCCTGCTTGCGGATCAGGGCTTCGCTGTCCGTCCCGGCGGCACGGGCGCCAAAGCCCAGCCCGATACGATGGGACAGGACCGGGCTTGCAAGGGCCACGACGTCATCAAGGCTCGGTGCCAGACGGCCATCCAGCAGGGCACGGGCACGGGTGGCGATCATCAGCGCCTGGGCCGCACGCGGACCGGGGCCGTAAGACACGGCCTCCCGCACGTCCGGCGAGGCGGATGGATCTTCCGGACGCAGCGAACGCGTCAGGCTCAGGATGGCATCCACGATCTGATCGCCGACCGGCAGACGCCGGACAAGGTTCTGGGCGGCGAGCAGACTTTCGGCATTCATCAGAGCCGAGACAGTCGGCGTCGTGGCGCCTGTCGTCTGAAGCAGCATCTGCCGTTCCGCGTCCCGGTTCGGAAAGCCGAGGCTGATCTGGAGCATGAAGCGGTCGAGCTGGGCTTCGGGCAGGGGGTAGGTGCCTTCCTGCTCGATCGGATTCTGGGTCGCGAGAACATGGAAGGGGCGCGGCAGGGCATAGTCCTTTCCCCCCTGCGTGACCCGACGTTCCGCCATGGCCTGCAACAGGGCGGACTGGGTGCGGGGGCTGGCGCGGTTGATTTCGTCGGCAAGCACAAGCTGGCCAAAGATCGGGCCGGGCAGGAAGCGGAAGGCGCGTCGTCCGTCAGCATCCTGATCGAGAATTTCCGCCCCTGTGATGTCCGACGGCATCAGGTCGGGCGTGAACTGGATGCGCGTTGCCTCCAGACCCAGAACCTGTGACGCCGTGTTGACCAGGAGGGTCTTGCCCAGACCGGGCGCGCCCATCAGAAGTGCGTGACCACCGGACAGGATCGTGACAAGAACCTGTTCGATGACGCTGTCCTGGCCCAGAACAATGCTGCCGATGGCCTGACGGACATGATGGAGAACCGGAGCCAGACGATCGGCTTCAGCCACGTCCGCCTCGCCCCGCAGGGTGCCGGCGGAGACGCCGGAAGAATATTGCTGCTCGCTCATAACGCCAGTCTGACAGGTGTGGGGGTTTCATCAAGGCTCGATTGCACCCAAGTTGGTGTGAGAAGAGAGTTTTTATGCAGTTGGAGGGAAAATTGAGCGATCATCAGTTCCGGCAGGCGGCCCGGCCTGACGTCTTCGCGGCTCCAGATCCGCTGGTGGCACCGTCTCCCTTTTCCGGCTGCTCTTCCACGGGCCCTCGAAAGCTGCCCTTTCTGATCCAGCGCGACGGCACATGGCTGTATCGGGGCTCCGCGGTAAAGCGCAAAGCCATGCTGTGCATGTTCTCGTCCATGCTGACGCGGGACCCCGAAGGCATCTACTGGCTGAAAACCCCAATGGAGCAGGGGATCATCCAGGTCGAGGATGCCCCCTTTCTGGCGGTCGAACTGGATTTCCGCGGCACCTGCGGCCGGCAGCAGAATCTGTGTTTCCGCACCAATATGGACGAACTGATCTGTATCGGCCCCGAACATCCGCTATCGTGTGACTGGGATCGGCCTTCGGAAGAGTGTGCGGGCGTGCCTTACGTCCATGTCCGGGATGGCGAAGGCGCCTTTCCCATTCAGGCGCGGGTGACGCGCCCTGTCCATTATGAACTCGCAGCTCTTGCTGTTCCTGGACATGTGAAGGGAAAACCCTGTCTCGGTGTCTGGAGCCAGGACTGCTTTTTCCCGCTTTCACGCCCTGCATGACGCAGCGCACCGGCCTGCTGGACCGTCTGCCGGACAGGAAGGGTCTGGATCGGATCTGGGGCGTCCTGCCTGCGGCCCGTCTTGTCGGCGGTTCCGTCCGCGATCTGCTCGCAGACGTTCCTGTCCATGATCTGGACCTTGCGACTCCGGAGCCTCCCGAAGAGGTCCAGCGCCGACTGGAAGATGCGGGAATCCGGGTGATCCCGACCGGTCTGTCTCATGGAACGGTGACGGCGGTGCTGGATGGAGTTCCGTACGAGATTACGACGCTGCGTCGTGACGCGGAAACGGATGGGCGTCACGCGGTTGTGGTCTGGACGCAGGACTGGGCGGAAGACGCAGCCCGGCGTGATTTTACGATCAATGCCATGTCGCTGGACCGTCATGACCGGCTCCATGATTATTTCGGGGGGCAGGAGGATCTGAGAAAGCGTCAGGTCCGCTTCGTCGGGGACGCACCGTGCCGGATTGCGGAAGACGCCCTGCGGGCATTGCGTTTCTTCCGGTTCGACGCGCGTTATGGAAACGGCATCCCTGATCCGGCGGCCTGTAAAGCCGTTTCGGAACATCTGAAGCTGATTGAGACGCTCTCTGCCGAACGGGTCGCGTCCGAACTTTTGAGAATTCTGTCGGGTCCACGCGTTGCCGAAACGATCACAGCAATGGCGGCGGTCGGGCTGTTGCAGGTTATTCTGCCTGACCCGGATCTGGCCGCTTTGAATCGTATGCTGAACTGCGATGCTCCGGCAAATCCCCTGCTCAGGTTATTTGCTCTTTGCCATGAGAACAGTCGGGAGCTGCCTGGGCGGCTGAAACTTTCCAATGCAGATGCGGCAAGAATTGAAGTCTGGGCCTCAGACAGACCAGTCTTGTCGCCGGGCATGTCTGACGATGATCTGCGGCGTCTTCGCGCAGAGCAGGATCTGGATCAGCTTGTGGAACGGAGTTGGCTGTATCAGGCCCGTCTTGTGGGTACGCCCGACAGCACATGGGACCGGTTTCGTTCCGGATTGCAGGCTCTTCCCCAGCCTCATTTCCCGCTATCGGGCAGGGATGCTCTTGCTCAGGGGATCCTGCCGGGGCCGGGAATGGGACAGTGGCTGAAAAAAGGCCGGGACTGGTGGATGACGCAGGGATGTCTGCCGGATCGGACGCAGTGTCTGGCCTATCTTGCCGGATATCCGTGAGATCGCGGTTTCGTCCTTTTCGCAAGGTTTGCTACACCCCCGGACATGACGAAAACCACAGCCCTTGATACGGACAGCCGCGTCCTGATGAAACGCATCTGGCGCGAGGAAATGCGCCAGCATGTAGGACGGATCATTTCCGTCGTTGTTCTGACCGTTCTGATGGCCGCGCTGACCGCGCTTTATCCCGCCGTCATCAAGCGGGCCGTGGACATGTTTGCGGCGCATGATTCCCGGATCCTGTATCAGGTCCCGGCTCTTGTCGTGCTTGTGACCGGACTCAAGGCCGCGTCTCAGTATGGGCAGACGATTGCCGTGCAGGGGCTGGTTCTGGCGGTGATCCGGGGATTGCAGTCCCGCATGTTTGCTCATTCGCTCCAGGCGGATGTCTCGACGATTGAAAAAGACGCGCCTGCCAAATGGGCCGCCCGCTTCACCACGGACGCCATTTCGATCCGCGAGGCGATGATCCGCGTGGTCAATGCACTCGGAGACGCTGTGACGGTGGTGGGGCTGGTGATTTCCATGATCGTGACGGACTGGGAACTGAGTCTGATCGCACTCGTGCTGTATCCGGTTGCGGCTGTCCCCATCCAGAAGCTGGGCAAAAAAGTGCGCCGTGCTTCGGGCGGCATGCAGGAGCAGATTGGCGAAACCTCGGCGCTGTTGAACGAAAGTTTCGCTCTGGCCCGGCAGATCCGTATCTATCGCATGGAAGACCGGGAAAGCACGCGGGTCGATCACTCCCTCGATCTGCTGCATTCCGCATTTTTGCGTATTGCCAAAGGCCGTGCCCGCGTCGATCCGGTGCTTGAGGTTCTGGGTGGTGCAGCCGTGGCTGCCGTGCTGGGGTTCGCGGGCTGGCGGGCTGCTCAGGGCGGCGCGACGCTCGGAGATTTTACTGCGTTCATCGCAGCCCTTCTCACCGCATCCCGCCCTATCCGCGCGCTGGGCTCGCTCAACACGGCTCTTCAGGAAGGGCTGGCCGGATTGTCGCGTGTTTTCGCCGTGATTGACGAACCCCCTGCTGTGATGGAGCGGGTGGGTGCAAAGCCCCTTCCAGCAGGCAAGGGACACTTGGTGTTTGAGCAGGCCGGTTATCGTTATGAAGACGGCCGGGTTGCGTTGCGAGGTCTGACTTTCGATGTGCAGCCCGGAAAAACCGTGGCGCTTGTCGGTCCCAGCGGGGCCGGAAAATCCACGGCTCTGTCCCTGATCCCGCGTCTGCATGATGTGAGTGAAGGGAGCATTCAACTGGAAGGCGTGGATCTGCGCGATCTGACGCTGTCATCCCTTCGCGATGCCATCGCCTATGTCAGCCAGGACACAACCCTGTTCGACATGTCTCTGATCGAGAATATCTGGATCGGGCGACCGTCAGCGTCGCGGGATGAGGTCGAAAAGGCATGCGCCATGGCGGCAGTCGATTTTCTCGATAATCTGCCAGCAGGACTGGAAACGCGGGTGGGGCCGGGCGGACGTCGACTGTCGGGCGGCCAGCGTCAGCGTGTGGCACTGGCCCGTGCACTCCTGCGCAACCCGCGGATACTTCTGCTGGATGAAGCGACGAGCGCACTGGATTCCGAGAGCGAAGCGCGGGTTCAGAAAGCTTTGGCCAATCTGCGCTCGGGCCGTACGACTGTGATCGTGGCACACCGCCTCTCAACGGTGCAGGCGGCGGATCTCATCGTCGTCATGGATCACGGAGCCGTCGTCGAAGCGGGGACGCATGCGGAACTGCTCCGGAAAGACGGTCTTTACGCGAGACTGGTGCGGACCCAGTCTTTGGCGGCGGCCTGAAACAGGGCCGTCAGTTCCGGGATCAGAGCGGCGTAAAGGTCTTTTTTGAAGCCAAGATCGCGTGCTAGCACCTCGCCCGGCTCAACCCATTCCCAGCAGTCGAATTCCGCTGGCTCATGAAGGTCCAGACGGATCTCGGAATCGCGTCCTTCATATCCCATCACGAACCACTTCTGGGTCTGCCCACGGAAACGACCCCCTAAAGCCTTTCCGATCAGGGCAGCGGGCAGGTCGTAGGATAGCCATTCCTGGCGTTGGGCGAGGATACGCGCGTTCTGTGTTCCGATTTCTTCGCCCATCTCTCGCATGGCGGCTGTTTCGGGAGTCTCCCCCTCGTCGATGCCACCTTGTGGACACTGCCAGATCCGGCCCGGAAGATCTGTCCGACAGGCGATGAACAGCTTGCCTTCCCGGTTGAAGAGGGCAATTCCGACATTCGGGCGGTAGGGAAGGGTCATGGGATCGCTCATAGAGGGGCAACCGGGCTGTCGGAAGATAAATTGGCGGCCTGCTCGTTCCCGATACCGCTATCGACGAAACTTGAGGGAGGTACCAGGACGAAGCTGGCGGCCGCCGGGCCTTTGAGCCAGTTTGCAAGACGGTCGATCATGACGGGGGTGACAGGACCAACCATCAGCAGAATTTTCGTGGGCTTTCCCTTCTGGGGCAGCAGCGCGGCAAGACGGCTGTCCAGAGTGGCTGCGTCCGTGTCGCCATCAATCCAGGCCGTCGCAGTCATGCCGCGTGTGTGGCGACCATCCTGTGCGGAGCCTGCCAGATAAAGAAGACCTTTACTGCTGATGACGCTGGCGATCGGAGCAAAATCCGGCGAGGTCGCATAACCGCCGCCCGGTTGATCGTCTCCGTTTTCAGAAGCGTCCGTCAGCCCTTCTGCGCCTGTGGCGCGGGACAGACACCATTCCAGTTCACGCTGGTCATCAGCCGCGGAATTGCCATATCCCAGCGCGTGCGGGCCTTCATCAACGCGCTCGGGATGTGCGCTCTGCATCGGAAGTGTGACATAGACTTCACGATGGCTGGCGTGGGCTCGGGCGATAATGTCGCCGATATTGCTGACATACGGCGAAATCCCAACGGCGACCGGAGCTGGAATGCGCGCAAGGACGTCGTAGGTGAGGGCGTCAGAATAACCAAAGCCCTGGAGCACGATTGCAATGGCGGTTTTGTCCGCCGGGATAGCCGCCAGCGGCGGCCTTACGGCGGCTGCTGAATCGGTGGGCATAGAGGGCGTCACCGATGGAAGTGCCTGTTGTGTCACTGCGGTTGAAGGTGCTGTGACTGTGGGCGGAACGGCTTTGGCGGAAATGACTTCTGCTGTTTCGGGAGGCGCTGGCGTCTGCGTCTCAGGCGCACTGACAGGCCGGATCGCCTCTCTTGGCATCGGTGTGGAGACGATCGAGGAACTGCTGTGCGCAGGCGGAACTTCCGGTCGGGCTGGGGACGTGACCTTTGCCAGAACGACGGGCTTATGCTGATGGAACAGGAATGCCGCCGCTCCGGCCCCTCCGGCCAGAAGGACTGCCCAGAACGCGATCAGAAGGCGTCCGATAACGGGAAGTCGTTGCCAGAGCCCTGCACGGCTGGAGGCGGGACGGTTCTGCACGATCCGGGATGTCCTTGTCAGTGATGTGCTTCGGGCGGCTTGGGTACTGCGGGAGCAGAGGCCTTGACCTCGGTCGCTGGTGCGGTCGCAGGGGCGGGGTTTGAAATGCCTGCCATGGCATTGATGACCTTGATGGCCTGCTGAAGCTGGAAATCTGTCGCAGGCTTTGTAGCGTCAAACGCGGGCCAACTTGCATCCGGCATTTTGGGAATGGATTTCGCAATTGGCGGAATATCGGTGCGCGGCGTCTCGGTCGTACGGTTTCCGCCGATGTTCGTCAGGATGTGAGACAGATCCGCCTCGCGGTAGCCATAGGCATCGTCATCCTTTGTTTCGGATACAGGGATATCGGGTGTGATGCCAAGGCCCTGAATGGAACGGCCGGACGGCGTGTAGTAGCGGGCTGTCGTTAGACGGACTGCGCCTTGATCGCCAATCGGAATCAGGGTTTGGACCGAACCTTTTCCGAAAGTCTTTTCACCAAGGATGATGGCGCGGTGATGGTCCTTCAGTGCGCCAGCCACGATTTCACTGGCCGAGGCAGAGCCACCATTCGTCAGGACGACAATCGGCAAACCATTGGTGATATCCGTACCCTTCGCGTCCCAGCGTTGGTTGTTTTCCGCATGGCGACCGCGAATGGAGACGATTTCACCATCCTTGATGAAGTCGTCCGCGACTGCGATGGCCTGGTCGAGCTTGCCACCCGGATTGGAGCGCAGGTCGAGAATGATTCCGGTCAGCTTGCCACCGGGAGTTTTGGCGGCTTCTGCCTTGAGCTTGTCGAACGCGGCATGCATGGCGCCTTCGAGATCGTCATCGAACTCGGTCAGACGGATATAGCCCGTGCTGCCATAGAGGGCGGATTTTACGATCTGGACATGGACGATTTCGCGCGTCATGTCGAAAGTCAGGGTCTTTCCGGTTTTGGGGCGCACGACTGTCAGGCTGATTTTGGTGCCCGGATCGCCGCGCATCTTGCGGACGGCCTGATCGAGCGTCAGATCGTCGATGCTCTTGTGGTCGACCATCGTGATGAAATCGCCTGGCTGGATACCAGCGCGCGCGGCCGGAGTGCCGTCGATCGGGGAGACGACACGGACATGGCCGGATTCACCCTGAACCTGAAGACCCAGACCGCCAAACTTGCCCGAAATCTCGGTCTGCATGTCGTGGAACTGGGCTGCGGTCATGTAGGAGGAGTGGGGGTCGAGATTGCCGACCATTCCATCCAGTGCGTTGTTGATGAGGTCCTTGTCAGACACGGGGTGGACGTATTCCGCCTTCACCACGTCCATCACCGTTCCCAGCAGCGTCAGCAGGCGGACGGTTTCCGCGCTGTTGTCATGGGAAATCTCACGGGCGAAGGCTGCGCCCGGAAAGTCGCCGGAGCCAGCAAGACGCAGGGCGCCCGGTCCAACAGCCAGTCCGGCCAGAAAGGCGGTGCCCAGCAACAGGCCACTGCGAAACTTCATGTGATCTCCATCCTCGGGCACGAAGGAACCTGCTGGCCTACGGTGCTCCGCAGGGAGACTAGGCCGGTTCAGGTTGCCAAATTACTAAGATACGATCCTACAAGGTCAGACGCGCTCGGCAAACCGGCTCAGAGGAAAGGCGCCGGACTGACGACCTGTGCGCCGTGGCGGAGCTGGACGAACAGCATTCCTTCGGCCGCAGGCATCTGGCCGAGTGTGGCAGCTTTCCTGATGCTTTGGCCACCCGAAACGCTCAGCTGCCCCAGTCCGGACAGTACGAAACGATAGTTGCGTCCGCAATCGAGGATCAGCATCTGCCCAAAAGAGCGGAAAGGACCGGCAAATTCGACTCGGCCGGTACACGGAGCCTGGACGGCGGCGGAGGAGAGGGCGGCGTAGGTGATGCCGGTTGCCGGTCCGGCTTCCGTTGCCTGTCCCCATCGGATTGCAACATGGCCTGGGACCGGGGCGTGACCGCCGGTGCTGGAAACGCCCTGTCCGGCGGAAGAGAGGGACTGGGCCTGCGAGCGGGCGTGGCGGGCGCGTTCGAACTCATGCTGGCGGGCAAGGGCTGCGGCTTCTTTTTCCAGTTCGGCACGGGCCTGTGCTTCCTGCTGCACCAGACTGCTGATTTCCGCAGACAGATCCGCTGCGGCCTGCATGGCGTCGGCAACGGCCTTGCGGGCTCTCTGCGCGCCCTGATCTGCGATGGCTTCCTGATGCGCTGCAACCCGGGTCCGGGCGGCGGCGGTGTTTCGGTCATGGGTCTGCTGTGTCAGCAGATCCGAAAGCTCTTTCTGTTGCTGTTCCAGATCGTTGCCGATGGCGCGGAGTTCATCTTCGCGGGACTGAAGGGTTCGGGCGCGCTGTCGGGTCAACTGGGAAAACCCGCCGAGAATGGACAGGGCGGTTACGCTCTCGGACGCCGTTTCGGGGGAGGCCAGCAATGCCGCGTCGGGGGCGATGGACAGGCGGGCGGCGACGGGGAGCAGGGGTTGCAGGGCGGTATTCTGCTGGCGGATGTCAGCCTGAACTGCGGCCTGTCTGTTTTTCAGCTCCGCGATACTGGCCTGCAGGGTCTGGATGCGGCTCTGGGTGCTGTCCATGGCGGATTGGGCCGTATGGGTCTGGGCGGTGTAAGCGAGTGTCCGGGCCGTGTCCTGCCGGGCTTTTGCTTCTGCCTGTGCCGACGCGATCTGTTTGGCCCGCAGGGCGGCGGCTTCTGCGGCCTGTTGCTGTTCCAGCGCGCGGCGTGCGGCCTGTGCGCGGGCGAGGGCTTTCTGCCCCGCACTTTGTTCCGCGCTCGGCGCTGTCAGCGTTGATTTCGCGACATGATGGTGTGGCGCATGATGTGCTGTCGCCCAGTGGGGCGACAGGATCAGAGCAAGCGGCAGGATATGTCGTGGATCAGGCGCTTTCAAGCAGGGAGACACCCGTCATCGCGTCAGGCTGGCTGATGCCCATGAGCGCCAGCATGGTTGGGGCGAGATCGGCCAGGCGACCATCATGGATGGTCTTGCCGTCTGCATGGGCGAGAATGACCGGCACGACATTGAGTGTGTGGGACGTATGGGCGCCACCCGTCACGGGGTCGCGCATGGTTTCGCAGTTGCCGTGATCTGCCGTCACGAGCAGAGCGCCACCGGCTTTGACAATGGCGTCATTGATGCGTCCCAGCCCCTGATCGACCGTTTCGCAGGCCTTGATGGCGGCGGGCAGGGAGCCTGTGTGACCGACCATGTCAGGATTGGCGAAGTTCAGGACGACCATGTCAAATTTGCCGCTTTCAATGGCGGCAACGGCCTTGTCCGTCAGTTCAGGGGCGGACATTTCGGGCTGAAGATCGTAGGTCGCGACCTTGGGAGAGGGGACAAGAATGCGGTCCTCGCCTTCAAACTGGACTTCGCGGCCCCCGTTGAGGAAGTAGGTGACGTGCGGATATTTTTCCGTCTCAGCCATGCGGAGCTGCGTTCTGCCCGCTTTGGCCACCACGTCTCCCAGTAGATCGTCGAGCGGCACCTTGGAGAAGAGAACGCTCATATAAGGGGCCAGATGGTCGGAGTAGCGGGACATGCCGCAGACGGACGCGAACTTTATCTTCCGCCCGCTGTCGTATTCCGCAAAATCCGGAAGAACCAGAACGTCCAGAAGCTGGCGGATGCGGTCCGCACGGAAATTGCAGGACAGGATGCCGTCTCCGTCCTTCATGCCGGCGTAATCGCCCAGAACGGTGGGAAGAACGAATTCATCGCCCTTGTCGCTGTCGTAACTGGTCTGGAGGGCGGAAAGTGCATCCGGGGCGTGAGGCCCCTTCGCATCGCGGATGGCCGCGACGGCCAGGTCAACACGCTCCCATCGGCGATCGCGGTCCATGGCATAGTAGCGGCCGCTGAGTGTGGCGACTTTTACACTGTCTGGCAGGTCCGTGAGGAATTTTCCGATGAAC
Source organism: Gluconobacter albidus (assembly GCF_002723915.1). Classification (GTDB taxonomy): domain Bacteria; phylum Pseudomonadota; class Alphaproteobacteria; order Acetobacterales; family Acetobacteraceae; genus Gluconobacter; species Gluconobacter albidus. The sequence continues at coordinate 359,362 of NZ_BEWL01000002.1, forward strand.
TGCTCGCCTGAGCGCGGCGCGGTGTCGCGGCCATCGCTGAAGATATGAACGGCAACGGGAACGCCTGCTGCGCTGACGATTTTGGCGAGTGCAACGACATGATCCTGATGGGCATGCACGCCGCCGGGCGAAATCAGGCCCATGAGGTGGCAGGTTCCGCCCGAGGCTTTCAGCGCCGCGATATGGTCCAGAAGGACAGGATTCTGAGCCAGTGAGCCGTCTCGGGCACTGCGGGAAATGCGGGGGAGCTCCTGCATGACGACGCGACCGGCACCGATGTTCAGATGGCCGACTTCAGAATTGCCCATCTGCCCGTCCGGAAGGCCTACGTCCTCGCCGGAGGTTTTCAGAAACGCGTGGGGGCTTGTGGCCCAGAGCGTGTCGAATGTCGGAGTGTGGGCGAGGCGGACCGCATTGTCGGATTCATCCTCACGCCAGCCGAAGCCGTCGAGGATGACCAGCATGACGGGACGGGGTGTTGAGGATGCAGACATGACAGTCTCCTGAAGGGAAAGAAGGAGGGAACTGCCGTCCATCATGCCACCATTCCCCGCAAATGCGAACGCCCGCCATGAAGGCGGGCGCTGCATTGTGATCGCAGGTGGGGCTCAGAGCTTGTCGATACCGCTTTTGACAGTATCCTTGGCGTCACCGACGCCCTTCTGGACCTTGCCCTTGAGGTTCTGGGCGATACCCTCAGCCTCAAGCTTCTCATCGTTCGTCACGTGGCCGACCTCTTCCTTGATCTTGCCCGTCACCTGATTGGCGACGCCTTTGATCTTGTCTTCGATGGAACTCATGACCGGATCCTTCCGTCTTGATGTTGTACGGATCTTAACGGGTTTCATCGTGCCGGGTTGCGTCCTGACAGTTTAAGATGCGTGACAAAATACGGCCGCGCTTTCATACATCCCCAAAGATCCATTCCCAGAAGACGTCCCTCAGAGTTTCCGGAGAACCAGCATGACCCAGAGTTGCGGCCCGACCGGGCAGAACGGCAGTGGTTGCGGCGTCGGCCTGACACCGGAGCAGCGGCGCATCCTTCACGAACATGGCACGGAACGTCCCGGATCCAGCCCGCTCAATGATGAAAAACGGGCGGGAACCTATGCCTGTGCGGCCTGCGGACGTCCGCTGTTCTCCTCGGATGCGAAATATGACAGCGGCAGTGGCTGGCCGTCATTCTTCCAGCCCCTCCAAGGGGGCGTCGAGACGACGCAGGACAGCCGCTATGGCATGGTCCGCACGGAAGTTCACTGTGCGAACTGCAAGGGGCACCTGGGGCATGTGTTCCCTGATGGGCCGCCGCCCACGGGGCTGCGTTATTGTATGAATGGGCTGGCGCTCGATTTTCGCCCGGCCGAAGGAGAAAAAGCATGAGTCAGGCGCTGCCGCCTATCGTTCTCGACCATCCGCTGGTGCGCCACAAGCTGACCCGTCTGCGTGACCACAATACGTCCACGGCCGGTTTCCGGCGCCTGACGCGCGAACTCAGCCTGCTGCTGGCTTATGAAGCCACGCGGAACCTCTCGCTGGCACCGCGCCATATCGAAGCGCCAAGCGGCCCGATGGAAGGTGAAGAACTGGATGGCAAGAAGCTTTGCTTCGTCTCCATCTTGCGGGCTGGCAACGGTCTGCTGGATGGAATGCTGGATCTGGTGCCGTCCGCGCGCGTAGGTCATATCGGGCTGCGTCGGGACCACGAGACGCTGGAAGTCAGCGAATATTATTTCAATATGCCGAGTGATGTTCCGGGCCGGACCTGCATCGTTTTGGACCCTATGCTCGCGACGGGACACTCCGCTGCGGCTGCGCTGACCCGCGTGAAGGCTGCCGGGGCGACAAACCCGATCTTTGCCTGCCTGCTGGCTGTCCCGGAGGGCATTGCCCATATGGCAGAACTGCACCCTGACGTGCAGATCGTGACCTGTTCGATCGACAGCCATCTGGACGAGCATGGCTATATTGTTCCGGGCCTCGGAGACGCGGGCGATCGTCTGTTCGGCACGCGCTAAAGCACGGGCACACGCTCTTGTGTGCTGAAATGTCAGGCGTTTTGTGGCGGGTATGGAGGCTCATTCTGAGGAGAGCGTTCCATGCCTGCCTATGCCCTGTTTATTCGTGACAAACTGGCTGATCCGACTGAATTTAAAAAATATTCGGAAGTGGTTGGTGAAACCTTCAAGGGTTTCCCGGCCAAAATCCTTGCTGCCTACGGCAAGCAGGAAAAACTCGAAGGCACAGAGCCTGATGGCGTGGTGATCATCGAGTTTCCGGACGCGGCCTCGGCCCGCGCCTGGTATGAAAGCCCGGCCTACCAGAAGGCTGCCGAGCACCGCTGGAAGGCCGCGACCTATAACGTCGTAATCGTCGACGGGATCTGAGGATCAGTCCCGCCGGACGATGTAATGCCGTGCCAGATCGGTTTCGATCTGGTGCGCGTGTTCGGTATCGCGGGCTTCCACCATCACCAGAAGTTCCGCCGTCTGAACGGACGGAGAGGCGAACAGGCGGTGATGGGAAACTTCGATGATGTTTCCGCCGTAATTGCCGATGCGGGTGGAGATATCTGCCAGCGTGCCCGGCCGGTCGGGGATCTGGAAGATCAGCCGCAGGATCCGCCCATCCCGAAGAAGGGAGCGCAGGATCGTGTTGGCGAGGATGCGCGCGTTGATGTTCCCGCCCGAAAGCGGCAGGGCGACGCGGCGACCTCTGAACAGCTCCGGATAGGCGAGGACGGCGGCGAGACCCGTCGCGCCCGCGCCTTCGCAGACCTGCTTGGCCTTTTCGGCCAGTGTCGTGACGGCGCTTTCGACCTGAAGTTCGCTCACGACAAGGATTTTCGAGATCTTGTTGCGGAATGCGCTCAGGCAGTGATCACCGAGTCTGGTAACAGCGATGCCTTCCGCAATGGTCGATCCACCCAGTGTCGGGCCGTCTTCCTTCGGATAGCTGGACAGCGAGGCATAGGCCTCGACCTGGACGCCGATCACTTCAACATCCGGGCGCAGGGTCGCCATGACGGTGGCAAACCCACCGATCAGTCCACCGCCACCGACCGGCACGACGACTGTGTCGATATCCGGTGCGTCCTGCAGAAGCTCGAGCGCGGCCGTGCCCTGACCGGCGATGACGGCCGGATCATTGAACGGGTGAACGAGAACGCGCCCGTCCTGCTTCTGAAGCTCGGCGGCTGTTTCGCTGGCCTGCGCGAAATCGTCACCTGCGAGCACCACGTTCGCGCCCCAGGCCTGCGTTGCCGCGACCTTGGTAGCGGGCGTGAAGCGCGGCATGACGATGGTGGCATCAATGCCGAGAAGACTGGCCTGACGGGCCACACCCTGTGCGTGATTGCCTGCCGAGACGGTAATGACGCCACGGGCCCGCTCTTCCGGCGTCAGGAGGGCCATTTTGTTGGCCGCTCCGCGCTCCTTGAAGGAGCCGATCGCCTGAAGGTTCTCAAGCTTGAGCGTAATGTCCGCGCCTGTCAGTTTGGACAGGGCAGGGCAAGAAATTGTTGGCGTGCGAACCACGGTGGACGCGATGCGCTCATGGGCGCTTTCGATGTCCGCAATGGTCACGACAGGGGTGGTGGACGTCAGGACGTCAGACATCAGCGATATGCGACCTTGAGGATTTCGTAAGTCCGGTCTCCGCCGGGCGCGGGCACAGACACGGTATCACCGACATCCTTGCCGATCAGCGCCTTGGCCAGCGGTGAGGAAATCGAGATCAGGCCCTGCTTGATGTCGGCTTCATGGACGCCCACGATCTGGTACAGGGCTTCCTTGTCGGTTTCTTCATCGACAAGCTGGATATGCGCGCCGAAACGGACGCGCGTTCCGGTCAGCGTCGAAGGGTCGATCACTTCGGCGTTGGAGACGATGCTTTCCAGCTCCAGGACCCGGCCTTCGATGAAGGACTGGCGGTCACGGGCGGCGTGGTATTCAGCGTTTTCGGACAGGTCCCCATGTTCGCGGGCTTCTGCGATGGCGCGGATGACGGCCGGACGGTCGACGCTCTTGAGGGTCCGCAGTTCGTCTTCGAGACGCTGCTGTCCCTTCGCGGTCATGGGGATCTTCTGCACTCTGAAATCCTCGAAAAAGCGTGACTGAAACTTGATAAACAGCCTGACAATATAGGATTTCAGGGAGTTTTTTGCAAGATGGCGTATTTTTATTTATCGAAAAGCGATAAAATTCTTGTTGGGTAAGGGGTGAGTATGCTTATCGTTTTTCGATAAGGAGAAGCCATTATGAAGACAGTTGATAGTTTGTGCCGCATTCGTCAGGTTCTGCGTGTTCTCACCGGTATCTCATCGGTGCTTTTCTGGAGCGGATTGATGCTGTTGGTAGGCAGCCTTTTGCTCGCGCCAGTGCTCTACGTCTTCTGGGACAAGGCATCGCATTTGATATGGAAAGATGCAGGCGAGATATTTGGTCTCATGCTTGCTGTTGTCGACATGTACATACTGATGAATGTTTTAAGTGGTTCAATTAAGATTGTTGATAATTCCATTTCCGAAAAAATTTTTGCTCAAAATAATGCGGAAATCATGTGGGTTATTTTCAGAAGGATCGTTTATTTTTTCGGAATTGGCTTTTTCGGGGGAATATTTTCGAGCCTTCTTGATCCTGTAAAATTCGGCCCATTCCTGTGGATCAACTGTTTTTCGGATCTTGTTGATTCCCTGCTCTGTCTGGGACTGGTTTATCTTATTGCTTTGCTTTTCGGGGTAGGCGTTCAGCTTCAGTCCGAAATTGATGAGGTCATCTGATGCCGGTGCAGGTCAATCTGGATGAGTTGCTGAAGGCGCGGGGTATGTCTTTGACGGAACTGTCGGAGAAAGTGGGGCTGACGCTGGCCAATCTCTCCATTCTCAAGACAGGCAAAGCAAAGGCGATCCGTTTTTCGACCCTTGAGGCCTTGTGTCGGGTTCTCAACTGCCAGCCGGGCGATCTTCTTCGATATTCAGGCGACTGAAAATGAAAAACCCCGCCAGATTGCTCTGGCGGGGTTTTTCAAGGTCAGGAAGGGGTCAGAACTCACCCTTGAAGTAAGACTGGAGCGGGGCGACGCCCAGATCGTCTTCCTTCAGGACCGCGATCGCATAGGTCGCCGCACGGGCGCCTGCGATCGTGGTGTAATGCGGGATGCCCATCGTCAGGGCGCTGCGACGGATCTCGTAGCTGTCCTGTGCGGCCTGCCCACCCTGTGAGGTGTTGATGACCATCTGCACGTCGCCCGAGCGGATGGAGTCCACGCAGTTCGGACGGCCCTGCATCACCTTGTTCACGCGCTTTACGGGAATGTCGGCGGCTTCCAGACGGGACGCCGTGCCGCTGGTGGCAAGGATCGTGAAGCCCATGGCGACCAGCTTGCGGGCGAGAGGCTGGACATGCGCCTTGTCGCTGTCACGAACGGACAGGAACACCGTGCCCGCAAGCGGCAGCGTCACACCGGCGGCAAGCTGCGATTTCGCAAAGGCGCGCTCGAAGCTGGAATCCAGCCCCATGACTTCACCCGTGGAGCGCATTTCCGGGCCGAGGATCGTGTCGGCATTGGCGAAGCGGTGGAACGGGAACACCGCTTCCTTGACCGCGACATGCGGAGAGACCGCACCACCATCAAGCTTGAACTCGGTGAGTTTCGCGCCCGCCATGACGCGTGCGCCGATCTTGGCAACCGGAACGCCGGTGGCCTTGGCGACGAATGGCACGGTCCGGGATGCGCGGGGGTTCACTTCGAGAACGAAGACTTCCTGATCCTTGATGGCGTACTGGACGTTCATCAGGCCGCGGATGCCCAGTTCACGGGCCATGGCTTCGGTCTGGGAGCGCAGTTCCGTCACCAGTGCCGGGGAGAGCGTATAGGGCGGCAGGGAGCAGGCGGAGTCACCGGAATGGATGCCGGCTTCCTCGATATGTTCCATGACGCCTGCGACATAGACGTTCTCGCCGTCGCAGATGCAGTCCACGTCCGCTTCGATGGCGTCGTTGAGGTAGTGGTCGAGCAGGACGGGACCGGTCGAGACTTCCGGACCGGCGGCGCGCAGGACTTCGTTGAGGTAGCGCTTGAGGCCCGGTTTGTCATAGACGATTTCCATCGCCCGTCCGCCCAGAACGTAGGACGGGCGGGCGACGACCGGGTAGCCGACCTCTTCCGCGATTTTCTCGGCTTCCGCCGGGCTGCGGGCGATGCCGTTGCGGGGCTGGCGCAGGCCGAGCTTGCGGAGCATGGTCTGGAAGCGCTCACGGTCTTCGGCGCGGTCGATCGCGTCCGCAGGCGTGCCGAGCAGAGGGATGCCGGCGTCTTCAAGGGCGCGGGACAGCTTGAGCGGGGTCTGGCCGCCATACTGCACGATGCAGCCCAGAACCTTGCCGCCCTTTGCTTCGGTGCGGATCAGGGCGATCACGTCCTCGGCGGTCAGGGGTTCGAAATACAGGCGGTCCGAGGTGTCGTAGTCGGTCGAGACCGTCTCGGGGTTGCAGTTGACCATGACCGTCTCGAAACCGGCTTCGCGTAGGGCGTAGGCGGCGTGGACGCAGCAATAGTCGAACTCGATGCCCTGACCGATGCGGTTCGGGCCGCCACCGAGAATGATGATCTTGTCGCGGTTCGTCGGGCGGCTTTCGCATTCCGGCGTGCCGAACCCGCCTTCATAGGTCGAGTACAGATAGGGCGTGTCGGACGCGAATTCGGCGGCACAGGTGTCGATGCGGCGATAGACCGGTGTGACAGCCAGTTTTTCGCGCAGTTCTGCGACATCTGTGACGCTCTGGCCGGAGAGGCGTGCGAGCTGGACGTCCGAGAAGCCCTGGGCCTTGAGACGGCGCAGGTTATAGGCGTCCGTGGGCAGGCCGCTCTTTTCGATCTCGCGCTCGGAGGCGACGATATCTTCGAGCTGGCGGAGGAACCAGGGCTCGAACTTGCAGGCTTCGTTGATCTGCTCGACCGACAGCCCGGCGCGCAGGGCCTGTGCGGCCATCAGGATGCGCTCGGGGCGCGGCTCGGCCAGGGCGGCGAGATAGGCGTTGTGCGAACCGTCGCCGGGGGCTTCGACTGGGTCGAGGCCGGTGAGGCCCGTTTCCATCGAGCGCAGGCCCTTCTGGATGGCTTCGGCGAAGGACCGGCCAACCGACATGGCTTCACCGACCGACTTCATGGACGTCGAGAGCAGCGCCGGGGAGCCGGGGAACTTCTCGAAGGTGAAGCGGGGGATCTTGGCGACGACATAGTCGATCGTTGGCTCGAAGGAGGCCGGGGTCGTTTTCGTGATGTCGTTCTTGAGTTCGTCCAGCGTGTAGCCGACGGCCAGCTTGGCGGCGATCTTGGCGATCGGGAAGCCGGTGGCCTTCGAGGCAAGTGCGGAGGAACGCGACACGCGCGGGTTCATCTCGATGACGACCAGACGGCCATCGGCCGGGTTGACGCCGAACTGCACGTTGGAGCCGCCGGTCTCGACGCCGATCTTGCGCAGGCACGCGATCGAAGCGTCCCGCATGCGCTGGTATTCCTTGTCGGTCAGCGTCAGGGCGGGGGCAACGGTGATGGAGTCACCGGTATGGACGCCCATCGGGTCGATGTTCTCGATGGAGCAGATGATGATGCAGTTATCCGCGGTGTCGCGGACCACTTCCATCTCGTATTCTTTCCAGCCGAGGACGGATTCTTCGATCAGGACTTCGGTCGTAGGGGAAGCATCGAGGCCGCCCGTGACGATCTGGTCGAACTCCTCACGGTTATAGGCGATGCCGCCACCCGCGCCGCCCATGGTGAAGGACGGGCGGATGATGGCGGGCAGACCGACATCGGCCAGGGCCGCGCGGGCTTCTTCAAGCGTGTGGGCGATGGTGCTGCGGGGGCTTTCGATCCCGATCTCGTCCATGGCTTCGCGGAATTTCTGGCGGTCTTCCGCGCGGTCGATGACCTCTGCGTCCGCGCCAATCAGTTCCACATTGTGCTTTTTGAGGAAGCCGGACTTGTCGAGCGCCATGGCAGCGTTCAGGGCTGTCTGGCCACCCATTGTCGGCAGGACGGCGTCGGGCTTTTCCTTGAGGATGATGCGCTCGACGAATTCCGGGGTGATCGGCTCGATATAGGTCGCATCCGCCAGACCGGGATCGGTCATGATGGTGGCGGGGTTCGAGTTGATCAGGATGACGCGATAGCCTTCCTCGCGCAGGGCCTTGCAGGCCTGTGCGCCGGAATAGTCGAATTCGCAGGCCTGTCCGATGACGATCGGGCCAGCGCCGATGATCAGGATGGACTTGATGTCTGTCCGTTTTGGCATGGCTCAGGCTCCTGCTTTAGCGCGACGGTCCATGACCGCGACGAAACGCTCGAAAAGATAGAAACTGTCGGACGGGCCGGGGCTCGCCTCGGGATGGTACTGGACGGAGAAGGCGTCTTTCGTGGTGGAGGCGATGCCTTCGTTGGAGCCGTCGAACAGGCTCACATGCGTCACCTTCACGTCCGCAGGCAGAGACTTTTCGTCCACGGCGAAGCCGTGGTTCTGGCTGGTGATTTCCACGCGGCCGGTCTCGACGTCCTTGACCGGCTGGTTCGCACCGCGATGGCCGCGCTCCAGCTTGTAGGTCTTGCCGCCCAGCGCCTGTGCGAGGAGCTGATGGCCGAGGCAGATGCCGAAGACGGGGACGTTTGCGTCCAGCACCGTGCGGATGGCGGGGACGGCATAGGTGCCGGTCGCGGCCGGATCGCCGGGGCCGTTGGAGAGGAACACGCCTTCGGGCTTGAGTTCCAGGATCTCTTCAGCCGTGGCCGTGGCGGGCAGGACGGTGACGTCACATCCGGCGGTCACGAGGCAGCGCAGGATGTTGTCCTTGGCGCCGTAGTCCATGGCGACCACGCGGCGGCGGTTTTCGGTCCGGGCCGGGCGGGTGGTTTCCCAGACGCCTTCGGTCCAGACCCGCTTGGGCTGAGTCACCTCTTTGGCGAGGTCCATGCCTTCGAGGCCGGGCCACTGGCGGCCGCGGTTCAGCAGGCTGTCCGTGTCGATGCGGCCGTTTTCCGGGAAGGCGAGGATGGCGGTCTGTGGGCCGCTGTCGCGCAGGGTGCGGGTGATGGCGCGGGTATCGACGCCGCTGATGCCCGCACGGCCGTGCTGCTTCAGCCAGGCGGCGAGGGGCTCGTTGGAGCGCCAGCTTGCGGGGGCCGTGATGTCCTCCTTCACGACGGCACCGAGGGCAGCCATTTTCGGGGCCTCGTTGTCATCGGCGTTCGTGCCGACATTGCCGATATGCGGGAAGGTGAAGGTCACGATCTGTCCGGCGAAGGACGGGTCTGTCAGGGTTTCCTGATAGCCGGTCATGCCGGTGGAGAAGCAGAGTTCTCCGACGGCGCCTTCCGTATGGGCGCCGAAGCCGCGGCCCCACAGGACTGTCCCGTCTGCAAGGACAAGGGCGGCGTTGGCGCCGGGAGGGCAGGGATTGGACACGTCCGTCTCTCTTTCTTGTTCTTGTGGGGTTTGAGGTGCGGTGAGATCCGCTGTCAGATCCTGAAGGGCGATTCCCGGCACGCGCAGCAGGGCCGGCCAGTGTTTGGTGGGGACCATGCGGGACTGGCGCCATTTGCGCACGGCTTCCAGCCCAACGCCGGCGAGAGCGGCGATTTCGTCCGCGCCTCCGGCTTTTTCGATGATTCTGTCGATGTCCATGGTCGCCCCGTTGCTGACTGCCGGATGTACTCTGGAGCCTCTGAATAAGGGATCGGAAACGGAATGGGAAGTTTTTTCCCACTGTGCGTTCTGCATGCCGGGAGGGGGTGGGAAGTTTTTTCCGAATGGCTCAGCAAATGGTGTGTTCGGGCTGCATCGGCGGAGGCTGGATTGTTGCAATCCGGCTTTTGTGCGATTTTGCCGCGATTCAAGAAATGAGGGACAGTTCGCCAAGGGAGTTTCCTGCGGGCTGTCCGATGAAGGAGAACGGCTATGTCGCTTCGCAAGCAGATCATGGATGACCTCAAGACGGCGATGAAGGCCGGTCAGTCCGAGACGGTGGCGCAGATCCGCGGGATCACGGCCAAGATCAAGGATCTGGATGTCGCTGCCCGTGCCAAGAGCGCCGAGGTGACGGATACGGACATCATTTCCGCCCTGCGCTCCATGATCAAGTCCCGCACGGAATCCGCTACGATGTATCGTGAGGGTGGCCGTCCGGAACTGGCGGAAAAGGAAGAGGGCGAGATCGCCACGATCAAGTCCTACCTGCCGCCGGAACTCGATGAGTCCGCGCTGAAGGCCGGGATCGCCGAAGCGGTGCAGAAGACCGAAGCGGCGGGCATGAAGGACATGGGCAAGGTCATGGCGGCTCTGAAGGAGCGCTTCGGCGCGGATCTGGACCCGGCGAAGGCCAGCGCGCTGGTGAAGGCGCATCTCTCGGCCTGATCGACCGTTCAGAAGGTCATGATGCAGAAAGCCGCTCCTTCGGGGGCGGCTTTTTTGTTGGGACGGGCGTTTGACAGCGGAGCGTGGAGGTCATCACTCTGATGTTCGGATTTTACGAATGAGGCCAGAATGTCCGCAGGTGGTTCAGCGAAGGTCGTTTTCATTGCCCTGGGGGTGAATTTCGGGATTGCCTGCGTGAAGGGGGCTGCTGCGCTCCTGACCGGTTCGGCGGCCATGCTGGCGGAGACGGTTCATTCGTTTGTCGACTGCGGCAACCAGATCCTGCTGCTGGTGGGGATGAAGCGGGCGGCGGCTCCGGCGACGAAAGAGCATCCGCTGGGACATCACCGGGAGCTTTATTTCTGGACGCTGGTTGTGGCGGGGGCGCTGTTTGTCGGCGGTGGCGTCGCATCCCTGCATGAGGGCTGGGAAAAGGTCTGGCATCCGTCGGCGATGGAGTCTGTCCATATTCTGGAACATGTCCTGCCCGGCTGGTGGCTGAACGTGGCCATTCTCGGGATTTCGGGCAGCATGGAGGGATATGGTTTTCTGGCGGCCATGAAGTCCATGCCATCGGGCAAGGGATCGCTGTGGACCATGATCCGGCGCAGTACCGATCCGGGGCTGTTTGTCGTGCTGTTCGAGGACGGCGCGGCGCTGGTCAGTCTGATGATCGCGCTGCTCTTTACGGTTTTGTCCGTTGTGACGGGATGGCATGTTCTGGATGGCGTTGCGTCGCTGCTGATCGGGGTGGTTCTGGTGATCGTGGCGGTGCTGCTGACGAACGAGACGCGCTCTCTGCTGGTCGGGGAGAGCAATCCGGAAATTGACGCCTATGTGCGCAAAGAGGCGATGAGACTGCCGGGTGTGGTCGGGGTGAACGAGGTCGTGACCGAAACGCGGGGACCGGGGAGCATCATCGTTCTGCTGTCGCTGGACTGGGAGGATACGTTGACAGCGGGGCAGGTCGAGCAGGGGGTTTCTGCGCTGGAGCGGGTGACGCGGGCGCGGTATCCGTCGGTCATGCGGATGTATGTCGAAGCACAGGACCACAGGGATGGTGTGCCAGTTCCGATCTGAAGCGGGCTAACCGGGCTTCCGTTGAAGAAAGCCCGGTGTGGTGTGCTTACTGGGGCTGCGCCGGAGCCGTTGCGGCAGGCGCGGTGGTTGCAGGTGTCGTGCCGGTCATCTGGCCGGGCTTTGTGGAGTGTTCCACGTCATAAGCCGTTGCCTTTTCTTCGTAAGAACCCTTGGCGCCCGGGTGCTCCTGATCGTACAGGGCTGCCTTGGCGCGGGCTTCCTTGCGGTAGCGGTGACGCACATACATGCCGGTCACGCAGCCGCCCATGGCACCCAGAACGCCATGATGGTTGGCGACGTGCCCGCCGACGGCGCCGGCGGCACCGTATTTGAGGCATCCGCCCGGTTCTGCCTGCGCTGTCGTAAGCGACGTCGCCAGCAGGCCGGTTGCGGCTGCAAGCATCAGGTACTTTTTCATGAATGCTTCCTGTTGTTCAAAACTGCCGGAGCACCCGGCAGCAGAGAGAGGGCTTTAAGCATGCCTTAACCCTGCATCCGGAACAACAGGCCGGGCAGGGGCAGGAATCTGAAACGGGGTGTGACGGATGTGGATTCTGGAAGAAAGTTTCCTTTAAACATGAGCGCTGGCGCTGTATGCGCTCATGGTTCTTCTCTCTGACGTGCATGAAAGGCTCTTTCTGCCCATGGCAATTGATGCGGCCTTTCTGGATGAATTACGGAACAGGACGCCGCTTCCGTCGCTGATCGGGCGCCGCAACAAGCTGGTGAGGTCTGGGCGGAACTGGAAAACCTGCTGCCCGTTTCACGGCGAAAAAACGCCGTCCTTCTACATTTATGACGATCATTTCCATTGCTTTGGCTGCGGTGTGCATGGAGATGCGATCTCTTATGTGATGCAGAGCGAGGGGCGCAGTTTTCCCGAAGCGGTCGAACAGCTTGCCTCGGAAGCCGGGCTTGAAGTCCCGAAAGCGGATCCGCGAACCGAGGCGCGTGCGCGCGAAGCGCAGTCTCTGGGCGATGTTCTGAATCTGGTGCAGGAAAGTTACCGCCGCCGTCTGTATCGTCCGGAGGGACGCGAAGGGCTGGCCTACCTGCGTGGACGGGGCCTGACGGATCAGACGATCGAGCGGTTTGGTCTGGGTTGGTCAGGGGACGGGCGGCAGCTGCTGGACGAACTGCGGCCGCATGGCGTGAGCGTCGAAATGCTGATCCGTGCGGGTGTCATGCGGGTGGACGAGCAGGGGGCGCCGAAGGGGGAGCTGTTCTTCAACCGTGTGACGTTCCCGATCCGGGACCGGCGGGGGCGGATGATGTCCTTCGGTGCGCGGACGCTGGGAGACGGGCAGCCCAAATATCTCAATGGTCCGGAGACGGCGCTGTTCTCCAAGCGGCGGACATTGTTCAATCTCGATCTGGCGCGGGAGGGTGTGCATCGCGGAGCGGATCTCGTGGTGGTCGAGGGGTATATGGACGTGATCGCCTTGGATCAGGCCGGGTTTGGGGGGGCAGTCGCCCCTCTGGGCACCGCGATGGGGGAGGAGCAGCTTGAACTGCTGTGGCGCATGTCGCCGTCGCCGATCCTGTGTCTGGACGGCGATGCGGCAGGGGCTCGGGCGGCGCTTCGTGTGTGTGAAGTTTCGCTGCCGCTGCTTTCACCGGAGCGGACGATCCGCTTCTGCCGGCTGGATGCGCAGGACGATCCGGACAGTCTGATCCGCAGCCGTGGACCGCGGGCCATGCAGGAGGCCTTGTCAGGGGCGACGTCCATGGCGGAGGAGCTGTTCGGGCTTCTGACTGCAGGGCTGGTCGATCCGGGGCCGGATCAGCGGGCGGCGCTGCGGGAAAAGCTGGTGACGCTGTCGAAGCTGATCCCGGACAGGGCGTTGGCTTCGGAATATCGCAGCACGCTGCTGGACATGTTCTTCGAGCGTTTCAGGCGAAAAAAGACTTTCCAGCGCAAGGGTGGCGAAAGTCTGAAGCTGTCCACGCAGGCCCCCGGCGCGATGCGCGATGTGGAGTCGGGGAATGTGGAGCGGCTCAACATCATGACGGCGATGCTGCTGCGGCATCCCGATATCCTTCCGGAAGTGGAACAGGCCTATGCGGGGCTTTCTCTTCCGTCCGATCTGGATCGTTTGCGCTCGGCTCTTCTGGACTGGTCCTGTCAGGAAGAGGCGCGCGATGCCCTGACGGAAGAGAGCTGCATGGCGTGGCTTGAGGGACATGGACTGACGGATCTGGCCGAGGCGCTGAAAAGCGGGCCGTTGCCACGAAGTGTGGGAGACGGGAAGGTCCGAGACGAGGTTTTGACGGTGGATGTCATTGAAAGTTGGTGGCATTTTTATGCCTTGGTCAATTTTCAGACCTTCGAGCGCACTCTTGAAGAAGATGTGACCAAAGCCGTGGTGAATGGTGACATGGAGTCTTTTGTGGACGAGAATGGCCAGAGCGGACTGCGCTTCCCCAGTGCGCTTATGACCCGGCTGCGTGTGCGCGACGCTTTGAAAAGCGGAGAGAGAGTCGGAGAGTGACTGGACTGATGTAGCGGCAGGGCTTGTTGTAAAGAAATGGAATCGGAACGACTTTTATTCCCGAAAGGTTGCATTCTTTGGAGCCGCAATCTTGACTTCGGGCGAAGGATCGACCACCTGCACGCTGCCGGATTGCTAACTCGCGGCGGAGTTGACGGAGAGACGAATGGCGACGAAAACAGCCTCTGGAACGGATCGGAACGCGCAGGAACAGGAGGGGGATACCACTCTCCTTGATACGCAGTCCGCTGCCGTCAAGCGGCTGATCGCCAAAGGGCGTGAACGCGGGCATATCACTTTTGATGAACTGAATGCGGTCCTGCCGCAGGACCAGATGTCTTCGGAGCAGATCGAGGACATTATGGCGGCCCTGTCGGAAATGGGCATTCAGGTCATCGAGAACGAGGAACAGGACGAAGCCGAGGGCCCTGCTGAAAAGGAAGCCGAAGCTGAGACCGAGGAAGCCGAAGGCCCTCAGGGGGGCAACGTCGATGCCGAGGCTGCCAGCCGCACGGATGATCCGGTCCGGATGTATCTGCGTGAGATGGGTTCGGTCGAGCTGCTGTCGCGCGAAGGCGAAATTGCGATCGCCAAGCGGATCGAGGCGGGTCGCGATGAGATGATCGGCGGCCTGTGCGAGAGCCCGTTGACGATTCGCGCCATCATTTCCTGGCATGAGCGCCTCAAGGACGGCGAGATGCTCCTGCGTGACATCGTGGATCTCGAGGCCAGTCAGGGGGGTGGTCCCGACCCGGATGCGGTCGAGGGTGAAGAGGGTGATGAGGCGTCCGAAGAGGACGACAAGGCCGAGGACGAGAGCGAAGAGGGCGACGGCGAGCAGCAGGAGGGCAGTGGCCTGTCCCTGTCGGCGCTGGAAGAAAAGCTGAAGCCGGAAATCCTGGCCCGTTTTGAAGCCATCGAGCCGCTGTATCACAAGCTGCGCAAGATCCAGATCAAGCGTATTGAAGCCCTGACGGGCGGCGAGGATCACTCGGACAAGTCTGAGCAGACCTATGAAAAGCTGCGTCATGAGCTGGTCAGTCTGGTTGAGCAGGTGCATCTGCACAACAACCGGATCGAGGAACTGGTCGCGCAGATCAAGATGCAGGTCCAGAAGCTGAACGGCGTTGAAGGCCGGATGATGCGTCTGGCCGAGAACTGCAAGATTTCGCGCGATGACTTCCTCATCAAGTATCGCAGCCGCGAACTGGATCCGACCTGGCTGGACAGCATTTCCGCGCTGCCAGGCAAGGGCTGGAAGAACCTGACGACCAAGCACATGGACCAGCTGCGCAATCTACGTGGCGAGATTGCGGCGCTGTCGCATGAGACGGGCCTGCCGGTTGGCGAGTTCCGCCGCGTCTATGCGACCGTTTCCCGTGGCGAGCGTGATTCCACGCGTGCCAAGAAGGAAATGATCGAGGCGAACCTGCGTCTGGTGATCTCGATCGCTAAGAAATACACGAACCGTGGTCTACAGTTCCTGGATCTGATCCAGGAAGGCAATATCGGCCTGATGAAGGCCGTGGACAAGTTCGAGTACCGTCGCGGTTACAAGTTCTCGACCTATGCGACCTGGTGGATCCGTCAGGCGATCACGCGTTCCATCGCGGATCAGGCCAAGACGATCCGTATTCCGGTCCATATGATCGAGACGATCAACAAGCTGGTCCGCACGTCGCGTCAGATGCTGCATGAAATCGGGCGCGAGCCGGCTCCGGAAGAGCTGGCCGAGAAGCTGGGCATGCCGCTTGAAAAGGTCCGCAAGGTGCTGAAGATCGCCAAGGAGCCGATCTCGCTTGAGACGCCGATTGGTGACGAGGAAGACAGCCATCTCGGTGATTTCATCGAGGACAAGACGGCCGTTATTCCGCTGGATGCTGCGATCCAGACGAATCTGCGTGAAGCCACGACACGCGTTCTGGCGTCCCTGACGCCGCGTGAAGAGCGCGTGTTGCGGATGCGCTTCGGCATTGGCATGAACACGGACCACACCCTTGAGGAAGTGGGCCAGCAGTTCAACGTCACGCGTGAGCGTATCCGTCAGATCGAAGCGAAGGCTTTGCGCAAGCTCAAGCATCCGAGCCGTTCGCGCAAGCTGCGCTCCTTCCTCGACGACAACTGAGCCGCCTGAGAGCGCGCGGCGGTGTTGCCGGACTGGCTCAGGCCGAAAGGGGCATCCACCCGTCTTGCGGTGGATGTCACTTTTCTGGAGGTGTGTTCGTCCCGGCCGTCTCCGGTTCTGCCGGAGGGGTTTTCTCTCTCCCGTATGACGGGGGATGAGGTAGTCGCGCTCTACCGCTTTCTGTATCTGACAGTCGGGCAGGATTACTGCTGGTGGATGCGCCGGTCGATGCCGGATGCGGAACTGGGAGAAATCCTCCACGATCCAGCCGTTCATTTCATGGTTCTACGTGACAGCCGCGGCGAACCGGCGGGTTTCTATGAGCTGGATCTGAGGCAGGGCGGGGATGCCAATCTGGCCTATTTCGGTCTTCTGCCGCAGGCGATGGGGCGCGGGCTCGGAAGGGTGCTTCTGGACCATGCCGTTGCGCGGGCGTTCGGGGCAGGGAGCTGGAGGCTGAGGGTCAATACCTGCACGCTGGACCATCCCAATGCACTGCCGAATTATCGTCGGGCGGGATTTTCCGTCCGGCATATCGTGTCTGAAACATGGGACGTTCCAGACGAATATGTGCCGGAAAGGCTGAAGCGACTCTGAGTTAAGGCTTGCTTTTGGGGGCTGTGCGTGATTAATGCCGCCTTTCCCTGCCGGGCGATGTGGCATCGCACCGGCTATACCCGTGCCCTGAAACATGGGCCCTGTTTCCGGCATGGGCCGGGACCAGTCGCGGGTTGACCCAATCCGAAGGGAGTCTTCATGCCATTGTATGAAAGCGTGCTCATCGCACGTAATGATGTGTCGCAGGCTCAGGTGGAAACCCTGGTCGAGACCATCGAAACCCTGCTCAAGGACAACGGCGGTTCCATCCAGAAGCGTGAGTTCTGGGGCCTGCGTTCCCTCGCATACCGCATCAAGAAGAACCGCAAGGGCCATTACGTCCTGCTGGGCCTTGACTGCACCCCCGACACGCTGCGCGAAGTAGAGCGTCAGCTCGGCCTGAACGAAGACGTGCTGCGCGTTCTCACGCTGCGCGTTGACGAGATCGACGAGAACCCCTCTCCGGTTCTGGCTCGCAAGAGCGACGATCGTGGCGATCGCGGTAACTTCCGTGGCGGCTCCAAGCCGGCTGGTCGTTTCGAGAGCGGCCGTGGCGGTCCACGTCGCAGCAGCGAAGATCGTGAGGAATATCGTGCACGTGGCGAGCATGACGATGTTCGCGAGACGGCTGGAGCGGAGTAAGAATCATGTCTGACACCATCACTCCCGACGTAAACGAAGTGAACCCCGCTGCCCGTCGCACGGCAGTTGGCGCACGTCGTCCGTTCTACCGTCGTCGCAAGTCCTGCCCGTTCTCCGGTGCCAATGCCCCGAAGATCGACTACAAGGACGTGCGTCTGCTGAGCCGCTTCCTTTCGGAGCGCGGCAAGATCGTGCCGAGCCGCATCACGGCCGTTTCGGCCAAGAAGCAGCGTGAGCTGGCGCAGGCGATCAAGCGCGCCCGTTTCCTCGCCCTGCTCCCCTACGTTGTGAACTGAGGAGAGCATCATGTCCCAGACCGCACTGATCCTGCTGCAGCGGGTCGAGCATCTCGGCCAGATGGGTGACCTGGTGCACGTGAAGCCGGGCTATGCCCGTAACTTCCTGCTGCCCCAGGCCAAGGCCATGCGCGCCACGGTTGCCAACAAGAAGCGTTTCGAGACCGAGCGCGCCCAGCTTGAGGCCCAGAACCTCAAGAAGCGTGAAGAGGCCGAGCGTCTTGCCGAGCGCATGCACGAGCTGTCCGTTGTTGTCATCCGTCAGGCTGGCGACAGTGGCAGCCTGTATGGTTCTGTCAGCACCCGCGACATCGCGGTTGCCGCTACGGATGCCGGCCTGACGATTTCGCGTCAGCAGGTTGTTCTGGCGTACCCGATCAAGCAGCTTGGCCTGACGGAAGCACGCGTTGTGCTGCATCCGGAAGTTTCCATTCCGCTGACGGTTAACGTTGCCCGTTCCGCTGAAGAAGCAGAGCGTCAGGCTCGTGGCGAAGCAATCGGCGTGCAGGATGAGGATGAAAACATCCTTGGTGACCTGCAGGCTGAGAATGCTGCCGAAGAGGCTGCTGCCGAAGCTGGCGAGGCATCGGAAGAAGCCTGAGGCTTTTACCGCTGATCTCGTTCTGAAGAACCCGGCCGGGAATATTCCCGAGCCGGGTTTTTTTATGTCCATTTGACTGGCAGGATACAACTACAGGCCCGCTGAGGCTTTTTCCCGGTATTGGAAACAGGAGATCGGAATGAAGCGGATTCTGGATTTTGTCTTGCGGAAATTCATTCAGACGGGAAGCCTGCGAGTCGTATTTAGCGATGGTATTGTCCGCACCTATCGCGGATCAAAGCCGGGACTTGAGGCTGGCCTGCATCTTCGGACAAAGCAGGCCGAACGCGCCCTGATCGTCAATTCCGGTCTTGCTTTCGGTGAGGAGTACATGGCGGGCAGCATCGTACCCGACGGATGTACGCTTGAAACGCTGCTGACGGTTCTGATGGAAAACATCAACAGTCATGGTCATGTCTTCGAAGAAATCGAGGATCGTCTGCGTTATGTTACCCGGGCCTGGAAGACGCTGAATTCCCTGAAGACATCCCGAAGCAATGTGGCGCATCACTATGATCTGAACGGTACGCTGTACGATCTGTTTCTGGACGAGGACCGGCAGTATTCCTGTGCATATTTCGAGCGTGAGGACATGACGCTGGAGGAGGCGCAGGCTGCCAAGAAGCGGCATATCGCGTCCAAGCTCAATCTGGATCGGCCGGGGCTTGATGTGCTGGATATCGGGTGTGGCTGGGGCGGAATGGCTCTGACGCTGGCGAAGGATTACGGCGCGCGGGTTCTGGGTATCACGCTGTCACGCGAGCAGCTTGGTGTGGCGCGGCAGCGTGCGAAGGAGGCAGGGCTTGACGGGCAGGTCCGGTTTGAACTGATTGATTACCGCAATCTGCATCAGCAGTTTGACCGGATTGTTTCGGTGGGCATGTTCGAACATGTGGGGCCGCCGCAGTTCGAGGCTTTTTTCCAGAAAGTGAAGGCCTGTCTGAAGCCGGACGGCGTGGCGCTGATCCACTCCATTGGACGGATGGACGGGCCAGGCACGACCAATCCCTGGATCCAGAAATACATTTTTCCGGGCGGGTATTCACCGGCCCTGAGCGAGACGTTGGCAGCGATTGAGCGGTCGGGGCTGTGGATGACGGACTGTGAGGTGCTGCGTCTGCATTATGCGCGCACGCTGGCGGAATGGCGCAAGCGCTTTGATGCCAACCGTGAAAAAATCCGGGCGCTGTATGACGAGCGGTTTGTCCGGATGTTCGAGTTCTATCTGGTGGGGGCAGAACTGTCGTTCCGGGTGCAGGGGCACATGAACTTCCAGCTTCAGCTGACGCGATCCATCGACGCTGTGCCGTTCACGCGGGACTATATGTTCGAGCGTGAACGGGAGAGCGCGAACCGGTAAGAGTTCTCAGCGGCTGGCGAGATTGAGTTCAGCCAGCCGTGCGAATTCGGCGACCGAGAGGGTTTCGGCGCGGCGGGTCGGCTCGATCCCAGCTTTTTCCAGAAGGCGTTCGCCGCCAATGGATTTCAGCGACGAGCGCAGCATCTTTCGGCGTTGTCCGAAAGCTGCGGCCGTGACCTGTTCCATGGCGCGGAACAATTGCGGGGACGGCTGCTCGGCGTGTGGGATGATGACGGCCACTGCGGAGTGGACTTTTGGGGGGGGGGAGAACGCTCCGGGCGGGATGCGCAGGGCGACCGAGCATGTGGCGCACCACTGGGCCAGCACCGCGAGGCGTCCGTAAGCCGAGCTACCCGGTTCCGCGCAGATCCGCTCGGCGACTTCGAGCTGAAACATCAGCGACAGCCGTTCCCATTGTACGGCCTGTCGCAGCCATCCGACCAAGAGAGGCGTTGCGACGTTATAGGGCAGGTTGGCGATGATCTGGCGTGGGGCGGGGGCGAGGGTGGAGGCGTCCAGCTTCAGGGCGTCTTCGCGGACGACGTGCAGGCGGCCCGGATAGTAGGTCGCCAGTTCGTCCAGAAGGGGCCAGGCGCGTTCGTCGATTTCCACGACATCGACGCGGGTGGCGGGCGTGTCCAGCAAGGCACGGGTCAGGCCGCCGGGGCCGGGGCCAATTTCAATGACGCTGCGTCCGGTCAGGTCGCCGCCGAGGCCTGCAATCCGGGCGCAGATGCCCGGATCAAGGAGGAAGTGCTGGCCGAGGGATTTCTTGGCATCCAGACCATGGATCTGGATGGTGTCGCGCAGTGGGGGGAGAGACACGTCAGTTGGTGGCCTTGGCGGCAGGGCGCATCTCGATGATGGCGCGGCGCTGGAGGTCACGCTGAAGCTGGCGTGAGGCCTGCTCGACATGTTCGTTCATAAGCTGATCTGCGATTTCGCTGGGGCTTTGCTGCGCCAGGTTCTTTTCCTGCCGGTTGCAGACCATGAGCAGGGCGATACCGTCCATAGAGACCAGCGGGCGGCTGACCTTGTTGGGAGGCAGCGATTCGAGAACCGACTTCATCTGGGGCATAAGACGCTCCAGAATCTGCGAACCGGGATTTCCGGGGCGCTTTTCACCCAGAGACTTGTTGAGCGCTTCCATGGCGTCACAACTATGAACCGTCTGGACTGCAGAGGTTGCTTTCTGCAGGGCTGCGCGCTGCTGTTCGGTTGGGTTCTGCGGGTTCAGAGGGGCATCGAACGGGAAAAATGCCTGTCTCAGGTCAAGCTGGGTGCCCATCTGCTTGCCGACCACGCGCTTGGCCTGAACGGTGGCGATTACGAAGCCGCCCGCGACCTGAATGGGATTGGAGATGGCGCCGATCGGCATCTGGCGCACGATGTTGACGACCTGCGGGTCGAGGTTGTCTTCCTGCACCCAGCCCATGGAGCCGCCATCAAGGGCAGACTGGGCCTGCGAAAACTGGGCCGCCACGATCGGGAACGGTGCGCCTTCGCGGAGCTGGGAGATGATGGTTTTGGTGAAGGCGAGTTCGGCGTCGTCATGGCGGGGATCGGCGACGGGGACGAAAATTTCACTCATGAAATACTGGGCACGTCCCTGTTCGGCCTGGAGCGCCTGTTCGCGCTGGCTGATCTGGGTTGCCGTAATCCGACCTTCTTCGCCGAGCTTTTCGCGCAGCACCTGCATCCAGCCGATCTGAACGCGGATCTGGTCAATCAGTGTCGTAAGCGAGACGCCGTCCGAAGCAAGACGGTTGCGCAGGGCGTTCTTGGGCATCCCGTTGCGCTGCTCGATATTGGCGATCGCGGCTGCAATCTGATCAGGCTCCACATTGATGTGGCGCTTGAGGATTTCCTGTGTTTTCAGGCGTTCGTCGATCAGCTGATGGATGATCTGGCCGCGCATGCGTCCCATGATTTCCGGGCTGATGGGCAGGCCGGTTGAAAGCACGAAGAGCTTTGCGCGGTTATCCACGTCACGCTGCGTGAGAACTTGGCCGTTGATGACGGCAAGGATCTGGTCTTCCGGGGGCCTGACCGGGGCCGCGGCCTCTTTGGTGGCGGCAGGTTTCGTGGCCGCCTTGTGGTGCGGAGCGGCCATAGCCGGGAGAGTGGCCGAGAAAGCCAGAAGGACAGCCAGGGCCGTGGATGCGGTGCAATGGGTCTTGGACATGCTCAACCGTTGATTCCGAAGGTGCCGATCGTCTTGAACGTGAAGTTGAAGAGGATGGTCTCGTTACGCTGTTCGCCGCCGATACGGGTGTATTGTTTGATATACATGATATCCAGCCCGAAACAGTCATTGGAATAGCCGATTGTGCCGCCGTTGGCGACGAACTGTTTCCGGGACAGGCTGCGGCGGAAGAAACCCGATGCATGATAATTGCGCCAGTGGGTTGAGAACCCGCCTGTCACTTCGCTGGTTTTGACCATGTACGGCGCGTTCGGGCCGTATTCGCGAAAGTTCGTTGCATAATAATAGTACGGTGTCACAGGAGCATAGACGTAGCCGCCCGTCAGGCGGAACATCGGAACGCCTGTGCTGATCAGGCCTTCGCCGTAATCGAACTGGTGGGTCCAGGGATTGAAGCGGCCTCGCGCCGTCACATCCACATACTGGTTCGGGCTGACACGTAGGCGGGCCACCGGGTCAGACAGGTGATGGTCGAGGCCGGAATAGGGCAGGCGGTTATGGTCGATATGCTGCTGGAAGCTTTCGCCGACGAGCATATCGATCGCATGGCCGTTCCAAGACCAGTTCTGGTGGATGCCGACATTGGCGCGCAGGCCACCGTCAAGACGGTCGGTTCCAAGATAGCGGTTGAGGGAAAACAGCGTCGTGTCTGTGAACTCGTAGGACAGACTGTCTTCGTTGGGCAGGTGGCGGTTCTGCGAGTTGCCGGTGTTGGGGGCGGCGATGATCTGGGCAATGGGTTCCAGAATCTGGGAGCCGTGTCCCTTTGCGAAGCTGCGGAGGAACGGCCAGTTCATGCGCAGGGCGATGGTCGGCTGGACCTGTCCCACGAGATGGTTGCCGCCGGCATTCATGTAGTAGGTTGGCTGCTGGTAGGCCTGCGTGGCGTGATAGACCATCGAATCGATCCGCGCCGTCAGCAGGAACTGCTGGCCGAATTTGTTATGGAACGGACGGTCCCACTGGATGGCGGCCTGGCCACGCTGATCGTTGATGCCGTTTTTTCGGTACAGGTTGAAATCGGTCGTCTGTACGCTGAGTCGACCTCCGAACATGTCAGGCTGCCCCTGAAATGCATAGGTCAGTCGCGGCAGAGCCCAGGGCAGATCCGAGTTGCGGATGACGCCCTGGTTCAGGCCCTGATAGGCCTGTCCATCGAAGCGCAGGTAGGAGCCGACGCCGTATCCTTCAAGGAACAGGTTGGAGTTCAGCATTTCCTGACCGTAGCCGGGAACGCGGTAGTCACGCATGTAGTTGGCGGAACTGGCGACGTTGATGTTGGCGCCGAGCTGCCAGTTGCGATTGAGGGCAAAATTGCCCCGACCGAATACATAACCCTGAATGCCGTATTCGTTGGACGAACCGACATTGTTGCCGAAGGTGTTCGTGTAGCGGTTTTCGTCATGGGTGTCGTAGGCGACGCCGCCGGTCACATCGATGGAGCCGAAGTTGAGACGGTTGCGGTACTGCGCGGTCAGTTCCGGGCCGGTTTTGGTGGAAACGAGGCCCCTGACCGTCAGATCCTGCTGTTCATCTATCGCCCAGAAATAGGGGAGTGTAAAATAGGTGCCGAGATAGCGGTCATGCGGGCTGATTCCCGGCATCAGGAAGCCGCTCTGGCGTTTCACGGACGGGTCGGTCATGGAGAAGAACGGGAAATAGAAGACCGGCAGGCCGAGCATCTTGAGCCAGGCGTGATCGAATTCGAGCCGCTTGTGTTGTACGTCCTGCGTCGCGTCGTAGGCTTGGAACTGCCAGAACGGCGGCAGATCGGGGTTCTTCTCGCAGATTTTGCAGGCCGTATAGACGGCGTGCGTCAGGTCATTGAGCATTCCGTTCGTACGGCGCATACCGTTGCCGGCCAGTTTGGCGTTGTCTTCCATGCGGATATAGATGCCACTGCCGATGCCGTCATGCATGCCGTGGCTGAACTCAACATAATCGGCATAGGTCGTGCTGCCGTCGGGTTCCACGACCGCGACATGACCCTTTGCCGAAAGGATGCCGGTGCTGCGGTCATAGGTCACGCGGTCCGCGCGCATGGCGTGGTCGCCCTGCCAGACGCGCACATTGCCGTCCCATGTGATCAGACCGTTCTTCGCATAGCTTTCGCTATCGGCGAGATAGGTCAGTGGATCAGTCTGGGAGGTGGGTTTTCCGACGACGATGATATGGGAGTTGTCACGCTGCATCGTGTTGGCAGACATTTTCTGCGGCGCCACGAGCGCGGTTCCAGCCATCAGTGTGGCACCGACGAACGAAGCGCGTCTGCGAGCGCGTGCTGGGAGCCACAGGGGCACCGTCATCAACCATCCTCCATGTGCAGCAAAAGCGCCACGGCGAGGCAGAGCCCCGCACCTGTCGGCGCCCATGCCGCAAGAACCGGTGGCAACGCACCGGATTCACCAAACTGTTCGGCCACTTTCGAGATGGTGAACAGCGCAAAGCCTGCGGCAATTCCCGATCCCAGCATCCGGGCTACGCCGCCGCGCCGTGTCGGACGCATCGAGAAGCCTGCAGATACCAATGCCATGGTCCCGGCCAGAATGGGAAGGGCCAGCAGCGACTGGAAATGAAGTCTGTGCCGGATCGAGGGGAATCCCGAGCGTTCCAGAAGGTTGATGAACCCCGGAAGCGCGAAGACCGAAAGCGTGTCGGGGGAGGCGAAACTTTCCTGTACACGACCGACTGTCAGGTCGGAGGGGAGGGTCATGTCACCGATCTTCTGGGGCAGGTGATCGGGGTGCAGTACGGAGGTATCGTGCAGCAGCCACTGGTGGTCGCCCAGAGCGCCATTGGGAGATTCGACGCGCAGGATCAGGCGGTCCCGGTCGTCGAGGCGGAAGATTGAAACACCGGAAACGTTCAATGCGCCGTTGACGAGATGGACGTCTTGCGCGTGCAGGATCGCAACGCCGTGAGGAACCAGCCCGTCATCGGACTGTCTGAGCCACAGGGCGCCACCGTTCAGCGTCAGGGGGCCTCCGCCGGTGCGAAGATAGGTCTGATCCAGCATCTCGGCGCTGCGGAACATGTTCGACGACAGGGCGGAAATACCGGTTGTGGTCAGCAGGCCTGTCAGAAGCGCGCAGGCCAGCGGGCTGGCGAGGAACTGCCAGGCAGAAATGCCGGCAGCGCGAGCGACGATGAGTTCGGACGAGCGCGTCAGGCGCGAAAAGCAGACGATCCCGCCCAGCAGGATGCCGAAGGGTAGGACATAGATGATGTAGTAAGGCACATGCAGCGCCGCGATCTTGACGACGAGGCTGGCCGGAACATTGGGGCGCGTGGCCGCACGGCGCAGCAGGTCAATGAAATCGAACAGCGAGACCAGTCCGGTCAGGGCGAGCACCATGGACAGGGTGCTGAGCATGAACTGTCGGGCGATATAGATAGCCAGGGTCGTGGAAAAGCCGGCGTGGTCGTCGCGGGTGCTGAATACCTGAAACAGCGATGTCAGCCACGGGCCCAGACGCGGAGAGGCGATGCTTCTCATCGGGAGGCCTCCGGCGAAGGAGTCAGGGGGACAGGCTGCTTCACGCTTCCGGTCCACTGTTCGAGGAACAGCAGGACGGCGCAGACGACTGCGGGCAGGAGGGCTTCAAGCCAGATGAGCGGCACCAGCGCAAGATGTCGTCCGGCGAGGTTCTGGAGCATGAGCGACAGGGCCAGCAGACCGACGACCGTGAGGATGGCGGTCAGGGGGCGGGTGATATTGCCATGCCGGGAGAACGCGCCACGCAGCACTGTGACCAGACCGATCATCGCAAAGGACAAGGCAGTCAGGGGAGAGGTAAGCCGTCGCCAGCCCACGACGATGTTTTTGCCGCGATCGCGTTCGGAGACTTCGTGAGGGTCGGGATGAAACAGTTCGTGGAGTGACATCTCGTCCGGGTCCCTGT
The DNA here is from genome assembly GCF_002723915.1 of Gluconobacter albidus. Taxonomy (GTDB): domain Bacteria; phylum Pseudomonadota; class Alphaproteobacteria; order Acetobacterales; family Acetobacteraceae; genus Gluconobacter; species Gluconobacter albidus. Next base: position 385,068 of record NZ_BEWL01000002.1, read on the forward strand.
CTTCGTGACTGTTCCGGCGCCCTGAGGTCAGGTCGATGGTGTTGCGTCCGAAGGTCAGGACGTTCAGTCGTCCGGTATGGCGGTCGATTTCCTCACGCGAGCCGTCATAGAGGACGACGCGGGGCTGGTCGTTTACCACGACCATGGTGCCGCGCTCCGCGAGGATCGTGGTGTGGGAATCGAGATTGCGGTCGTCTTCGACCAAGACGCCGTGAAGCTGTCCGTCACTCGTCCGCCCACGCACATAGACGGTCATGTCTCCGGAAAGGCTGGTGAAGACGCCGTCTTGAAGCAGGAAGGCCGCCATGCGGTTGCGGATTTGGAATTCGTAGCGGTGAAACGCATGGTAGGACACGGGGGCGAGCCACAGGGTCAGGGTATAGCACAGCGCCACTGAGAAAAATGCGCAGAGCAGTCCCGGTCTGGCCAGTTCCAGCGGGGAGCGCCCGGCGGCGCGCATGACCGTGAGTTCCCGGTCCCCGACCATTCGCTGATAGGTGAACAGCACCACGAGAAAGGTCGTGATCGGAAGGATGACGGCGATGAAGGTCGGGAGCATCAGCGAGGTGAGCTGGATGAACACGCGCAGTGACAGGCCGTGCTGGACCACCATCGAGACGAAATGCAGCGACTGGGTCAGCCAGATCAGGGCTGTTGCACCTCCGGTCAGCGCCAGCAGGGCGATGAGGAGCTGACGGAGAATGTAGCGGTCGAGCAGAGGCAGGATCTGCCGCCCGGAAGTACCGGAGGATGAGGCCATGGCCCTTCATCTATCCCTAGCGCGTGGCGGGAGGAAGGCGAAAAAACGAAACAGTTTCTATCGCAGATAGGCGGCCCGGTCGATGGGCACCCTTGTGGCCGACAGGCTGTGATAGAGTTGTGTTCCGGCAATACCGACCAGAAGGCCAGCACCCGCCGCGAAGGCGAGGGCGATATAACGCCAGGGTTTCTGCATCCGGAAGGTGGCCACTTCCACCTGGAGCAGTCCCATGTCCATCTGGCAGCGCCCGAGCCGAAGCTGGGCAGCGCGGGTATCGGTTTCGCTCTGGCTGAGGCGGTGTTCCAGATCCTGAACGCGCTCGCGCAGGCCTCTTTCCCGCGTTGCGGTGTCTCGCTGGGCGATGGTGCCGATACGCGTGATGAACAGGTTTTTCAGTGCGCCGCCCGTGACGCCGTCGCGGCGGGCCATCTGGCGGATCCGTTCCAGCGCCGTGGCGGCATGGCCGGGCTGCTCGTCCAGCACCAGCGCCAGAATATCGGAGAGGATTTTGATTTCCCTCGGGTCGATGTCTTTGGGATCCGGCGCACGGGCCATGCTCAGGACGGTGCCATGGTGTCTGCGTGGGTATCGGTGCGGGGTTCGGCCGCGCGGCGCAGACGGTCACGGATCGCGAGGCCCAGCCCGTGACGGGGTATCGTCTGTGCAGCAATGGTTTTCAGGCCGCGTCGGCTGCCTTCTGCATCCAGAAAACGCAGTCCGGCGAAAAGACGGGCCGCTGCTTCTTCAAGATTGCCGCTTTCGCTCAGGTTCCATGTCAGGCCCGCGCCAGGAAACGGGCGACCGAAAGCAAGCTGGGCCTCGTCGGGCGCAATGGAGGTCACGTCCAGCCTGACGGGTAGGCTGGGAGCATAATGCGAAGCCAGTCTGCCGGGAGAGGCGGGTGCGATTTCGGCGAAATCGTCCGGATGGCGGATCGGGCCGCACAGATCGTTCAGTTCCTCGAGCGTGACTCCGCCCGGACGCAGAAGAACCGGCACGTTCCGGGTCAGGTCCAGCACAGTGCTTTCCACGCCGATGGAACAGGGGCCGGAATCCAGAACCGCGTCGATCCGGCCGTCAAGCGAACGCAGGACGTGGAACGCGTCGGACGGGCTGACGGTGCCCGAGACGTTGGCGGATGGTGCTGCAACTGGCGCGCCCACTTCGCGCAGGAGCGCCAGTGCCGTTTTTCCACGCGGCACACGCAGGGCGAGGGTGGAGAGCCCGGCGGCGGCGAGGTCCGAGACGGTCGAGTTCGGGGAGCGGGGCAGCACCATCGTCAGCGGGCCGGGCCAGAACCGCTCGGCCAGTGTATGGGCGATTTCCTTCATCCTGCCGCTGAGCGACGCCTGTGCGAAGGCGCTTTCGGCATCGGGCAGGTGGCTGATGAGCGGGTTGAAGCGCGGGCGCCCCTTGGCGGCGAAAATTCGGGCGACAGCGGTGTCGGATGAGGCGATGGCCCCAAGGCCGTAGACGGTCTCGGTACCGAAGGCGACAAGCTTTCCGGCTTTCAGAAGCTCCGCCGCGCGGCGGATACCTTCGGGCGTGGCTGTCAGGCGTTCGGTATGCGGCGTGTCGCTCAAGATGCACCTCCCGTGCAGTAAAAGGATGAATTCAGTCGGCCCGGCTTTCCATAGCGCAGGGGCTGGCTGTCCGCATCCAGAAGGGCGCCGCCTGCGGCTTCGAGAATGGCCTGTGGAGCGGCGGTGTCCCATTCCATGGTGGGGCCGAAGCGGGGATAGAAATCCGCCGATCCTTCCGCGACGCGCATGAATTTGACCGAAGAGGACAGTTTGTCGATGGACGCGACTTTTCGTCCCGCCAGCCAGCGTTCCAGCAGTTCCGGGTCGCCATGATGGCTGGAGGCCAGCACGCGCAGGCCCTCGGCAGACGGTGTTGCGGTCCGGATCGGGGTGTTGTGGGTGCCGTCCCACCGGTGAGCGCCAAGGCCCTGACCGCCGCTGTAGATCAGTCCGTAACCGGGAAGCGCCACAACGCCCAGAACCGGGCGGTCATGGCGGACGAGGCCGATATTGACCGTGAAATCCCTGCCACCCGATGCAAAACCCCGAGTGCCGTCCAGCGGATCGACCAGCCAGTAGGCGTCTCCTGCGATGACGCGGATCCCGGCCGACATTTCTTCCTCGCCGATGGCGGGAATGGACGGACAGGCCGCGCGCAGGCCGGAGAGGATATGATGTTCGGATGCGTGGTCCGCTTCCGTGACGGGGGAGGCGTCGTCCTTGATGTCCGTGCGAAAACCGCGTGCGCGGATAGCGTTGATGATGTCCGAGGCTTCGGAGGCGAGCCGGAATGCCAGATCCAGAAGGGCGCGGTCATCGTTCGCGGGGACGGTAATGAGGGAAGCGGAAGTCATTCGTCCAGACTACTCCAAGAAGGCTTTTGCGTCATGTGCTGATACAGGCGGTTTTACTGCGGACAGGTCGGCACAGGTTCATGAGGGCCGTTCCATGTTGCGAACGGGATTTTTGTCGCGGCGCGGAGGGCGATGTCCGCATGGCAGGTCGTGACCGGGGATGCGATTGTGGACAGGGGCCTGAAAGTGAACGCCGTGGTGCCGGGTTCGCCGTCTTCGCGTGTCAGCTGATAGATCCGGACATGCGCCGGGCTGGGCTGCGGGACGGGATGGCCGCCCATATCGCGCGTTGCAATGAACAGCAGAAGGCTGGATTTTCCGTTCACCCGGGCCGTGGCGAAATGGACGGTCTGGATTGCGTCTTCGCCGGTATGGGGACTGTCCGCAAGCATGTCGGCGAGCGGAGCGTTAGGGGCCGCGTCCTGTCTGTCCACGAGGTCGGCCTGATCGGGTTGTTCGGCATCGGGGGTGGTGACGGCATAGAGATGATAGCCCCATGCGTTTCCGTTTTCGCGCCAGAACGGCGTGACTGTTATGGCGGGAAAGCCCTTCGGGTGCAGGGTTACCGGGCTTTTGCCGATCAGGATGGGCGTAATTTCGGTGATCCGGGGCGCTGTGGGAGCGGCATGTCCTTTCGGGAGGCCGAGCGCGACGGCGGAGCAGAGCAGGATCTTCAGGGCGGTGCGGCGCATGGAAGGTCTTTCTCGGGGGAGGGCTTGTATGCCGGGGCGGTGTTTCCGATAACGGAGCTGACGATTTCATGTTCCAGACGACAGGGCCATCATGCTTTCAGTGATTTTCGATTCCCTTCCTGCTTTTTCAGCAGATGCGCCCCATGCGGTTGTGTTGCTGTGCGAGACTGTCGGTGGCGAGACGTTCTCGGCGCTGGACAAGGCGACGGCCGGTGCGGTGTCGCGCGCCGTTGCCCTCAAAGGTTTCAAGGGGGAAGCCGGACAGAGCGTGGTGCTGCCGGCTCCGGCTGAGGGGCTGTCGCAGATCGTTCTCGCCGGGGTGATGCCGAAGGGTGGCGCCGCTGTGGATGCCGTGGCGGTCGAGAACGCTGCGGGTCGGGCGGTGCGGCTGCTGGATGGCGTTGAAAGCGCGGTCCTGGTCGTGTCCGGGGCGCTGGAACAGTTTGCTCCGGAAGCGGGGCTGGGCGCGCGTCTGGCGTCCTATGATTTCGACCTGTATCGCACCAAGAAACCCGGGGGGCGTCCGGTCCTGAAGGCGCTGACCGTCGCGGTGTCGGACGTGGTGGTAGCCAAGGCACGCTGGACGGCTCTGGATGCGGTGTCGCAGGGTGTGATCCTGACGCGCAATCTCGTGAGCGAGCCGCCGAATGTGCTTTATCCTCAGAGCTTTACGCAGCGGATTGAAGACCTGCGTGAGCTTGGCCTGACGGTTGAGGTTCTGGACGAAAGCGCCATGACGGAGCTTGGTTTCGGTGCGCTTCTGGGTGTGGCGCAGGGCAGTGTTCACAAGCCGCGGACGGTGATTGTCCGTCACAATGGCGGTGGCAGCGAGGCGCCTCTGGCGTTCATCGGCAAGGGTGTGACGTTCGACAGTGGTGGCATTTCCATCAAGCCCGCGGCCGGTATGGACGAGATGAAGACCGATATGGGCGGCGCTGCGACCGTAATTGGCCTCATGAGTGCGCTGGCCCGTCGCAAGGCGCCGGTCAATGCGATCGGTGTGGTCGGGCTGGTTGAGAACATGGTGTCCGGCGGGGCGCAGCGTCCGGGCGATATCGTGCGGGCCTATGACGGGCAGACGATCGAAGTCCTCAATACCGATGCGGAAGGGCGTCTCGTTCTGGCGGATGTGCTGTCTTACACGCGCAAGCGGTTCAACCCGAAGCTCATGGTCAATCTCGCCACGCTGACGGGCGCGATCGTGGTCAGCCTTGGCTATGAAAATGCCGGTCTGTTCAGCAACAGCGATGCGCTGGCCAAGGGGCTTTCGGAAGCCGGAACGCAGGTGGGTGAAGGTCTGTGGCGGATGCCGATGGGCGAGGCCTATAACCGCGAAATCGATTCCGATATTGCCGACATGAAGAATATCGGCGGGCGTCCGGGCAGCGCGATCCTTGCGGCGGAATTCCTCAAGCGCTTTGTGGGTGACACGGACTGGGCGCATCTCGATATCGCCGGGACGGCCTGGAAGACCAAGGCGTCCGCCATTGCACCGAAGGGCGCGACAGGCTTTGGCGTGCGGCTGCTGGACCGTTTTGTGAAGGCGCATGAAGCCAGCGCCTGAGGATCGGGATCACGCTGTGGATGTCGGGTTCTATCATCTGACGCGTACGCCGCTTGAAGAGGCGCTTCCGGCCCTTCTGGGCCGGACGCTGGAGGCGGGAGAGCGCGCGCTCGTGCGTTGTCCGGATGCGGCGGCGGTCATGGCGCTGGATACGGCGCTCTGGGCGTGTCGGGACCCGGTATGGCTTCCGCATGGGACTGCAAAGAACGGTCATGCGGCCCGGCAGCCGATCTGGCTGACGGAAGGCGAAGACGTGCCGAATGGGGCGCGCTTCCTGTTTCGGGTCGATGGGGCGGGGGAGAATGATTTCGCGCCCTTCACCCGGATTTTCGATCTGTTTGATGGTGGCAATCTGCAATCCGTGCAGCGGGCAAGAGACCGCTGGATTGCGATGAAATCCTCTGGTCACAGTCTCGTGTACTGGAAACAGGAAGAGCGAGGCTGGAAAAAGGCAGGGTAAGGTTTCAAACTGTGTCTGAACCCATTGATGGAAGGGGCCGTCTGATCTGGGGCGTCTTTCATGTCACTGGAGAGGACGCCTGACTGTGCCGGACCCCACGAATTCTTCCCCTGATCCTCTGAAAACCGATTTGCGTCGCGTCGATATCAATCCTGATTTCTGGTATCCGCTGGCGTGGTCGAAGGATCTCAAACGCGGGAAGACGATCGGGCGTCGGTTCGGACGTCATCCCATTGCGCTGGTACGGCCTTCGGAAGGCAGCGTGTTTGCGCTGGAAGACCGGTGCGCGCACCGGCAGGTTCCGCTCAGTCTGGGCAAGGTCAGCGGTGAGGCTGTTCAGTGCTGTTATCACGGCTGGGCGTATGGCCGTTCGGGCCGCTGCATCGACGTGCCGTATCTGGGCAAGGGCAAGCTTCCGAACGGTGTGAGGACCTATCCCTGCCGTGAAGCGGGCGGCATGATTTTCATTTTTCCCGGTGATGCGGCGAAAGCGGAAAGCGTTCCCCTGCCGGCACTGGCGCAGGTGGACAATCCGGCATTCAAGACGCGGCATTTCAGCCCTGTCGTGAAATGCCATTACACGTTCATGCATGAAAACCTGATGGACATGAACCATCAGTTCTTGCACCGCCGCCAGATGGGGCAGATCAAGGCGCGTTTTCTGGGGCAGGATGCGGGCGAGGGCTTCATTGAGGCGCGCTATAGTTTCGCACGCAGCGGCACCCAGCAGCCTCTGGCGGAGCGGCTGATTTTCGGCAAGCACCACGATGATCCGGGCCGGGAGCAGCCGGTTGAGGAAATCGTCAGTATCCGCACGACCTATCCGTATCAGAGCCTGAAAATCCATGACAAGGATGGCGACCTGATCATGGAGCTGTTCAGTGTTTATGTTCCGGACAGTGCAGATGGCATGAGCACGCAGACGTTTGGTCTGCTATCGGTGCTGCGCCCCAAAACGCCATTCCTGATTGATGTGATCTGGCCCGCGCTGGGCGTTTTCACGAACCGGATCTTTGAAGAAGACCGGGAGATCATGGAACTGGAGCAGAGTGCCTGGCGGGATCTGGGGGGGGATCACAACGTCGAGGTTTTCCCCATCGTGCGAAAGCTGCGCGACCTTCTGAAGGTCAGTGGAATTGTGAGGGAACAGACGGCTGATCCTGTCGTTGTCTAGAGACATGGGTCTGGGGATACGGACAGGAGACGGTCATGAAAACAGTCACGCTCAGGAATGGTGTTACGGTTCCGGCACTGGGGTTGGGAACCTGGAATATCGGCGACAGCGCTTCACGGCGCAGCAGCGAAATAGAGAGCCTGCGAAAAGGGCTTGAAGCTGGTCTGCGGGTTGTGGATACGGCCGAGATGTATGGCAACGGCCGCTCGGAAGATCTGGTCGGGGAAGCCATCGCGGATGTGCGCGACGAGGTTTATCTCGTCAGCAAGGTCGTGCCGTCCAATGCGTCTTATGACGGAGTCCATGAGGCGTGCCGGCGTTCCCTGAAGCATCTGGATACGGACTGGCTGGATCTGTATCTGCTGCACTGGCATGGGGGGACGCCGCTTGACGAGACAATCCAGGCCTTTGAGGATCTGAAGGACGATGGTCTGATCCGGGGCTGGGGCGTATCGAACTTCGATGTCGATGACATGGAAGAGGTCGAAAACCTCTCCGGGAACTGTCTGGTCAATCAGGTTCTGTATAATCTGGAGCACCGAGGGACGGAGTTCGATCTTCTGGAGCATGATCTGAAATCCGGAACGGTGACGATGGCCTATTCGCCGCTCGGGCAAGGTGGGGAGCTTCTGGAGCATCCGGCCCTGAGAGAGGTGGCATCACGGCACGAGACGTCGCTCGGGCCTGCCGATCCGGCGCAGATTGCTCTGGCCTGGGTGCTGCGTCGGCCGAATGTTCTGGCCATTCCGAAGGCCGCATCTCCGGAGCATGTGGCGGGAAATCTTGCCAGTCTGGAGATCAGCCTGACGGATGCGGATCTCAAAACGCTTGACGGCGCTTTCCCTTCTCCGAAACGCAAGCTATCTCTCGCCATGATCTGACGGTCGTGATGGTTGCGGTCCGTTCTCCCTAACCTGCGGACCGCGCCCTGCATATTTTCACGTCCCTGTTCCATACTGATCCGGTTTCCCTTTGCCTCGCGGTTCTGGTTGTGCCTGCCTGTGTGTTGGCGCTTCAGCCGGGGCGGTTCGGGCAGGCCGTAACCGTCTGTCTGGCGGCCCTGGCTGCAGTACTGGCGCTTTCGCCAGCTGTTCTGGCCGTTGCATTGGGTGTGATTGCGGCGCAGGAGCGGGATGCCTGTCCGGCGGTGTGGAGCGTTCCGGTTCTGCTGCTGAGCGTGTTGTTCCCTGCCCAGACGCCTGTTCTGCTGGGGCTGCTGCCTGTTCTGTTCTGGCCTGCGCTTGTGCGTCGCAGGGACGGGGGCTGTTCTGCCGTTATGAGCATTCTGGGGGTGTCGCTGGTGTGGCATGCTTCAGACGTCGTGTCGGCCGAGCTGGTTGCGGGTCTGGGCCTGTGTATGCTCGGGTTGATCGGATGGTCCGTTCTGGGAGCGCATCGGGCTGGAAATCTGGGGCTTTTGCGTCCCGTTCTGCTGATGGTTCTGGTGGTGGCGGCGCAGGGCGAGGGTCTGGCGGTCTGTGCCCGGATTGCGCTGGAAGCCACGCTTCTTGATCTTGTCACGCTGGCTCTGACGGCATCACTGGGGCTCCGGTTTCCGATGCTGGCCGTATTGCGCCTGCCGTTTCCGCCTCTGCCCGGACTGGTTGTGCTGTGGCTCGGAATTCATGCCGCGCTGGGCCTGGCCGCGGGTGTCGAGGGCTGGAGCGTGCTTGGCGTGGCGGTGGCGCTGCTTCTCGGCGTTCTGGCGCTGTCCGATCTGCTCGCCGTGGGACGGCAGATGTCTGCGGTGCAGGTGGCCGTATCCGGGGTTTCCGTGTTGCTGCTGGGGGCTGGAAGCCTGCTGCTGCCGGCTCTGGTGTTCGGGATGACAAGCCCTGCGTTGCACGTTGTGGGAGGAGAATGGGTCTGGCCCATCTGGAGTATCGGTGCGGGCGACGGCTCCCATTTCCGGCTGATGGCCTTCGTGATGGTCGGAGCCGTAATCTGGATCGTTCTTGTGCGTCCTTGGCGGAGTATTGGCGGGATCGTTCAGGCGGCCTCCACACTTGCTCCGGCGCTGGCAAGGCTGCTCTCGTCAGGCGATGCCCTGTTTGAAGAGGCGCCATCTCTGGGCTGGAGCCTGCGGCGCTTTATCGTGTCGGGGCGGGTTCGTTTCAGGGCGCTGAAAGGGATGAAAGCGCCCGTTTTGCACGATCTGCGACAGGGGGCGGTGGGCCTCTGGCTTGTTCTTCTCGGGCTCGTCCTCGCGGTTCTGGGAGTGATGACGTGATGGCGCATGAAGCCGGACTGATCGCGCTGTCAGTGCTGGAAGCCCTGTTTCAGGTAGGGCTGCTGCTTGTTCTGGCACCTGTGCTGGGATGGTGTCTGGACAGTCTGCCATTCTGGCTGGCTGGCCGGTCGGGGGGCGCGGTGCGGTTTCGCCTTTTTGGTGCAGGGCGTTTCTGGAAAGCCGTGCTTCGCAGCCCGTTGGGGGGGCGTTCTGCGCCCGCGCTGACCGTGGGGGTTCTGGCGCTCGTCTGTCTGCCTGCGGTGACTACGGGATCAGTCTTGTCCCCGTTTGCGGACCCGCTCGTCATGGGCCTGATGCTGTTGATGGGACGTGGATTTCTGGGGGCGGGCGTTCTGTCGGGAGAGGCGTCGCGGCTGGGGCCGGCGGTTCTGCTGCTCTGTCTGACGGAGGCTCTGATCGCGCTGGCTGCTCCGGGGACGGATGGCCTTGGGGGGCTGTGTGCGATGTTGCATATCGAGCCCGAACCCGGTCTGGAGGGAGCGCTTGCCGCCTGTGCGCTGGCTCTGGGGATTGCGTGTCCTCCGCTGCGTTCCGAGGACGTGACTGATATGCTGTCTGGACTGCAGGACCGGCAGGAGCGCGAGGCGGCGCGCTGCATCGCCGATGTGCTGAATTGTGCATGGCTGCTGCTGCTGGCTGATCTGGCATGGCCGGTGAGCGTGGGGCTCGCGCAGGGAGGCGTTCAGGGCTGGTGGCTCGGGCTGGTTGCGCTTGTCGCACGGCTGGCGCTGGCTGTGGGCGTGGCGGTCGGGTTGAGACTGATGGCGCAGGAGCGGAGCGCACGTTTGACGGCGCTGTTTGCGGGCGTGGCGCTTCTTCTGGCTCTGGCGGGGAGGTTTGGCACATGATCGTTGGGTTCGGACTTCTCCTTCTGCTGGCTTTTGCGGGTCTGGGAAAAGACGGGCGGGGGCTGCCGCTTTACGGGGCAGTCTGCGCATTTGCCGGGGCGACGGTCTGCTCGGGACTGATGGCGCTGCTGACATCCGTGGCGCTGATCGGACTGAACGTCCTGGCGTGGATCTGGCTGAGGCGCTTTGCGCCGGAAGCGCCGGATCGGGCCGCTGTTCTGCCGGTTGTGGGCACGCTTGTCCTGCTTCTGGCGCTTGGTCTGTCAGGGGCGGGTCTGGGACTTGCTCCGGTTCTGGGTGCGGGCGCGGTTCTGGCAGGATTGTGTGGCGCGGCCTGGGGAACGCCGCTGGTTCAGTTCACGGGACTACTCCGCGCTGCGGACGGACTGGTTGTTGTCGCCTGCGTTCTGAATTCATGGCCGCTTTTTGCCGTTGCTCTGAGTCTGTGGGGTGTTCTGGCCGCACTGGGCATTACGCTGCTGCCGCGTCTGGCATGGCGGCGGGTGGAGGACGTCTGATGCATCCGCTCGCACCCGTCGGTACGCTGTTTGCCGTTACCGTCTGGCCGCTTCTGGCAGCGTTTCTGCTGTGTCTGACGCCTGAAAACCGGCAGTCCGCCAGCAGTCGGACATTTGCCGTGGCCGGACTTGTCATCACGCCGCTGGCCGTGTGGCTGATGCCGGGCACGGATGCGCTGGCCGCTGCGTGTTCCTGCATCGTGACGGCCATTCCGCTTCTTCTCCCGCAGGCCCGGGACCGGACCGGACGGATTTTGCCGTTTCTGGTGACGGGATGCGCGCTGCTGGCGCTGAATGTCCATTCGGCGTTCGCGGTGACGATCCTGTGTGGCGCGGGAACGGTTCTTCTGGCGTGGCGCGAGGGGCGTGGCCCCCGTCAGGCCGCGATTGTGTGGGACATCGCGCGCAGCCGGCTCGGGGGCGTGGTTCTGGGGCTTCTGGGCGCGTCGCTTCTGCCGATGCAGCAGTCGTCTCTGGGAGCGGTTCTGCTGACGGTCGGGCTGTGCATGGTGGCGGGTCTGGGACCGTCACCCGCGCCTGCTCCGGAGGCGGCGCTTCTGGATACGGGGCTGCGGTTTGCGGCACTGATGCTGATGTTGCGCCTGAGTGCCTATCCGCTGGTCCATCTGCTCATGCTGGTTGCGGGCTTTGGAACCCTCCTCATGCTGGTGTTGTCACGTTCGACGGGACGGACGATTTCCCTGCCGATACTGTCGGCGCTGGGTGCTGTTGCGGCCGCGACCGGCGAAGGTCCGGCGCTCGTCCTGCTGCTTCTGTCCGCGCTCGGACTGGCCGTTCTGGATCTGCACGAGGCCGAGGAGGCGGAGGTCATCGGGGCAGGAGCCGCACCATGGCCGGTGTTCTGTGCGCTGGTCGGGATCGGGCGGTCGCTTGAAACCGCACAGCTTGTTCTGCTGGTGTTGTGTCTGCTGCCTGCTTTGTGGTCCGTACGTCCTATGACCCTGCTGCCAGCGTTCGGGCGGCCAGAACGGGGGATTGTCGCAGTGATGCAGGCTGTGCTGCTGCTGGGCGGGCTGTGTGGTCCGCTATTGCTGGCGTGGCATCCGGTGACGGGGTGGCGGCCATGAAAAGCATGGGGCGGATCATCCGTAGTGGAGAGCGTGTGGCGCTGTCGCATTATCATCTCGATCCTGCGCAGTGGAGCGACATGCTCTGTGCTCCGGGCGCGACGCTGCCACTGATCTCATGCTGGGCGAATGATTCCCGCGCCTATGTCCTGCTGCTGGAGGGGGACTGTCCGCTTCTGGCGAGCACGATTGTGGAAGAGCGCCGGTATCTGGCGCCTTCATCGCGGTTTGCCGGGGCGGAATGGGGGGAGCGCGTCTCGTATGATCTGTATGGCGTCGAGGCCATGGATGCGTGTGGCAACGGAACGCCGGCGCTGGATGAAGGCGGATGGACGTCTACATGGCCGTTGTCGTCCCGGCCGGGACCGGCGTCGGGTGGTCTGCGTCCGCTCGCGGGGAGTCATTTTCTGCGTCCGGAGCAGACGGGGCTGAGTGGCCCTCTGGACCTGTCTTTCGAAGTTCTGAAAGGGAAAGTCCGGACTGTGGATGTCTGCGCGGGCGGGGCGCATCGGGGGGTGGTGTCCCGTCTTTTGGGGAAGACACCGGAAGAGGCCATGTTCCTCGTGGCGCGGATGACGGCGGGTGCGTTTGTGGCGTATCCTCTTGCCTTTGCGCGCGCTGTGGCGCAGGCGCGGGGGCAGGTTCCGGGGCCGGGAATTCGGGATGTGTGGATGATCCTGCTGGAGATCGAGCGGATGTCGCTCCATCTGTTTGACATGGCCCGGACGGCGCGGGGTGTGGATGCGGAGCTTCTGGCGACACATTGCGATCATGCGCGTGAAGCCATTGCGCAGGCCTGTTCGGAGCAGGGCGTGTCGCGTCGTCTGATGGATACGGTGAGTTGTGGTGGTTTTCGCGAGGGGCTGGAGATCGTCCCGCTGGCGCAGGCGGTTCATGCGGCGATGCAGCCACGTCTTGCGGCGCTGGAGGAGCTTCACCGGGTCTTTGCGTCCCGTCTGAACGGGTTTGCGGTTCTGGATGTGCGGCTGGCCGAGCGTTTTGCCGTTGGAGGCGTGACGGGGCGTGCGAGCGGCCGCAGCATGGATATGCGGCGGCGGGAAGCCGGAATGCGGCTGGAGGCACTGCGGGCGACGGGATCGAGCCGGGGCGATGCCCGGGCGCGTGACGGATTGCGGCTTGCGGAAATCAGAGATTCGCTGAAGCTGATGGAACGGATTCTGGGGAGCATCGGTCTGGAGGATGACGAGCCCGCGCCGGATCGTACGGATGAGGGCATTGGCGTGGCCGAGGGGGCACGCGGAGATGTGTGGTACTGGGTACGGCTGAAAAACGGCCGGATCGAGAACCTGCATGTCCGCGATCCGGGTGTATCGGTTCTACCGGTTCTGGGGGCGATGCTGCGGGGTTGTCCCATCGAGCGGGTACCCGCAGCTCTGGGCTCGATCGGACTCTCTCCAGCGGGGATCGCGTTGTGAACGCTCTGCGACGGACGGGCCCTCTGAGCCTGCTTTACGCCTTCATGGATGCGCGGCGCTGGCGTCCCTCCACAGAGGGGGTGTCTGTGGGGCGTGAGCGTCCGATCGGGTTGTATGTGCTGGAGACGGGGGGATGCGAGGGCTGCTTCATGGAGATCGAGTCCCTGAAAGGCAGTGCTTTCGCTCTGGAGCAGGCGGGTTTTGTTTGTGTGAGCGATCCGGCGGATGCGGACTGGCTGCTGCTGACTGGCGCGGTGACGCGCGTCTGTGCCGAGATGGTGGACCGGGTGTGGCGGGCAATGCCACCGGGCCGAAGCCTGATTGCGGTGGGGGCCTGTGCGGTCGATGGAGGGCCGTTTCCGGCCAGTTATGCGACGCTGGGCGGCTTGCAGGCCCTGACGCCGGTGCGGCGTGCGATTCCGGGCTGTCCTCCCGCGCCGCAGGAGATCCTGCAGGCCCTTCAGGAGCTGGCGCGGGTCTGATCGCGATATTCTGAAACTGGAAATTGCCTGAAACAACGAAGTTTTGTCTTCGGACGGCTTGTCGTGACACGGTTTCGCGTTAAAGCAGACGGGCGCACTGGATGCGTTTTCCATGAGGTCCGGCCGCCTGTCGTTCAGGTCGCCGCACAGAGCACAGGGCTTGAGATGGCTGATTATCGCCTTGGAATTGATCTTGGTGGCACGAAGATCGAAATCGCGGTTCTGAATCGTTCGGGCGATCTCGTCCTGCGGGAACGGATTGCCAATCCCGGTATTTATAACGAGGCCGTTCTGGCGATCCGGGATCTGGTTGCGGATGTGGATCACCGTCTGGGTGCGGTGCCGAGCCACCGCGTCTCGGCGGGGCAGCACACCTCCACTCTGGGCATCGGGATTCCGGGATCAATCTCGCCAGAGAGCGGGCTGATCAAGAATGCCAATGCAACCTGGCTGAACAACCAGCCTTTCGGGCACGATCTGGAGGCCGCGCTGGCACGTCCGGTCCGGACGGAAAACGACGCCAACTGCTTTGCGCTGTCTGAGGCCGCCGATGGTGCGGCCAAGGGCATGCTGACCGTTTTCGGTGTCATCATCGGAACGGGCATGGGCGCGGGCATCGTCAATAACGGCCGCGTTCTGGAGGGCCGTCATCATATTGCTGGTGAATGGGGGCATCTGCCTCTGCCCTGGCCGACGGAAGAAGATGCGCCGGCGCGCGAGTGCTTCTGTGGGAACAAGGGCTGCATGGAGCGCTACCTTTCGGGCCCGGCACTTGCGGCGGACTGGAAAGGACCGGGCCATCGCAATACGGCCGGGATCGAAGAGGCTGCGGCCAATGGTGATCAGGCGGCGATTGCAGCGCTCGGTCGTTATACTGAGCGTTTTGCCCGGGCCTGTGCCATGGTCATCAACTTCCTTGATCCGGATGTGATCGTCCTCGGTGGTGGCGTCTCCAACCTTCACACGCTGTATGAGCGCGTGCCGCCGCTTCTGGCCAAGCATGTCATTACGCCGGTCTGCACAACGCCGATCGTGCGGAACAAGCATGGTGACAGCTCTGGTGTGCGTGGTGCGGCATGGCTGTGGGACGTGACGGAATAAGCCTGTCGCGTATCGGACATGAAAAAGGCCGCCCGGATATCCGGGCGGCCTTTTTTGTTGGTATTTCCTGCTCTCAGGCAGGTTCTTCTTCCACCGTTTCCGACATCTCTTCCGCCGCCAGTTTCAGGCGGTGGTAGGAGCGGCGGGAGAAGGGCAGGATCGCGATATAGAGCAGCCCCGCACCTGCGAGGGCGCCCCAGGGGTCCGCGACCAGAAGGGCGGCATACAGGCCGGTCCCGAGCATCAGGGGCAGGACGTAGCGCGCCGGGACCTTGAAGTTCTTGAACGACCAGACCGGAAGCGTCGAGACCAGCAGCAGCCCCGTGACGATCAGGCAGACGGCCGAGACGAGAGGCAGGCGGGCGAACGCGGCCAGACCTTCGGCATGGAGGCGGTCGGCTTCGAGGCCGAGGAAGACCGGGAACAGTACCAGCCCGGCGCCCGCAGGGGCCGGGACACCCGTGAAGAAGCTGTAGGAATATTCCGGCTTGTCGTCGTCATCGAGGCTCGCGTTGAAGCGGGCCAGACGCAGTGCCATGCAGACCGTGAACAGGATGCACGGGACGAAAGAATAGCGTCCGGCATGTTCGAGGGACCACATCAGCAGGACGAAGGACGGCGCGACGCCGAAGCAGACGAAGTCCGACAGGCTGTCGAATTCCGCGCCGAAGCGGGTGGCGCCTTTGAGGAGGCGCGCGATGCGTCCGTCGAGTCCGTCGATGCAGGCGGCGATCAGGAGTGCTACGGCCGCGGGTTCGAACTGGTGTTCGAGCGCGAACCGCATGCCGCTGAGCCCGGCGCAGAGGCCGAGCATCGTCATGATGTTGGGGATGAGGCGGTTGAACGACGGCCCGCGCACCCGCGTGCGGGGGCTGCGCCCCATGCGGCGGAGTCTGCGCCGGATGCGACGCTTTCGGCCAGAGGCGCTAACGGACTGGGCGGGTTCGCGGGTGGGGTCAACCGTCGGAGGCGTGGTCATGTATGGCGTCTGGCTCAGAGCGTCGCCAGGACGGTTTCGCCGCCAACCATTGTCTGCCCCTCCACAACCAGAGGCTCGACGCCAGGCGGCAGATAGACGTCGGTGCGGGAGCCGAAGCGGATCAGGCCGAAGCGCTCGCCCGCTTCCATGCGGTCCCCTTCTTCGACGAAACACAGGATGCGGCGTGCGATCAGGCCAGCAATCTGGACGACGCCGATATTGCGGCCATCCGGCAGCGTCAGGCGCAGTTCGTTGCGTTCGTTGTGTTCCGACGCCTTGTCGAGGCTGGCATTGAGGAATTTGCCAGCGTGATAGGCGATCTTTGTCACTTCACCGGCGGCGGGCATCCGGTTGATATGGACGTTCAGCACCGAGAGGAACGTCGAGACGCGCCAGACCGGCGTGTGGCCCATTTCCAGCGCGGGCGGCGGCGTGACGAGGGCGACGGATGTGACGCGGCCATCGGCGGATGCCAGCACCAGATCGGCGCGCGGCGGCGGGGTGCGTTTGGGATCGCGGAAGAAGTACAGGCAGAACGCCGTGAAGGCGATACCTGCATTGCCCAGCAGGCGCGTGGCGCGCCAGGGCGTGGCCCGTCCGAGCAGCCCGACGAACGAACCGGCGAGGAGGAAGGGAGTCGCGGCGCGGTGCGGCGGCGACAGGACAAGCTTGAAGGACTGGATCAGCGACATGGAACGCACTCTTACGGCACACGGCGGGAGGGTCAAGAATTCGCCACAAAGAAGGCGTTTTTCGGGCAGGTTTTCTGCTTCAGGCGGGTCTGGCGACCTGTTGGAGGAGCGGGGCGGCCAGTTTGTCGTCGATCAGGGGTGTTCCGGCATAGGCATTCTTGCGGGCCGTGACGAGGTGAACGCCGCCACAGGGCAGGCGCAGCCCGTGCCCGATCCGCTCCACGAGGCGTCCATGTGTGGCGGAAAGAGCGGCGGGGGGCGCCATCAGCGCCCCTGAGTGATGGTCGATCCGGAAAAGGGTCTGGTCGAGCAGGCGGGTCAACTGGCGGCTGCTATAGGGAATGCCGTGGCCGAAAGGGGTGGCATCGGTATGCGCCCAGTAGCCTGAACGGTTGGGCACGATCAGGATCAGGACGCCGTCATCGGTGAGGGTGCGCCAGATGGCGCGCAGGAAATCCGGCGCGACACGTGTGAATTCGAGGCCATGAACCACAAGCACCACGTCCATCGAAAGGTCGTCGAAAGGCAGGCGACCGCTGTCGACGATGCAGTCCCTCGGGGACGGGTGACGTGTTTTCTGGGTCTGGGCGTGAAGCAGGCGC
This sequence comes from Gluconobacter albidus, assembly GCF_002723915.1. GTDB lineage: Bacteria > Pseudomonadota > Alphaproteobacteria > Acetobacterales > Acetobacteraceae > Gluconobacter > Gluconobacter albidus. Next base: position 402,092 of record NZ_BEWL01000002.1, read on the forward strand.
GCGGAGACTGCGAATTCGGCACTTTCGGGAAGATAGGGCGCTGTGTAGCCTATGCCGAGAATGCGTCGCCCCCGCATGGGGGGCATGATGCGTCGCAGGCGCTCGTTGAGGAGCAGGGCCGTGCGCTGTCCCTGTCGGCTTTCATAGAAAGTGGCGGCATCATCGGAACGGATGCGGGCCAGGGACGTCAGCATGCAGGTACCTCATCAGCGGGACAGTCCAAGGGGAACAGTCATGCCACTTGATATCAAGCCGATTCCGGTTCTGTCGGACAATTATGCCTGGCTGCTGACGACGCCGCAGGGTGCGCGGGCCGTCGTGGACCCTGGCGAGCCCAGGCCGGTCATGGACGAAATCGGGGAGGGGCGGCTGGATATGATCCTGCTGACCCATCATCACGCCGATCATACGGCCGGGACGGAGGCATTGCGGGAGCGATATGGCGCGCAGGTTTGCGGGCCGCGCCAGAAGCAGGAATGGCTCCCCCGGCTGGATCACGCCGTTGAGGGTGGGGACGTCGTTTCTCTGGGGAGCACGCAGATCCGGGTTCTGTCCACGCCGGGTCATGCGGTGGGGCATGTGTCGTATGTCGTGGACGAGGTTCCGGCGCTGTTCTGCGGGGATGTGCTGTTCAGTCTCGGCTGCGGGCGGTTGCTGGAAGGCACGGCGCAGGAACTGTTCGACAGTCTGAACGGCTATGACAGTCTGCCAGACAGCACGCTTGTCTGTGCCGGGCATGAATATACGCGCTCGAACCTGGCGTTCGCGCTACATGTCGATCCGGATAATGCTGCCCTGAAGGCGCGGGCCGGGGAAGTTGAACGTCTGCTGGAAGCCGGGCGGCCGACGCTTCCCGTGGCGCTGGGCGTGGAGCGCAGGACAAACCCGTTTCTGCTTGCGCCGGATGTTGAGACCTTCGCGCGGCTGCGCAGGGAAAAGGATACGTTCTGAAGGAACAAAAAAGCCCCGCTCGCAAGAGACGGGGCTTTTTTTTGGCATTGTCAGGCTGTTACCAGCCGAAGATGACCTTCTTGAGCAGTTCGGCGCCGAGGCCTACTACAACGACGCCGCCAGCCCAGATTGCTACGAACCAGCCCACGCGTTTCATCCAGTTCAGAAAGCCCGGTTTCTCGTCCGGCTGACCGTATTCGATGCGCATGGGTCTGGTCCTTCGCCGTTAGTGATAGTGGTGCCCGGCGGACATTTTTCCGCGGAACACATAGTACGAATAGGCAGTGTAGGAGAGGATCAGCGGCAGGAGGAACATCGTGCCGACCAGAAGGAAGGTCTGGCTTTCCGGCGGAGAGGATGCCTGCCAGATGGTGATGGTCGGTGGCACGATATAGGGCCACACATTGATGCCCAGACCGCTGAAGCACAGGAAAAACAGGCCCAGTGTCGCGATGAACGGCAGCAGGTGCGAGCGCGGGTTGCGCAGTCCGAGGAACAGTGCTGCTGCCAGCACGAGGACTGCAACCGGAACCGGCGCTACCAGAGCGAACTGCGGCATGTCCAGCCAGTGCTGCATGTAAGTGGTGTGGAGCATCGGCGTCCAGATCGAGACGAGCGCGATCGTCGCCAGCATGAGGCCGCCGAGGACGAAGGAGATCCGGCGCATCGCATCATGCAGTTCGCCTTCGCATCGCCACAGAAGCCATGTGGCGCCAAGAAGCGCATAACCGATGACGACGGCGAGGCCGCAGAACAGGGCGAACGGGGTCAACCAGTCGAAGCTGGAACCGACGAACACGTTATTCTCGACTTTGATGCCCTGAACGAGTGTTCCCAGAATGACGCCCTGCATGAAGGCTGCCACGATGGAGCCGCCGCAGAACGACGTGTCCCAGAAGAACTGGCTCATGGGCGATTCCGACTTGAAGCGGAATTCGAAGGACACGCCGCGCAGGATCAGGGCCAGCAGCATGAACAGGATCGGCAGATAGAGCGCTGGGAGGATCGTGCCATAGGCGACGGGGAAGACGCCGTAGAGCGCTGCGCCGCCAAAGATCATCCAGGTTTCGTTGCCGTCCCAGACAGGGGCGACCGTGTTGACCATGAGGTTGCGGTGATCGTGGTCCTTTTCCTTGAGGAAAAGGATGCCGATCCCGAGGTCGAAACCATCAAGGCAGACATAGAGGAAGATGGCGGTTGCTGCGAGCAGCGCCCAGACCACCGGAAGCCAGAAGCCGGCTGTTTCTGTCATGGTTCTTACTCCGCCATGCCAGCGCCGGCCGCAGGGCTGGACGGGGGCTGATGAGAGACCTGTGTTGTACCTGCGGCACGCTGGGGCTGGTCCTCGGCGGGGCCATGCTGGTCCGCATGCGGTTCTTCAGCAAAGGTCCGCAGAAGGATGGTGATGCCACCCATGAACACGATGAAATAGACGATGATGAAAGCGATCATCGACGTTGCGATACTCGGCAGGGCGATCGGCGAGACACTGTCGGCGGTCCGCATCAGACCATAGACAGTGAAGGGCTGACGGCCGACTTCGGTCGTAACCCAGCCACACAGCAGGGCGAGGAAGCCTGCCGGGGACATGAACAGGGCAACCCGGTGCAGCAGCGGCGTATCGTACAGCTTGCCTTTCCACCGCAGATACAGCGACCACAGACCGACCAGCACCATCAGCATGCCCAGGGCCACCATGATGCGGAACGAGAAGAACAGCAGTGGGGAATAGGCACGGTCTTCCTTTGGGAAGTCCTTCAGGCCCGGAACCTTGCCGTCGAGGCTGTGCGTCAGGATCAGCGATCCCATATAGGGGATGGCGATCTTGTAATGGGTTGTCTCGTTCTTCATGTCCGGGATGCCGAACAGCAACTCCGGCGCGCGGCTTTCGGACTCCCAGTCGCCTTCGATGGCGGCGATTTTGGCGGGCTGGTATTCCAGCGTGTTCAGACCCTGCGTATCACCGGCTAGAACCTGGATCGGGGAGACGATGGCAGCCATCCACATGGCCATGGAGAACATCAGGCGGACCTGTTCGGACGCCTGACGGCCTTCACGACGCGCCTTGAGCAAGTGCCATCCGGCCACGCCTGCCACGATGAATGCCACACACAGGAATGCTGCGAGGCCCATATGGACGATGCGGTACGGGAAAGACGGGTTGAAGACGATCTGCCACCAGTCGACAGGCAGGAAGCGGCCGGTGGCTTCGTCGATGCGATAGCCACGCGGGGTCTGCATCCACGAGTTGGACGACAGGATCCAGCTCATGGAAATCAGTGTGCCGATCGAGACCATGCAGGTGGCTGCGAAATGCAGGCCTTTGCCGACGCGGTTGAGACCGAACATCATGACGCCGAGAAAGCCGGCTTCAAGGAAGAAGGCCGTCATGACCTCATAGGCCAGCATCGGGCCGAGGATCGGACCTGCTTTCTGCGAGAAGGCCGACCAGTTCGTTCCGAACTCGTAGGACATGACGAGGCCGGAGACCACGCCCATGCCGAAGACGACGGAGAAAACTTTCAGCCAGTATTTGAAAAGGTCCAGATAGGCACTGCGGCCTGTCTTGAGCCAGAGTCCTTCAAGAACAGCGAGATAGGCTGCGAGGCCGATCGAGAAGGCCGGGAACACGATGTGAAACCCGACCGTGAACGCGAACTGGAACCGCGCCAGGAATAAAGCCGAGAGGCCAAACATTTCGGTTGCCTTCTGGATAGATGGCGAGTGGCAGATCCCGTCAGAAGCAATGTCGCTCCCCAAGGGGTCTGACGCACGCAGAACGAGAGTAACGAAGTTGTGATCGTTTCGTGTGTCGCCGTCTTTTGAACCTCCAGAACGTGTTTGGCTAGAGAAAGTTCTGTGTTCAGGCGGTGTTTTTGATGGAAATCAACCGGCGGCTTCGGGTCCTGGCAGCTCTCAGGGGAGAGGAGCTTTTCCGTTGAAAAGCGCGGAAAACGCCTGCGTATCGGGAAGGATCTCCCCGTTGACGACAGGGATCGCCATCGAAAGTGGCTGTCCGTTTCTAGCCTGTCGGGTGGAAGTTTTTTCCAGAGCCTTGCGGAGAGCGACCTGAAGGTCCGGTGCGAGGTGCGACTCTATTTCAGGTTGGGCCAGAAGCCGGTCTGCGAGGGTCTGCCATTGGATCACGGTGAGAGTGAGCGTGCCATTCCGGCTCGGGAGTGCCATGGCGCCGGACAGGATGATGCGGCTGTTTGTGGAAGCTGGCGAGGCCGAGGCGTCCTGAAGCAGAAGGCGTCCGTACGAACTCGGGTCGAGAAGCGAGAGTTCTGTGGAGGCGTCGGATGCTGTCAGGGCAAGCGCAAGATGCATTTGATGGAGGTCGACGGAGGCGCCATAGGGCAATGGAAACCCTGACAGATCAGCTGCTTTTGCGTCTATGCCGAGCCGTGTTGCACCGGCCAGGGCTTCGGGAAAGCGGATGAGGCGTCCAGAGAGGTTTTTTGCGAAGATCTGCTTGTCAGGCCAGTGCCCGGAGAAAGCCAGTTTAAGCTGTGAGACGGAAAAACACAGATCCTGTGGATTTTTGAAACGAATCTGAAGGTCTGCAGTTACAAAGGTCAGGATCGCATTATTCAGGACAAGTCGCGCAGCCTGATGCCCTGTCAGGGAAACCGGCAGTTCCGCGCCAAGTAAAAAGGGCCATGATCCCCCAAGGCGGAGATGCTCTGCGGCCCACCCAGCATCGTAGGGCGCACCGGACGATGCTGGATGTGTGGCGTCCAGACGGTCCAGTTCCACCCATGCGCCGAACGGCCAGCCGCCCCTGTGCGACGGAGTCGTGTTAACGACCCAGCCGTTTTTGCGTGCAGTAGCGATGGCAGTGTGGGCGACGGTTTCCAGTCTGTGGACGGTGTGACGCCAGCAGAGTGTATCGAGGAAGGTCGATATTGCGAGAATGGCAATCAATACCACAGCGTATCTGCTGTAACGGACAGTAAAGAACAAGCGATCCATTGAGCATCTCTTTTCGGGATTGGCTGCGGGATTGGTCAACCCCCGTCTGTTTTATCCCCAGCCGTGGAGAGTGCCTTGGGAATGCGGGAAAATACGCCTGCCTGAGGGTTTTTCAGAAACGCCCTGAAGCTGATGTGGCAATGAAAACCGCAGAAAATCAAAGGATATGGAGAATTTGTTAATGATAGGACGCCAGAAGTATCCTGTTTTTACAAGATCGTTGAAAGATTTCAGTTTTTTTCTGATCAGTCAGATTTTTCCCGGGTCCACAGAGTTATCCACAGGGTCTCGGGGCAACGCATGGGTTGTACACAGTTCGTCCCATGCGCTCTCCAGTCCTTCGGTAAAAGCTCGGCGTTCCTGCCGCGGCGGGAGGGGCTGGCCGATCACGACGTGTACGACGCCCGGACGTTTGAGCCAGGGGTGCCGGTCCCAGAAGAGGCCTGAATCGGTTGCGACAGGCACGACGGGAACGTTGGCCTGCCGGGCCAGAGCCACGATACCGGGCTGGATCGGATGGCGTTCGCCGGGAAGGGTGCGGGTGCCCTCGGGGAAGATGATGATCTGGCGGTTTGCGTCGTGAGCGGATTTTGCATCCTGCATCATGGTGCGCAGGGCTTTTGATCCGGCTTTCCGGTCAACCGAGATCATGCCGGTCAGGCGCAGCATTGGGCCGACGACGGGAATACGGGTCAGTTCCGTTTTGATGATGTAGTCGGGGCGGTCAACCAGCGTCATCCAGATGAAGCCATCGAAGAAGGACTGGTGCTGCGAGGCTATCAGCAGCGGACCGGGCGGCAGGTTATCCTGGCCGCTGATCTCGATCCGGACCGAGCAGATGCGGGTAAAGCCGAACAGAACGGCTCGTGCCCAGAATTTTGCATAGGAAAGAGCCAGATCCTGATTTTTCATCAGGCGGATCGGAATGGTTCCGACGCCCATGAACAGGGTGATCCAGAAGAGATAGAGATTGAACAGGACGCCGCGCAGAATGCTCATCATGGTGTTCTGCACACCAGAAAACGGGGGCAGGCACAAGGGCTGTCAGGCGCCATCCAGTCCTTCGCGACCATCTGGCAGGCCTGTCAGGACACCGATTTCGGCTCCGAGCAGCTTGTTGTATTCCCGAAACATCAGGAACAGGATTTTGTAGGAAAGGGTGCCTTGCAGGGCAAGTGGCACGACGGGGTAGGGCATGAGGTCCAAGTCGGGGGCCGTCCTGTGGATTTCGAGAACGGCGCGGCGGATGTGATAGCCGGCGGTGACGACAAGAACACGATGGAGGTGGTTTTCTGTTGCCCACTCGGCTGTTTCGTGGGCGTTGCCGATCGTACTGGTGGCGCGGCGACCCAGAGTGATGCGCGCGGCCAGAGGCGAGGACAGCGATTCCTGCTGAAGATGAAGGATATGTTGCAGCGTGACGTGGGGGCCAACACCTGAAATCAACAGCAGGTGTCCGTATCCGCCCCGCAGCAGGGTAATGGCTGTATCGACGCGCTGCTCTCCGCCGGTCAGTGCGACGATGCCATCGCAGACAGTGGCAGTGACGGGAGGCTTGCTGGCGTCCTGAATAAACCAGGCGAAGCCCGCCAGCCAGAGCCCTCCCAGGGCCAGACATGCCCGGAAAAAGCGTCTCATGGCAGGCGCCGCAGCCAGACAAGTACGACGGTTTGCGCCGTGAGCCAGCCCAGGCCGGCGGCGATCAGGGGCAGGGCGCCGAGTTCTTCGAGGAGCATGCGCGGCAGGACGTGCAGGGTGCTCCACCATGTGGCGATCAGGGCGTCCCATGTGCTGGCGGGAGAGGCGGCAGCAGGGGCGCCATGTGAAAAGGGTGTGAGCTTCCGGGCCAGCATGGTGATGACCGGGCTCAGGAGCAGCAGGCCGACGAGGCTTCCGGCGAGACTGAGCAGCGCGGCCCGTCCTGCGATCCGACTGGAAATTGTCAAGTCTCCGGCACCCAGGAAATGGACGATTTCGACGGATTTGCGCTGGGCCATGACGGAGCGACGGACGGTCATGCCGACCGAAAGGACCGCAATGGCCGCAATGAGGCTCACGGCCAGCCAGGCGCAGGCGATCAGGCTGTTTCCCAGACCGTTGAGGCGCTCGCCCCAGCGGCGATCTTCTTCCACCACGGCTTCAGGCAGGACGCCCTGTACGATTGTGCCCAGATCGGGAGTGCCGGTATGGGCGACGATCAGGACCACGGGCAATGAGAGGCCGGGAAGGCCTGCGCTTTCAGAGACCTGCCCCAGCCAGGGAGCGAGAAGGGTCTGGACCTCTTTGGTGGAGAGTTCACGGACGGTCGTGACATCTGGCGTTTTGGTCAGGGTCTGGATCAGGGTGTGGGTACGGTCTGCGAGCTGGGGTGTATCGGACGGAATCTCGATCGTGGTTGCGTTGCGGGCGGCGCCGGACCAGCTTTCAGCAAGGGTCTGCACGCCTGCCAGGCCGGCGAGCGAAAGGCCTGCGAGCAGCGTCATGAGTGCGACGAGAAGCGGCAGGCTGCCCGAGCGCAGCCCGGGGGAGACCGGAGCGCTCATGAGCGTTCTCCCCGTCGCACGGACATCCCGCCCTGAATGTCGGTATTTGCGATCGTGCCGTCCTGAAGAACGATCGAGGCTGCCGGGGCTTCGTGGACCAGAGCCTCGTTATGGGTGGCGACGATGACGGTCGTACCCATTTCGATCAGTTCCTGAAATGTCGTCAGAAGCCGCCGGGCCTGCGCATCTTCCAGCGCGTTGGTCGGTTCATCTGCGAGCAGCAGCTCAGGACGCCCGATCAGGGCGCGGGCAATGGCGGTGCGTTGCTGTTCGCCGCCCGAAAGGGTTCCCGGACGTTTGTCGGCCAGATGCGCGACGTCCAGCCATTCCAGAACGGCGAAAGCCTCCCGCCTGGTATCGCGTTCGGAGGCGCCGCGCAGACGGAGCGGAAGCGCCACATTGTCGAACACTGTCCATTCCCCGATCAGGCGATAGTCCTGGGGAACAAAGCCGATTCTTCGGCGCAGGTTTCGCAGAGTCGCGCGGCTGGCATGTGTGACGGAAACGCCAAGCAGGTCCATCTGACCGGCGGACGGGCGTGTCTCCAGTGTCAGGAGGCGCAGAAGACTCGATTTGCCTGCGCCGGATGGTCCGAGCAGCCAGCGGAACTCCCCCTGCGGCACGGAAAGGGTCAGGTTCCGCAAGACCGGCTGTCCTACGCCGGGGGGCATCATCGAGACATTCAGGAGGCGGATCATGATGCTTTCATTGAAAAGTGGAGCAATCTATTAACCATTTAATAACGATCATTTCGTCATAACAGGCAAGCACACGGCTCAGGCTAGGCCGGATCGGAGCCAGCTGTCGAAGGGATTGATTGAATGCGCATTGAATGCCCCCATTGTCATGCGGTCTTTGAGGTGCCGGAGGCGATGGCAAAAGGGGTCAAGCGGTTGCGCTGCGCCAATTGCGGAGACAGTTGGGAAATGGCCGCGCCCGTGGCGACGACGTCGCACGAAGTGCTTTCTGAGGCTGCGCCGACTGTTTTTGAAGTTCCGGAAGAAGAAAGCGCCGGGAAGCCGGTTGTGGCAGAGAAGCCCGCGTCCGGGACGGAAGGAACGTTCCGCGCCACCGGGGCGATGGCCGGGCGAAATATTGCGCGTCGTTCAGCTGTTCTGCATTCCCGTTCAACCGGTGACGTGCAGGCACCGGCTGATCTGAGTGGCCCGTCGATGATCGGGTCTACCGGGCTCTGGGCCGCGGCCTGGGGTGCCAGCCTTGTTCTGGCAGGCTCCGGAGTTGCGGCATTGTGGTACTGCAAGGGAGCGGGCCTGTTCGGATTTTTTCCGGGGCGCGGACATTTTTACTGAGCCCCAGGCTGAATTGCGGCCGCCTTGTTTTACATGTTGCGGGCGGCGAGGGCTGAGATCGTGGCGCCGATGGCGGCTACCGCCATGAGCAGAATACCGTCAAAAATGAGGGAACCTGGCGTCACGAGATGGCTGCCGACCTGAAGATGGGTTGGAAGGGTTCCGGCGACATGGTTCATGATGTCACGCGCCTGCGGATCGGCACTGGCTGCGCTGGTTGTGATCGCATTGACGATATGCGGAAGAATGTACCAGCCCAGCCCCAGGATCAGCAGCAGGGGAGCCAGAAGTTCCGCAACCTGCTGGGCCAGATAGAAGGCGAAATAGCAGACTGACCACACGCCCATCCGGATCATCGAGGATGTTGTGAGCGATGACCCGCTTTGGCTTCTGCTGCCAAGGAGGCGGTCCGTGATATGGGGGGGGGGCTGCATGTCCATGAGATATGGCTTCCAGTGGTCCGGCAACGGGAGTTAGTGTTCGTCACTGAAATCGGACGAATGGTTCACTTCGGACTAGCTGCAAGAGATCGCCAATGCAAACTTTCCCGTGCCGTCATGCCTTTTCCTGAATTCGAGATGCCGATGGTAACGCCGAACATGCCCCGGGTCGTTCTGGTGGAGCCTGACTGCGACCATGCCCGGCAGATTGCCCGGATTCTGGTCAATGAGGGCTTTGCGCTCACTTGCGCAACCAGCGGCGAAGAAGGGCTGGGCACGATCGAGGATACGATGCCCGATCTGGTGGTGGCCTGTACCGAGCTTCCGGGGATGAGTGGTGGCCAGCTTGCGCGGCGACTGCGGCTGGATGCGCTGACCCGCAATATTCCCATTCTGATGCTGACGGAAGATGCGTCGCCGGGCGTCGAGCGCGAGGGGCTGGAGAGCGGGGCTGACGCCTATATTTCAAAATCGGCGCATCCTGACCTGATGGTTCTGCGGATGCGAGCGCTGTTGCGGGAGGGGCCTGAGCTTCTTCAGGTTGACGAGGCGTCCCGGTTGCGTCGGGCACGGATCGTGATCGTTAATTCACCACGGGAGGATGAGGACGAGGAAGATGCAGTCGAAGAAGCGCCCGAAACAACGCTGGGAGAGCTGCTCTGGCGTGACGGGCACACCGTTACGTCCATTGAGCGTTCGGACGATCTGATCGACGGTGGTTGGCTGCGGGGGGCGGACAGTCCGGACTGTCTGGTGCTTGAACTCGGGAGCGGAGACGAAGATCTGAAATTCTGTCGCCTTCTGGACGCCCGGCGGCAGGCTGTTCTGGAGGCGGGCGGAATTCCGTTCCGGACATTGGGAATCGTGGAGGCATCGCGGTTCAGGCGCCAGTCTTCGGGCGAGTTTTTTGAGGCCGGAATTGATGATCTGGTGCCCAGCGATATCGCGCTTGAGGCCCTTGCCATGCGAATTCGGACGCTGGCCCAGCGCAGGATGGCGCAGGACGAGTTTCGTCAGCAGGAAATCGAGCGTCAGCAGAATGCGCTGACGCTGGAGGCCGCGCGGGCCAAGGCGGAAATGGCCGAAGCCTTGGCGCAGGCCAATATGGAACTTGCGCGCACGAACGAGCGGCTTCTTCAGGCGCAGTCCAAGCTCGTGCAGACGGCGAAAATGGCCTCGCTGGGCGAACTGGTGGCTGGGATTGCGCATGAGATCAACAACCCGCTGGCTTTCACGATTGCGCATGCCGATACGGTGACGCGGACGCTCAAACGTCTGCAGGGCGTCAATGCGTCTGACGAAGCAGTCTCACTGACAAAAAAAGGCATGTCGCGGCTGGAATCCATGAAACTTGGACTGCAGCGTATTCAAAATCTTGTGCTGAGTTTGCGACGGTTTTCGCGCCTTGATGAGAGCTCGTTTCAGAAAGTTGATGTGCCTGCGGCTCTGGAGACAGCGCTTGCTTTGCTGGCTCATAAGCTGGGGCCGGGAATTGTGGTTCGGAAGGATCTTCAGGCTCCGGCAGAACTGGTCTGTCAGCCGGCTTTTCTCAATCAGGTTGTCATGAACATCATCTCCAATGCGGCGGATGCGCTGGCGGACATCTCTTCGGATGGGGATGTGGTGCGAGGTACGATCGTCATCGCCTCGCGGCTGGAGAACGGGCGCTATGAAATGAGCGTGAGCGATGATGGACCGGGCCTTCCGCATGAACTGCGAACACGGATCTTTGACCCGTTTTTCACGACCAAACCTGTGGGAACCGGGACGGGGCTGGGGCTGGCCATTGCCTATAGTGTCATGGAGGCGCATGACGGAACGATTGAAGTAATGGACGCCAATCTGCCGGGCGGGCATGGCATCGGAGCCTGTTTCCGGCTGAGTCTGCCCGTTCGCATGACCGAGGAGGGGCCGGTGGCGACTGGCCGCGCAGCATGACTTTCTGGAGCGCAAAAGGACCGTCGCGTCCTCTGATTTTGCTGGTGGACGATGAGGAGGAAATCCTTGTCGCCCTGACGGACCTGCTGGAAGACCAGTATGAAATCCTGTCCACGACGGATCCGCTGCGGGCGCTGGATCTGCTGCGGGAGCACAGGGATGTTGCGACTATCATTTCCGATCAGCGGATGCCCGGCCTGACTGGAGACCAGCTGCTGATGCAGGCGCGGGGGTTTTCGGACGCGCGCAGCATTCTACTGACGGGATATGCGGATCTGGAGGCCGTCGTATCGGCGCTGAATCAGGGGCAGGTTCAGGCATATGTGCACAAGCCGTGGGATTCGGATGCGCTACGGTCGCTGGTCGGTGAGGTCACGCAGCATTGTCTGGCACAGCGGGCGTTACGGACCGAGCAGGCTCTGCTGCGTGGATTAATGGAAGCGCTGCCGATCGGACTGGTCTTTTCGGATCGGGACGGCCGGTGCATCCGCAGCAATGTGCGGGATGAAGCCGAGAGCGGCGCCGAGACCGAGCAGGCTCATTTTCCTGAAAGTCTTTGGCCGGAGGTTTCGGCCATGCGGGAGGGCGTTCGCAGGTCGGGGCAGGAAGAGCGTCTGGTTGGGGAAGTTCTTGCAGAAGAGGGCGGCAAGGCCTCAACCCGGTGGCACGAACTGACGCGGCTGGCGCTGGCATGGCCGGAAGGTGCGTCTTCGCAGGATGCCTGGCAGGTCAGCATGGACCGCGATGTGACCTCGCGCGTTGTTATGGAATCTCGGCTTCGACAGGCGGAAAAGCTTCAGTCCCTGGGGACGCTTGCAGGGGGAATCGCGCATGATTTCAATAATCTGCTCGCAGCGATTTCTGGATCTCTCGAACTGCTGGAAGATATCGCCGATCTGGACGAGGCCTCTGTGGCACTGCTGCGCAATGCTGCGGATTCAGCGCAGCGTGGAGCGGTTCTGACACGACGGCTGCTTCAGTTCGGCCGCCCGCGTGAAGCACGTCTGTCGGCGGTGTCCCTGGAGCAGCTTTTGCCCGGTTTGACGGATCTTCTGCGTCAGAGCCTCAAGAAGCGCGGTGCGCCTGCAGTGGCGTCGCCCTGCGCGCTATGTGTCGAAGATCTGCCGCAGGATCTGCCGCTGGTCTGGTCGGATGCTGACCAGCTTGAAATGGCGCTTCTGAACCTGTGTGTGAATGCGCGCGATGCCATGGCCGATGGTGGAACGGTGCAGATCAGTGCGCGGATTGTGGATCAGAAGCGAACGGACCTGCCTGCGGAATGCTGCCCAGAGCGGGCTGTGGCGCTGGACGTCGTGGATGAAGGGGCGGGCATGACACCCGAAATTGCGGCGAGAATTTTCGACCCGTTCTTCACGACCAAGGATGTCGGGCGCGGGACGGGGCTGGGGCTGTCGAGCGTGTATGGATTCCTCAGCCGCAGTTACGGGGAAATCACCGTAGAGAGCGTCGTGGGTGAGGGAACGCGCATGACGCTGATTCTGCCTGTGGCGCGGAGTGGGCAGCAGCGGATCAGTCAGCCGGAACGTTCCGGTGGGACGGTTGGACGGTCGCTGAAGGTTCTGGTGTTGGATGATGAAGCGCCGGTACGGATGGTGACGGCAGGTTTCCTTGCACAGGACGGGCACGAGGTAACGGCTGTGGCTTCGCTGGAAGAGGCGCTGAACTCTGTCGATCCGGCATCCCGCTTCGATCTGGCGATCATTGATATGCGGATGCCCGAGCATGATGGCCTGACCTGTGCGGCGGCGTTACAGAAAGCGATGGCGGGATTGAAGGTCCTGTTTATCAGCGGACATACAGATGATATGCCGACGCCTGAAAACGGTCTGCTTCTGCCAAAGCCTTTTACGCAGGATGCCTTGCGCGGGGCTGTTGCCGAGACCATGCGGAACGGTAACGTGAGCATGGAGCAGAGGTCTGTAATGGAGATTGTAACGCGTGAGTGATGCCTATCTTGTGCCCCAGGAAGACACGGCTGCTGCTGCCATTGAGGAGATCGAGGCGGAGCTGGGTCTGTTTGATGACTGGATGGAGCGTTATCAGTACATCATCGAGATGGGACGCAAGCTGCCACCTTTTCCGGAAGAATGGCAGGATGACGCCCATCGTGTCCCCGGCTGTCAGAGTCAGGTCTGGCTTGAGGCCGTTGAACGGGATGGAAAGCTGTTTTTTGCAGGTGCGTCCGATGCCGCGATCGTTCAGGGGCTCGTGGCACTTCTGCTGAGGGTTTACTCAGGCCGGACCAATGCGGAAATTCTTGGGACGAGCCCGGTGTTTTTGCATGATATGGGTCTGGTCAAGGCACTTTCGACCAATCGTGGCAACGGGGTCGAAGCCATGGCGCAGGCCATTCAGAAACGGGCTGCTCTCCCGGTGTGAGAAACCCCCGTTGGCCGGAGCCTTCGGGGGTGTGACGTATTACTTGGGTGCTGTTGCAGGAGCCGTGCTGCTGGCGGGTGCAGGACACTTCGTGAACTTGCCTTTTGCGTCCCGGCAGGGCTTCGGCTTCTGCGGTGCCTCGCATTTTGTGAACTTGCCCTTGTCGTCACGACAGGGCTTGGCGTGAGCCATCTGGGCACCGAGGGCCATAACGGCAAGTGCGGCAACGGACAGGCGACGGAATGACATGGTGAAGGTCTCCAGAGCAGGACCGGGTCGTGTAAGCCGTGTCCCGGATTTGTGGAAATCATGCAATATGTTTCGGGTATGAGGCAAGTTGCCTCATTGCCGCCGAACTAGCGAAATCCCTTCTGATCCACGGGATGAGATGAGTCCCAGTTGATGCTGCCGTGATACTGCGCCGAAACGGGCTGACCGTCCTTCAGGGCCGGATAGTATCTTGCAAGACCGAAATAAGCGAGCGATGCCTGTTTCAGGATAGCGGGGCCTTCGCTGGCGGTGCAGTCATGGGCGACACCGATCGGATCAACCTGGCAGGTGACGGCGATGTGCGCGCCAAGAGCGGCAACATCTGCCGCTTCGGGATAATGGGGCGGTGCTGAATGGAGCTTATCGAGCAGCGGGGTCGTCAGGTCGGGGTGCACGTGAAAAGTGTATGCATATTCCCATGTGCTCTGAACGGGGCTGCCATGTTCGTAAGCTGGCAGGAATTTCGAGCTATAGGCCAGATGTTCGGCAGCGAGCGCGAAATCCGGCTGTGAGGCGGAGGCCTCACACTCTGTGGGAAAACCCGTGGCACTGATGGTGCAGCGGATATGGGCCGTACCGCTTTTGCGTTGTTCGAGTTCCGCCGGCGGGTAGATGAGCTGACCATGATGGTGGGGGTCCAGCATTGCTCCGAGAGACTGATCCTCGGCGCGTGCTGTTATCATCGTACTTAAAAATACGACCGTTACAGCGAGTGCGGGGCGGGCGGCGGGCAATCTCATGGCATGTCTTTCGTCTGCGACCGAAGTATTACCATATGTAACGAACGTGTCTGTGGCCAGTACGCTGCAATAAAAAAAGGGGAGATGCCGGGTGGCACCTCCCCTTTTTTATGGTTTTTCTGGTTCTGTCAGATCATTTCTGATCGGGCAGGGCGTAGGCGATGATATCATCGCCCATGCGGGTCGGGAACGAGTTGTGTCCGCCAGCATAGGTCACGATGTACTGCTTGCCATTGATGGCATACGTCATCGGTGTGTTCTGGGCGCCGGCCGGCAAACGATCCTGCCACAGGACCTTGCCTGTCGTCAGGTTGTAAGCCCGGATGTAGTAATCCATGGACGACGTCAGGATGCCGATGTTTCCGGCCGTGGAGAGCGGGCCACCAAGGCTCGGGACACCGATCTTGATCGGCGGCAGCGGGATCGGCAGGGAGCTTCCGTACATGGAATCCCGCAGGGTGCCATTACGGTGCTGCCAGACGACCTTGTTGGTCTTCAGGTCAATACCAGCGACATAGCCCCAGGGCGGCGTACGGCAGGGCATCTTGATGCCGAGCGGTAGCAGCACCGGATCCAGGAACGGATGCAGGTTGACGGCATACGGAATGCCATAGTTGTGCTGCAGGCCGGTTTCGCCACCTGTGCCCTTGGCGTTTTCTTCAGGCCAGAGCGGGTTACCCGGTCCGCGGGGAACCAACTGGGAGACGAACGGCAGGGAGATCGGGTTGGCGAAGGCCACCTGACGCTGCGGATCGACGGCCAGACCGCCCCATTCGAACATGCCCAGATCGCCAGGGAAGATTAGCGAACCCTTGAGCGACGGCGGCGTGAAGGGGCCTTCGTAGCGCAGGGTGTGGAAATAGATGCTGCAGAACATCTGGTCGAAGATCGTGCCGCCCCAGATATCGGAGTCGTTCAGCGGGTTCTTCGGACGCAGGGTCAGCTGTGACATCCGCTGTGTGGGGCTGGTGTAATCGCCCGGAGCAGCGCCACCCGGAACCGGGGTTTCCGGTGCAGGGACGATTTCCTTTCCAGTGCGGCGGTCGAGCACGAAGATGTCGCCGGTCTTGGTCGGAGCGTAGATGGCCGGAACAAGCGTGCCGTCCTTCTGCGTGATGTCCACAAGGCTTGGCTGGGACGGAACGTCCATGTCCCACAGGTCGTGGTGAACCGTCTGGTAGAACCAGGCAAGCTTACCCGTGTCTGCGTTGAGCGCGATGATGCCCGGAGCAAAACGCTCGGAGTCCTTCGTGCGGTCACCGCCCCACTGGTCGGGAGTGCCCACGCCCATCGGGATATACACGAGGTTCAGGTTACGGTCGTAGGACGACACGATCCAGGAATTCGGGGAGTTCGGGTGAAAGACAGGATGGCTTTCATCCGGAAGCTGGTTCGGATCGGGATTCGATGCATCGAACACCCAGACGCGCTTGCCGGTATAGACATCAAATGCCTGCGTGGCGCCCGAAGCCTGCTTGACGGAACCGTTATCGGTGATCGCGCTGTTGGCGATGATCAGCTTGTCCGTGATGACCGGCGGGGACGTCGGTTCATACTGACCAGGCGTTGTATACGGCTGGTTCGGAACGCGCAGACCGATTTCACCATCGGTGCCAAAGCCTGAGCAGGTCTTGCCCGTATCGGCGTCGATCTCGACAAGACGGCCATCATTGACCGGGAGGATGATGCGCTTGGCGCAGTCCGTCGGTGCGGGATTACCATCGGAATCGGTCGCGTTGGCCGGGGTCTCGTGGAAGCTGACGCCGCGGCAGGTCAGGTGCTGGAAGCCGGGATTGATCTGGAGTTTCGGATCATAAACCCATTTGACGTTGCCGGTCGCACCGTCGATCGCAAACAGCTTCTGGTGCAGGGAGCACATGTAAAGCGTATTGTTGAATTCGATCGGGGTTGCTTCGTTCGTCGCTTCGCCCGGGTCGTTGGATGTCATCATATCCCCGGTATGGATATGCCACGCGACCTTGAGACTGCTGACGTTCGATGCGTTAACCTGGTTCAGCGGGGACCAGCGGTCACCAGCCTGCGTGCGGCCATAGGCGTGCCATTCGCTGGCCGGGACGTTGTCCGGGTCGGCGGGGGAGGCGTTTGCGATCTGCGTCGGCAGCTCGCCGCTGATGTCATGCGGGTCCGTGAAGAGGCTGGCGAACAGGGCCAGAACCGCAACGCCAACCGCACCTGCGAGCGGGAGCACGGTCGTCCGCGTACCGCCGATCTGGCGGGAGACGAACGGCAGAAGCAGCCAGATGCCAAGGATGATGACGATGTCCGAACGCGGGATCAGGGCCCAGATGTCGAGACCGACAACGGTGAGTTCCCAGATGACCGTTGCGAATACGACGACTGCAAACAGGTAGAGTGCAGCCGGATTGCGCCGGAATGAGAGGAAAGCCGTGGCGAGGAGCGCCACGCCGAGGAGGGCATAATAGAGAGGGCCGCCGATAGCGGCGACCCATGCGCCGCCAACGGTAAGGATCGCGCCGCAAAGCGCGAAGACCGCGGCCGTTATCAGGGCCCAGAGCCCTGGCCGGGATGATGTGCTCATGATGTTCCTGAAGATGTTGTTCTGGTGCAGCACGGTGACTTCCGGACAAAGCACATGGAAGGATATCAAGGGTCAAGATGTCAGAAGGTTCATCTTGCTCACGTCACTGTGAGGACATTCACGTCGTCGTGACTTGAGGAAAGGGACCACTTATGATTGAGCGTTCAAGAAA
Organism: Gluconobacter albidus; assembly: GCF_002723915.1. Classification (GTDB taxonomy): domain Bacteria; phylum Pseudomonadota; class Alphaproteobacteria; order Acetobacterales; family Acetobacteraceae; genus Gluconobacter; species Gluconobacter albidus. Next base: position 419,391 of record NZ_BEWL01000002.1, read on the forward strand.
ATAATGCGCTTGCAGAATACTTTGTCCTCGGATAAGGACACCGCTTCCGCGCACGCGTCCGGGCCACGAGTGGCATGCCCGGCCGTGCAGAGTCCTTACTGTGTGTAGGACCAATCGTTTACGGCGAGGGAGACCGAAATGCCCAAGATGAAGACCAAGTCGTCGGTCAAGAAGCGGTTCAAGATCACCGCGACCGGCAAAGTGATGTGCGGCCCAGGCAACAAGCGCCATGGCCTTATCAACCGTCCGCAGAAGATGAAGCGCACCAACCGTGGTCCCCAGACCATGACGGACATGGATGCGAAGACAATCAAGCAGTGGGCGCCCTACGGGCTCTGAGGAGATAAGGTACTATGGCACGTGTCAAGCGGGGCGTAACGTCGCACGCCCGTCACAAGAAGGTTCTCGGGCTCGCCAAGGGCTATCGCGGCCGTTCTTCCACGAACTATCGCATTGCTCTGGAGCGCGTCGAGAAGGCGCTGCGTTATGCGTATCGTGACCGTCGCAACAAGAAGCGTGATTTCCGCGCCCTGTGGATCCAGCGTATCAACGCTGCCGTCCGCGAGCACGGTCTGACCTACAGCCGCTTCATCAACGGTCTGGACAAGGCTGGCATCGAGATCGACCGTAAGGTCCTCGCTGCTATTGCGTTTGACGATAGCGCCGCTTTCGGTGAAATCGTGAAGAAGGCCCAGGCCGCTCTCGGCTGAGCTTTTCCGGCTTGACCCCCCTGGGGGTCTGGTGACTGGCGGGCCGTCCTGTTATCAGGACGGCCCGTTTTGTTTTGTGCTGCAGGAGATGGGCGGTATGGCTGACGATCTCGATATACTCAGGAATGACACGCTGGCCGCGCTGGCCGGAGCGCAGGACCGCGCGCAGTGGGACGCGATCCGCGTCGGAACACTGGGCAAATCCGGTGCGCTGACCGGGCTGCTCAAGCAACTCGGAAAGCTGGAGCCTGAGGAGCGCAAGGAGCGCGGTCAGGCGCTGAACCGTCTGCGCGATGAACTGACGGCGGCTGTCGAGGCGCGTGGTCGCGATCTTGAGGAAGAAGCGCTTCAGGCCCGTCTGCGCTCCGAGCGCGTGGATGTGACGATGCCAGCCCCTGCGGTTGTGACGGGCACCATCCATCCCATCAGCCGTACCATTGAAGAAATGACAGCCATTTTCGGCGCGATGGGTTTTTCCGTTGCCGAAGGGCCGGATATCGAGAGCCAGTGGCACAATTTCTCGGCGCTCAACACGCCGGACCACCATCCTGCGCGGACCGAGCACGACACGTTCTATCTGCCGCCGGAGGCTGAAGGCGGTGAGCCACGGGTGTTGCGGACGCAGACATCGGGCGTGCAGATCCGAACGATGTTGGGCGAAAAGCCGCCGATCCGCATTATTGCCCCTGGGCGCACCTATCGTGCGGACCATGATGCCACGCATTCGCCGATGTTTCATCAGTGCGAAGGTCTGGTGGTGGATCGCAATATCACGCTCGGTCACCTCAAGGGCTGCCTGATCGAGTTCCTGCGTGTCTATTTCGACAAGCCGAACCTGCCGGTTCGTTTTCGCGCTTCCTATTTCCCGTTCACCGAGCCTTCCATGGAAGTCGATATCGGCTGGTCGAAGGCGACAGGCGAGATCGGTGGCGGGTCTGACTGGCTTGAGGTTCTGGGCTCGGGGATGATCCATCCGCGGGTTCTGGCGAATTGCGGACTGGACCCGGCCGAATGGCAGGGATTTGCATTCGGAATGGGAATTGAGCGACTGGCGATGCTGAAGAATGGCATCCCTGATCTGCGCTCTTTCTATGAAAGTGATCTGCGCTGGCTGCGGCACTATGGATTTTCGGCGTTTTCGCCTGCCACGCTGACGGAGGGCGTGTGACATGAAGTTCTCTCTCTCATGGCTGCGTGAACATCTTGATTTTACAGCTTCTGTTGAAGACATCTGCGCCCGGATGAATGTCATCGGGCTTGAGGTCGAGGGCGTTGAAAACCCTGCCGACAGCCTTGTGGGCTTCCGGACGGCCAAGATTGTCGAAGCGCATCGCCATCCTGATGCAGACCGGCTTCAGGTCTGTCGTGTGGCGGCAGGCGGCGGCTTTGAAGATGTGCAGGTCGTCTGTGGTGCGGCGAATGCGCGTGCAGGGCTGCATGTGATTTTTGCGACGCCGGGGACGTATGTTCCCGGGCTCGACATTACCATCAAGAAGGGCAAGATCCGCGGGCAGGACAGCAACGGAATGCTGTGCTCCCTGAAGGAACTGGGGCTGGGCGAGGAAAGCAACGGGATTGCCGAGCTTTCCGAGGCGGCTCCGATCGGAGAATCTTACGCAGCCTATGCTGAACTCGATGATCCGGTCATCGAGATCGCGATTACGCCCAACCGGGGTGATGCGCTGAGTATTCGTGGCATTGCGCGGGATCTGGCTGCGGCGGGCATCGGGCGTCTCAAGCCCTGGCTTACCGAAGCGGTTGAAGGGGATTTCCCGTCGCCTCTGGCGTGGAAGACTGAACATCCGGCCTGCCCGTATATTGTTGGGCGCGTTATTCGGAATGTGAAAAACGGGCCGAGCCCGGACTGGCTGCGGCGGCGTCTGGAAGCTGTTGGGGTCAAGCCGATTTCGGCGCTCGTCGATGTGACGAATTACCTCACATACGATCTTGGTCGTCCGCTGCATGTCTTTGATCTTGCAAAACTTAAAGGCGATACGCTGACGGTGACACATGCCGCCCGCGAGACCTTTACCGGCCTTGATGGGCGCGAATATGTGCTCGGCACCGAGGACATGGTCATTGTCGATGAAGCCGGGGTGCAGTCGCTCGCGGGCCTGATCGGTGGTGAGAGCAGTGGCGTTGATGAGAACACCACCGATGTGTTCGTGGAATCGGCGCTCTTTGACGCAGTTCGGATTGCCCTGACCGGGCGTCGTCTGGCCATTCATACCGATGCGCGCCAGCGTTTTGAGCGTGGGATTGATCCGGCACAGGTTCTCAATGGGCTTGAAGCCGCCACGATCATGATCCGCGATCTGTGTGGCGGTGAGGTCAGCGAGATTACCGAAGCGGGCATTCTGCCCGACTGGAAGCGGACGGCGACGCTGCGTTTCGAGCGTCTGAAGACGCTGGGGGGCGTCGATCTTACAGCCGAAGATGCTGTACGCTCGCTTGAGCATCTCGGTTTCGAGGTGACGGAGCAAACGGCAGACGCTGCGACGTTCCTGGTGCCGTCCTGGCGGAACGACATCGCTTCGGGACAGGTTCTGGCCCAGGCGCCGACACTGAATGCGGATGTGGCTGCGAAAGCTGCCGGGCATGTTCAGGCCATGGAAGCGGAATGCGATCTTCTTGAAGAAGTGCTGCGTCTTTACGGACTGGACAATGTTCCGGCAGTGGCGCTGCCGCAGGCAACGGTGGTTCCGGCTCCGGCCGTGACGTCTCTTCAGGCGCGCGCGGCACTGCTGCGGCGGATCTGTGCGGCGCGCGGACTGACTGAGACGGTCGGCTTTTCCTTTGTGGCGCAGGATGATGCGGCGCTGTTCGGAGAGCTTCCGGAAACGCAGCATCTTCTGAACCCGATCGCCACGGATCTGGACCAGCTTCGTCCGACCCCGCTGGTCAATCTGGCGCGGGCACTGTCGCGCAATCTGGCGCGCGGTCTTGGCGTTTCGGGCGAGGGTGCGCTGTTTGAGGTTGGACCGAGCTTTGATGCGACGGGTCAGCATCTGCGTCTTGCCGGTCTTCGGGCCGGGTTGACCACGCGTGAGCCGGGTGTTGCTGCGCATGAAGCCAGCCTGTGGGATGCGAAGGCGGATCTGTTGGCGGCTCTGGTGGCTCTGGGGGTGCCGGAAGCGGCTTTGTCCGTGACGGCAGATGCGCCGGGGTTCTATCATCCGGGTCGTTCCGGGCAGGTTCGGCAGGGGCCAAAGACGGTTCTGGGGACGTTCGGAGAACTGCATCCGCGTGTTGCGCGGGCATTGGGCCTGAGCGGGACCGTGGTGGCGTTTGAAGTCTATCTGGATCAGGTGCCGCAGCCGAAGGTGAAGCGGAAATCCGCGCCTGTGCTGTCATCGTTGCAGCCTGTCCGGCGGGACTTTGCTTTCGTTGCTGGACCGGATGTCGAAATCCAGGCTGTTCTGAAGGCGGTTCGGATGGCGGATCGCAATCTGGTGCAGGATGTGCGTCTGTTTGACGTGTTCGAAGGCGGCAGCCTGCCAGAGGGGCATCGCTCCCTCGGTGTGGAAGTGGTCTTGCAGCCGCAGGGCGAGAGTCTTACGGATACGCAGCTTGAAGCGGTTTCCAAATCGGTGGAAGCTGCGGTTCTCAAGGCAACAGGGGCAGTATTGCGTCGATGAGCTCTCTTCCAGAATCCGGATCTGACGGACAGTCCACGGTGGACCCCTCCCAAACGACCATGCCTTTGCCCCGTTACGGGCGGGTGATCTGGATTCTGGCAGGCGAGGCCAGTGGAGACGTGATTGGAGCGCGCCTGATGCAGGCGCTTCATGCACAGGACCCTTCGCTGGTTTTCGCAGGCGTCGGGGGCGGCCGTATGGAAGCTCTGGGGCTGCACAGCCTGTTTCCCATGAGCGATTTGGCGGTGATGGGGCTTGTCGAAGTGCTGCCCCGTCTGCGGCATCTGTCGCAGCGACTTCTGGAGGCCGTTCAGGATATCGAACTGCGCAAGCCCGATCTTGTCGTGACGATCGACAGTCCGGGTTTTTCCCTGCGCCTCTTGCAGAAGATCGAGCGTTCCGGAATCAAGCGCGTTCATTATGTGGCGCCGCAGGTCTGGGCCTGGCGGGAAAGCCGGGTCAAGGAATTCCCTGGTCTGTGGGACAGGCTTCTTTGCCTGCTGCCTTTTGAACCTGAATGGTTTGCAAAGCGCGGTCTTGAGGGGCGGTTTGTCGGGCATCCGGTGCTTCAGTCGGGCGTGCGGCAGGGGAATGCGCAGCGGTTCAGGCTGAGGCACAATATTCCGGCCAATGCGCCCGTCGTGATCCTGATGCCGGGCAGCCGGCGCTCGGAAGCCCCCCGGCTTCTGCCCGTTTTCCGTAAGATGCTGGATCTTCTGCGGGTGCAGTATCCGGATATCTGTCCTGTGATTCCGGTTGCGCCTGTCATTGCGCCGACGATCCGTCAACTGATCCGCAAATGGCCGATCCAGCCGCATATTGTTACCGATATTCATGACAAGCACGATGCCTTTGCGGCTGCGCAGTGTGCCCTGACCAAGTCAGGGACCTCCACGCTGGAACTCGCGATGGGCAATGTGCCGATGGCGGTGACGTATCGGGTCAATCCGGTGACGGCGACGATCGCGCGGCGCCTGATCAAGGTTCCGCATGTGGCGATGGTCAATCTGCTGGCGGGGCGGGAGGTGGTGCCGGAACTGCTTCAGGAAGACTGTACGCCGAAGAAGCTGGCTGAGATGGTCTCGAAGCTGTTGAGCGATCCGCAGATGGTGGAAAAGCAGCGTATGGCGTTTGCTGACGTGCTTGAGATGCTCGCACCGCCTGTGGGGACACCCGCTGATGCGGCCGCTGCCGAGATCATGGATCTGCTGAACGAACCGGTTTCCCGGTCGTCCAGCATCTGAAATCCTAGCGCAGGAAGCCGACGAGGCGTTCGGCTTCCTGAACGATCGGTTCCGAAACGCTGTTTGCACGTTCGGCACCGGCACGCAGGACCGAGAGCAGATGTGCTTCGTCCTGAAGCAGGCGCTGCGTTTCGCTGGCGACCGGGGCCAGACGTTCCACCAGAAGATCCGCGAGAGCATTCTTGAACGGGCCAAAGCCCTGACCGCTGAAGCGGGCCAGAATGTCTGTCGGTGTTTCATCCGACATGGCTGCATAGATGGAGACGAGGTTCCGGGCTTCCGGACGTTCGCTCAGGCCGTCCATTTCGCTGGGGAGCGGTTCGGAATCGGTCTTGGCGCGTCGGATTTTCAGGGCGATGTCGTCTGCGGTGTCGGTCAGGACAATGCGGCTTTGTTCTGACGGGTCGGACTTGGACATTTTCTTGCTGCCGTCGCGCAGGCTCATGACGCGGGCTGCGGCGGGAGGGATGAAGGCCTCCACCTGCGGGAAAAACTCCACGCCCATGTCGTGATTGAATTTCTGGCCGATGTCGTTGGTGAGCTCGATATGCTGGCGCTGGTCTTCGCCGACGGGGACGCGGGTTGCGTGGAAGGCCAGAATGTCAGCCGCCATCAGGTTCGGATAGACATAAAGGCCCGCCGAATGGTTTTCGCGGTTCTTGCCGGCCTTGTCCTTGAACTGGGTCATGCGGTTGAGCCAGCCGAGGCGTGAGACGCAGTTGAAAATCCAGCCGAGACGGGCATGCGCGCTGACGGCGGACTGGTTGTACAGGCGTGTGGGTTCGATTCCGGCGGCCAGAAGACAGGCCGTTGAGCCGAGTGTCTGTTCACGCAGGGTCTGCGGGTCCCAGGGCATGGTGATGGAATGCAGGTCCACCAGACAGAAGACGCAGTCATGGTCTTTCTGCAGCGTAACCCAGTTGCGGATTGCTCCGAGATAATTGCCCAGATGGGGAATGCCGGTTGGCTGGATGCCGGAAAATACGCGCTGCATGGGTTCTGTCTTCAGTTGCTGGGAAAGGGAGCAGGGATGGGGGAAGCGGGCGGCTTCACTGAACGGGCGTCTGCAGGTCGAGCTTCTGCCGTTCCTGCAAAACATCCGTCGCCGACATCGGATGAGCCCGTGCGGCTGCGATGTCGGCGGCGGTGAATGTGGGGGCGTCTGCGGGCATTTCCTGACTTGCGACGAATGTCAGGATACGCGCGATCTCGTCGTTGGAGAGGCGATGGAAGGACGGCATGGAACTGTTGTAATGGCCGTCTCCCGCTGTGATGGGGCCGTCCAGTCCGTAAAGCAGGACGTCGGCCAGGTAGTGGTGCCCGGCAGGAGTTCGTGCGATCGGGCCAACGCGGCCAAAAATCGGGGCGACTTCAGAAACCTGACCATGACCGCCGTGATGGCAGATGCTGCATTCATTGGAGTATTCACGCGGGGCCTGAACACGATTTTCCCAGGCATGGCCGACAACGAAGACCGCCACCATGAAAATGGCGAGAAACAGGGGAAGTCGGACAGCTGGGTCAATTCTGATCACAGTGTCGTTGTCGCATCTTCGGAGGCGTTTCAGCAAGTCCGGGGCTTGGCAAATCGGCTGTAATAGGGCTCATGGCGCTATCGGAAGGAGAAGCCATGACCGTCAGAGGCCGTCTTGTAGTGTATGTGGGGCCGATGTTTGCCGGGAAATCCGCACATCTGATTGCCGCAGCGAAAAAGCAGGCAGATGTACTGGCGCTCAAGCCGGGCTTTGATACGCGAGATGGTTCCGAACTTGTCAGCCGGGACGGATCCCATCTTGCTGCGGTTTCGGCGAACGTATGGCCCGCAGAGGCACACCGGTACAGCCATGTCGTTCTGGATGAGGGGCAGTTCTGGGTCTCGCCGCATTATCGGGGCGATATCGTTCAGGATATTCAAAACGTCCGGGCGCAGGGCGTGGATGTGACGGTCGGGGGGCTGGATACCGATTACCGGCGTATCCCGTTCGACGTCATGGAGCGGCTGCGGGATGAGGCAGATGAGGTCATTGTTCTGACAGCGCGCTGTCATGTCTGCGGGGCGCCAGCGGCATGGACCGCAAAAACCCATGATACGGGTCATCTTCTGGAGACGGGCGATCAGGAGCTTTATGAGGCGCGTTGCGATGCGCACTGGACCCTTCCGGAGGCAGCCCTGAAGAGGGGCTCCGGAAGGGGATAACGGTTTTTACTGCTGGCCGCCGCCGCCGTTATTGACGCCCAGAAGGCGGATCTTGAAAATCAGCGGGCTGTTGGGCGGGATAATGCCCATGGAGCGCTTGCCGTAGCCGAGATTGGGCGGCAGGTAGAGCATCCATTCATCGCCCACATGCATCATGGGAAGGGCTTCGAGCCAGCCCTGCACGAGGCCGTCGAGCGGCATTTCCATGTAGGCACCGCTGCCATGCTGGTCAGAGCTGTCGAAAATACCGCCATCGGGGAGGCGGCCTTCGTAGATGACCATGATGGTGGAGCCGTGATGCGGGCTGTCACCATCTTTTGGGCCTGACTGGAGAACCTTGTAGGCCAGGCCGTCCGGCAGGGTCTTGACGCCCGGTTCAGCATGGATTTTCGCCATGAACTGCGCGGGCGTCAGGTCGGAATCATCCACTGGCTTCGGGGCGCCCGAGCAGCCCGTCAGGGCAAAGGCACCACACAGGGCGAAAGCGGATGTAAGACGGATCAGACTGGTCATGGTCCCCCGGGGAGTCAGTTGAGAAATCAGAGCGTGCCGCCACGACGGCCGATCTGACCGCCGAGCCGCAGGCGCAGGGCGTTGAGCTTGATGAAGCCTTGGGCATCCTGCTGATTATAGGCGCCTTCGTCGTCCTCGAAAGTCACGACGCGGGTATCGTACAGGCTGTGGGGGCTTTCACGGCCGACGCAGGTCACATTGCCCTTGTACAGGCGCATGCGGACACGGCCGGTGACGGAATGCTGGCTGGTGTCGATGAGAGCCTGCAGCATGCGGCGCTCTGGCGAGAACCAGAAACCGTTATAGATGATTTCGGCGTAGCGCGGCATGATGCTGTCCTTGAGATGGGCAGCTTCGCGGTCGAGCGTGATGCTTTCGATGGAGCGGTGCGCGGCCAGCAGGATCGTGCCGCCCGGCGTTTCGTAGATGCCGCGGGATTTCATGCCCACGAAGCGGTTTTCCACGATGTCGAGACGACCGATGCCGTTGTCGCGGCCCAGTTCGTTCAGACGGGTCAGCAGAGTTGCCGGGGTCATCTCGACGCCGTTAATGGCGACCGGATCACCGCTGACGAAGTCGATGGCAATTTCGGTTGCGACGTCAGGGGCGGCTTCCGGAGAGATCGTACGCTGGAAAACGATTTCCTCGGCGGCGATCGACGGATCTTCGAGCAGCTTGCCTTCGGAAGAGGAGTGCAGAAGATTCGCATCCACGGAGAACGGGGCTTCGCCGCGCTTGTCCTTCGTGACAGGGATCTGGTTCTCTTCGGCGAAGGCAAGGAGCTTCGTGCGGGACGTCAGGTCCCACTCACGCCAGGGTGCGATGACCTTCACGTCCGGCTTGAGCGAATAATAGCCGAGTTCGAAGCGGACCTGATCGTTACCCTTGCCGGTCGCACCATGCGCCACGGCGTCGGCACCGACGGCTTCGGCAATCTCGATCTGGCGTTGTGCAATTAGCGGACGGGCGATGGAGGTGCCTAGCAGGTACTGGCCTTCATAGAGCGTGTTGGCCCGGAACATCGGGAACACGAAATCCTTGACGAAGGTTTCGCGCAGATCCTCGACGAAGATTTCCTTGACGCCGAACATCTCGGCCTTTTTGCGGGCCGGCTCCAGCTCTTCGCCCTGTCCGAGATCGGCGGTGAAGGTGACAACCTCGCAGTTATAGGTTTTCTGAAGCCAGCGAAGGATAACCGAAGTGTCCAGGCCGCCAGAATAGGCGAGCACAACTTTCTTGACGTCCTGGTGGGCACTCATAACGGTGTGGTCCTTGGTGTGTTTCGTTTGAGAAGCGTTTCTAGCAGTTCAGCCGACAGAGGGAAACCGGGCGTGTGTCAGGTATCCGATGCGGCAGTGCGACGCTGGCGTTCGCTTTCGGTTTTCAACTGCCCGCAGGCCGCGAGGATGTCCTGTCCGCGGGCTGCGCGGATGGGGGAGGCGAACCCTGCGTCCATCACGATATTGGCGAATTTCGCAATCTGCGCGCGGCTGGAAGGCTGGAAGTCCGAGCCGGGCCAGGGGTTGAACGGGATCAGATTCACCTTGGCCGGCAGATCGCGGATCAGGCGCACCAGTTCGCGGGCATCGGCTTCGCTGTCGTTCACGCCGCGGAGCATGATGTATTCGAAGGTAATGCGCCGCGCATTGGACGCAGCCGGATAGCGGCGGCAGGCAGCGATCAGCTCTTCGATCGGGTATTTGCGGTTCAGCGGGACGATCTGGTCACGCAGTTCGTTCGTCACGGCATGCAGGGAGATGGCCAGATTGATTCCAAGTTCCTCGCCACAGCGGTCCATCATCGGGACTACACCGGATGTTGAGAGCGTGATGCGGCGGCGGGAGAGGGCGATACCCTCGCCATCCATGATAATCCGCATGGCCTTGGCGACGTTTTCGTAATTATAGAGCGGCTCGCCCATACCCATCAGCACGATCGTGGACAGATAACGCGGCATGTCCGCGCTGGGGCTGGGCCATTCGCCATAGCTGTCGCGGGCGGCCATGAACTGGCCGACGATCTCGGCAGGGCCGAGGTTGCGGACGAGTTTCTGGGTGCCGGTGTGGCAGAAGGTGCAGGACAGGGTGCAGCCGACCTGCGAGGAAATGCAGACGGCGCCGCGGTCTTCCCGACGGTCCGGAATATAGACTGTCTCAGCTTCCTGACCGTCGCGGAAGCGGAAAAGGAACTTGCGCGTCTCGTCTATGGAGGTCTGTTCGGTGGCCGTCGTGGGGCGGCTGACGACGAAGTGCTCGGCGAGTTTGGCCTGCATCGGCTTGGCGATGGTTGTCATGGCCGAAAAATCGGTGGCGCCCTGATGGTAAATCCAGTGCCAGAGCTGCTTGGCGCGGAAGGGCTTCTCGCCGATATCCGTCATGAGCGCTGCCAGCTCTTCGCGTGATAGGCCCACCAGATCGCGTCGTCCGTCCGCGAGACGCGCCTCGGGCGGTGCGAAGAGAGCGGATTTCGCGTGGATACGCTCGCGCTCGGCTGCGTTCAGGTCGTCGGAGGCGACGGAATTGATTCGGGGGCGGATGTCGGGATGGATTACGGCTGTCATGACGGCGGAGCCATAGCACGGAGAAGACCCGAATTTCCAAAGGAAAAGCGCGGTCTTTCCGGTAAAACCGTTTTGGAAAACTATTTCGCGGTGGGCTGTGTCGTATCAGTTTTGCGGGCTGCGATCAGGAATTCGCGGTTGCCTTCGGGGCCGGTGATGGGGCTGGCCTCGATCCCGAGGACGTCCCAGCCGGGGAGGGCTGCGAACCATTCCCGGATTTCTTCGCAGACACGTTCATGGACCGCAGGGTCGCGGACGACGCCTTTGGCCCCGACTTCCCCGCGTCCGGCTTCGAACTGGGGCTTGATGAGGGCGACGGCCCAGGCATCCGGCGTGGTGAGTTCAAGGGCTGCGGGCAGGACGGTGCGCAGGCCGATGAAGCTCGCGTCGCAGACGACAATTCCGGCAGGCTCAGGAATCTGTTCGGCAGTCAGGGCGCGGGCGTTCGTCTTTTCCATGACGATGACGCGTTCGTCCGAGCGGATTTTCCAGGCGAGCTGTCCGTGTCCGACATCCACGGCATAGACCTTTTCGGCGCCGTGGGTCAGCAGGACGTCCGTGAAGCCACCGGTCGAGGCACCCACGTCAATAGCAATGCGGCCTTTAGGGTCCAGCCCGAAATGTTCGATGGCGTGAATCAGCTTGAGGCCACCGCGCGAGACCCAGGGATGGTCCTGGCCTTTGAGGGCGAGGGGGGCATCCTCGGGAAGCTGGTCGCCGGCCTTCGCAATCCGGCGGTCACTGGTATAGACGAGGCCAGCCATGATCAGGGCCTGAGCCCGTGTCCGGCTTTCGACCAGCCCCCTGTCAACGAGGAGCTGGTCGGCGCGGCGTTTGGCCATCAGTCGCTCAGGCGGACTGCTGGGCGACGTCTACGCCCAGGGCAGCGGCGGCGACATGCACGATGTTCGGCGCGGTCAGGCCGGCTTCCTCGTACTGGGCGTCCTGCGTGTTGTGGTCGATGTAACGATCCGGCAGGGCGAGCGGCCGGAACTTGACCTTGTCCAGCAGGCCGGTCTCGGCAAGGTGCTGAACGACGAGGCTGCTGAAGCCGCCAATGGCACCTTCTTCAAGCGTGATGAAGACTTCGTGCTGGTTGGCCAGATCTTCGACCAGAGCCTTGTCGATTGGCTTGGCGAAGCGGGCATCCGCAACTGTGACCGGAACGCCCTGTGCGGCCAGCTGGTCGGCGGCGCGCAGGGATTCGTGGATACGGGGGCCAAGCGACAGGATGGCGACGCCACCGCGGGCGTTCGGCGCGCGACGGGCTTCGCGGACGATGCGGCCCTTGCCGATTTCCAGAACTTCGCCCTTTTCAGGCAGATCAAGGCCGATGCCGTTGCCACGCGGGTAGCGGAAGGCGATCGGTCCGGCGTCATATTCGCAGGCCGTAGCCGTAGCGTGCAGCAGTTCGATTTCGTCGCACGGCGCCATCACGACCATGTTCGGAAGGCAGCACAGGTAGTTGAGATCGAACGAACCGGCATGGGTGGCGCCATCGGCACCGACCAGACCGGCGCGGTCGATGGCGAAACGGACCGGAAGGTTCTGGAGCGCGACGTCATGCACGACCTGATCGTAGGCGCGCTGCAGGAAGGTCGAATAGATCGCGCAGAACGGGCGCAGACCTTCAGATGCAATACCAGCGGCGAAGGTGACGGCGTGCTGTTCGGCAATCCCGACGTCAAAGAAGCGGTCCGGATAGGCCTTTGCGAATGCGCTCAGACCCGTGCCGGACGGCATGGCGGCGGTGATCGTAACCAGCTTGTCGTCGGTCTTGGCGCGGCGCATCAGTTCGCGGCTGAAGATGGACGTGTAGCTCGGGGGACCGGCTGGAGCCTTCTTCTGCTCGCCCGTGACAACGTTGAACTTGCTGACGGCGTGATACTTGTCACCGGCGGCTTCGGCGGGTTTGTAGCCGCGGCCCTTCTCGGTGATGATGTGCAGCAGGATCGGACCCTGATCGTCGGCATCGCGCAGGTTACGCAGGATCGGCACGAGCTGGCTCATGTCGTGGCCGTTGACCGGGCCAACGTAGTAGAAGCCGAGTTCTTCAAACAGCGTGCCGCCGGTGATCAGGCCGCGGGCATATTCTTCGGCGCGCTTGGCGGTGCGCTCGATCTTGCCCGGAAGGCGCTTGGCGACCTTGCCGGCGAGATCGCGCAGGCTGAAAAACTGGCGCGAGGACATCAGACGCGACAGGTAGTCCGACATCGAGCCGACCGGCGGGGCGATCGACATTTCGTTGTCGTTCAGCACCACGATCAGACGGTTCGCGCCAGGGCCTGCGACTGCGGCGTTGTTCATGGCTTCATAGGCCATGCCAGCCGAAATCGAGCCATCTCCGATCACGGCAATCACGTTGCGCTCGTGGTAGCTCGGGTCTTCTTCCGCGCGCAGATGGTGCGCAACGGCCATGCCGAGGCCAGCCGAGATCGACGTCGAGGAATGCGCTGCGCCGAACGGGTCGTATTCGCTTTCCGCGCGGCGGGTGAAGCCGGACAGCCCCTCGGGCTGACGCAGGGTGCGGATCCGGTCGCGGCGGCCGGTCAGGATCTTGTGCGGGTAAGCCTGATGACCGACGTCCCAGATGATGCGGTCATCGGGTGTGTTGAAGACGGCGTGCAGGGCAACGGTCAGTTCGACCACGCCGAGAGAGGCGCCGAGATGGCCACCCGTGGTGGAGACGGCGTCAACGGTTTCCGAGCGCAGTTCGTCGGCAAGCTGCTTGAGCTGGTCGACGGACAGGTTCCGCATGTCGGCAGGGAAGCGGACGCGATCCAGTTCGGGATAGCGGCCATAGGTGGGAATCGTGGAGGACTTCTTGCTCATGGGATCAGTTCCTGCGCTCGACGACATAATCTGCCAGTGCCCTGAGGGCGTCGGCCTGTGCACCGAAAGATGAAAGTGCCTCCCGGGCCCGGTCGCTCAGGCGACGGGCCTCGGCTCGGGCACCGTCGATGCCAAGCAGGGAGACATAGGTTGATTTGCCGCTGGCTTCGTCCTTGCCCGCGGTTTTGCCGAGTTCCTCGGCTGTGGCTGTGGAATCCAGAACGTCATCGGCAACCTGAAACGCCGTGCCCAGATCGCGGCCATAAGCGACGATGGCGGCGCGGCGTTCGTCGTCCACATCGGCCAGAATGGCGCCGGATTCAGCCGCATAGCGGATGAGGGCGCCGGTTTTTAAGGCGTGCAGACGGCGTACCTGATCCAGGGGCAGGGCGCGGCCTTCGCCACGGATGTCGATGACCTGACCACCAACCATGCCTGCCGACCCGGAGGCCTGCGCAAGGGCAAGGGCCAGATTGGCGCGGACGGCCGGATTGGGGCTGGTTTCGGGTTCGACAAGAATTTCGAAAGCACGGGTCTGCAGGGCGTCGCCTGCCAGAATCGCGATGGCTTCGTCGAACTGCTTGTGCGTGGATGGCTGCCCGCGTCGCAGGTCGTCATCATCCATGGAGGGCAGGTCGTCATGGACCAGCGAATAGGCGTGCAGCAGTTCGACCGACGCGGCAACACGCAGGGCAGCCTCGCGGTCTGCGCCAAACAGTGTCGCGACTTCGACGGCCAGAAAACCGCGCAGACGCTTGCCGCCGCCAAGGGCGGCATAACGCATGGCGTCCAGAAGGACGGACTCGTCCCCCGGAACCATGGGCAGCAGAGCGTCGATCGTGTTTTCGATTTCGGCACAGGCGCGGGCGAGCGCGTCTTTCAGGGAAACAGACGGGGTAGAGACATTCATCGGCCGGATTCTCCGGTATCGGCAAGAGGCTCCGTGCCTGTCGTGCCGTCATCGTTCTGCACGATGGCACGCACACGCATCTCGGCCTCTCCCAGCTTCGCGTCGCAATGTCTGCGCAGGGCAGCACCGCGTTCATAGGCGGAAATAGCGTCCTCGAGCTTCATCTGGCCGCCTTCAAGGCCACGGACGATCCTCTCCAGTTCGGACAGGGCATCCTCAAAAGACAGGGCATCCATGGGGGCATCAATGGGTTCGGGCATGAAAAGCCTCAAGGCACACTTTGGAACAAGGTAGCGAGGGGATTACAGGCAGAAGACAGTTTTTGCCAGCCCCGACCACGGGAACGCTGGAGTTTCCTCAGGACGGTGACGTTTCTGCACGTCGCCGGATTACGAAGGAAAGCATGCCTGCGGCTTCTGTGAACGCAATGAGCGCATGGCCGGTTTCGCGGCAGTAGGACTGAAAATCCGCCACTGAAGCGCGATCCGTGGCGAGGACGCGCAGCTTCGCGCCCGGGGCCATGTCGCGGAGGGCACGATTGGCTTTGAGGACGGGCATGGGGCAAGCCAGACCACGCAGATCGAGAAGTGTTTCTGTCGGAGGAACAGTCATGGGGCACGACTATGCGCCCATCTTTGGAGGGGGCCAAGTCGGCTTTTGGTGCGCTTGTCTGAGGGTTTCAGGTTTTCGTTGATAAATCAGGCGTTTGTTTCTATATTAATGGCTTAATGCCACAAAAGCGTTCCTCTCGGGGAGCGCTTTTTTTATTGGGGGAACGGCATGTCGGACGGGGAAGGCCAGGCAGTTAGTCTGGCTGATGGAAATGAGAGACGCGCCTATACGCTGCGGATGCTCGAGGATCGGGTTCTGCGACTGGAGACGATCGCGGGGGGGCTTTCGGATCGATATGAGGAACTGCGCACCTAGATGCGGCAGGAAATCTCGTCGCTGCGGGATCAAATGAAACTGCTGGAGACGAAGGTTGATGAGGGGAATCGTGTGGTCAACGGGAAGCTGGACCGGCTGATCGGGGGGCGGGCGGTCATTACGGGGATCATCACGCTGGCCACATCCATTCTGGGGACGGGCATGGTGCATGTTGCCCTGTCCCTGACCACAAAGTGAGGAGATGCCATGAGTGGAATTGATGCAGGCCAGCTCAAGCATCTCGTGGTCGCTCCCGCACTGGCGGCGCTCGGGCTGGATGGGGATGTTGCGGTCAATCTGGTGACGGGCACGGCCCTTGCGGAAAGTCGGGGAACATATGTCCGGCAGATCGGTGGCGGTCCGGCTCTGGGTTTGTGGCAGATGGAGCCAGCGACGCATGACGACTGCTGGGTCAACTTTCTGTGTTATCCGGCGGGCAGGAGGTTCGAGCGGATTCTGGAGGGGATGCTTTCGCAGGATCTGCCACGAAGCGCGCAGCTTGTCTCCAATTTGAGATATGCATCGGCAATGGCCCGCATCCGGTATTACCGGACGCCGGTCTCACTGCCGTCGTCCAGCGATCCGGCGGTTCTGAGCCGTTTTCACAAGCAGTATTACAACACGGCCGCCGGGGCAGCTGACCCTGTGGCCAATATCCCGTTTTTCCGTCAGGCGGTTCTGGTCTGAAGGGAGAGGGAGCGGTGTCGGGGAATGTATGCATCACGCTCCCGACACCGCATGACTGTTTAAACCGGTTTAATATGACGGAATAGTGGCAGATGACGCCGGAAAGCAGGCCGTTTCAGGTTCGGGATGTAGAAAGTGGCAACGTTCGCGCAGACAGGTCGCCTTTGAACGTCGTGCTACCCGTATGTGTCAGTGACAGGCCACGGTGGAGGGAGACGCGCCCTCCGATTGTGATCCAGCGACGGCAGAAGGCGAAATCTTCGGAAAGATAGGTCCGGGTTTCCGGGTCGATCAGGCAGTCGAACAGGGCATAGGCGTCTGACGACGGAGCTTGCGAAGTCTGGCCTTCGGACTTCGCGTCGATGCGGCTGTATCGGGTCTCGGGATAGTGGGCGATCATGTCGAGCACCATCTGGCGGGTCATGAGCATGAAGCCTGTGCCGATATAGGAGACGTTCGCGATTTCGCCCGGTGCGCTGTCATCGTGCAGGGTGGCGCAGTCTCCGACATAGCGCAGGCTGGCTGTTCTGGACTCTTCGCCAGCGGCCATGAAACGGTCCGTATCGTGGTCCCAGTAATGGGATTTCAGGGGGTAGGCCCCTCCGATCAGAGGGCGGTCCGCATCCAGAAGAGCGAGAATGTCGGTGATGGAAAAGCCGATGTCGCTGTCGATGAAAAGAAGATGGGTGGCATCGGTCATGGTCACGAACTGATGCAGGAGCGTGTTTCTGGCCCGCGTGATGAGGGCGTCACTCCCGATCGTGGACAGGGTGAGTTGCAGATTATGAGCTGGTGCTGTGGCCATGCAGCCGATGAGGGACTGCATGTAATCCAGCGTGATGGTGCCGCCGAAGCAGGGCGTGGCGATGAAGACGTGGCGCGGACTGGGAGGGCAGGAAGTCATGCGGGACAGCCTGCCCTGAAGCCATGAAAAAAGAATTAAAACCGCGCTTTAAAAAGTCTTCATGCTCCCATGTGCGCCTGAAGAACCATGTAAAAGACGAAGGCGGCGTCCAGACCGAGGACGATTGGTGTCAGACGGTGCAACTGGCGGGTTGCGATGGCGAGTGCGGTATAGATCAACAGGCCGCAGGACAGGCTCAGCATGAAATTGCCGGTCACGCCTGCGATGAGCAGCATCGTCAGGGGCGGGATGGCTTCTGCGGGTGTTTCAGCAACACGGCTGAGGCTGCCGAGCATGTTCAGGCCCACGAGAATGAGCACGGGAGCTGTGGCGATCGCGGGAATGGCGGTGATGAGCGGCCAGAAAACGGAAGACAGGGCAAACAGGACGGCGACGACGAGTGCGCTCAGGCCTGTCCGGCCACCGGCTTCGACGCCAGCCAGGCTCTCGACATAAGCAGAGACCGTGCAGGTTCCGAGCGAGGCGCCGATGATGCTGGCCGCTCCATCGGAGCCGAAAGCGCGATGGTCGAGAGCGGGTTTTTCGACCGTTCCGTCCAGGCCTGCGCGGTGGGCGACGCTCATCATGGTTGCGGTCGCGTCGAAGAAATCGCTCAGCAGGAAGTAGAGCGTGATGGGGACGAGAAGTCCGAGATGGGAAAAATATTCGTGGAAATCGAAGGGCAGGAACAGGTTGGTCGGGTAATGAGGCCAGTCCAGCAGGTGAGCCGGCAGATGCGTGATGGGGCCTGAGGGTGTGTGGATGAAAAGTCCGGCGATGGTGATGGCGAGGATGGCGAGGAGCAATCCGGCCGGGACGCGCAGGACCACGAGAATGGCGCTCAGAACGACACCCGCCATGCTGAGGAGGACGGACGGGCTGCTCAGGGATCCGAATGTCAGACCTTCGGGCGAAGGAACTGCGATGCCCCCCGTGATCAGGCCGATCCGGGCAATGAAGGCGCCGAGTGCGATCTGGATCCCGAGGACGATCGAGGGCGGAAAGCCACGGATGATGCGCTGGCGGATCTGGCTGAGAGAGAGGGCAGTGAAGCACAGTCCGCTGAACAGGACGACCGTAAAGGCTGTGCGCGGGCTGACATGGGCCTGCTGCACCACGACCTGCGCGAATAGAACGTTGCTGCTCATGGCGGGGGCAAGGGCGATGGGCAGTCTGGCCCAGAGCGCCATAAGCAGCGTTCCGGCGACGGCGCCTGCGATTGTGGTCATGACCATGTCATGGCGATCCAGACCCGCTGCCGAGAGGATAGCCGGGTTGACGGCCACGATATAGGCCATGGCCCCGAAGACCGTCAGTCCGGCAATGACCTCACGCGGGATCGTTGAACCGCGGGCCGTAATATGGAACCAGCGGTCGAGTCTGGATAGCAGCAAGCGGACACTCCGGGGGCAGGGGATGGCTGGGCCAAGCTATAGTCAAAAAAGCTGTCCCTGCCATGGGCTGGAGCGTATCTTTTCATTTCGGATTCGATTTTTTCTCCCATGCCTTGCTGACTTCTGCCGGACTCAGGCGGTGATGTGAGGCTTTTGTGCGCTTTTCAGCTTCGGGATGGTTCGGATGCGGGATGCTGCTGGGGCCTGAGCCTGTGGTGGCGCCAGGTGCAATTCCGGCGGCGGGGTGTTCGTTGGCTTCCAGAATGGCTTTTTCGCAGGCCGAGCCCTTGCCGACACCAAGCTGGATGGTCGGGATAAGGGCCGCGGGCGGGAAGACGATCCCAAGCCCGACGGAGGCCGCGACGCGGCCGATCAGTTCCGCACCGGGCAGAATTGTGGGGCTGTTGATCGGGCCGAAAATATGGACCGCGCCGGGTAGGGACAGGATCTGTGGCCCGATCGAACGGGTGGTCACGGCGTAATCCAACGTGTCTTTGTGGAAATTGACGGTTCCGGTGCCGCTTGTCCGGGTGGTGCCGGTTTGCAGGAGCATCGCATCGGTATGGACGATGCCGTTCTTGAGGGGCAGGTCGGCTACGAGGCATTCCAGCTTCGAGCGATCCGGAATTCCAAGCGCAGACAGGATGGCCGAGCCGAGCTTGAGTCCCAGCAGATCGGGAAGAAGGGCCGTCACGTCACCCCCGCGGTTCAGCACCAGTGTTGTGCCGCCGTTACCGTTTTCAACCAGGCTTGCGACCGAATTGCCGGTGGATGTCAGGGTGACATGCCCGCCAATGGTGCCTTCGCCCTGGAACATGTCCTTGGATGTCATGATCCGTGAAAGTGGCAGGCGGGAGACCTCCAGACGAAAGCGGGTATGGAACTGCTCGTTTTTGGTCGGCTCAAGCGTAGCGTTCGCGGAAATGGTTCCTGTCCCGGTGGCGAAGGTCAGGTGTTTGAGGTCAATGGCGCCATCGTGGATGTCGAGTTCGGTATCAATGTTGTCCAGAGGCCAGTTTTTGTTACGGATATGCTCGCCGTGATACGTCAGACGGACGTTGGCGGCGTTGAGTTTCGGGACATTGATTGTCTTGTCAGGCAGTACGCGTGTGCTGGCCGGTTCGGCTTTTTTCGCTGCACCGGGCTGCGCGCCGATGAAGCCGCCCAGGTCCGCCAGATCCACGGAATGGGAGTGCAGTGCTGCGTCCACGAAGATCGGTTTCTGATGCGGATTGACGTTGATGTCTCCGCCAATATCCGAAGAGCCCATATGGCCTTCGAATTTCTGGAAACGGATCGCGCGGTCGGAATAGGCGAGATTGCCAGTGACGCTATAGGCCGGGGTTTGTGGAATGGGCACGCCCGTCAGCGGGTAGAGGAGCGCCATGTCCGGACCTGCAAAATGCAGCGCAAGATTGGTGCCGCGAAAGTGGATCGGATCGTCAACCGTGCCGCGCAGCGTGATGTAGGTCGGTCCGTTGGCGAGGCGTCCGTCGATCGGATAGGGATGCGTGGTGTCCGTAATGTCCAGAAGGGCGCCTCCGACGATATGACCTGTGATGGGCGCGCGGGCGTACCGGCCTTCGAGATCAATCACGATATGCCCGTCATCGCCGTCTTTTGGCGGAACGGTATGGATGAGGACGTGCATGTCCGTCTTCAGCTTTGCCATCGCCACACGGATATTGCCGTCATTGATCTCGATCTTGCCGAGTTTGGGCAGGGCTGTTGAGGATGACGCTGTCTGGGAGGATGTGTCGGACGCTGAGGGGAATGTATAATTGTTCGTGCCATCAGCCAGTGAGACGATGTCGCCTTTAGGTGCATCGACACGGATCAGTGGCACGAAAAGACCGCCACCTGTCAGGTAACGCCAGGCATCGACTTTGACCGTGATGGCGCGAGCAGAGGCAAAGTCGTCTTTTTCTTTTCCGAAGCCCTCGGGCTGGCCGATTTTCAGATCATCGACCGTAATTGTTGGTTTGAAGCCAAGATGAACGTGCAGATGCGCGATGCTGACGGGGCGGTGCAGGGCTGCTGTGGCCTTGCGGTCAATGTAGGGAACGAACCAGTCCCATTGCCATACCAGGATCAGGATGATGAGGGCGGCCGCCAGCGCTCCGATCATACCGCCAGCGGTTTTCAGGAGCCGATGTCGCTTTTCCCGCCCGGCGAGAGGTTTGTCAGAAGGGGAAGGCGTCCGGGGCGGGGTGCTGCTCAACGGGGTTTTCTCCGGAATTTGTGGTGTGTCGGAAGGGATCTGGTTGTTGCAAGTCACTCTAATTACGGACAGAACCGGAAACGGTTTCACAAAGGATAGGAAGATCAGGACGAATGGACACGGTTGAACGCATTGGCGGGCAAAAGAGCTCAGGCCTTGCGGAACTGCGACGTGTCAGCCGAAAGGCGCATGAAGCCGTAGATGAGGCTTTTTCGCGTTTCGATCTTGCGGATCGAGCATCCTACAGTGCGTTTCTGACGGCTCATGCAGGCGCGCTTCTGACGGCCGAGACTTATCTTGCGAAGCACGCGAGCGCGCTGCCCTCATGGCGTTCACGCTCGGAACTGCTGAAGGATGATCTGCGGCAGATGGGGCTTGGAGTTCCTGCAGCGCGTCAGGACATCTTTCCCGAGCATGACGGCCTGGCGCTGGGCATTCTGTATGTTCTGGAGGGATCGCGCCTTGGCGGCAGGGTGCTTTCGGCTCGTGTGGCTGAGGGCTTGCCTCGGGCGTATCTGTCGGCCTTTCATCAGAAAGGGGAATGGCCGGAGTTTCTGGCGTATCTGGAGCGCTCTCTGAACGAGAGTGACGTGGTACGGTGTGATGCTGTTACGGCAGGAGCAGTTCTGACGTTTGACCTGTTCCGCAACAGCGCCGGTTCTCAGGCCTGAAGCGGTCGGGCCGGTCGCACGTTTCTTGGAACAACACCCGGAAAAGTGTCGGACAGGCGCTCGGCCTCTTCAAACGGCAACATTGCAATCGCACAGCCCAGGGCGCTGGCATCCGGTGCGGGAAGTCTGTCGATCCCGCGCAGGAGCCCCGCAAGGTTATGGCCTTCCGCCGTCAGGACCATGAAGGGTGTCATGCGGCTGTAGAGGCCGATCGTAGAATCGATTTCCGTCAGGGCATGATCGGGGATGGTGATGTGGATGTCGTCACCGCTCACGGGCGACTGAACCGTGTTCTCCGCGATCCGGATGCGCAGTGGCACCATGGGCAGAAGCGTCGGCGAACCCGGCAAGCAGAGATAGCGGTCGGGCAGGGGGTTTTCTGTGAAAAGGCATGCGTGCCAGAGATCTGTGTCCGACACTTCAAGAGCCATGACGAGCGGGTTGTAACGCCCGAAATTTGTGTCGGATGCTTCGACGGAGACCGGAGAGCCGTTCTGCGTATCCAGCATCAGTCGTGGCGACTGCCCGAGTGTGCAGAAGCGGAATTGCGGAGGGGAGCGTCGGGGCGAGGGAGCGGAGAGTTGTGCCGGGGTCAGGCCAAGCTTTTGCAGCACGGGCTTGTCTGCATGGATCATGGCAGCTTTGAGGCGCCAGTATAGATCGGTCAGTGACGCCTGTGTCATGAAAGAGGAAATTCGCCGGCTTTCGGGAAGCCAGCGCCTTGCACCCCCATAGTCGGCATCGTTGCGATCGAAATTTTTCCATGCCTGTTCAGGCATTGCACTCGGGTTGCGCCTGAAGAAACTTTCCCGGTCGCCCGCGGCAAAATGAAGGACCCGGCTTTTGTCCCAGGTCGCCTGTCTGTCCATTGCCGAGAAGGGATCGGGCAGGCTGCTGCCATGATGACGGGGCTGGACAAGATGCCGCACAACACGGTGATCCGGCAGGTTGAGCAGTCCGTGACGGGTGAAGGTTTCGACGGGTGAGAAGGCCGAAGGAGTCAAGTGTCCGGAAGAGCCGAACAGACACCAGTTTATCGCTATTGCTGTTTCGGTCGCACCCGCCGTGAATTCGGTGACGGATCGGGCGGTCTCGAAATGCAGGTACTCATCCGCCGCCAGGATCATCATCCAGTCGAACTCGTCCCGGCCCTGTTCGAGAGCATTTTCATGGAAGCGGGTCTGACGCTCCAGTTGTGTGGGGAGAGTCGTATCGGCGGACTGGACCCGGATGTCGTAGAGCGTGGCTGCGTTTGAGAGGACGGCAGCGGTTCCGTCGGTCGAATGGTCGTCGCAGACAATCAGGGTCGAAAAACCGATGGTGGCATGGTGGGCCAGCCACCATCCGATCGTATCAACCTCGTTGTGAACGAACAGGATGGCGGCGCTTTTCGACATCGGGCTGGGATCAGTCCATTTTCAGGGCGGCAAGGAAGGCGCTCTGCGGAATTTCGACCTTCCCGAACTGCCGCATGCGCTTTTTGCCTTCCTTCTGCTTGTCCAGAAGTTTGCGCTTGCGGGAAATGTCGCCGCCATAACATTTGGCCGTCACGTCCTTGGACAGGGCGCCGATTGTTTCACGGGCGATGACCTTGGAGCCGATGGCCGCCTGAATGGCGATCTTGAAGAGCTGCTTGGGGATCAGATCCTTGAGCTTGCCGCAGATCGAACGACCGCGCTGTTCGGCGACGGTGCGGTGCGAGATGAAGGACAGGGCATCGACAGGCTCGTGGTTTACGAGGATGGAGATGCGGACCAGGTCGCTCTCTTCGTAGCCGTCCATCTGATAATCGAAAGAGGCGTAACCCCGGCTGATGGATTTCAGGCGATCGTAGAAATCGAACACCACTTCGTTCAGTGGCAGGCGATAGACGGCCATGGCGCGGTTGCCGACATAGGTCAGATCCATCTGGACGCCACGGCGTTCGGAACACAGCGTCAGGACCGGGCCGAGATACTCGTCCTGAACCATGATGGTCGCCTTGATCCAGGGCTCCTCGATGGTTTCGATCTTGCTCAGCTCCGGCATGTCGGCCGGGTTATGCAGATCCTCGGACGTGCCGTCCGTCATGTGCATTTTGTAGACCACGGACGGGGCGGTCGCGATCAGGTCCAGATTGAATTCGCGAGACAGGCGTTCCTGGATGATTTCCAGATGCAGCAGTCCGAGGAATCCGCAGCGGAAACCAAAGCCCAGAGCCGCCGACGTCTCAGCCTCGAAGTGGAAGGAGGCGTCGTTCAGGCGCAGCTTGCCGAGGCTGTCACGCAGCTTTTCGAAATCGTCGGCGTCGATCGGGAAGAGGCCACACCACACCACAGGAATAGACGGCTTGAAGCCCGGTAGAGCCTTGGGGGCGGGGCGCTTGTCGAGCGTGACGGTGTCACCAACATTGCAGTCTGCAACGGTCTTGATGGCGGCATTGATATAACCCATCTCGCCCGGGCCGAGGCTCTCGACCGACTGCATCTTGGGCAGAAAGACGCCGACCTGATCGACATGATAGGTTGCGCCGGTCTGCATCATACGGATGCGGTCACCGCGCTTGAGGCGGCCATCCTTGATGCGGACAAGAATGATGACGCCCAGATAGGCATCGTACCAGCTATCGACCAGCAGGGCCTGAAGCGGGGCTTCGGCGTCGCCTGTGGGAGCAGGGAGGCGCTGCACGAGGGCTTCGAGCACACCTTCGATATTGATACCGGTCTTGGCGCTGATTTCGACGGCATCATCGGCCGGAATGCCAACCACGTCCTCGATCTGGGCGCGGACGCGCTCAGGCTCGGCAGCCGGAAGGTCGATCTTGTTCAGGACCGGGACGATCTCGTGATTGGCGTCGAGCGCCTGATAGACGTTGGCCAGCGTCTGGGCTTCCACACCCTGCGAGGCGTCCACGACCAGAAGCGAGCCTTCACAGGCAGCGAGCGAACGGCTGACTTCATAAGCGAAGTCGACATGGCCCGGCGTGTCCATCAGGTTCAGCGTATAGGTCTGGCCGTCTTTGGCCGGATAGGTCAGGCGTACCGTCTGCGCCTTGATGGTAATCCCGCGCTCCTGCTCGAGTTCCATCGAATCGAGGACCTGATTTTTCATCTCGCGCGCGGTCAGGGCACCACAGGCCTGGATCAGGCGATCGGCCAGCGTCGATTTGCCGTGATCAATGTGGGCGATGATCGAGAAATTGCGGATAAGGGAGAGCGGGGTATCGGTCATGGCTGCTACATAAGGGATTATCGCAGAAATGTCAGTAGATCTGCGCAAAAGCCTGCCTTTGTGAAAAGGCAGGCGGGAGTGGGATCAGCGGTCCGTCAGACGGAACTCGATCCTGCGGTTTCTGGCATAGGCTGCCGGCGTACTGGCAGCGTCCAGAGGCTGGTAGTCGGCAAAGCCTGTCGCGGCCAGATGGCGCGGGTCCACGCCCTCGGCAATCAGCAGTTTGACCACCGTAATCGCGCGTTCGGACGACAGTTCCCAGTTGCTGGGAAAGGCGCTGTGGATCGGCTGGCGGTCGGCATGGCCGTCCACGCGCAGGATCCAGGGAAGATCCGTCGGGATCGTCGAGGCGACCTGCTTGAAGGTATGGGCGAGGGTTGTGATTTCCTTGCGGCCTTCAGGTGTCAGATCGGCGCTGCCCTGCGGGAACAGGATTTCCGACTGGAAGACGAAGCGGTCTCCCACGACATTCACGCCTTTCTGGTCTTTGAGCAGGTCCCGCAGACGTCCGAAGAACTCCGATCGGTAGCGTTTGAGCTGGTTGACCTTGTCGGCCAGCGCCAGATTGAGCTTGTTGCCAAGATCAGCGATCTGGGCGTCCTTGCCCTGCTCGTTCTTCTTTTCAATGTCGAGGGCGTTGCTGATCGCCTGAAGCTGGCGGGTCAGTTCTTCAACCTGCGCCTGAAGGTCCGAGATCTTACTGTTCTGCTGTTTGCTCGTGTCGTCTGCCGAGGCCAGGGCCTGATCTTTCGATTGTAGCTGACCCGTCAAGGCGGCGATCTGGGTCGAAAGGGTCTGGAGCTGGACCTGATTGTGCTGCTTTTCGTCAGACAGCGTGGCAACGGTGGAGGACAGGCTTTTGTTCTTGTCTTCCGTCATCGACAGCATGTGCGACAGCTCGGCCAGCTGCTTTTGCAGGGCGTCGAGCGTGTGTTCGCGTCGTGACAGCGAGACCGAAAGGAACTGCTGCCCCACGACAAACACCAGCAGGACGAAGGTGACGACCATCAGCAGGGTGGACAGGGCGTCCACATAGCCGGGCCAGGCATCAAGGGCGTTGTGGGATCCGCGTCTGCGCCGGGCCATGGATCAGTCCTGCCTGCCGGGGGAGGGCGTCGTGCTGCCGGAGGCCGCCGCAATCGTGCGGGCCAGAACGCGGAGATCGTTTCGAAGCTCTCCGATCGTCTGCGCACGGCCTTCATGCAGTTCCTGGATCAGGCGGCTGAGATGCGTCTCGATCCGTAGGAGCGCCGTGCCCTGAGAGCCGGGACCGTCATCGCCCATATGGCGCAGAAGGGCGGTCTGGGTTTCGGCGGTGCGGGTCATGAGCGTCTGGTTGGCGGCGAGCAGATCCGTCATGCCGCGCAGGCGCTCCTGAAGGCTGTCGAGCATGTGCAGTTCGCGGACGCGGTTTTCCTCGCTGCGGGAGACGGCGTTCTGGAGTGTTTCCAGATTTTCGGCGGTCTGTTCGAGCAGGGCCTGAACATAGGCGGGAACAGGTGCGCCATCGCTGTCGATCGACGTGCTGCCGCTCACGCGCGTCACGCCAGCCAGCCATTCTTCCAGTTCGTTGAAGAAGCGGGTCTGGGCTTGTCCGGCGGTCAGATCCAGAAAGCCGAGGACCAGTGCGCCGGCGAGACCGAACATCGAGCCCGAAAACGCCGTGGACATGCCCGCCAGCGGGCCGGCCAGTCCGGTCTTGAGCTGGTTGAACATGACATCCATGTCCCCACCGCCCGCGGACATGTTGCCGATAACACCGGCAATCGAGCTGACCGTCAGCAGAAGTCCGTAGAACGTGCCCAGCAGACCCAGAAAAATCAGGAGCTGCGTCATGTAGCGGGAGATTTCCCGGCTTTCATCCAGCCGCGAAGACAGGCTGTCGAGCATGGCCTGCGTCGTCTGGGTGGAAAGCGTCAGGCGGTCCGTGCGGTTGCGGGCCGCCAGCATGCTGGCCATGGGGGCGAGCAGGCGCGGCGCCTTGGGTGCGGCCAGACCGGCGCGGGGTTGGCGCAGGAGTTCAACCCAGTGCACTTCCGGCATGAGGCGCTGGACGACATGCAGGTTCCACAGGATGCCCAGGAGGAGCACACCAAGGATGATGGCATCGAGCTTCGGGTTCGCACTGAAGGCCTGAAGCAGGGTTGTGCCCATTGTCGCGGCCAGAAGGCCGACCGCGACAAGGAAAACGGCCATTCGGAGCAGATAGGTCGTAGGACGTGTCACGGCGTGTCTTTCCTGATGTTATTTCGGCAGGCCGTTTGCGGAAGGTGAGGGGTCTGCGGGATTTGTCTCGATGACAACATCCAGCCGGTCGGCAGGCGCGCTGTCTCCGGCGTCCGGACGTCCCAGCGCGCGGGGATAGAGACGGGTGGTAGCGACACCTGCGTGAATAAAGATCGAGCGCACGGCGAGTGCGTGGGCCAGCGCGATGCGGCGCGGCATGGAGACGTCATCGCCTGGCAGTGTGGCATGAGCGATCAGCACCACCCGCTCTTCTGGGTGATGGGAGAGTTCGGCTCCATAGGCCTGAAGCGTTTTAAGGCTGTCGGCGTTCAGCGCTTCGCTTCCGGATGGAAACAGAACCCGCAATCCACCGTCAGGCAGCGATTCCGTACGGCTTGCGGCATCGGCGACAGCTGTCACGTCCGCAGGAGGAACGGGCGGGTGAAGCTGGACCGGAACGAACGGGGGGGGCAGCACGACGGGCGGCGGCGGAGCGGGAGGAACGCCTGGAACCGTTTCATGCGCGGGAGCGGATCTGGCTGGAGTGGCCGCCGGGGCAGGCGTGGAGGCTACGGCAGGTTTCTGGGCAGCCGGTTTTGTGCCGTCATGGGCCGCCGGGGTGTGGGCCGTGCGCGGCGCAGGGACCGGTTTTTTCGCGGAAGGGGCTGGTTTAGCCTGAGGCAGATCATCCAGATTGCTGGTGACCTGTGCCTGTGCGGCGGGCAGCGAAAGGCAGGCCAGAAAGGCCGCCAGAGAAAGGGAGGAGAGGATCGGCCTGTGCATGTCAGGCCGATCCTAGACGACGCCTCACGACTCCCGCAATGGGGCGTGAGGACAGTTTCGTCAGCTCCGGTCAGTCAGTTCCGGTTCAGGGCTTCATGCACGAGCGCGCGCAGAGTGCCGTGCAGGTTTGTGTTGCCCGCAACGACATTCACGTCGTCCGGCAGATCGTGGAGTTCGTTGCCGTCCGGATCGGTCGCGTAGCCACCGGCTTCACGCACCAGAAGCAGGCCTGCTGCGCAGTCCCACGGCTTGATGCCGAATTCCCAGTACCCTTCGTAACGGCCTGCGGCGACCCATGCGAGATCGAGAGCGGCGGCGCCGAAGCGGCGAATCCCCGCGACCTGCGGCATCAGCGCGCCGAGAACGCGAGCGAACGGCAGACGGCTGCTGCCCGGAACCTTCGCAAAGGGAATGCCCGTTGCGAAAACGGCTTCCAGCATATTGCGGCGGCCGGAGACGCGGAGGCGGCGCTCGTTGAGGAACGCGCCCACGCCTTTTTCGGCCCAGAACATTTCGTTGGCCGCCGGGTTGTAGACAACCGCGGCGGCCAGTTCGACCGAGCCGTCCTGCAGTCTGCGCTGAAGGCCGATGGAAATGGCCCAGTGCGGAATGCCGTGCAGGAAGTTCGTCGTGCCGTCCAGCGGATCGACAACCCAGCGCCAGGTCCAGTTGTCCCCGCCCGAAGCGCCGCTTTCTTCCATCAGGAAGGCATAGCCCGGCCGCGCACGGCTCAGTTCCTCGCGGAGGATGGTTTCGGCACGCAGGTCGGCCTGAGAGACGAAATCTCCCGGACCCTTGATGCTGACCTGAAGCTGTTCGACCTCTGCAAAGTCACGGAGCAGACGGCGCGAGGCCTTCTGCGCGGCGCCCTGCATGACGGCCATGTGCGGGGAGAGACGCATGATGGATCAGTCCTTCGCGCGTTCGACGTAGGAGGCGTCTTCCGTGCGGACAACAATGCGCTCACCGGCTTCGATGAACGGCGGAACAAGCGTCTTGACGCCATTGGACAGCACGGCAGGCTTGTAGGACGAGCTGGCCGTCTGGCCCTTGACCACAGGGTCGGCTTCCGTGATTTCCAGCGTCACATGCGGGGGCAGTTCCACGCCCACCGGGTCGCCTTCGACCAGCTTGACGTTCAGCGGCATGTTGTCCTGAAGGAACGCGAACTGGTCCCCGAAGATGTCCTTGGCGAGAATCAGCTGTTCGAACGTTTCCGGGTCCATCAGGACGACATTGTCACCATCCATGTAGGAGTAGGTGTAGTCCTTGTCTTCCGTCATCAGACGCTCGACGGAATCAGCCGTTCTCCAGCGTTCGTTGGTCTTGTTGCCCGTCTTGAGATCGCGCATTTCGACCTGAATGAAGGCGCCACCCTTGCCCGGGGTGATGATCTGCTGCTTGAGAACCGTCCAGCGGCGACCGTCGTGCTCGATGACCTGGCCGGCCCGGATAAGGTTGGCTTGCTGTTTCATGCTTGTGTCCTGATGACCCTTGGATAGGGATTTTCTGTCACGTCTTGTGGGCTTCTAGCGCCGCACGGGGGCTCTAAGCAAGGCACAAGGGATACGTGGGCTGTGGGGACTTCAGGAAAGTGTGAAGGAAGAGGGGCTTGGGAGCGCGCACTGGGCAGGTCATGTCAGACTGTGTGTGCGTCCTGAGGGTCAGGGCGAAACGCAAGGAGAAGACGCATGTACGATATGAAGAACCTCTCGCGCATTTCCCATCTCGAAGCCAATGCCTCCAAGGGCATGGACGCTTTCTGGCAGTTCGACCGCGCGGCTTTCGAGGAAGGGACGGTCAGCGCCCTCACCAAGCAGCTTGCCGCCGTGGCTGTCGCCCTGACGACCCAGTGTCCGTACTGTATTGAACTCCACGTGAAGGCGGCGCGCGAAGCCGGGGCGACGGACGCCCAGCTTTCCGAAATCGCGCTCGTGGCCGCGGCGATCCGCGCGGGCGGTGCGATTACACACGCCACGCATATGTTTGGCGCGAAGTAGGCTCTTTTTCCGTCTCAGGTAAAGTCGCACGTCTCTCCGTCAGGTGTTGAAACCGTCCCCGGAGAGCCGGGCTTGAGATATTCCGGGCCGATCGGGACTTTGCCCCGGCCGCCCGGAATATCCAGAACATAGGTTGGCCAGGCAAGGCCGGTCACACGCCCGCGGAGCTGGCGCAGCAACGCCTGTCCTTCCTCGACCGGAACATGGAAATGTCCCGTTCCGGCTGCTGCATCCAGATGGTGCAGGTAATAGGGTTTGACCCGCGCTTTCAGGAATGCCCGCAGCAGGGCTTCCAGACTTTCCACCGTATCGTTGACCCCACGCAGCAGAACCGATTGCGACAGGACCGGAATGGCGCGCGACAGGACGGCGCGGATGGCTTTCGTGGCCTCCGGTGTCAGTTCGCTGGCGTGGTTGGCATGGACCACGAGCCACATGGCGCGGTCCGTCTCCATCGCATCCAGAAGCTCTGCCGTCATGCGGGCCGGGTCGGCGACGGGGACGCGGGAATGGATGCGGATGGTTTCGATATGGGGAATGTCGGACAAGGACTGCACGATGTGCTTCAGCCGGCGGGGCGCCAGCATGAGCGGATCGCCCCCCGTGAGGATGATTTCACGGATATTGGGATGCTGCCGCACCCAGTCCAGCGCGGTTTCAAGTTGCGCATCATTCAGAAGGCCACCGCCGGGTCCAACATGTTCGCGGCGGAAGCAGAAGCGGCAGTAAAGCGGGCAGACCAGCAGAGGCTTGAGAAGCGCACGATCAGCGTAGCGGTGGACAATTCCGGGGACGGGCGAGAGCGCATCGTCACCGATCGGGTCCGTGTCTTCGTGCGGCAGCGTGACCAGTTCGCGCGCATCGGGAATGACCTGTCTGGCGATAGGGTCGTCCGGATGTGTGATCAGGTCCTGAAAGGCGGGAGGAA
Organism: Gluconobacter albidus; assembly: GCF_002723915.1. Lineage (GTDB taxonomy): Bacteria > Pseudomonadota > Alphaproteobacteria > Acetobacterales > Acetobacteraceae > Gluconobacter > Gluconobacter albidus. The sequence goes on from NZ_BEWL01000002.1 coordinate 449,946, forward strand.
TAGCCATCGTGAAGCGTTCGCCCACCGCTTCGAGCATTGAACGGTCCGTCTCATGCGCCAGCCCTGCGTCGATCAGATCCGACGGTGTGCGGAGAGTGGCGCGTTTTGGGGAATGCTGTTGGGCTGTCTTGACCATATCGTGCATGTGATGCCTCTAGCGGTGTGGGTCCCCGTTTTGCAACAGGAGCGATAGACGCAATGACCGTATTGTCCGCTGGATTGGACGCTGATTCGGCCCGGATCTCCGAGCGTCTGCCGCTGCTCGAACGGCGTTCACAGATGGTGAGATCCGTTCGGAGCTTCTTTGAAGAACGGGGCTATCTGGAAGTCGAGACGCCCTGCGCCGTTCCCGTTCCAGGAGAAGAAGTCCATCTACGGTGCTTCAGAACCGAGCTTGAACGCCCTGACGGCTCCCGCGAGGCGCGTTTCCTGCACACGAGTCCGGAATTCGCGATGAAGCGGATCGTGGCGGCGACGGGGAAAGCCGTGTTCCAGCTCGCGCGCGTCTGGCGCAATGGTGAGGCGAGCAACACGCATGCGCCCGAATTTACCATGCTGGAATGGTACCGTCCGGGTGCTGACCTGTCGTCCCTGATGGATGAAACGGAATCTTTCCTGCGCGCCCTTTTGCCGCCTGTGGTGCATCGGGGCACGGATATCATTGATCTGTCACTCCCCTTCGAGCGTCTGACGATGCAGGCTGCTTTCGCGCGTTATGTGGGGGCGGATCTGCTGGGAACGGCTGGAGATGCTGCAGCCCTTGCAGAGCAGGCGCGTGTTGGTCTGCGCAACGGGGAGACCTGGGAGGATCTGTTTTTCCGGCTTCTGCTGGAGCGTATCGAGCCTGTGATCGGCCGTGAACGTCCCACATTCCTGACGCACTGGCCGGCTGAACAGGCCGCTCTTGCGCGCCGGGATCCGATGGATGGGCGCGCCGCCCTGCGGTTCGAGCTGTATGTGGGGGGGCTGGAACTGGCAAATGCGTTCGAGGAGCTGACGGATCCGGTGGAGCAGCGGGAGCGTTTTGTAACGGACCGCAAGCGCCGTATCGGTCTGTCACCGGATCAGGACTGGCCGGTGGACGAGAATTTTCTGGCGGCGCTCCCGGATCTGCCGCCCTGTTCGGGGATCGCGCTCGGATTTGACCGGCTGGTGATGCTGGCAACGGGGGCGCCGCGGATCAGTGACATTTTGTGGTTGGCCTGATCTTTTCGGAACTTGCAGGAGTTTTAATCCTTCTTTTGCGTCAGAAGGGCTAGAACGTGTCGAAAGAGGAACATGACCGCGTTGCAGCGGCACAGTCGGGGAAGATGATGATGAAAAAAGTTGGCGTGCTGTCCGTTCTGGTGCTGCTGGGCCTTTCCGCCTGTGAGGTCCCGACTCTTCAGCAGCGCAAGGTTCTGGATTCCATGGTCGGCAAGTCCGAAGTGGATGTCCTGCGCCAGTTTGGTGTGCCGACCCGCAACTACGATGCGCAGGGCCATACGTTCCTCGCCTATATCGACAACCAGACGCAGTATTCTCCCGGTGGTGGCTGGGGTTGGGATGGCTGGGGCGGCGGTATGGGCGGCTGGGGCGGTGGCTGGGGCGGTGGCTGGGGTGGCATGGGCGGCTGGGGCGGCGGCTGGGGCGGCATGGGTGGATGGGGTGGCGGTTTTCCGTCAACCTATTACAACACGAGCTGTCAGACGACATTCGAGCTGGTCAGCGGCAGGGTCGTCGGATGGACCATGCGCGGGGACGGGTGCTGAATCACCCGACCTGCTCTATGGTCGTCTCTCCCGCTCACAGGATGGTGCGATCAGGCATGGATGTGCGACTCGATGTTTTTCCCTCACGACGGTTTCCGGGCTGGGAGAAGGGGCTGAAACTCGGCGTAGGGCTTCTTCTCGGGGCCACGCTCTCCGCCTGTGGCGATCCTGACTGGCAGGGTACGGACTGGACGAAGAACTATCAGGACAGTTTCGAGACCCGGATCAGCGCCCGGGCTTCCACCATGCCGGGAACTACGGATGGTGCTTACCAGCCCAGCGCGGACGGGACGCCCAACAGCCCGGTTGCCTACCATTCTCCTCCGATGATGTCCTACGAGGACCGTCCCCTTGACGAAAATATCGCGGGTTCTCTGGAACTCAGCGATTACGTCAAGGCGCTCCGGGTGGCGAAGCTGGAGCCCTGGATCAGCGGTCCGGGGCCGTACACGCTTTTTGCGATTCCCAACGCCGCCATGGAACGTCTGAGTGCGCGCTGGCCCGGTGGGCTGCTTGCACCGGCCAATCGTGGGCAGCTCGTCCATATTCTGGGCTATACGATTGCGTACGGAAAATGGAACGAAGCCGCTTTGCGCCGGGCGATCCAGCGCAATCATGGGCATGCGATCGGTTTGAAGACCCTGTACGGGGATCTTCTGGGCGTAGAAATGTCTCCGCATACCGGTGAATTGCTGCTCGAAAACGCAGTTGGTGAGACTAACCGCCTGTGGGGTAAGTCTTTCCCACAGTCCAATGGCGTTCTTTACTTCACCCAGGACACGCTGCTGCCGATACCCGTCAAAACGGTTTCAACCGGCCGCAAGCACGGCCATCGCTGAAAACCGCTCCTGATCCTTGCCATCAAACTGAAGGGGGATGGCAAGGAAATCAGCTCCGGCAGCGATCGCTAGGGACGCGTCAGCCGGGGTCGTGACGTTCTCGGTAACGCCCGGAAGCTCCATGACGGAACTCCACCATTTCACCAGTTCCAGATCGCCCGCTGGAAACGCGACATAGTCTGCGCCCGATTCGCCAGCTTTCATGGCGTCATCACGGTTGTCGCAGTGACAGCCGATCGGCATGTCGCTCCCGACGGTCTTACGAAGGGTGACCAGATCCTCGACACAGGCGACATGCAGTCCATCGCAGATTCCCAGCAGAGAGTCTGATGTACCGGACAGCGGAACGTCGACTTCAGGAATCAGGGCGACCCCATTGGCATGAAGCAGGGCTACGAGTTTTGAAAGCTGTGCTTTCTCTGGTGTCCAGCCACGAGGCAGCCGCAGGGCGGTGACTTCAGGCAACGGCAGAATATCGTGCAGTACCGCCAAAGCGGCATCCATATCGAAACCGGTTTGCAGAACGGGGTAGAGATCACAGGCTGTCATGGGGATCTTCTCGCAGATTGTCGGAGCGGGAGCTAGGCGGTCTGAGCGTCAGGAGGCGCCCGCGGTATCGGTCATAGGATTGCAGAGTGCGCAACTGTGCCGCATTGACCCGGCAGATCACCCCTCCAACCCCGAGATCCAGTGCCTGCCGTGCCGTCGTGGGGGAGTCGCCGCAGTCCAGAATGGACAGTTCTGCATGGGTGTTCACGACGTTCAGCCACCAGGGAACGCCAAAACTGCTGCCTGCACTTTCGACGGAAAGAGCAAGAAACCGTTTTCCCTTGAGTTGGGCCACACGCTCCATCTCGTGGCGCGACGAAATTACGAAAACAGGATAGTGAACGGGCAGGGATGTCCTTGACCCCAAAGCGGGATCGGGTCTTTCCTGAGCAACGGGCCGGAGCAGGTCTGTATCGGGCATTTGACTGGCATGATGATTGCAGGAACGGGAAGAACGTGGCGGTAAACGAGACAGGTATTGCGCAGGACGATAAGACGCTTGAGCGTCTTGAGGAAGCGATGATGCGGATTGCCGCTGCGTCCGAGCGTCATGTGCTGGCAAAGGAAGCCTGTGAGCGCGCCCTTCATTCTGCGCCTGATCTTTCGGAATTTGCAGCCAATATTGATGCGCTGTGCGCCCGCATTCAGGGCGTGCTGAACAGGAAAGAGGGCTGACCAATGGGACAGGTGTCTATTCGCCTTAATGGTTATGTCTATAGCGTCGGGTGTCAGGATGGCGAAGAAGCGCATCTGTATGACATGGCCCGTCATGTCGAAGGCTGGCTCCAGCGGGCCCGGAGTCTGGGTGGCGCTGCAAGCGAATCCAAGACGCTCATGATGGCAGCGCTTCTGATGGCCGATGAAATTTTCGAACTGAAGCACCGGCAGATTTCGCCTCAGGCCGAGGCGCAGATCCAGCAGGCAGGCCATTTGCTTCAACGTGAGGGCGCGCGTCAGGAGCGGCTGGCCCGACTGGCGGGGCAGGCGGAGCTTCTTGCCGCAGAACTTGAACGCGCCTCCTGATTCTTCAAGGTTTGCATTGAACATCGGGCCGGACAGTCTAATATAGGGAATGGAGCTGCCTGGTGCGTCAGGCAAATCATCCCCCGGGCCGATAAGCATTCCTACGGGAACTGGCTCTGTCGTGGCCCTGGTCACGTTAACCGGTGCCCACCTGCACTTGCAGGTCTAGGAGGGCTGAAAAGACCAACGGCTTTGGCGGCTCCACAGATTTCCGAAATCGACGTTCTTAAAAAAAGACTGCGTTGTAAAATGGCGGAGTGTCGGCTGGCACTTTCTCCTGCTGATGAAGAGCGGCTGCGCCTCCTTCTCCTGAAGGAAATTCTTGCACAGCCAGCCCAGCGGATTGCCGCTGTCTGGCCTCTTGCCGGAGAAGTCGATCTTCGGCCTCTATGTCACGCTGTGTCGGAAACAGGACGTCAGGTTCTGTTACCTGAAACCACGCCCAAGGGCTCTCCTCTGGTTTTCAGGCGCTGGACGCCCGCTTGCCCCATGATCGCTGGTCGTTTCGGAACATCGCACCCCGAAGGGGAAATTGAGGTTCCGGATCTCGTTCTCGTTCCCTTTCTGGCGTTCGACCGTTTCGGTTACCGCCTTGGATATGGTGGCGGTTACTATGACCGTACTCTGGCCGCACTGGATGTGCCGGCGATCGGCTTCGGTTTTGCCGGTCAGCAGGTCGATTCCGTGCCGACTGGGCCTTACGACGTTCCGTTAAAAACGATTGTGACCGAGCGCGGAATTATCAGGGCTGATCTCCCAAAACCATTATGAAAGACTGACTGTTGAGACTGCTGTTTCTGGGCGACATTATCGGGCGTAGCGGGCGTGAGGCCATTATCCGAAATCTGGCCGATTGGCGTCAGAAACTCTCACTGGATCTGGTGGTCGCAAATGGGGAGAATGCTTCACACGGCTATGGCCTGTCGCCTGATATAGCGAAAAACCTGCATAGCGCCGGGGTCGATGTCATTACGCTGGGCAACCATGCCTGGGACCGTCGTGACATGATCGGCTATATCAATCAGGCTCCTCATATCGTCAGGCCCGCCAATTATCCTGCCGGAACCCCGGGGCAGGGGAGCCATATCGTCGAAATAAGCCGCGGGCGCAGGGCTCTGGTCATCAATGTGATGGGCCGCATTTTCATGGACCCGCTGGACGATCCTTTCCGGGTCGTCAGCGAAATCCTGTCCCGGCACCGTCTCGGGGTGACGGTTCATGCCATCCTGATTGACGTTCATGCCGAGGCCACCAGCGAGAAAATGGGCTTTGGAGCCTATTTTGATGGCAGGGCCTCTGTCGTGGTGGGGACCCACACGCATGTTCCCACCGCAGATCACCGCATTCTGCCCGCAGGCACAGCCTATCAGACAGATGCGGGAATGTGTGGTGACTACGATAGCGTCATAGGAATGGGAAAACCCGCCGCCCTTCACAAACTGGTTCGTAAAACCCCGGGTGACCGTCCGCAGCCGGCGGAAGGGGAGGCGACAGTTTGTGGGCTCATGGTGGAAACGGATGATGCCACCGGTCTGGCCAGAAAGGTCGCCCCGCTGCGGATTGGTGGCCATCTGGCTCCCAACTGGCCGGACTTCTGAGAAAAGCAGAAAATTTGAGAAAAATCCGCCTTTTTTCGAGTGCGATTCGCAATGAATAACGTGGGTTAGTCATTTTTACCGCAGAAAACCGGGATTTTTTCTGTTGATAAGTGTCTTGTGAATTC